>CAYMHU010000052.1:3284-29430 GCA_964390335.1 uncultured Granulosicoccaceae bacterium | reverse complement strand
CAACTTCAACTTCAGTTTCTGAACCAAACCCCTAATTGCATTTCATACACTTTCAACATGGCGCTCTTGGATTCAGCGCCGAAGCCAGCAGCAATCGCATCGTTATAAGCTTGCATCATTGCCAGTGTTAATGGCATATCGGCGCCGGTCTCGGCCGCCATCCCTTGCATGTTCTGCAAGTCCTTAAGTGCCGAGTCCATCGTAAAGTCACCGGTAAACGTATTGTTTAGCATTTTAGGCACGAAATAATTCGATGCAAAACTGCTACTGCTGCCAGAGCTGGTGACTTGCTGCAGTGCATCTGGCTTTAGCCCGCTGGCTACTGCAGTGGGTAAAACCTCGCACAGTGCAGCGATATTAATATTGTAAATAATATTATTGATTGTCTTCATGGCTTGGCCGCTGCCGATGTCACCACAATGGACAACGGTAGAAGAAAAACACTCTAGAAGGCTGCGTGTACGGTTAAACGTGTCGTCGTCACCACCAAACATCGACGTTAACGTGCCATCTTTAGCCCGCTGAGGCAGACCGGAAACCGGGCAATCACAGTAATGTACATCACGTTGCTTGCAACGTTGGGCAAAATCAATGGCAGATAGCTTGTTTAATGTAGAGGTATCAATAACAGTGATTTTTGATTCAGCGCTTAGTATGCCCTCATCACAAAAAAGCACGTTTTCTACAATATCGCTGGACGGTAGGCACAACAGAATCAAGTTGCAGCGTTGAGCCAGCTCCATTGCGGAACTGCATGCGTGGGAGCCATGCTCAGCTAATGTTTGCATTGCCGTATCTGAGATATCAAATACGCTTAATGCGTGGCCGTTGTCGAGTATGTTTTGAGCCATACCCATTCCCATCTGGCCAAGACCGATAAATCCAACCTTTGTATTGTTCGACATAATGCGGTATGTCCGGATTTGTTGATTCTGATGGTGTTACTGTCGCCTTGAACTTACGTAGCGCTTGGGCGCGAATGGCTCCATATTTAATTCGGTTTGTTCATCGTTCATTTGCGCTGCCAGCAGTTTGCCGGTGATTGGTCCCGTCATCAGACCAATATGCTGGTGTCCGAATGCCATCCATACGTTATCGTGTTTAGGTGCCTTGCCAATAATGGGCCTGCTATCAGGCAGAGTAGGGCGACTACCACGCCAAATTGGCATATCGGTTTGTTCGCCTAAGTCGATTGCTTGTTTAATAGATGGTAAAACCTGATTAAGCTGTTCCAGATTGTTTGGGGCGTCGCGCTCATTCAGTTCAACTCCCGTGGTAATACGCAAACCCATCTCCATTGGGCTCATGATAAAGCCAGATTGAACATCGAAGACAGAACGCTCAAGACTAGCGTTATTCAGCAAGTTGTAGTGCGTATGATATCCACGCTCCACATTCATCAACACGCTGTAGCGAAGCATGCCTAAAATATCGTTGCTCCATGGGCCTGCTGCAATCACCAGCTTATCGGATTGAATAGGCGTTTCGTTCGTGCGACATACAATGCGTTCGGCTGTCGCATCTATACCTGTAATTGTGGCATTAACGATGGTGCCGCCATCGTTTACAAAAAGCTGTGCATATTCTTTTAACAGATCGCCGGGGTTGTTGATTGAGGCTGCGCCTGAGAGTAAATAGCCGGAAGCGTAAATGGGCTTTAGCGAAGGTTCTAAGTCTTTAACGTCGTCGGCTGTGAGCTTCTCACCGGGTATATTGTATTTTCTGAACTGCTGCGCTTCGAATGATTGGTCGTCAAACCCCGGTTCTTTTCGATATACACGTAGCCAGCCCTTTTCGGAGAGTCTGTGCATGTTGCCTGCACGCTGCATTAGAGCCTTGTGCTCTTGTAAGCTTACTGAGGTTAATGAGTGCAGGGCTTCGGAGGTTTTTTCAGCCGCGCGGGTTTTGCTTTGCTTTAAAAATGCGAGTGCCCAGGGTAAGTTCTTGGCTATGTGTGCCAGGTTATAACGTAATTGAGGCTTGTTGTTTTTAAGTAAAGAGGCCAAGGAGCGATGCATGGCTGGGCTGTTGAGTGCAATCAATGATGCACTATTGATAATGCCAGCATTTCCAAACGATGTTTCAGAGGCCGGTGCTTTGCGATCAATAAGCGTCACCTGCCATCCGCTTTGCTGCAAGTGAAGCGCGGTACAGATGCCGATTGAGCCGGCACCGATAATACTGACTGATTTTGACATGCTTAAGCTGAGTTTGTTTGGTGTAAGGGGATAGTAAACAATCAAGCCCCTTGCGCCAAGCAAACTAGCTTAAATCAATAAAAAAACTCACTTAGTAGCAATTGTTGGCGCTGGTCCAGATTCGCTATCAGGGTATTTTTAAATTCCAAAGCAACTCTGACCCTCTCGTTGTGCTGATACACATCTTTACGTTTGTGAAAGCGGCCTTTATCATCAACCCAAGCGGTGAAGTACGTTAAGTGTGTGGGTGTTTTATTTTTCAGGTTAACTCTGTGCGTATCAGTGGAAGCCAGAATTTTATCCGTCTGTGTTGGAGAGTAGCCGTCCAATTGCAATAACAGATTAGCTAACCTGAATGGGTCGCTAAGCCTGATGCAGCCATGGCTGTACGCTCGATCTGTTTTGCTAAACAGATTTTTCGACTGAGTATCATGCAAGTAGATTGCATGTTTGTTCGGCATTAATACTTTCAGCATACCTAGCGCATTGTGTTCTCCTGCGCGCTGTCGAATTACATACGGAAACGGCGTGGTGTTGATCTCTTTTCGGGTTACTGTTGAACGATCAACCTTAACCAGCTTGCCTTTATCCCATTTGTAGAAATCCATTTTCTCGCGTTCAAGGTAGCCAGGGTTTTTACGTTCGCGGGGGATAAGCTCGCTATTGGCGATGCTCGCTGGCACTGTCCAGGTGGGGGCAACCTCAACAATACTCGCATTTTCACTAAATATAGGCGTAGGATTTTCAACAGAACCAACCACCACGGGCATTTGCGCAATGGTTTGATTGTTATTAACTAGATTTAATTCGTACGCCGGGATGTTCACCATAATATGGCGATCACCCAGGTCGCGAGGCATCCAGCGCCAGCGTTCCAGATTTATAGCCACTTCGTTGATATCATCATCAATGCTGCGGTTGAGTGCAACTATGACCCCTTCAGTGATCAGACCATTAGGTTTAAGTCCATGCCTTTCTTGTACCGATATTAGCGCCTGTTTTAGATCGTCATCAAAGACAACATTGATTCTTTTATTTTGATCAAGATCGCCTGTCTGCTTTAAGCGGTGTTTGAGAGTACGAAAAGCCTGATGTTCATCACCAAATTTGGCCGATTCCACATACTGAACTTTAATGCGCTGAGCACCACTGTCGCGCTCGGTCAATAGTGTTTGCATATGCGTTGTTAAAGCAACATACTCGGGGCGTTGCTGCGTGACATCATCAAGTAGCTGTTTTACCGTAGCTTTACCGGTTCGTAAGGAACTGATTAGTTCTTTAACATCAACCTTTGGTGCCGCTCGATGCAAATCTTCCTGTACGATTTTGCCAACGAGCACACCACGACCTAAATCCCGAGCAAGCCTGACGAACGCGGTATCAAGCTTGTGTTCAAGTGATTTACGCTGACTTTGCAGCGCTTCAGTATCGTATATTCCCAATTTTTCACGTTTTATTGCGTACTCATCGATGGCATAAGCTAAACTATGAAGACCGTAGGACGATGGATTTAAGCCGTGTTTTTCGGACGATCGTATAGCGTCCAACAGCTCTTTTGCATTGTTGTGCATAGCGGCCCCGACTAACCAACTGCTAGATGGCGCGAAGAAAAACGTACCGTCACTATAATATGGAGACGTGTAATCGCTATCAGTGGTTTTTGAGTATGCGCCCGCCGGGGCAAGGAGCCCTGTAATACACAGGAACAGCCAGATTTTATAGTTATATTTATACTGCATTGTCCGTGAGATCTCTTATTATTATTGTTTTTGATCGGACGGTAACTTCAGCTTTCCCGCTGAGGTGCAGCCGAAGGCGAATTTTCCTTATCCGGTACGGATTGTTACGTCTAGGCTATAAATTCCTTTACAATTTGTTGTTAGATGGTGAGAAGTGAGCGGCAAAGACAATGTAAATATGGCCGTTTCTTTGAAGTATTACCGGAACATATATGACGTATTAGCAGAAACCGGCAGTCTTATTGCAAGCGAGCATAATTGCTAGTAATTGAAACAAGAAATTTACCAGTACCAGGAGATATGTAATGGCCAGACGACGTGATAAGCATCTATGTGTATCGGGTATTCCGATGCTTTTCTGTGGCCTGCTTGCTGTTGATGCTACAGCGCAGACTAAGCCAATGGTTGCAGAAATTTTGCCGCCA
Organism: uncultured Granulosicoccaceae bacterium; assembly: GCA_964390335.1. Taxonomy (GTDB): domain Bacteria; phylum Pseudomonadota; class Gammaproteobacteria; order Granulosicoccales; family Granulosicoccaceae; genus Granulosicoccus. The sequence goes on along the minus strand of CAYMHU010000052.1, from coordinate 25,068 downwards.
GCAAAAGGCGGTGAGTGCTATGCCAAGGTAAGCGTTCCTGCTAAATACCGAACTGAAACAGTGGATGTTTTACTCAAAGAGCCTACGGAGCGATTCCAAATCACGCCCGCACGTTTTGAAGAGCGCACCAAACAGGTAATGACTCGTGAAGCGTCAACAGAATTAGAAGCAGTGCAGCCGGAACTTGCTGTTGAAGAAGACAGCTTTCTTGCTGCACCCGCGCGCACAGAATGGGTACGCGATTCTATCGAAGGCACCATTCCGGTTAGTGAAGGCGAAAAGCGTGATCTGAACATTGCAGGAATTAACCTTGCGAATGTGTCGGCTGGCAGCTGTTTGTATGAACACTACAGTCCGGCAGTCATCAAAGAAATACCTAACCAAGTGCTGATAAGTGAAGCCACAGAAGAATTGTCTGTGTCCCCTGCAAAATATCGTAAAGGCACCGAAAGTGTTTTGGTTAAACCAGCGCACAAGCGTTTAATTGAAGTGCCTGCTGTGTTTAAACAGAAACAGGAAAGTGTGTTGGTTGAAGCAGCACATAGTATATGGCAAAAAGGCACGGGTCCAATTCAGCGTATTGATAATTTATCCGGGGAAATCATGTGTCTGGTAGACATTCCCGCAAAGTATGAAACCATTGATGTAGAAGTCATTGGCACAGCGCCACTAGTAACCAGCGTTGACGAGCCTGCAGAGTATGAAACCATTAACATTGAAAAGCTGGATTCTGATGCAACGGAAAAACGTGTTGTGGTTCCAGCCAAGTTTAAAACGATGAACAAACTGCAAGTGCAAAAGCCCGGCGGGTTTACGTGGCTAACCAGTCGCAGTAAAGATGCTGAAGACGGCGAGCCTACTGGTCGCGTTATTTGTAATAAGGCCATTCCTGCAAATGTTATTGCTTACGAGCGCACGGTGGTAAAAAAGGCAGGAAAATTTGTGAAAACAGCTGTGCCAGCGCAATTTGAAGACGTTGAAGTAATGGAACTTGCGTCGGATGCATCCAGTGTTAAGGTGCCGGTACCCGGACTTAACTCCCAGGTTGAGCGCCGTGTAAAGGTTGAGGATGCGCGCTTCGAATGGATGTCTGTGCTGTGTGAAACCAACACAACCGACGACATCATCTCTCGTTTGCAAAGCGCATTGGCATCAGAAGGCTACGAGGTTGGTAAGATTGATGGCGTATTAGGAAACGGAACGCTAAACGCCCTCGCTGAATATCAAAAGAAGAATAACTTGGCTGAAGGCGGTGTAACCATGGAATCAATTAAAGCATTAGGTGTGAAGCTGTAGTCGAATGCCAAGACGTATGGTTATGATCTAAGCTAATTGGATAGCTGGAAACAGATAAAGGGCCTATTGAGGCCCTTTTTTCTACCTGCTCTAACGAGTCTCATCACCTTTATTCACGTTTTCAAAACCAACTAACTGTTCTCTATCTCGTGCATTACTGATTTCGATAAGGTGCCGTGCGCGAGTACATCTGTCAACCTGACAGAGCGCAATTACAGCAAGGTTTTCAGTTTTTCCAGGTAGGCTAATTCATCAGGCTCGCGTTTGGCCCGTTGTGCATCCCACAAAAACTCCCCCAAGCATTCAATCATTAAATGCTCCACGGTATGACCATCACCATGCTTCAACAGCAGTGATCGTGTAAGCGACGCTATACCCTTGGGTCTGTCGGTGCCGACTTGTTCACGCAATGCCAAATGCAAGCTTAAGTGTAAAAATGGATTCAGCTGCCCTTGCTCAGGTGTGAAGTCCTTGTCTTTGTTTTCAGGGTCTTGCAATAGTTCGTGGTATTCAGGGTGTTCTTCTAGCAGGCTGACAATTTGTTTTTCCATGGGCTCAAGCGATTCTTGTTGTAAGTGCTTGTGCCAGGCACTAAAGAACATCTCACGCATCCGAAGTCTATCTTGTGTAAATAGCATGTCTTGCCTTTAGTGTTCGCCGCGTACAACGTTGTACAGGGCTAAAAGTAACCCTAAACCAACAAACGCCCCGGGTGGTAGTAGTGCAATCAGTACACTGTAGTCTGAGCTGATTATTTGCAACGACCAGCTGTGTGCGGAAGATCCGAACAAAAATTCTGCATCAGCCAGAACAGTGCCTTGACCAATCAGTTCTCTAAAAAATCCCAAGACCAGTAGTACGAGTAAAAATCCCAGCCCCATGGACAGAGCATCCATGGTTGCCAGTTTTATGCTTTGCCTGGAGGCAAAGGCTTCGGCTCTACCCAGAATAAGGCAATTAGTCACAATGAGTGGCAGAAATATACCCAGCGTATTAAACAACGCGGGTAACCATGCCTGCATGGCCAGTTCAATAATAGACACCGTGGACGCAATGATTAACACATAAAGTGGTATGCGTATGGCAGGAGCGATGAAGGCTCGGCTCATCGATACCACCGTGTTAGATACCAACAGAGTGAGCATGGTGGCCAAGCCGAGTCCCAAGCCGTTGATGCTGGTGTTACTAACCGCGAGCAACGGACACAGCCCCAGCAGTTTTATTATGCCGGGATTTTCACGCCACAAGCCATCAAGCAATAGATCGCGCGGCATATAGCGCGTTGAGGGCTCGGTACTGTTCGTAATCGTTGCGGACATAACTCAGTGTAGCGCAAATAGGTCTGTTACTAGTAAAGAAGTGTTGGTGAAATAGGCGGTTACTCGTTATCAAACAATAGATCGCGATTATCCAAGTACCAATCGCTGACACGTTTCACTGCCTGTATAACCGCAGTTGGTGTTATCGTTGCGCCAGTAAATTGATCGAACTTTCCACCGCGTTTTTTTACTTGCCATTCGTTGGCGGCCATAGTACCGGGTTGCAATGCATCAAAAGCATAGATCCAGTCCGATCGTCGATGTTCTATATCGTCACCTAATCCGGGTGTTTCGCGGTGATGGGTTACCCGAACACCGGTTAGGGTTCCATCATAGCTAATCCCAATGAGTAAGTTAATGTCCCCGCTATAGCCGTCCGGTGCCACCGCTGTTATAACAACAGCCACAGGTTCGTCTTGCAAGCGGGCTCGATAAACGGTTTGTTCTACTGCCGTACCTAAGGCTTCTGCTTGTACCGTTTTGGTATCTTGCGCAGGATTGTTGTTATAACTGCTGGTTGCCAGTACATCCTGTATTGCCAAATTTAATGTGGCGTTGCTCGTTATTGCGATTTGGGGTTGGGTCAGCTTATACATTAACGTAACACCAACAATGGCTGCCAATAGAAATGCAGCAAGGCTTAGCGCATTAGTTAATTCGGTGGATTTCATCACCGTTGACTTAATTGCGCTGGGTTCATTGGCTATTCGCTTTGTGTAGCTCGAAATGATCAATGAGCGGAACGCACATGTTCATCAGTAGTACGGCAAACGCAATGCCTTCAGGGTAACCACCGTACTCGCGAATAATAAACGTGAAAACCCCAATGCCTGCACCATAAATGAGTCGGCCGCGTTTACTGCTAGCCGCGGTCACAGGATCGGTTGCAATAAAAAACGCTCCCAGTATAAGCGCGCCGCTGAGCCATGCGTAATAAATAGGCGGCGATGAGTTATCTGCAAATAGCAATTGCAGTACCGTGAAAGATAACAGCAGTGACGCTGGTATGTGCCACTGGATAATACGCTTGTACAGCAGAAAAAACCCACCCAGCAAAAAAGCCAAATTAACCCAGGCCCAGGCCGCGTAGGCAGACCACTCATTCAATGCCGTGGCATCTGGCGCTATGCCTTGCAGCTTTAAGCTGCGCACATGTTCCAAGGGGGTGGCCTTTGTAATGAGATCCCAACTGCTTGTTGTGTTGGCGGCTGTACTCGATGTAACCGCCAATGATGTAGTGGTTTCAATGGCATGCAATGCTGAGAGATCAAGATCAGCAGCATTAGCTTGTAACTTGGCATGCACTAAAGTGGTTACATTGATTTGATTAAGCGCGCCCTCGGCAAACCACCAGGTCATCGTTTGCGGAAACGATACCAACAACACGGCGTAACCCACCATGGCAGGGTTAAACGGGTTGCTGCCTAGTCCACCATATATTTGTTTACCTAGCATCACCATAACCAACAAACCCAAGCTTAACTGCCAGAGTGGTAAAAGCGGAGGTACAGCAAGCGCAAGCAACCACGCGGCTAAGACAATACTGCCATCGCCTATGCCGGTAGCCACTGATTTACTGCGTAACTTAAGTGCCAGCGCCTCCAATAACACACTCAACAACACCGCAAACAACACATTTATGAGCACGGCATAGCTGATTAGCACAGCATACGTTATTGTGCCGGGTATTAAAGCTGCCACAACCAGCAACATAATCTGTTGGGTGTTGAACGGTTTAATACCCAGTGATTGTTTGCTAATTAAACCAATGCTCATTAATCAGGCTGCCCGGAAGGTTTGTTGCGAGCACGATTTTGCGCACGAGCTTTCGCGCGGGCAATGGCATCGTTTATAGGCTTATCCGCGCGTTGCTTTGCGCGCGCTGCTATGGTTTTTTTACGCTGTGCTATGGCTTCAGCTTTTTCCTGTTCCAATCTTGCAAGCCGAATTTCTCTGGCAGCAAAGGTTTGTTCTGCTTTTTGAGCGCGTTGTTCCTCAATCTCGATAGCCCGTTGTTGAGACTTCGCATAGCGGAAGGTCTCGGTTAATGGAATATTGGATGGGCAAACAAGATCGCAACAACCGCATTCTATGCACGCATCTAAATTAAGTTGCGTGCAAGTGCTTATATTGTCTGCCACGGCATGCCAATGTAATTGTTGTGGTAACAGTGTTGCCGGACACACATCTGCGCAATCTCCACACCGTATGCACGCCAGTACCGCGCTGGGTTGCGTAGTAGTGGTGGCAAGTATGCAGTTGGTGCGTGCAGTGACAGGCAAGTAAGCGTTACTAATATTAAAGCCGCTTAATGGTCCACCCACCCGCAATTGAGTGTTATCAAGCGCCGCTGCATTGTTAGTTTGGCTCAGTACGTAGTCGATGCTGCTGCCAAAGCGTACGCGCACATTACACGGGTTGGACATGCCATCGCCCCCTAAGGACACAATACGCGAGTCCAGTGCTGTGCCATTAATGGCGCGCCATAAGGCATGCGCAGTAGCAACATTGATACAAACAAAACCGTGATCAATGGGTTTCTTATTGTATGGTAGATGCACGCCGGTTACCGCTTTAATAAGCGTACTCTCCGCGCCTGTTGGGTATTTGGTAGGGATGATCAACAGCCGCGCATCAGATTGTATGCTTTCTAGGGCGTTGCGCATTGCATCAATTGCCGCAGGCTTGCTGTCTTCTATTGCCACAATACAGTGTTCGCATTGCGTTAACGCAACAAGTGTTTGCACTCCCCAGGCAATAGCCGTTGCGTCCTGTTCCATCAGGGCCTCATCGCACGCTATCTCCGGTTCGCATTCGGCGGCATTAATAATCAGCGTATGCGGTGTGGGCTTGTGCGTATTCCAGATTTTTTGATCGGTTGGAAAGCCCGCGCCGCCTAAGCCCACCAATGCCGCATTTTCGATTGTGGGTGCGGGGTCATTTATAAATGTTTGTAGTCTGTGCTGCGGTGTTGCGTTATTGCTATTGACTGTTGTTAGTGCTGTGTCCAAACCATCGCATTCAATGATCACACAACTGGCACTTAAGCCAGCCGGATGAATAATAGGTTTAGACTCTATCGCAACCACCTCACCAGATGAAGATGCAAGCAAACCTTTTGCAATGGCTTGACCTCGTTTTACCTGTTCGCCAATTGCCACTGACGGACGAAGCGCTTCACGTTGGTAATTCAGTAATGGGATGGTCAAGTGAGCAGGCGGTGCGATCTCTAGGATTGCGCCAGTTAGTGCACGCTTTTGTGGTGCTAATGCAATACCGCCAATAATGGGATAGGGCGCTGAATCGGTGTTGTACGAAACTGATTTAGTCATAGCGCGGGTTTTGGCCATTGCCACGACGCCACTGTTTCCGGTGGCTTAACTAAATCGATACAGTCTACCGGGCAAGGAGGTATACACAGTTCGCAACCAGTGCAGTCATCGCTAATAACAGTGTGCATTAACTTTGCAGCACCCACTATGGCATCGACCGGGCACGCGTTAATGCATAGTGTGCAGCCGATACAAACCGCTTCATCAATAATGGCAACTTGCGCTGGTTTTGTATCGCCACATTGATCATCCAGGGGTAGAACCTCTGTCCCCAGCAGTTGAGCCAGTTGCACAATCGTGCGTTCACCACCCGGCGGGCAGCGATTAATGGCTTCGTTATTTTCTATTATTGCTGCAGCGTATGGTCTACATCCTGGGTAACCGCATTGCGCGCACTGCGTTTGCGGCAACTCTGCGTTAACCCGTTCTATCATCGTATTAGTCTGACTTTCTGCGGTGTCGGCTTTTGGTTTTGATAGCCAGGTTAATAGTGCACCAACAACAGCAACCAGCACGAAGCACAGTATTGCAAGCAATATCAGATTGAGCGTTGCGTTGTTGGTCATGGCAAGGTGCTCATGTCATTCCCGCAAACCCCATAAATGCCAACGACATAATGCCTGCAGTAATCAGCGCTATGGCATTGCCTTTAAACGGTTTAGGAATATCAGCTGTGTCTAAACGTTCGCGCAGCAAAGAAAACAATAACAACACCACAGTAAAACCGATTGCCGCACCAAAACCAAAAATAACAGCCTCTAAAAAGTGTGTGTGCTGGCGTGCACTGAGTAACGCAACACCCAATACTGCGCAGTTAGTGGTGATCAGTGGTAAGTACAAACCCAATACACGATGCAGCAGTGGGCTGCGTTTACGGATGATTATTTCAGTAAATTGCACGACAATGGCAATAATAAGAATAAAGCTGATGGTGCGTAAATACGACAGTTCGAATGGTATTAGCAACCAGTTATTAATCAGAAAACTCAACGCGGATGCCAGTGTTAATACAAACGTGGTGGCGATGCCCATACCTATCGCGCTCTCTAAGGAGCGCGATACTCCCATAAACGGACACAACCCGAGGAACTGCGTGAGGACGAAGTTATTAACTAATACTGTGGTGATTAGTATGAGCGCGTATTCGCCCATTGGCATTCACTCACTTGGCACGCATACCGGGTGCTGCGCCATCATCCGGGGATAAGATAAATAAGTCGCTGCCGCCCGGGCCTGCGGCCAGTACCATGCCGGAGGATAAACCAAAGCGCATTTTGCGCGGTTTTAGATTGGCCACCATGATGGTTTTACGCCCGATTAAATCTTCGGGGCTGTAGGCAGCTTTAATACCGGCAAACACAGTGCGAGTTTCAAACCCAATATCCAGTGTTAGCTCTACAAGCTTATCAGCACCTTCAACCGCTTTAGCATCGCTGATCAGCGCCACACGTAAATCAATTTTGTCGAAGTCGGCAAATTCAATTTCAGGTTTTAGCGCATCAAAGTTACCCGTATTGGCTGATGCGTTGTTAGCAGCAGCGGTAGCCGCGGCATTTTGTTCTGCAGTGCTTTGCATGAGTTTTTCAATCTGGCTTGGTTCAACACGAGTCATAAGTGGTTTGAACTTTTCGATTTTATGATCCGTTAATGGCGTGCTTAGCGCATCCATGGTGAGCTTAGTGTTTAGAAAGCCTTCTGTTTTTTGCGCAAGCGCTGGTAGCACCGGGCTTAAGTAAGTCATTATGATGCGAAAATAGTTGAGCCCGGCTGTGCAAATGTCTTGCACTTCATCGCGCGCGCCGTCGGCTTTTATTTTTACCCACGGCTCAGCATCGTTGATGTACGTATTGGCGTGTTCAGCCAACAACATGATTTCGCGCATGGCTTTACCGTACTCGCGTTGCTCGTAATATTCACCGATAACGGTTCGTGCATTAACAAACTTATCGTAGTCGGCCTGTAGGTCAGTTGGATATTGGGCGCTAAGCTTGCCGTCAAACTGCTTTGATATAAAACCTGCACAGCGGCTCGCAATATTCACCACTTTGCCAACGAGATCGGCGTTAACGCGCGTAACAAAATCATCGAGATTCAAATTTAAATCCACAACATTACTGCTGAGCTTGCTGGCAAAGTAATACCGCAGTGTTTCTGCATCTAAATGTTTTAGCCAGTTCTCGGCAGACACCGACGTGCCGCGCGATTTCGACATCTTGGCATCTTCAAGCATCAAAAAGCCGTGACAAAAAATACCCGTTGGTTTTCTAAATCCCGCACCTTCGAGCATGGCAGGCCAGAACAAACAGTGAAAGTTGATGATGTCCTTGCCAATAAAATGATACAGCTCTACGTCCGAGTCTAGTTTCCAGCTGGCTTCGAAGTCTTCACCTGTGCGTGCAGCCAGATTTTTATGGCTGGCCATGTAGCCAATGGGTGCGTCCAACCACACATAAAAATACTTGCCCGGTGCGTCAGGAATTTCAAAACCGAAATACGGTGCGTTGCGCGAAATATCCCAATCTTGTAATCCGCTGTCCAACCACTCTTTTAATTTGTTGGCCACTTCGTCTTGCACGGCTGGGCCTTGCGTCCATTGTTTAAGCATGTCGCTGAATTGGCTGAGTGCGAAAAAGTGTTGCTCGGAGTCGCGCAGCACCGGTGCCTTGCCTGAGACCTGCGAGATCGGATCTTTAAGTTCGGTTGCGTCGTAGGTCGCGCTGCAGACCTCGCAGTTATCACCGTACTGATCGGCCGCGCCGCAATTGGGGCATATGCCTTTCACGTAGCGATCGGGCAGGAACATGTTTTCTTCGGTATCAAACAGCTGCTTGATGGTTTTTCTAATAATGAGCCCGGCGTCATCCAGCCGCTTGTAGATCATTTCCGAACATTCACGATTTTCTTCCGAATGGGTGGTGTGGAAATTATCCGGCGACAACAGAAACCCAGCGATATCGCGCTCGTGCGCAGCCTTCATGTTAGTAATAAGTTCTTCCGGTGTGATGCCTTCTTGCTGGGCACGCAGCATGATAGGCGTGCCGTGCGCATCGTCTGCCCAGACCCATTGGCATTGATGCCCCATCAGGCGCTGATAGCGCACCCAGATATCGGTCTGGATGTACTCCAGTAAGTGTCCAATGTGTAGCTCGCCATTGGCGTACGGCAAAGCGCTGGTAACCAGAATCTTTCGGCTCATACTGTCTTGTTCTGCTGCGGCAGCGGGCTGCCGGTTGTGCGGCGGAACCGGCCAATGTTCGGCGTTCCGGGGCGCATAAGTGTATAGTCAGGAGTTCAGTTATATAGTCTAACAGTCCACCATCTTCGGAGCCATGCAACACCATGTCTGATTTAACCCAAGAGCAGGTCGAACAGGCCATAGATCAGTTCATCGATCCGCATCTGAACACAGGTCTCGTCACGGCGAAAGCCGTGTCGGATATCAAAATAGACGGCCAGAACGTTGATATTACGATCAACATGCCGTACCCGTGCGATGGCTATAAAACTGAGCTCAGTCAGGCGCTGAATGCCGAGTTGGTCAAAATTGGTGTTAAAGATGTGTCCATGGAAATTGGCCACAACATCATTGCGCACTCGGTGCAGCACGGTGTGAAGCGCCTGGACAACGTGAAAAACATCATTGCCATTGCGTCGGGCAAGGGTGGCGTCGGAAAATCCACCACATCTGTGAATCTTGCACTGGCTCTTGCCGCAGAAGGGGCAACGGTTGGTTTGCTGGACGCCGATATTTACGGGCCTAGCCAGCCTCGCATGATGGGCTTAGCTGGTCAGCCGGAATCAGAAGACGGTAAAACGCTGGAGCCTATGGAAAACTACGGTGTGCAGACGATGTCTATCGGTTTTTTGATTGATGAAGAAACTCCGATGATCTGGCGGGGCCCCATGGTCACTCAAGCGCTAGAACAGCTGCTCAATGATACGCGCTGGCGCGATCTTGATTATCTGCTGATTGACTTGCCTCCCGGCACCGGCGACACGCAACTTACGCTCGCGCAAAAAGTACCGGTTAGCGGTGCCATCATTGTTACTACGCCTCAAGACATTGCCTTGCTCGATGCGCGCAAAGGTTTGAAGATGTTTGAGAAGGTCGACATCCCGATTTTGGGCATCGTTGAGAATATGTCCACCCACATTTGTAGCAAGTGCAACCATGAAGAGCCTATTTTTGGCGAGGGTGGCGGTAGTGCCATGGCCGCCGAGGCAGACGTTACCTTGTTAGGTGCATTACCACTTGAAATGCGTATCCGGCAGCAAGCCGATTCGGGTAAACCGACCGTGGTGGCAGAGCCTGATTGCCGCGCCAGTGAAATTTATCGTGACATCGCGCGCAAGGCTGCTGCCCGGTTAGCTAAACAAGCTAAAGATTACAGCTCTAAATTTCCAAACATTGTTATCCAAAGCACCTAGGTTATCGTTAATGAGCATTAAGTCAGATAAATGGATTAGAAGAATGGCCGACTCGATGGGCATGATCGAGCCGTTTGAATCGGGGCAGGTGCGTGTCGATGATAACGATCAACGAATTGTCTCGTTTGGTACATCCAGCTATGGCTACGATGTGCGCTGCGCTGATGAATTTAAAATTTTCACGAACATCAATCACGCGATTGTCGATCCCAAAGATTTTGATCCCGACAGCTTCGTGGATGTGAAATCCGATACTTGCATTATTCCGCCCAATTCTTTTGCGCTGGCACGCACGGTTGAATATTTTCGGATTCCGCGCAATGTGTTAACGGTTTGTTTGGGCAAAAGCACCTACGCACGCTGTGGCATCATTGTGAATGTGACGCCGCTGGAGCCGGAGTGGGAAGGTCATGTGACCCTCGAATTCTCTAATACCACACCGCTACCAGCCAAAATATACGCCAATGAGGGTGTGGCGCAAATGCTGTTTTTCGAAAGTGATGAAGTGTGTGATACGTCATACGCGGATAGGGGTGGAAAATATCAGGGCCAGCGTGGCGTCACTTTGCCCAAAACGTAGTACCACTGTGTATGAATCGCACTGGTTAGTGTGACAAGGTGCTTGCCACCATGCGAATGAATTGCGTAGAGTAGTATCAGAAACATCTATAACAATACGGTTACAGCCTGAATACAACTTTGAACAGCAGCAGCCACACAACAGGCCCAACAATTGGCACAAATAGCGGTGATCACATCGCCCGCTCATTTGGCCAAGATATCGCCCGAAGCGAGGTCCAATGATAGACAGCGACGGCTATCGTTTGAATGTGGGTATTATCCTGAGTAACGATCAGGGGCAACTCTTCTGGGCCAGGCGGATTGGTCAGGACGCATGGCAATTCCCGCAAGGTGGCATCGATAATGAAGAATCGCCCGAGCAAGCCATGTATCGGGAGCTGAAAGAAGAAACGGGGCTCGATCCTGGCGATGTCGAGATTCTGGGTTGCACCCACGATTGGTTAAAATACAAATTGCCGAAACGGTTTGTGCGGCGCAATCAAACGCCGGTGTGTATTGGCCAGAAGCAAATCTGGTATATGTTGCGCATGACTTGCACTGAAGATTCGGTCAATCTGGCGTTTTGCGATAAACCGGAATTCGATAGCTGGTGTTGGATAGATTATTGGGAGCCATCCAAGCGCGTCATCTTTTTTAAACGCAAAGTGTACAAATTGGCGCTAAAAGAGTTAGAGCCGCTACTGACAACTGCGTAGCCGGCGGGCGGGCGAGTAGCCATTCGGCATATACCCATTGGTTAGGAGTTCGCCTCGGCCGATCTCGTTTTAGTGGCTTCAACCAGCAGTCCATCCAGCCGTTTCTTAAATTTATTCAGATCGAACGTACCCACGTATTTTTTTACGTAGTTGCCATTGGCATCAATCAAGAACGAGGTGGGTGTTACATCAACCTGCCCGAACGCTCCACCCACAGTACCTTCGAAATCCAGCGCCACTCTGAATGGCCATTTGCCTTGCTCTTTTAAGGCCACGACATCACTAGGCCTGTCGAATGGCATGGCTACCGCGACCAATTCGAACCCTTGTGGCGCGTACTCTTTATACAGCTCAACCAGTGACGGCATTTTCTTCATGCAGATGGCGCAACTCGGGGACCAGAAGTTGACTAACACCGGCTTGCCGATGCCATCCAATGCGAGCGGAGTCGCGTTTTCGAGCGTTTTAAAGCTGATCTTTGGCGCCGGGCCATCGATGTCGGCATGGTTGCTGCAACCAAACAGGCCAAGTGCCGTCACGAAAAGCACGATTAACAGTGACTGGCGCGCGTGTCTATAGGGTTTTGCCATGTCCGGGATTGCCTGGAGAGCGAAATGAGACACGAGAGTGTCCCACATTCGGCTTGTAATGTGGTCTGTGCTGACGTGTTAGTCGAATTACTGGCGCATTGGAAGTGCGATGAAGTTGGCAATGTGTTCTGTTGATCAGTTCTCAAGAGAATCGCCAATTGGCCGACATTTTTACTGACAGTGGCGGAAAAAACGAGTTTGAGCGCTCTGTTTAACCGCTTTTACAGGACTTGCGCAGCGTACGAAAGCTAGCGAAGTAACGGAGAGATTTATGAAAAAGCTTCTCGGCAGCCTTGCCTTGAGTTTAGGTTTAATGGCCGGCAACGCGGCGGCTGCGGATATCGCCAAGTTGTATTACGGCATTGGCTTTACTGATGGCAGTATCGAGCTAGCGTCGGACAACGACAAGAGCCTGGGCACTATAAACGCCACTTTGGGTTTTCAATTGTTAGATTTCGTTGGATTAGAGCTGGAAGTAGGCGCAGCGTCTGATCAAACAGGCAGCATCTTGAGTGAGCCGTTGGTGCAGTACCAGGCGGCCATGGTTCGTTTGGGATACCGGTGGGATAGAGCCGGTGTTTATGTGTTGGGTGGCCAAGCGCGACTCGACGTAGACAGAAGCTTAAACACAACCGATGCAGGCACCGCAGTTGGAGCTGGTATCAACTTGTTCGGCAACAAGACGACTGCATTGAACCTACATTTTTTGAGTATCGATGGCGGTACGTTTACGACTGCAAGTATTGGCTTTCAATACTACTTTGGCGGCTTCCGCTAGAGCTCACTACGACAACCAGTTGACTTTAGGATGATGGACATGAAGAAAATCGGTATTTTATTGGTTGCTAGTGCAGTCATGTTGAGCGCTTGTGGTAAGCGCACAGAAGACGTAGCGCTTGGAGCGGCCAGTGGGTATGACGCAGACGGCAACCCTATTAATGGCGTCGGCAATGCAGTTGGTCAGGTTATCAACGTTCAAGTGATCAGTGATATGGCCAGCCTGCAAACAGGTGGCCAGCAAACCGCTCAGATTAAAGCGCTGGTAACTGATGATGATAACCGTGCGTTGGCGAATCAACCCATTAGTTTCTCGGCCACTGCTGGCACATTGCAAGATAATCAAACCGAAACCAACGATCAAGGTGAAGCAACAGCTAACTTGAGCTTGGAATACGCTCCAGCTAACCAGCCAATTACGGTTACAGCAACATCAGGCAACTTTAGCGATACGGTGCTGGTGATTGCCGAGGGTTCAAATCTTTCGTTGAACGGTCCTACCTCAGTTGTACCAGGTGGTGATGTCAAAATTACCGCAACACTGGTTCCTGGATTAGGTCAGCCTTTGTCAGGCCAAGTGTTAACTATAAGTTCAAATGCAGGCAGCACTCTGAGTGCTCAGACTGTGATGACAAACCCACAAGGTGTTGCAGAAGTTAGCGTCACCGGCGCAACGGTCGCCGACACGATTCAGTTCACTGCACTGAATAACTCTGCCGGTTTGCCATCGGTAGTCACGTCGCATTCGTTTACTGTGAGTGAAGATCAACTTACGTATGCTGATGTGGTCAATTCAGAGTTGAACGTTAATAACGCTCACGATATTAATGTGACCTGGACTAAAAACGGTACGCCAGTATCCGGTCAGGATTTACAGTTCTCGTTAACAGCAGGTCAGATTGTTGGTGCAACAATAGGTTCTACCAACGCTAACGGTGTTGCAACAGTTTCGGTACTGTCAACCAATGCTGGCCCTGCAACGTTAACAGCAACAGCCACTTCAGGTGCTGTGCTGACTAAATCAGTCAATATTGAGTTTGTCGGTGATTCACCAGCAGCCGTGAATGTGTCTTCTTCAAATACCCGCGTATCCGCAGGTTCAGAAGCCACCATTACTGCACTGGTAGAAGATGCAAACGGCAACCCGGTTAAAAATCGTGAAGTGGTTTTCACTAGTGCAAACTTGAAAGGCGGTCAGCTAAACCAAGCGTCTGCTATTTCAGATGCCAATGGCGAAGCCAGTGTGGTATTCCAGGCAGGTACTGCGGCCACAAACACGGATGAAATCGTGATTAATGCCGAGGTTCAAGGCACCAGCATTAGCAGCAACACTCAGCTAACAGTGGTTGAGCCGGTACTGAACGTCACGTTGGGTTCTTCTAACTGGTTGGAAGAAGACGATACTCAAACGCAGTTTAGCGTCGCTTATGTTGTGCAAGTAGCTGACGGCGCGGGTAAGCCCATTGAAGGTGCTACTGTGCAGTTGTCAATTGAGCCAATTATGTATTACGAAGGCTTCTTAGACCTAGTGGATAATTTGGGCAATACTCAACTCGGGTCAGCAGATCCAGCAACTTGGTCTGCAGATCGCTGGGATTATGTAGCGTTTCAGGTTTGTGATAGTGAAGATCAAAATGGCAATCGTATTCTGGATGCCGGTGAAGATCTTAACACTAATGGTCGTTTAGACCCACAAGATTCAGCATTGGTCGGACCTATTGTTGACGACACAACGGGTGAGAACATCGAAGCAACGATTGAAGGTAACGGTGTGCTGACAACGAACGCAAGTGGTTCAGGCTTCTTTAACGTTGTATACCCGGTGAGTAACGCGATGTGGTCTAGAGTGCGCATTACAGCGCGCGCCCAAGAGCTGGGTGTTGAAGCGGCCGATCATTTCACTACCGATTTGAAAGCAATCGCAAGTGATTTGAATGCCGTTGACGCTGAACCTCCAAATAGAGTAAGCCCATACGGCACTGATCTAAATTGCGCTACAGCGGACCAATAATTTCAGATTAAGCAGGATAACGAAATAGGGAAAGCGTTTTTACGCTTTCCCGTTTCACTTTCAGCCAATGACGCTGAGTGACGGAAAAACTAAACAGGGCAGGGCATGAACAGTGTTCAAGAGTGATAAAAATTCGGCTAACTCAAATTCGAATGAAAACATGGCGCTTATTGCGTCAGCAGCGAGTTCGGTCAGTCCGGTAAACGAGTTAAACGCAGTTAATCGCGCTGCACTGTGTAAGTCTGCCACTGTAGTGCATGTGCAGCGTAACGATCAACTGAAGCCAGAAGGCGCAAACCGATGGTTGATGTTTCTTGTTGAAGGTTCATTAGCGCTATACAACGGCAAGGAAGAAGTTGGCACTATAAACGCGCAATCGTCGCAATCCATGCAGGCGCTGTTTCAGGACAAAACAGCTTACCAGTCAGCTAAAACGCCAACGGTTGCCAAGGTAGTCAAATTTGGACGTGAGCAACTGGATATTCTGATGCGCGAGCAACAGAAGAATGCCATTAGCGTTGTTGATGTGCAGGTTGGTGAAAAAGATAACGTGGTTTTCGATTCCATTGTTGACGACATGAAATCGAACCGGGTGAAGCTTGCCAGTTTTGGTAAAGCAACCGAAAAAATATTAGTCAGTCATGGTCAGGTTGCGGGTATTCCTGCGCTGGCAGAAATTATTCAATGCGACCCCGGTTTATCCACCAATATCGTTAACGAGGCCAACAAGGCTGAAGGTGGTGCCGGCGATTCAATTACCAGTATTCGTGGTGCGATTTCACGATTAGGTGTTGAAGCAACTCAGCGCAGCATTGAAGATTTGCTGCGAGCTAACACGATTGTGCCTGCAAACGATGTGATTGATAAGCGCTTTCATCGCTACGTGCAACGCACAACCTTGTCGGCGTCAATAGTGCAAGTGTTGGCAAAAGAAGTACCTGATTTGGAGCCGGAAATTGCGTCATTAGTAGCCCTGACTTCCGAGATTGGTGAGCTGATGATCATTGCCCATGCGAATCAACAGCCAGAGCACTTTACAGACGATGCAGACTTGAGTTCGGTTATTGAAAACCTGCGCGCTATTGTCAGTGGTTGGTTGTTAAGTAGCTGGGATTACCCGGAAGAGTTTGTCAATTCTGCCAAGACTGCACGCGATTGGTATCGCAACCACACCGGAGAACTATCGTATGTGGATTTGGTAACAGCTTCGTTACTAATAATTCAATCAGAAATGCCGGATGGTCAGCCGAGTTCTATACCAAGCGTGGATAATCTGCTGCTTGTACGTCGCTTACAACAAGCGGGTATTGATTTAAAAGCACCAGCAGAAATTATGAAAGCCGCTACAGGTCGATTGATTAACGTTCAGACCTTGCTGAAAGCTGGCTAATAGTTTTTATGGCGTGTGATCGATCGATCACACGCTGTTATAACTCGCCAGATGGCAAATCCATGCGTTTTAGTTCTTTAGGTATAGAGAACGAAACATTCTCTAGAATACCGTCGTTTTCTATTGCTTCTTCGCCACCGGCTTTAATTAAACGCTGAACCACTTCTTGTACCAGTACTTCAGGTGCTGATGCGCCGGCCGTAACACCAATTGCCTTTTTACCGACCAGCCACTCATCCTGAATATTCTCCGCGCGGGTGATTAAGCGTGAGTCGACGCCAGCACGTTCGCCAAGCTCTTGCAGTCGGTTGGAGTTAGAGCTATTGCTGGCTCCCACAACCAACAGTAGATCAACTTGCTCGCACAGCTTTTTGACTGCATCTTGTCGGTTCTGGGTGGCGTAGCAAATATCATCTTTATTGGGCGCTGCAATTTGTGGGAAGCGCTCTCTCAGTGCTGCAATGATCTGTTGTGTATCGTCAACCGATAACGTAGTTTGCGATACGAATGCCAGTTCGTCGGGTTTGTCGATTTGCAGGTTCTTAACATCTTTGGGTGTTTCAACCAGAATAATACGACCACCATTGCTGGTGTCGTAACGCCCCATAGTGCCTTCTACTTCAGGGTGACCTTCGTGTCCAATCAAAATAACTTCTTTACCTTGCTTTGCGTACTTAACCACTTCCAAATGCACCTTTGTAACCAATGGGCACGTGGCATCAAACACTTGCAGTCCTCGCTGCTTAGCGGTGTCTTCAACTTCTTTGGATACACCATGTGCACTGAATATAACCGTGTTGTTATTGGGCACTTCGTGTAGTTCATCGACAAACACGGCGCCTTTTTCACGCAAGCGATCAACCACGAATTTGTTATGCACAACTTCATGTCGCACATAAATTGGTGCGCCATGTATTTCGAGTGCGCGTTCTACGATCTCTATGGCGCGATCTACGCCTGCACAGAAACCCCTTGGGTTTGCCAGTAAAATTTGCATGATAATCCTAAGAGTACATTGTTAAGCGTCTTGCTCAGTTTGCTTCGGATCTTTTTCAAAGAATGTCAAAATGAGCAACAAGGCCGCGCCACAAAAAATAGCAGAGTCCGCAATATTAAACGTTGGGAAGTAGTATTTGTCGTAGTAAACCTGAATAAAATCGATGACATAACCGTAAAGCGCCCGGTCAATTAAATTACCAATAGCGCCACCGAGAATTAACGCCAACGACAAACTTAACCACTTCTCACTTTTGGTTAGTCTGAATAACCAAACAATCAGTACAATGCTGACCACAAAGCTGATGCCTGTGAAAAACCAACGTTGCGAACCGCCAGGTATGTTTAGAAAACTGAACGCCGCACCGTAGTTATAGGCCAATGCAATATTAAATACCGGCAATACGGCAATGCCTTCGCCCAGCGCAAGCGCTTTATCAGCGGCTATTTTGGTTATTTGATCTAAAACGACAATAATGGCGACTATGCCAAAACGCAATGCTTGGGGCATTTTAATTCCTTAGGCGAAAAGCCGTTGTTCGCCATTACCATCAATGTTTTCAACACAGCGACCGCACAGCTCGGGATGATTATCATGCTTGCCGACGTCGTCACGGCGGTGCCAACAACGAACGCATTTCTCGGCATCTGTTTTGGTTGCCGTGATAGCCAACTGGTGCTCGTTGACTGTAACGGTACTTGCATCAGTGGGTTTTTGATCCAAAGGCAAAATGTTGGCATCAGAAGTTATGAACACAAAGCGTAGCTCATCGCCAAGTGCGCCCAGCGCTTTAGCTAAGTCTCCATCGCAATATAAGCTGACGTTGGCATCCAGCGCGCCACCAATTTTGTTGTCCTTACGTAGTTCTTCTAAGGATTTTGTTACCGCGTTACGCGTTTCAACAATGAGCTCCCAGTCTTGCTGAGTGATTGTCGGGTTGGCATCCAGTGCAAACAAACCATCAAAATAGGTTTGCGTGAATACCGAGTTTGAACGATCACCCGGTAAGTGTTGCCAGATTTCATCGCTGGTGAAACTGAGTACGGGGTTAATCCAACGCACCAAAGCTTCCGCAATCAGATACATCGCCGTTTGAGCCGAGCGACGGCCAAGGCTATCTGTTGGCATGGTGTATTGGCGATCTTTGATGATGTCGAGATAAAAGCTACTCATATCGACATTACAAAAATTATGTACACCTTGATACACAGCATGGAACTGATAATCCTCGTAGGCTTGCTGAACCTGGGTTTGGTTTTCCAGTGCTTTGGCCACGGCCCATTGATCAATCGCCAGCATGTCTTCTTTGGCAACCGATTGCGTTGCGGGGTCGAAGTCGTTGATGGCACTGAGTAAGTAGCGTGCGGTATTACGAATGCGTCGATAGGAGTCGGCCATGCGGTCAAGAATTTCTTGCGATACACTCATCTCGCCGCGATAATCCACCGAGCAAACCCATAAGCGTACAATATCCGCACCCAGCGTTTTCATGAGCTGCTGTGGTGCAATCGTGTTCTTTAATGACTTAGACATTTTTTTACCGTCCTGATCAACGGTAAAGCCATGTGTGAGCACTTGCTTGTACGGCGCATGCTTATTGATAGCAACACTTGCCAGAATTGATGAGTGAAACCAGCCACGATGTTGATCGGAACCTTCAAGATACATATCGGCGGGGTAGGTCATCTCATCGTTTTGTTGCAATACATGAAAAAACGACGTGCCCGAATCAAACCACACATCGAGCACGTCGGTTGTTTTAGTGTATTGGGCAGCTTCGTTGCCTAGTAACTCAGTTGGATCCAAGTCGAACCACGCTTGAATGCCGCTTTTCTCAATGCGTTTGGCCGCTTCTTCTAACAAGCCCAACGTATTTTCGTGTAGCTCGCCAGTTTCGTTGTGCAAAAACAAGGTGATGGGTACACCCCAATAGCGTTGACGCGAGATGCACCAGTCGGGCCGGTTCGCAATCATGCCCTCTATGCGCTGCTGACCCCAGTCCGGCACCCATTTCACTTTCTGGATTTCAGCGAGTGTGTCTTTGCGCAGATCGTTTTTATCCATGCTGACAAACCACTGCGGTGTAGCACGGAAAATAATCGGTGTTTTGGTACGCCAGCAATGCGGGTAGCTGTGACGAATTTTATCGCTGTGCACCAGTTTGCCAGCCTCGGTCAGCGCTTCCAACATGTGTGCATCCACTTTACTGACATGTTCGCCAGCAAACAGCTCAACGTTGTTTCGGAACACCCCGTTGTCATTGACTGGATCTAACAACTCAAGGTTGTAGCGTTTGCCGGTATAGAAATCATCCACGCCATGATCAGGCGCTGTGTGTACGCAACCCGTGCCGGTTTCAGTTGTAACGTAATCGCCAACAACCAATAGTGAATCGCGATCATATAGCGGATGTTGTAATACCAAATTTTCAAGTGAGGCACCAGTGGCTCGCGCTTCAATTTTGAATGTGTCAATGTCATAACGTTGCATCGCATCGTTGACCAGTTCCTCGGCCAGGATAAGTCGCTCGCCATTACAGGCGACCATTGCATACTCTAATTCCGGATGCACACACACGGCTAAGTTGCCGGGAATGGTCCAAGGTGTTGTTGTCCAGATAACCACGCTAACGTCGGTGTTGTCATCTGCAACGCCGAATTTTTCAAGCAGTGCGTTTTTATCGCGTGGTGAAAAACGCACATCGATGGTGGTGGAAGTTTTGTCTTCGTATTCAACTTCAGCTTCTGCTAACGCGGAATGCGCACCCCAACTCCAGTGCACGGGTTTAACGCCTTTATACACATGGCCTTTTTCAATAATTTTTCCCAACGCACGAACCGTGTCCGCTTCGTTTTTGAAGTTCATGGTGAGGTAGGGGTTTTCCCAATCACCAAAGATACCCAAACGTTTGAACTCGGCGCGTTGATTATCAATTTGCTTAGTCGCGTATTCGCGACACTTTTGGCGAAACTCGGCTTCAGTCACTTTATCGCCGGCTTTACCGACTTTGGATTCCACTTTGTTTTCAATAGGCAAGCCGTGGCAATCCCAACCCGGTGTGTACGGGGCATCGAATCCGTCCAGGGTTTTACTTTTGACGATCATGTCCTTAATGACCTTATTCACCACATGGCCAATATGAATATCGCCATTTGCGTACGGCGGGCCATCGTGCAGAATAAATTTGGGCCGGCCAGCGGCGGCTTGTCTAATTTGCTGGTAAACGCCTGCTTTTTCCCATCGTTCCAGCGATTTGGGTTCTTTTTTGGCCAGATCTCCGCGCATTGGGAAATCGGTTTTCGGTAAATTCAGAGTTTGTTTGTAATCGGTCACGAGCTGCGAATCAGTAATGGTTGTACTTAGTGTATGCGATTAGAGAGCATAGTGAGTTGTGGATTGGCAAACAGTATACGTCGGGCCTCGTTCGCATCGTTATTTATGGCATTTTTGAGCTCATCCAGCGACCCGAATTTCTGTTCACTGCGCAGAAATTCCATAAAGTCGATCTGCAGATGATGGCCATATAACTCGGCCTTGGCATCCAGTAGGTGCACTTCGAGTAACAAGCGTCGTCCTTCAACCGTGGGTCGCTCCCCTAAATTGGCAACCGCGGCATACGATTGGCCGCTGGTGTGATCATGGGCCACCACCGCAAAAGAGCCACGCAGCGGCGGGTTATGACCGCGCAGTGCAATGTTAGCTGTTGGAAACCCGAGCTGCCGACCGACTTTTTCGCCGTGTACCACCCGCCCGCTGATGCAATAGTGTTTGCCCAGTAAGGTGGCCGCCATATCCAGTTGTCCGGCGTTCAGGCATTGCCGGACTCGCGTGCTGGATACGCGATCACCGTCGATACATACCGTGTCGCTTTGCTTAACCGAATACCCAGCGTGTTGCGCCTGATCAACCAACAACGAAAAATCGCCGGCACGTTTGTGACCGAAACGAAAATCATCTCCGATAATCAAATGCTTAACGTTGATCGATTGCACCAGCACGTGCTGTATAAATTCATTTGGTGTTTGTTCGGAAAACGCCTTATCGAAAGTCAGCAGCACTAACTGATCGATGCCGGCATTCGCCACATTTTGCACTCGGTCACGAAATCCGTGTAAGCGCGATGGCGACGTGTTCGCTTTGTTAAAAAATTCGTGTGGTAGCGGTTCAAAGCTAATCACGCACGATGGCAAACCGTGTGCTTTTGCCAGTGCAATCACTTGCTTGAATATCGCTTGATGGCCCACGTGTACGCCATCAAAATTGCCAATGGTGGCAACGCAATCACCAAGCAGTGCAGCGCGATTGAGTCCTCTGATTAATCGCATACTGAGCTGCCTGCGCAAGTGAAAGCTGATGTGCTGATCAAG
>CAYMHU010000052.1:0-3184 GCA_964390335.1 uncultured Granulosicoccaceae bacterium | reverse complement strand
AAGGACTCGTAAGGTGTTTGGGCCTGATGCCTAGCAGCAATAATCCAATGGCGTAACTCAATGCGCCAGCGGCGATTATAGCGAGTAATTGCGTGGCACGAGCCATGGCGGACAGCGCATGCCAGTCACCGATACTCAGCACCCAAATCACAATGGCCATTAGCAGCGTGGCGGGTAGGGTGCGTAACGCAAAACGCTTCAATTCATCGGATAAACGGTAAATATCGCTGATATACAGCTGCTTATACAACATCCAGGCTTGTTGCCATGCCGACATGCTGGTGGCGATTGCCAAGGCTGTGTGGGGCGCCGTGACCTTAAAGTACACCATAGGCAGCACCAGTATCAGGTTGTACACCATATTGGAAACCAGCGCGATAATGCCCACCCGTACCGGCGTTTTCATATCCTGACGCGCAAAAAAGGCCGGTGCGAAAATCTTTATAACAATAAACGCGGGCAATCCAATGGAGTACGCAATCAGACTGTAGCTGGCCATTGTTGTGTCGCTGGCGGTGAATTTGCCGTACTCAAATAATGTGGACAGCATGGGTGCTGCCAACACGATAAGGCCAACGGCCGCCGGAATGCCTAGCACGCACACCAAACGAATGGCCCAGTCTATGGTGAGCCGAAATTGCGTTTCACTTTTAGTCGCATGCTCTTTGGATAATCTGGGCAGAATAATGGTGCCAATGGTTACACCCAATAAGCCCAATGGAAACTCCATTAACCGGTCGGAGTAGTACAGCCAACTTAGACTGCCCGCGACCAGGAACGAGGCGATCACGGTATCAAGTAATAAATTGATTTGCGCAACCGATGAGCCTAATACCGCCGGTGCCATGAGTTTCAGAATGCGGCGCACACCACTGTGCTTCCAGCCCCAGCGAGGTTTAGGCAGTAAGCCCAGTTGCTGCAAAAACGGTAGCTGCAAGGCTAATTGCAACACCCCGGCAGCAAATACACCCCAGGCCAGCGCCATGATGGGTTGCGCGAAATACGGTGATAGCCACAGTGCCGCGCTGATCATGCAAATATTGAGTATGACCGGTGTAAACGATGGGATGGCAAAGCGGCCGAAGGTGTTTTGAATGCTGCCCGCATAGGCCAGCAAGGAGACAAACAGTAAATAAGGAAACGTTATGCGTAGCATGTCGGTGGCCAGGTCAAACCGGTCTGGCTCATCGATAAACCCGGGGGCGAATAACATAATCAGCATGGGTGCCAGCATGACGCCCAACGTGCTGATCACCAGCAGAATAATGGTGAGCGTACCCACCACGTGAGCGGCCAGATCACGCAGCGCTTCGGGGCTTTTGGTTTCCTTGTATTCAGTGAAAACCGGTACAAAGGCCTGCGCAAACGCACCCTCAGCGAATAACCTGCGCAGAAAATTCGGGATTTTGAAGGCCACCAGAAAGACGTCAGTGATCGCGCCCGCGCCAAACACAATAGCCAGCACTTGGTCGCGCACAAAGCCCAACACCCGTGACAGCAGGGTCATAATGCCGACAATGCCACCGGATTTGGCCAGACTCATCCTGGACTCCAGGTTCGCACAGCTAACTTCGGCTGGGAAAACAAATGTTTGCCGAGCGCGGTGGGTGATTGACTCCTGATGCTAAGCCAAGCATAATAGTCGGCTAACTGTAATTTTTCCGAATTTAAAAGAGGTGGTCCGTGGCCAATTCTGCTCAAGCACGTAAACGTGCTCGCCAGGCCGAGAAGTCTCGTCAGCGCAACGCCAGTCAGCGTTCCATGATGAGAACCAAGGTAAAGAACGTATTTGCAGCTATCGCCAGCGGCGACAAAGCCACAGCTGAATCTGCGCTTAAAGAAGCTGTTCCAGTGCTTGATCATATGGCGCGTAAAGGTCTTATTCATAAGAACAAGGCAGCACGTTATAAAAGCCGTTTTAATAGCCAAGTTCGCGCACTTTAATCTGTAGTACGTCGCGTAGTTAAACTGTAATAAGTATCGAGCTGGCATTCGCTAGCTCAAGATCATGTTATCGCGGTGAATCAATTCAGGTTCACCTTCGTATCCCAGCAACTTAGATAAATCGCCGCTCGGCTTGCCGAGAATCTTTGCTGTTTCATCACTATTGTAGTTAACGAGTCCGCGCGCGCATTCCACGCCGTGTTCGTCCATACACGCCACTAATTCACCGCGATGAAAACTGCCACCCACTTTTGTTACACCAACCGCTAATAAGCTGGAGCCATGTTCGCGCAATTTTTTTATCGCACCGGCATCCAGCCACAGTTCACCCTTGACTCTAAGCTGACTCGATAACCATCGCTTACGGGCATCTTGTGGCGCGGTGTCGCTTGTTAGCATGGTGCCGATAGACGCTCCCTGGCTTAATCGCAACAGCACATCCGGTTCACGACCCGATGCAATAATAGTGCTTGCACCGCTTTTGGCTGCACGTTGCGCGGCAAGAATTTTAGTGTGCATACCGCCGCTGCCAATGGCAGAACCACTTGGGCCTGCAAACCCAAGTACGGACTCATCGTTTGCGTTTACTTTGTCTAACAGCACAGCATCCTCGTGCTTGCGTGGATCTTTATTAAACAGGCCATCTTGATCGGTTAGCAATACCAGCAAATCGGCTTCAATCAGATTCACCACTTGCGCTGCCAGCGTATCGTTATCTCCGAGTTTTATTTCGGCAGTGGTAACAGTGTCGTTTTCATTAACAATGGGTACTACGCCAAATTTTACTAAGCTGTTTAAAGTGGCACGTGCGTTTAAGTATCGTTTGCGGTTGGCCATGTCTTCGTGCGTTAACAGCACTTGCGCGGTATTACGATTAAAGCGCTTAAAGCCCGACTCATAAGCCTGAATGAGCCCCATCTGACCCACGGCCGCAGCGGCTTGTAATTCATGTACCAAGGTGGGACGGGTAGTCCAACCAAGTCGCGACATGCCTTCGGCTATCGATCCACTTGATACCAGCACAACCTCTTTACCATCGTCCAGCAGCGCCGCAATTTGCGTTGTCCACTGATCGATGATGGCATGGTCCAAGCCTCGACCATTTGCCGTGAGTAATGAGCTACCTACTTTTACTACCCAGCGCTGAGCAAGGGGGTCAGGTCTTTGCATTAGGGGTCAGGTCTTTCATGATCGAATGTCCCTATATCGGTTCCATCAATATCAGTTTCATCAATATCGG
>CAYMHU010000051.1:0-29678 GCA_964390335.1 uncultured Granulosicoccaceae bacterium | reverse complement strand
GCCAGAAGCCGTCATTGAGTACAGATCACATTTCGGGGTGGTAATTCTACCGCAACGATTGTTTTAGTTCTGCCGAAGTCACGGCATAGCAACAGCATATAATTGATATCAAACCAAGCAAGGCAGGAAAATGCTCCATTTCAATGACGTTGCCGTACGAGCGGCCGCATTACTCTTAACCAGCTCTTTGTTAGTGGCAGGTTGCTCAAGTTCGAGCGATTCTCCTGCATTGAACGAAGACGACGCAGTAAGCGATATCGATTCTGCTGCTTCTATAGCTCAGCCAGAAGCAGAACCTATTTCTAGCGAAGTGAGCGATGAAGTTGCTGTCAGTACTGCTGACCCTATCGAAGAAACCAGTGAGCTCTTGGCTCCAGCTTCCGACAACATTCCAGCAGAGACAATCGCTAACGAGCAGAATTCCGAACCAGCAACAGAAGTGGTTCCAGACCCGTTAGTGCAAAACCGAACCCAAGTTGATTTTGGAATCACTGTTCCCGCATACCAGTCGGACGCTTTGCAGGTACGGTTAACTTGGGGTGATATAGACGTAACAGCTGGTTGGGTTGGTGATGAATTATGGTCAACGTCGTTAGATCTTCCGACCAATACTGAATTTCCACTGCGGGTAATCTTTAGCGACAGGAATGGCGCTCTCACCCTGGCAAGTTTTGAAACGTTATTACGAACCGGAGAAAATAGTGGAGAACTAATTCAAATAAATGCCGAACAGTTTGATAGCGACAGTTGGGATGACGACAACGATAATCTAAGCAATCTTAATGAAGTGCTGGGCGGAACAGACCCACTAGCGCAAGAGCAACTGGAAATACGGGATTCGTATGCCTATTTCCTCAGTTTAGCGTTAGTTGTCGAGTTTTTTGAACAAGCACTTCCTGCAGAAAGACCTTACTTTGAATCGGCAGTGGTCCTTCCACCAGCAGATTTCAATCCACCGTACAGCGAGTCTGAGACAACGATCGAGCTTGATGCCTTTGGAACTGGTAGCTACTTGGATAGCTTTACAAGAGAAAATCCATCAAACAGATTCGGAACTAGGCAAGTCGGGACGCGCACCAATACAGGTGAGTCATTAAACTGGACTGGCGTGTATAACACTTTTGACACCAGTGACGGTGTCTCGGTCAGAAATGAGTTTTCCTTTGAAAATCGGGTTCTTGACGCAGCGCAGCGAAGACAGAATGGCATGAGCACTTTGGCATGGCGTGACAATAGTGAAGTCTATGAGCAGAACATCACCTA
The DNA here is from genome assembly GCA_964390335.1 of uncultured Granulosicoccaceae bacterium. GTDB lineage: Bacteria > Pseudomonadota > Gammaproteobacteria > Granulosicoccales > Granulosicoccaceae > Granulosicoccus. The sequence continues at coordinate 28,415 of CAYMHU010000051.1, read as the reverse complement.
CGACGTAACCGGGCGGGTGGTTAATGATACAGCTCAGTGCGAAGCGACATCGGGAACTATAGTCGAAGTATTCTCAGGCTTCACACGTACTCGCCGGGCTGATAACCAGAAAACCACACTTACCAAGGGACCGCAGGACGATTACTGGTCTGTCAGCGTGGCCACTCCGGATGGTGATGTAGTGGAACAATATTTTGTACAGAACCTTAGTGCAGAATTCTATTGTGGGTTTGCAGATCAATGACTACTAAATTACAGTCAAGGCAATAGCGCATCACAGCAATCTAACTTGTTGTGCATTGAGACCAATAACATCGGCGGGTAAGTGCACTAGCTATCGGAATCGTGATTTCTCTAAACGTTTCATCCACAGGGCAAAACCGTTACCTCGCTAGTACACCAACTTCACTATGCTCCTTTGGCCCTGTAGTTATAGATCGAATTTCCGGTTAGGGTCGTGATGAGCCGGTCGATGTATAATTTAATGTGGGTTCGCGACCGGTAAGTTTCGGCCAGGAGCGGCCATTTCCATACACTAGAGTTGATCCTGTAGGAATGTGTCGATTGTCGAGAATACATACGTGCGTTGTTAGCGCCCTGAAACGATCTCAGGTCCCATTGCGCTATTGGGAAGCCATGTTGATATGGCAGGAATATAGGTCACCATGATAAGGAAAATCATCAACACGCCAAGAAACGGAAGCGATGCTTTAACAACCCGGATCATAGACATCTTGGCAACACCTGATGTCACGAACAAATTCAGTCCAACCGGTGGAGTGATCATGCCGATTTCCATATTCACGACCATGATGATGCCTAGGTGTATCGGGTCAATTCCCAGCTCGATAGCAATGGGGAACACCAGTGGAGCAACAATAACCAGGAGGCCTGATGGCTCCATGAACTGACCACCAATCAACAAAATCACATTAACGATAATCAGAAATACCACAGGCCCAAACCCCGCGTCCAGCAAGACTTGCGTGAGCTTCTGCGGTATCTGCTCATCGGTTAACACATGTTTGAGAATCAACGCATTGGCGATGACAAACATCAGTGTCACCGTCAATTTGGCAGCATCGAAAAGGGTTTTGCGTGTGTCTTCATGAAAGAACGCGGTGACGGCAGCGTAAGGGCGCTGTCGGAATGGAATTTTCCTATCACCATCACGTAGTGGGCCCATGTCACGGTAGATAAAGCAGGCAACAAAAAAAGCGTAGAAGGACGCAACCGCTGCGGCCTCCGTTGGCGTAAAAATAGCGCCAGTGACACCGGGTATCCCGTAAATACCAACAATAATAATCACGACCAAAAGTAAGCCCCACGATGCATCAAAGAAAGAGGCGCCAACCTCTTTCATGCCAGCAAACTCACCAGCTGGCATTTTCTTGATGCGAGCCATAATGTATATCGCAACCATCAACATGCCACCAGCGAGAAAACCGGGAATAACGCCGGCTAGAAACATACGTCCAACAGAAACATCGACAGAAGCGGCGTATACCACCATCACGATCGATGGTGGAATGAGAATGCCCAGCGTACCCGCGTTGCAAATAACACCGGCGGCGAAATCTTTTGAATAGCCTGCCTGGCGCATAGCAGCTATTGCTATCGAGCCAATGGCGACAACGGTTGCTGGCGATGAACCGGATAAAGCGGCAAACATCATGCACGCAAACACCCCGGCAATTGCCAGGCCACCGCGCAAGTGCCCGACGCAGGCAATGGAAAAACGGATTACCCGCTTGGCCACGCCTCCTGTAGACATGAAAGACGAAGCGAGTATGAAAAACGGAATCGCGAGTAGTGTGAAGTGACCTTCGAAAGCCTCAAACAATGTTGCCGCTACGGATGCAAGCGATGCATCGGAAAAAATCAGCAAAAATGTAATAGATGACAACCCGAGCGCAAAAGCGATCGGCACGCCAATGAGCATCAGACCAATGACAAGACCAAAAAGAAACAGTATTTCCACGACTAACCTTCAGCTTTGATTCGAGCGATATCGTCTTCAACTTCGTGGCTGGCAATCAGCCGATCGATACGACCTGTGCATAATCGCCAAACCAGTTGCGTAGAACGCAAAAGAAGTAAAGCGGTGCCTAACGGTAGAACCAGATAGGGGATAACGCGCGGCATCTTTTCATAGCTTTCTCCCTCATTGAACCACTGCTCAAGAAAGCGCATGAATTCGGGTATAGGAGTGCTGGTAGTTTCATACCAACCTTTGCCACGAAACTTGTCCTCAAACCCGAACGGGAACCAGCGCCCCTTAGTTGCTGGCAGTTCAGCAAAGTTAGCCCAGAAATCCCATGCGCCCTTAAACATGAGAAAGGAGAATAGAAACACGGCAATGCCAGAGAGGATGCCGAGTATACGTCGTGCGCTTGGCGACACTATCTGCAGTACCACGTCTACACCAAGATGAGCCGATTTTTTTAAAGTGTACGAAGCACCTAGAATCACTAACCACGCGAATAGAAAAACCGTAACCTCAAGTGCCCAGAGAATGTTCGCATTGAAAACATACCGCGCAATGACATTAGAGAAGGTAATCAGCGTCATCAGGCCAAGAATGCTGGCCATTAATTGCTCTTCGAGCGTATCGATCCAACGTGCAAGGCGTGTCATGGGTAAGCTTTATCGGCCAGACTTCTGATGAAGTCGGGCCGACCACCATCCTGGAAACGGTACATTATTTCGCGTTAATTGCCTGTGCGGCGTCGATGTTTTCTTGACCAACATCGTCTTTGAACTTATCCCATACGGGTTTCATTGCAGAAACCCACTCAGTACGCTGTTCCTCAGAGAGCGTGCGTACTTCACCACCTGCAGCGATTATGGCTTGCTTAGCTTCTTCGTTAACTTTGGTCGCCTCTGAATTTCGTGTTTCAGTCACTTCACGCAAAATACTCATAAACTGTTCTCTGACATCCGCATCTAGTGAATCAAGCCAGTCGACGCTGGTGACTACCAGATAATCGATAATGCCGTGATTTGTTTCGGTGATACCGTCTTGAACCTCAAAGAATTTTCGACCAAATATGTTCGACCAAGTGTTCTCCTGACCATCGACAACACCCTGTTGCAGGGCTCCGTAAACCTCGGCAAACGCCATCTTTTGAGGTGAGCCACCAATGGCCTGCATTTGCGCTACCAGCACTTCCGAAGGCTGAACTCTGAATTTAAGGCCGTCTGCATCGCTGGGCGATAGCAGTGGTTTGTTGGCCGACATTTGCTTCATACCGTTATGCCAGAACTCCAGCCCTTGTAGACCACGGCGTTGCATAGCGTCTTTCATGGCGCTACCAAAATCAGATGCCTGAAACGCATCCACTGCATTGATGTCCTTGAACATGAACGGTAGATCGAAGATGCGGTACTTCTTGGTGAACGGTTCGAACAGTGACAAAGAGGGCGCAGCGAGCTGAATGTCGCCAACCAGCAGCGCCTCCAGTGCTTTCTCATCTTTGTACAAGATCGAGTTTGGAAATACCTCTAAGCAAGCCTTGCCGTTCATTTCGGCATTCACGCGTTCGGCGAGTAACGTTGCGGCAATACCTTTCGGATGCTTGTCGGAGTTGGTTACGTGGCTGAACTTGATCACCATTTCGCCAGAATCACACTCGGCCAATGCGCCTTGTGACACACTCATCAGAGCTGATGTACAGGCAATCGCAGTTAATAATTTTTTCATTGATCTTCCCTTATGGTAAGTGTCTAAATCGTTACATGTTTTTAACCCATGTGGGCATCACGCCAGAACAAAATATGTTGCGTTCAGAACTTTGTGTATAAAATGGCTATGAATACAACAGCATACGAAGTTGGTTATTTGTGTAGCTGTACCGATATTCTGAAAATTCGGAAATTACAAGCAGCTTTTTCCGATTAACCGGAAAGCGCATCGCTGACAGATATGCATCGAAAACAACTGATAATAGCTGGTGTTGTGGCTGCCATCGTCGTTGGCGGTATAGTGTCGTGGCAACGCGCTTACAAGAGTGCGCTGGAGCAGATTCAGGTTCAAACGCGTTCGCAGTTAGCGCAGGTTACTGATCAGTTCGCCAGTCAGATTTCAGCCGCACGTATGCTGCCGACGCTGTTGGCCAGAAGCAGTGACATAGTTGCAAGCCTTGAACAGGGCATGGCTAATGACAATGCTATTAGCAGCTTGGGTAGAACGCGCGACTTAACCGGCTTGCAGGATATTCGCCTTTTAGGTCGTGACGGTGTGCCTATCTATGTCACGCGAAAGCGAGAATCACGGGTGTCTGAATATGATCGAGATTACTTCTCCGAAGCATTGCAAGGTGTACTCGGCGTTGGCATTAACACTGTCAGTGAGAACGGTTCTCGTACTATTACTTTTGCGCGATCGGCTATCAATGAACACTATCAGCAATTGGGTGTGGTAGCGTTGGATATGGAGCTTGATCTGCTGGAGAATGAGTTTGGCGCCTATCCTGGTGTAATCATGTTTCTAGATAACACCGGTGTCGTGATTTTCAGCAACCGGGCCAATTTGCTTTTCAAGCAACCGGGGCCACTCGGTATGGAGCACGAACAGCGAAGCGAATCATCGCTTGACAACGTTAGTCACGCTTTGTTTAAACAGATCGAGTATGGTTCAGTAACTCTCTGGCAGAGCGTGTCCTCAGTTGCTGACTTTGATGAATCGGTTGTAGCCAAACAACCCATACTCCCTCTCGACCTTGATGCGGTTTTACTGAGCGACACATCCCCAGCCTATGTGCAGGCCCGTAAAATTACGTCGCTTGTTGTGGTGTCACTGATTCTGTCGATAGTGTCTGTTTTTGCACTACTGCAGCGTCGGAAAAATCTGATAGAGAAACTTGAAGCGGAACAGCGGCTGAGTGTTGAGCTGGACAAGCGGGTAGCCAAGCGCAGCGCAGAGCTAGAAAAAGCCCAGGATGATCTTGTGCAGTCAACAAAACTATCAGCGCTCGGGAAACTGTCCATTGGAATCAGCCATGAGCTAAGTCAGCCCATTGCGTCCATACAGAATTTCGCAGTTAACGCCAAACGAATGCTGGAGATGAATCAGGTGGAGGAGTCAGTTGAAAACTTGAGTGAAATTGAACGGCAAACGGTGCGGATGTCACGCATTATTCAGAATTTACGTGACTTTTCCAGAAACGCAAAGCACACGAGTATGCCAGTGGATATTTGCGAGATAATTCATCAGGTGGTTAGCATGATGCAGGCGCGACTGAAGGATGAGCATATATCATTGACATTAAATAACTTGGATCTGCCCGTACAGGTAATGGGTGGAGAAGTGCGACTTCAGCAGGTCATGACTAATTTGTTAGCCAACGCCATGGATGCTGTGAGCCAACAGGAAGAGAAACACATTCAAATATCGGTAGAACCCAATTTGTACGGTGTATACGTGCACGTCGGTGACAACGGCCCCGGAATTGCCGACCCTGAGCGAATTTTTGAGCCCTTCTATACGACAAAAACCAAAATGAGCGAAGACGGACTCGGCCTGGGGCTTTCCATTGCCTATGGCTTCGTAGAAAGTTTTGGCGGTAGTCTTAGAGCCAAGAACCTTGACACTGGTGGAGCGCTGTTGACGTTGTCGCTACCGGCAGTTAAGGCAGATAAGACGACGCTATGACAAATACTGTATTGCTGGTTGAGGACGACGTTGCGCTACTTCGGTCTATTGCTCAGTCGCTCAAACTCGATGGCATCGATGTGCGATTAGCAGGGGGTTATGATGTGGCAGAGGAACACATCAGTGCCGATTTCGAAGGTGTCGTGCTAACTGATATTCGACTCGACGGGAAAGACGGATACGACGTATTGAAATACGCTCAGTCCTGCGATTCCGACTTACCGGTAATTATGCTGACAGGCCACGGTGATATCGCAATGGCGGTCAGGGCGATGCAATTGGGCGCATTCGATTTTCTGGAAAAGCCTTGCCACCCTGATCATATGATGCGTGTAATAAAAAAAGCACTGAACCATCGACGCTTGGTTAGTCGTGTAAGGGAGCTGGAGCGCAATCAGTCAAGTACCGATCCGGCAGAACAATCTTTTCCGGGTAGTTCAAACGAGATTCACGTATTCAGAGAGCAGTTACGCAACTATGCGCGCATCCCAATCAATATCCATATCTGGGGCGAACCTGGCTCTGGTCGCCACTCGGCAGGTGGCTGTATATACAGACTAAGCGGTTCTGCCGATGAATATCGCGATATGAATCTGGTGGAATGCACTACGGCGCTGTTCAATACACTTGAACAACAGGCTAATGCGGGATTTGTAGTATTCCGAAACGTTGAGCTTGGCACCATTGAGCAACAGGAGCGCCTTGCACAGTTTATAGAGCAAAACCCAAATCAGCACATCGTAACAACGTCGACACATTCGCCTGATGCACTGTCACACACTAAACTGAGCAAAAGCCTGTTGTTACAAATTGGCGCTCTACAACTGGCAACGCCATCCCTGACAACTCGACCAGAGGATGTACTACCAACGTTTCGTGCCATTATTCGACAGCAGGCGGACTCGTTGCAGATGCCAGTGCCGGAGATCCCACCGGGCAGGCTTGCTCACCTGAACAACAACACATGGGAGGGAACCTTATCAGATTTACGCAAGTATGCGCGCAAAGTGCTTTTCGATTTAGACGAGCTGAAAGCCACTAACCAGAAACAAAGCCTTGCCAGTCGTACGCGCGCACATGAAAAATCGATTCTTGTTGATGCACTAAAGCGTCATCAGGGACAAACTGCTCAGGTGGCGCTTGAGTTGGATATTCCCGTAAAAACATTGTACGACCGCTTGGGCCGCCATGGATTAAAGAGTAAAGACTATCGTTAAACAACGTGACGGAGAACCACGAGGATTAGACATTAGTTGTAACCGTGCCGTTTTCGACAAGATTCGAAGTGCCTCAAGAGCGAATGCATGGAGTCCTAACGCGAGAACTCGCAAACCGGCCATTGGTCATCGAATTTCGTATGTCGCCTATGGGTCGATCTGAGCCACTCACTTAATCGCAAAATTGCAATAAATTCCAACCTAACCAGTGACTCCTATGAGGACAGAGCTGCCGACTGATAATTCGATTTTTATACACCCAAATGAAAACGAAGGACTCTCACCTGCTGTTCGTACTTCAGAGTTTGATGGCGTTTTGAACTGTAGCTATGAAACCGTTACTGTTATATGGACACAACAAACTCACTCGGGTACTTAACCAACAGTGTTCCTGGGTACCAATACTTTCACATTTTAAGTTTTATGCGGGTTTAACCCAACTCCGGAGACCCATCCAATTCCGCAATCAAAATAAAACCAGCACCATAAATCGTTTTAATGATTTTCGGCGCTCGTGGTGGGTCTTGCAATTTCGCTCTTAAGCGCGACACACGAACATCGATGGCGCGATCAAATGACAACTCATCACTGCGCTCACCAAGTTCGCGACGTAACATGTCCCGCGAAACCAGTCGATTTGGATTGTTCAATAAAATGCGGAGTAAATCTGCTTCGCTGGCTGATAGTCGTTCGGAGTGCCCGTCTGTATTGGTCACGCTAAATCCCGCCAGATCAATCGTCCATCCTGAAAATTGATAGAGAGCAGATTCTTGTTGTAGTTCTGTTGCTGGCGTTTTGCGCCTGAGTAAAGCCCGTATTCGTGCAATGAGTTCAGGTATTTCAAAAGGCTTTGCAAGGTAATCATCAGCGCCAAGTTCAAGGCCTGCTATTTTGTCTGTCACGGTGGATCGACCGGAAGCCACCAGGATTGCAGCGTTTGAGGTTTCAGAGACATGCCTGATTAAACCAAGCCCGTCCTTATCGGGAAGGCCAAGATCAATCAAACAAAGATCGGGTTTAAATGCAGCAAGTTCATTTTCAAAACTTTTTGCCCGACCATAAGCCCTGACTTCATATCCCGCTGCGCTCAGTGCCTCGGCCAGTGTTTTCTGAAGCTCGGCGCTGTCCTCAATAATCGATATGCGCTGTGGTTGTGTCACGCTGATATCCTCGCAAGCGCTGCTTGGAATTCGTGATAGTCAAACGGTTTTACCAACACAGCACATTCTTTTTCAGCATGTTGTCTCAGCTCATTGGTTGTTGGAAGCCCCGTCATAATCAACTTTTGCACATCTTGCGGAACAATTGAAATCACGTCTAAGCCGGTACCACTTGCGCCAAGATCGAGATCGGTAACAACAATGGACAAACCCTCAATCGACATTAATTGGCTCGCTTCACTGACACTGTTTGCTTCGAGTACCGTATGACCGGCGCGTCGCAAATAGGAGCGCGCGGTTTCCCGCACGTCATCATCATCATCAATCAGTAACACAAGCGAGTCAGAAACCGATTTGGCAGCCACATAGGGTATGGTGATTCGCGCCAAGGCACCACCTGATTGTTGATTGCGAATGCGCAGTGAGCCACCGCAAGATTTCGCAAAATCAAACGCGGACACCAGTCCCAGGCCACGACCGACCTTTTCCTTTTTGGTGGAATAAAAAGGCATGATGGCTTTTTCTAACGCTTCTTTAGAAAACCCGGGCCCGTCATCGGCAACCTTGATTTCCAATTCATTGCTTGATGTGTGTGTGAAGCTTATCGAGATATTCCCGTGCCCTTCGCATGCTTCCGATGCATTGATGACCAAATTCAATATGGCGTCTTGGGCAAAGCCTGCGTCTAATAAGATTTGTTCGTGAGGTATGTTTGCACTTACGTGAAGTGCGATAGTCTTGGGCAACGCTGCCCGGGCGAGTTGTTCCAAGCTTGTTACAAACGCCGAAACCTGTACAGGGCTTTCTTCGATATCGCGTTCTGCGTCCACGCGGTTCAGGCTGTTGACCAACTCGCGGCCCCGACGCGTAGCCGATTTAATCGTGTCCGCAATATCTTGTAGTGCAGGTGTGTCAGTTTGAATCTCTTCAAGGCGACTTTGCTGACTCATAATAATGGTTAAGAGATTAGAAAAATCATGAGTTAAAACACTGGTTAATTGCGTTGCGAGTTCTTTACGCCGTGCGTGTGCAAGTGCACGCCGCGCTTGCACTTCTTCTGTTACGTCAGTCGATAAAATAAACGCGCCACGAATCGAGTTGTCAGATTTTATATCGGGCGACATCGCAAGACGAATAATCGTGCCGGACTGCTCGTCCTGAAACTCTGTGACCGTTTGTTTTCCTAACAAGACTTTTTGAAATTCCGCCTCAACTTTTTGTACGACGTCCGGCCCTAATACCTCGTCAAACGCCAGCCCAATGATGTCATTGCGTTGAACGGTTGCAACACTTGGCAAACGACCGTTTGAATGAGTGTATTTTCCGTTTTGATCCACATGAGCAATATGCGCTGGCGTCATTCGATTGATTAAATCCAGGCGCTCGCGGCTCTCGGTGAGTTCGAGCCGTGTGGTTTCAAGCGCACGCACGGTCGCTTCCAGTTCGCGGTTACTTTCCGCCAGGTTCTTAGATTGCTCCAAGAGTTCTGTAGACAGATTCTTGGCGCGCGAACGCGATAATGTCTCTTGTTGCTTAATCGCGGTGATGTCGGTATACACAGAAATCCAACCACCTTGATCCAACGGGTTGCCCTCAACTGAAATGGACGTACCGTTAGCGCGCGTGCGTTCAAAGTAGTGCGGTTCAAACTTCTGCGCCAACGCAATTTTCTCTTCTACAAAGCTCGTAATATCGTCAACAGGCCCGTATTCACCGCGTTCCGCTAGGTAGGTAAGCAGTTCTCGAAACCCTGTTCCTGCCTGCATAAATTCATCAGGAATTTGAAACATGGTCTGAAAACGCTGGTTTCCGAGCACAAGTTTTAATTCGTGGTCATGAATGGATATGGCCTGTGTGATCAGGTTCAGACCAGACTGCAACATGCCAAATATCGTGTTTTGGGAAATCGTCATACGGCTGTGGTTACAGGAATAGTCGAATTAGGTCAAGCGATTGGGGCTTGAAAGTATTCGTTAGAATTTGAAATATTCAAGAAAGCGTTATTTTGTTACATTCTGTGTATGAAATCGACACAATAGTCGATACGAGGAGGAACAAGTTGGCGAATACTGACGAAACGGGGCTGGTTTCTGTGCCGCGTTTACTCGAGCGCAACGTCCAAAGGTTTGGAACTAAAGATGCCTACCGCGAAAAGGAGTTTGGCATTTGGCAGACATGGACCTGGACTGAAGCACAACAGGAAATCGAAGCACTGGCGCTCGGCTTCTTGACCCTTGGGGTTGAGCGCGGAGACTTTGTCGCGATCATTGGTCGCAATAGGCCGGCGCTTTATTGGTCCATCGTTGCAGCACAGATGGTTGGTGCGGTGCCTGTGCCGTTGTATCAGGATGCATCGGCTGAAGAGGTCGCGTATGCGTTGGATCATTGTGAAGCGCGGTTTGTTGTTGCGGGTGATCAAGAACAAGTCGACAAAATTGCAGATGTGCGCGACCAGCTTTCTAACCTGCAGCATACGATTTATCTTGATGGACGAGGGCTGCGAAAGTATGACCACAGCAACTTATCCTCGTATGCTGATGTGCAGCAAAAAGGTCGCGATCACGGCGATCAGGCAGAGCTTAAAAAGCGCATCGACGAACTCACTTACGACCATAACTGCGTCATGCTTTACACGTCGGGTACCACGAGCCGTCCCAAAGGCGTTGTGCTATCAAACCGCAATGTAATCGAGACCGCTAAAAACAGTTGCGAATTTGACGGGCTGGGAAGTGATGAAGATGTGTTGGCTTATTTACCCATGGCATGGGTTGGCGATTTCATCTTTTCGATTGGTCAAGCGTTGTGGGCAGGCTTCTGCGTGAGTTGCCCGGAAAGCCCAGATACCATGCAATCTGATTTACGCGAAATCGGCCCCACTTACTTCTTTGCACCGCCTCAGGTTTTCGAACGTCAATTAACGCAAGTGATGATCCGTATGGAAGATGCGAGCCCGCTGAAGCGTCGCATGTTCAAGCATTATATGGACGTGGCCAAACGCGTTGGCCCGCAAATACTTGACGGCGAAAAAGTTAGCGTGGGGAGTAGGATCAATTACGCGCTGGCTAAAGCGTTTGTTGTTTCACCGCTAAAGGACACCCTGGGGCTTCGCAAGATCCGTGTCGGTTACACAGCGGGTGAGGCGATTGGCCCCGAGTTATTTGATTTTTACCGTTCACTGGGCATTAACTTAAAACAGCTCTACGGCCAAACCGAAGCCACGGTGTTTATCACGCAACAACCTAACGGCGAAGTACGCTCCGATACAGTGGGTGTGCCATCACCGGGTGTTGAGTTGCGCGTTGCTGACAGTGGCGAGGTGTTTTACCGATCACCGGGTGTGTTTGTTGAGTACTTTAAGAATGCAGACAGTACTGCCTCTACCAAAGATGCAGACGGCTGGGTTGCAACAGGCGATGCCGGCTTTATCGAAAAACAATCCGGTCACTTGCGCATCATCGACCGCGTTAAAGACGTAGGCAAAATGGCGGACGGTTCGATTTTCGCGCCTAAGTACGTAGAGAATAAACTTAAATTTTTCCCGGATATCCTGGAAGCCGTTGTGTTTGGCGATGGTCGCGACCGTTGTTGTGCGTTTATCAATATTGACTTAACAGCGGTAGGAAACTGGGCCGAGCGAAACAACATCGCTTACGCCTCTTATCAAGAGTTGTCGCAAAATACGCAAGTGTTGGACATGATGCAACAACACGTTGCGGCGGTAAACGAATCCGTAGCGCAAGATGAAATGCTCGCAGGGTGTCAAATACATCGCTTTTTGGTTCTGCACAAAGAGCTTGATGCCGATGATGGCGAAATCACACGTACCCGTAAGGTTCGTCGCGGTGTGATTAACGAGAAATATAAGGATCTGATAGACGCTTTATACGATGGCTCATCATCAATCTACACAGAAACCGAGGTGACCTACGAAGACGGTCGCAAAGGTAAGATCGTAGCAACCCTCGAGCTGCGTGAAGCGGATGTTGTACCAACACTTGTTCAAACGGCAGCTGCAGTATGACGAACACAGTTGAATCTTATGTAACAGAAGACGGCCGCACGATAGGCGGTGTGGTCTTTGATATGCGCGGTATCACGCTGCGCTTTGGCGGCGTTGAAGCAATTAAAAATATCAGCTTTGATATTCGCGAAGGTGAGATTCGCGCGATTATCGGCCCCAACGGCGCCGGTAAATCGTCGATGCTGAATGTTATTTCTGGTTTTTACGTGCCCCAGGAAGGCGAGGTTTGGTACAACGGCAAGCTGCGCAAACCGATGAAGCCTTATCAGATCGCACGTCAAGGCATTGCGCGTACGTTTCAAAACATCGCGCTTTTTGAGGGTATGACCGTACTGGATAACGTCATGACCGGTCGCTTGAACCACATTAAATCCGGCATGTTGGCCCAGGCCATTTGGTTGGGCAAGGCTGAAAAGGAAGAAATCGCCGCGCGTGAAAAGGTTGAACACATTATCGACTTTCTTGAAATTCAGGCCATTCGAAAAACACCGGTTGGGCGATTGCCTTATGGTCTTAAAAAGCGTGTCGAATTGGCACGAGCTTTAGCGTCCGATCCAAAACTGTTGCTGTTGGACGAGCCGATGGCAGGTATGAACGTAGAAGAGAAAGAGGACATGAGCCGCTTTATCCTGGACGTGAATGACGAGTTCGGAACAACGATTGTGTTAATTGAGCATGACATGGGTGTGGTAATGGATCTGTCTGATCGCGTTGTTGTGATGGATTACGGTCGCAAGATAGGAGACGGTTCGCCAGATGAGGTGCGCAATAACCCAGAAGTGATCGATGCTTATCTCGGGGTGTCACATGAATAAGTTTTGGGAGAACACCTATGTCAGCTAATTTTCTCTATGGTGTTGAGGTATTCATCAATGGACTGATGGCAGGCGTAATGTATTCGCTTGTAGCGCTGGGATTCGTGTTGATTTTCAAAGCCTCCGGCATCTTTAATTTCGCGCAAGGTGTTATGGCCTTGTTCTCAGCGTTAACCTTGGTTGGCATTATGGAAGGCCAAGTGCCGTTTGCGCATCTGATTAACTCCATCTTCGGAACCAAAATTCACCATTTTGGTTGGGAAGTGCCCGCGCTGTTGGCGATCTTGCTAACCGTGTTAGTCATGGTTGGTTTTGCTTGGGCTGTGCAGAAATTTTTGTTCCGTCATTTAGTGGGCCAAGAACCCATAATATTGTTTATGGCAACCATTGGCTTAGCGTACTTTTTGGAAGGTATCGGCGACTTGATGTGGGGCTCCGAGATCAAGACCCTGGCGCTTGGCTTACCGCAAGGTGGTTCCCTTTGGATAGAGGAAGCAACAGCCCACTTAGGTGGCGATAACTTTTACGGATTCTTCATCGATAAGCTTGATCTGGTGGCCACTGTCGTTGCCGTACTTCTGGTTGTGTCGCTGGTGCTCTTTAGTCAATACACAAAGCATGGTAGAGCCATGCGGGCCGTAGCAGATGATCACCAGGCAGCGCTAAGTGTGGGTGTATCGCTGAACTTCATTTGGATTCTGGTGTGGTCATTGGCCGGCATGGTTGCCTTGGTTGCAGGCATAATGTGGGGCGCCAAATCCGGTGTTCAGTTTTCCTTGTCGTTGATTGCACTTAAAGCGCTTCCGGTGTTGATGCTTGGCGGTTTTACCTCGATACCCGGCGCGATTGTGGGTGGGCTTATTATTGGCGTCGGCGAGAAGCTCTTTGAGTTTTGTTTTGGCACAGGCCAGTGTTTTGGTGGCGCGATCAATTTAGGTGGTGCGACTGAAAACTGGTTTGCTTACGTACTGGCTTTGTTGTTCCTCGTCTTTCGGCCTCAAGGCTTGTTTGGCGAAAAAATCATCGAAAGGGTTTGATCCATGTTTTATCGCGAAGCTGGTGACTTTAAAACAACGTATGCTGATGACAATCAGACCTTTCCGATAGCGTTTGATCGCTATCGCTATTGGGTTGTGCTCTTCATAGCCTATCTCATCATGCCGTTTGTGGTGAACGATTATTTGGCTAACGCCATTTTGTTACCGTTTTTAATTTATTCGATTGCGGCCATTGGCTTAAACATTTTAACCGGCTACTGTGGGCAGGTGAGTCTTGGTACAGGCGGGTTTATGGCTGTCGGGGCTTATGCCTGTTACAAACTGATGACGGCGTTTCCCGATATCAATATTGTGTTGCACATTATATTGGCCGGCGGTGTTACAGCCATAGTGGGTGCGGCTTTTGGCTTGCCATCTTTGCGAATCAAAGGCTTTTATCTTGCGGTAGCAACCTTGGCTGCTCAGTTCTTTCTGGTTTGGCTTTTTAATAAGGTGCCCTGGTTTTATAACAACTCCGCATCAGGTCAAATAAACGCGCCGGAGCGCAGCGTCTTTGGGGTTGCGGTTACCGGTCCGGAGGCACCCGCTTGGGCAACTTACTTGATCTGTCTGATTTTCCTGACACTCTCGGCGCTTATTGCGCGCAATTTAACGCGCGGCACCGTCGGACGAACCTGGATGGCCATTCGCGATATGGACATCGCCGCAGAAATCATTGGCGTAAACCCACTCAAGGCAAAACTCACGGCGTTCGCCGTGTCGTCATTTTTTGTTGGTATATCCGGCGCGTTGTTTTTTGCTGTTTATCTTGGCGCAGTGGAAGTGGGAGAGGCTTTTGGCATTAATAAGTCTTTCCTTGTTTTATTCATGATAATTATTGGTGGCCTTGGGTCACTGTTCGGATCGATGGCGGGGGCAGCTTTTCTGGTTTGTTTACCCGTTGTGCTCAAACTTGTTGGCGTAGATTTTTTTGGATGGCCTACAGATCTCGTCGCACATTTGCAACTCGTTATCGTAGGCCTTTTGATCATGTTCTTTTTGATCAAAGAACCTCATGGGTTGGCTCAGCTTTGGCGTATAGCAAAAGAAAAATTGCGCCTGTGGCCTTTCCCTCATTAAATATTTAAATAAACCACACAGGAGAGTAATACTGATGAAAATAAAAACCTTAATGACAACCAGTCTTGCTGCCGGCGCTACGCTGATGGCAAGCGTGGCGTCAGCAGATCTGGTGATGCCTGATCTGAGCTATCGCACCGGGCCGTATGCTGCAGGCGGTATTCCGTTTTCTGATGGATACCAGGACTACTTCAAGCTACTGAATGCCAGAGATGGCGGCATGGGCGGCGAAGAGTTCAGAATCGTTGAGTGCGAAACCGGTTATAACACTGAGAAAGGTGTTGAGTGCTACGAAGCAACCAAAGGTGAGGGCGCGCTGATCTATCAACCGCTATCAACTGGTATTACTTACCAGCTAATCCCGAAAGCCACTGCCGATAATATCCCACTGCATACTATGGGTTATGGCCGTACTTCAGCTGCAAACGGTGAAGTATTCAACTGGGTGTTTAACTATCCAGCTAACTACTGGGATGCAGCCGGCGTTATGGTGAACTATCTTCTATCGGAGAACGGCGGTTCGCTTGACGGTAAGAAGATCTCGCTGGTGTATCACAACTCTGCGTACGGTAAAGAGCCTATCCGTACACTGGAAGCTTTGTCTGCACAGCACGGTTTTAAGTTCACACCGATTGCGGTTGACCATCCGGGTCAAGAGCAAAAATCACAATGGCTGCAAATCCGTCGCGAACGTCCAGACTATGTCTTGATGTGGGGCTGGGGTGTTATGAATCAAGTGGCAGTACAAGAAGCTGCAAACATCAATTTCCCAATGGAAAACTTCATTGGTAACTGGTGGTCAGGTGCAGAGCACGACGTAACGCCAGCAGGTGCTGCAGCCAATGGCTACAAGTCACTCAACATGAACCGCATCGGCGATCTACCCGTGTTTGCAGAAATCAAGAAACTGGTTCATGACGCAGGCAATGCCTCTGGTGACGGATCAAACATGGGTTCGGTGCTGTACACACGCGGTATGTACGCCGCCATGTTGGCAGCAGAAGCAATCCGCAAAGCGCAAGAGATCCACGGTGTATCCGATGTGACTCCGGCGATGGTACGTGACGGTATGGAAGCGCTGGAAATCACAGCGGCTCAAATGGAAGCTTTAGGCATGCCAGGAGTGGGACCCGAGTTCAGTGTGTCTTGTCAGGATCACGGTGGTACCGGTTTGGGTATTGTTCAGCAGTGGGATGCTAATGCTAAAAGTTGGACAGCGTTGACTGACTACATTGAGCCAAATGATGAGATAACAACACCGCTTATCAAAGAAGACTCTATGGCTTTTGCTACAGAGAACAACATCACACCGGGTTGTGTGTAAAGCAATCGGGCAGCCTAGTTATTAGGCTGCCCGTTTTTGTGTGACTATGTTTCGTAAATATGTTTTGTGAATATATTTTCGATTATGTTTTATGAATTTGTTTTGTGACTTTGGAATACAACATGCCGGAAGACACACCTGATATTGATGAACTGTTGTTAGACGTCAACAATATTGAAGTGATCTACAACCACGTTATTCTCGTCCTCAAGGGCGTGTCTTTGAATGTGCAAAAGGGTCAAATCACAGCGCTGCTTGGCGGTAATGGCGCGGGTAAAACAACCACGTTAAAAGCGATTTCGAACCTGTTGCATTCAGAACGTGGCGAGGTGACCAAAGGGTCGATCAAATACCGTGGTGAAAAGATAGAACAGATGGATCCTGAGACGCTTGTAAAGAAAGGCGTTATTCAGGTGATGGAAGGCCGCCACTGTTTTGAACATTTAACCGTCGAAGAGAATTTACTGACCGGGGCTTATACAAGGACCGATGGGGCAGCGGCAATTGCTTCTGATCTTGAGTTGGTATACAGCTATTTTCCCCGTTTAAAAGAGCGTCGCAAATCGCTTGCGGGCTATACATCCGGTGGCGAACAACAAATGTGTGCGATTGGTCGTGCGTTGATGTCTCGCCCCGAAACCATTTTGCTGGATGAGCCCTCCATGGGTTTAGCGCCACAGTTAGTTGAAGAGATTTTTAAGATCGTTAAAGCACTGAACGAATCCGAAGGTGTGTCATTTCTGCTGGCTGAACAAAATACCAATGTTGCTCTACGGTACGCGCATCAAGGTTATATTCTTGAGTCGGGTCGAGTCGTTATGGATGGGCCGGCTGCTGAATTGCGTGAGAACCCCGATGTAAAAGAATTTTATCTGGGTATGTCTGAGGAAGGGCGTAGGTCGTACCGCGATGTGCGTAGCTATCGACGCAGGAAAAGGTGGTTAGCATGAGTGTGGGGTCAAAACTGTCACGCGACCAACGTGAATCAATCCAGATGGCTCGGCTTAAGGCGCTTGCTGGGTCAGATAACAAGATCGAAACTTTGGCAGATCTTGCCAAGTTGCCAGTATTGCGCAAAGAAAAATTGGTTGAACTTCAACAAAGTTCACCACCGTTGGGGCCACTGCAACAAGCTAATTTTTCGCATCTTTACCAGTCCCCCGGACCGATTTACGAACCGGGTTTTAAAGTACCGGACCCTTGGCGGTTTGGTCGCTTTTTAAAAGCCATTGAGATTGGATCAAATGATATCGCGCAAAACACCTTCGCCTATCATTTTACACCCGCAGGCGCGATGTTCGATACTTCGGCGCAAGCTGTCGGAGCCGTTGTTTTCCCGGCAGGTCCCGGGCAGTCGAACAAACAGGCTGAAATAGCCGCGAAAATTAAAACAACCGTGTATTGCGGAACACCCGATTTCTTGCAAGTCATCCTGGAGAAGGGTGACGAGATGGGGCTTGATTTAAGCAGCATCAAACATGCGGCTGTTAGTGCAGGGCCGCTATTTCCACAATTGAGACAGGCCTATGCAGATAGAGGTATTCGCTGTCGTCAGTGCTATGGAACGGCTGACGTTGGTCTCATAGCTTATGAAACTGTCGACATCACTGAAAGTATGGTGATTGACGAAAACGTGATTGTAGAAATCGTATCGCCAGGAACAAGCGATCCAGTTGCGCCGGGAGAGATTGGTGAAGTGCTGGTAACGGTATTAACTGATCATCATTCGCTGCTGCGATTTTCAGTAGGCGATTTAAGCGCTATTGTCGATCCCGAAGCTGAGCAGCCGTGTATTGTTGGCTGGCGTGGCAGGGCCGACCAGGCAGCAAAAGTCAGAGGGATGTTTATTCGCCCTGAACAGGTTTCAACGCTTGTTAATTCGCATCCAGCAATTAATCGAGCGCGTGTGGAGATTTCGTCTGAAGGGCTGAAGGATACGATTGAAGTTAAGCTTGAATCTACGGAGACGGACTCGGTTCAATTTGAAACCTTGGTGCGAGATTGCTTGAACCTCAGCACTGACATTAAGATGTTGGCTGTGGGTGATTTGCCGAGGGATGGTGTGTTGGTGTCTGATCTTCGGGGGACGGAGTAGGGGCTTTTAGGTATCTGTGGTTGTTGGTGTTTGATCTTAATAGCTCTCTAAGAATTGCGACTTCGGCTAATAGCCAATGCGGATGTTTGGGTCTACATGCGTAGAGTGCAGGTTTTTGCAAAACTCCGCCGTACTCAATCGCAGTATCTGTGAGTCAGCTTTGTCCTCATGGGCGACATTGGTTAGGATTTCGAATTTCGAAAATTAGTTCAGTTTTGGGCAAACTTGGTCAAAGAGTTCAGGTTATTAATACGAGATATATATTTTAACGCTAGTCATGTCCAAGAATTGAATTACGAAACTTAACCACATCCAGGAAATGATCAGAAATCAACTGGAAGTCATTAGGGTTGGGAGGAATTAACCTTTCGAATATGTGATTCTCGGTATCGTAATCAGAATTCATACCGTTCATTGGGTCCCGCACTCTAATGAGAGTGTTCCCATTTCCCCAAATTGCAGTGATGAATCCTCGCCACAGTCTTGGTCCTCGCGGTTTGTCGTAAATGGAAATCATCAAACCAACTTGAAGTAGAGCCACAGGACACAAATGCCAGTTAGATTCATTCTCCACAGTGGTATTCACAAATTCTAAGCGGCTGTTTATTGCATTAGCCCAATCTTCTTGTTCTTTCTCAGCTATACGCCGATCGATTATGTCTTTTGATTCATCCGGAAGAAAGGTAAGACAGAAGTCTTCCCATGTTTCAATCGCCCCTTCAATCATCTTTCGCAATGTAGTTACAAAACTACCTGAAGCGTCATGTATATCAGCATCCATGACAATTACGGAATCAGTAAATATATTTGACTCACCAATTGCCAACGGTACCATTAGCTCATGTCGAATATTTGTAACTACTGGATCCAAGCCCGTTCGCCTGATACGTGTTAGTGGATAACCGTGTTTTTCCTGATTAGCAAGATCGGCTATAAGTTGAAGATTTCTGTCGCTATTAATTTTAATTTCAACTTCAGACTCTTGCAGGCCATTGGCGCGAAATTGGTTCTTTAAATTATCCTTTAGGTTGGCAAGATGGTGAATAATATTATTCAGTGTTACCTGAAGTTCAATTTCATCAGTAGCCGAGGTTGACCCAGCACCGAATTCTAATATGAATGTATTTCCAGACGGGTCGTTTTCGTCCCTTTTCTCGTTCACATGTATTGCACGAACGGACTCCATTTTGGTAAACGGGTCACTCTGTATAGGACAGCTATGCGGTTTTGGATATCGTTTACGTCGATCATGATAATGAGCAGTACTCTTTTGCCGATCGCCGATTGTATACGATAGAAGGTCGGCACATGGCGACTGTCATCTGTGGTCATTATTGAGAATTTCAAATCTAATCAGACCAGTGAGCGGTATAAGCACATAGCTGACTCTATTTAATAACAGAATAATATTTCATACCCTATTTGGAGTATGTCGGCTTAGTGCTTCAAGCTGCCGTTAGTTAGAATTTGATTTGCTGTTGGCTAAGGTTGAGCTCTTGGACATTAATCGGCTACGAGCTATCTGCCACCTGAACTATGGAAATATATTAACCGTACATAAATGGATTCATAAAAGCTATCACAACTAATGTTGCAACCCCGAGCTGCGCGAAACTAAACGTTATTTTACCTGATCACTTATCGGGCCGGTGGAGCGTGTATTGCGCATTAGCGATGTTAAGCGAATATCCATAAAAATGGACTAGACGGGACAGGCGGCAGACTTAAGTGCCACCTGGTTTGCCTAAGTTGGATTTTAGGATGATATACGAGTTGATGTGTACTAAACGAATTATAGTTATGTTCTGAATTAAGATTATTTGGAAAATTTCATAAAATGACACCCTAACCACTTAAGAATCTGTTAAAAATATCTTAGACTTTGAGTGCATAACACGCGCTTGATCGAGTTGCTAATTTTTTCGATGCGCCTTTGCTAGCCACTAAACTAAAACCAGAGTGATCAAGGATGTCGGGTACAAGAGTTGTTTTAAGAATATTGAAAGAAGTCGATCGAGCGATTGCTCGTAGTGCTCGCGAGCAGGAACGGAAGCAAAAAGCTCTACAGCGTGAAGCAGTGCGACTGGAAAAGCGAGCAGCGGCTGATCAAAAAAAGTATCAAAGAGAAGTAATACTTGAACAAAAGAGAGCTGCTGCTGAGTTAAAGGCTCTGGAGAAAGAACGATTAGCAAGAGAGAAGCGAAATGAAAAGGAAATACTCAAAAAAGAAAGACTACTAAAACGCAAACAAGCTCTCGATGAGAAAAGAGCGCTAGCGCGTCAAAAGCAAGAGATAGTAAGAAAGAAAGAATTGACAAAAGAAAATCGATTGCTAGCTAAGGCTGCATTCGAAAAACGTTGCGAGCGCCGAACAGCACTCTGCCAAAAACACATTGATATGGTTCTTGGCGACTAATGTCTGATCTGCTTTCTCTGTTAGACATTCAACCTCGAATGACCGTGTTAATGGGTGCAATTGCATTTTTTTCGTTTTTGCTCGGTACTATTATCGTATTGGTTTGGGCGAAATATACAACTAAGAAAAAAATTGCAGCCTTCGAGACCGAGTTCAGTAGTCTTGAGAAACTGAGGAGTGTCGCGTTTGACCAGAGGGAATCGTACGCAAAAAATGAAACAATGCTTAAGCAGGAGATAAAAATTATTCAGTCTGAGTTAGCTGAGTTACAGGCTGAAAAAAGTGAGTTAAATAAGTTTGCAGAAGAGCGTAGACCGGTTTATTTTCAGCTTAGAGATGAAATTTCAACGATGCAGTCTGAACTTCAAACTCTTCAAGCAGAACATGCTAGTGTGATCGAAATGTCCAGTAGGGAGTTTGAGATCAAACGTTCAGTGCAGCTGCTAACTGATGAGCAGGCGGGTTTGGTCAACACAAAATTCAATACTAACGAAAATTTAAAATCCCTGACAATCGAGCTGAATGATTTGCGCGCAACTCTTGATCTCTATAGTCAACAACAATATTTCGTCGACTACGGACACCATCAATTCCCCGAGTTTTTGTATCAATCTTCTGAGAGATATAGAGAGGAAATTAAGCGTGAGCGTTCAGTCCAGAAGCAGATGATAAAAGAAGGTTCGGCGATTGAAAATAACAATATAATTGATGGTCTGGACCATGCTGACGCTGTAAAAGATCAAGTTCGGCTAATGCTGCGTACCTTTAATATCGAACTTGATATGCTGTTTGGAAAAATTAAGCATTCCAATTATGCGCGAACTGTTAATCGTATAGATGCGTTGGCGAAAAGCTTAGAAAAGGGAATATCAAATAAGAACATCGGCATTAGCCTAAAGTACATTGAATCAAAGCTGCGCGAGTGCACCCTTATTTTTCAAGAGAGGCAGATTAAAAAAGAGGAGCAAGAAGCTGAGAAATTAGCGCGTGCAGAGATAGCTGAAGAGAAAAAAGCACAAAGGGAGTATGAGGTAGCTTTAATAAAAGCGCAAAAGGAAGAAACTACCTATATGGAATTGTTAGCAAAAGCTCGCGCTGAAATTCAAGGTGCTAGCGCTGCGGAGACGATAGAGCAAAAAACTCGGATTTCATACCTTGAGCAAAAGCTCGCTGAAGCCCAAGCACAAGAGGTGCGTGCAAAGAGTCTCGCACAGCAGACCAAATGCGGTTATATCTATGTGATAAGCAACCAAGGTTCATTTGGAATAGGTGTGTATAAGATTGGATTGACGCGCCGGCTCAATCCTATGGATAGGGTGAAAGAGCTAGGAGATGCTAGTGTCCCATTTCCTTTTGATGTGCACGGTATTATTTATTCGCGGAATGCACCAGAACTAGAGTCAAAACTTCATCAGCGCTTCTCTGATCAGCGAATTAACGTTGTTAACTTTAGAAAAGAGTTTTTCAAGGTCGATCTGATGATTATTGAGAAAGCTATAAATGAATTTAGCGATGTGAATGTCACTCTGTCGGCGGAGCTTGGTCACAATGGGGACTATGAAGAAGCAATGCGCATGCGTCGAGAATCGTTGGAGATTATTGTCGAGTAATTCCATTAGTGTAGAACGCCAAACTGAACCGAGAATATCTCGCCGGGTACAGATTATTGAAATGGCCTCAATGTCGAAAAAGAGAATGAACAGAAATTTGCGCAGCTGGAATAATACTATGACTGACAGTCAGCTTTGGGCATCAATATTTGGTTACGTCTACTTCGTGCGGTCGTTGACTTATTAGGAATATGTTCACTTTGACGTGATATAACAAGTCACTTTGAATTCTATTTTAGATGTTTAGGTTTCGGATTTTCCATTTGAATTTGAATGTAGGTAACTTTGTGAGTGTTAGGCTGGATGGCTTGGTTCTGCTGGAATGGACTTGTTTGTAATAGTTTGTCAATGGATTGATTCCGAAATTGGCGCTTATGGTGCCTATTTTTGGTTGGTTAATTTTGTTTAAAACACTAGCTGGTGAAAAAATAGTTTTCTGCAAATATGATTGACTCTCTAGGAGAGCAAGTCACATCAATTGCAAAACAAACGGCACAGCCAGATAAACGTGGTTTTCTTCATCGCGCTACATTTCATTAACAACTTATTGGAGTAAAAATGGCAGCTCACGGATGGCGTAGCGTAGGAAAAAATATCATTTATTGGGAAAAAGGCGATGGCAACGGGCACGCTGAACACCCGGCTACGGCCAATCAAGTGGCTGACAGCATTCGTTCTACTTTTAAAATGCATGATGGTTACGGTGAAAAATATAAGTTAAGAAGTGCGCAATTCGGTGCTTACCATGCGTTTCGGAGTTATCAGACTCTCAAAGATACTTCACCCTGTACGATAGTTATGCCCACGGGCACAGGCAAGACCGAAACAATGCTTGCAATATTCTTGCAAGAGCCAAAAAAAACGCTGATCATTGTTCCCTCTGATGCGCTTCGTCATCAGACTATGTTAAAAATGATTTCGTTAGGCATTATACCTAAACTCAATTACTTTGACGGTGAATATTTAAAGCCAGTTGTTGGGATAATCAAATCAGAAATCAAAAGCATTGCTGAATGCAATCGACTATTTAATAGTTGTAATATCATCGTGGCAACAATCGCTGCTATGTCAGTTCAAAAAGAATCGGTTCGATTGAAAATTGCCGAACTGTGTAAACAACTTTTTGTAGATGAGGCTCATCATATTGCTGCCAGAACATGGTCAGAAGCCGAATCTCTCTTTAACGGAAAGCCTATTCTACAATTTACGGCGACTCCTTACCGTGAAGACAAAAGAAGACTGACAGGAAAAATAATTTATGCATACCCTCTTCGACTGGCGCAGCTAGAGGGCGTTTTTTCAAAGATAAATTATCACTCTATTTTCAGTGAAACAGATTCTGATAAATCTATAGCCCTGGCGGCGGTACAACAATTAGAGAGTGATCTGTCTGACGGGTATGACCATTTGATGATGGTTCGGGTCAGGAGCATAGTGCGATCAATGGAGTTATTACAGATTTACGAATCGTTTGCAGCTAGTCATAGCCCAGTTCGATTAGACAGTAAAATGCCAGCTGCTGATCAACAAGCCGCGCTATCAAAGGTAAAGAAAAGAGAGTCTCGAATCATCATTTGTGTTGACATGCTCGGAGAGGGTTTTGATTTGCCGTCATTAAAAATCGCTGCTGTTCATGACCCTCATAAAAGTCTATCGGTTACGCTGCAATTCATTGGTCGATTTGCAAGAACAGGTGGCGAATCACTCGGTGAAGCTACAGTTTTTGTGCCTAGAGCGATTTACGGTATCGACACGAGGCTGAGAAAACTCTACGGAGAGGACTCTGACTGGAACAAAATTATCAGTGAAGTCTCGGAGGATGAGGTTTCAAAACAACAAGAGCGTTTGAAGCTTGAAACATCGTTCAAGCAACTGCCAAGTGAGGTACCTATACAGGTGCTCAAACCCAAATTGAGTACTGTGGTATACGCCGTTGATCCAGACGCCTGGGTCCCTGATCGAATATACGATTTGTTCGACGCTGATAGTCTGTTGACGAAAGATATTGGTATCAGCGACGAATATTCGCTAGCCTGGTTTGTCACTCAAGAAGCAAGCAATGTAAGGTGGGGAGAATTTCCAGAGATACAGGAGAGTTCTTACAATTTGTATGCACTTCATTGCGATCAAGCTAAAGGACTGCTCTACATAAACAGCACCAATAACAGTGAACTACACGAGAGCTTAGCAACTGCAGTGTGCGGTGATACAGCAACTCTTATCAAGGGAAACGTTGTATATCGTATCCTCAACGAGATTAACAGAGGTGTACCCAATAACATTGGCCTGCTTGATTCGATAAATCAAAACAGGCGATTTTCTATGCATGTAGGCGCAGACGTTGTCGCAGGGCTTGATTCAACGGCGGCACAAAAAGCGAAGACAAACATATATGTAAACGGGTACCAAAAGGGAGTAAAAGTCGGGTTTGGTGCTTCGAGAAAAGGGCGCATATGGAGCCACAAGGTTGCAGATGACATATATGATTGGATGAAGTGGGTTAAGCCTATTGGCCCGATACTGCAAGATGAATCTATCTCGCTTGAGTCTGTAATTGGTGGGTTTATCATTCCAAAGTTCTTAACCAATCGGCCTAAGCTGGTTCCACTTGGTATAGATTGGTCTAGTGAGATTAGTAGGAGTATTGTTGAATCAACCACGATTTTAACGAACGGTGTTGAAATCGCTTTGCTCGATATTGATATGTCATTAAAGACTCATGATGCAGTTAATCCAATTACTTTTATTCTCAGTGCTGCTGATTTAAATTTGGAATTCGCAATTGAGTTTTCTAAAAATGGACAGCGCTTTAAAGGACCAACAGAGCCATTGGTTGTTTATAAGTCAAGAACTAGTTCGGTGCTTGATTTTCTTAACCTCCACGGTGTAAATATATTTTTTGAACAAGAAGCGCTTATGGATGGGTCGGGCTATTTATTGCAGCCAGACCGAAAGCGTCCAATATTCGGCGATGATAAAATAGAGGTTGTTGATTGGTCGAAAACGGATATAAAACTAGAATCTCAAGGTCCAGAGAGAAATAAGAAATCCATTCAATATCGAGCAATAGACGTAATGTGCGAGAAAGTCGATTGGGATATCGTTTTGGATGACGATGGGCCCTATGAGACAGCCGACATTGTATTGCTGAAAAGAAACAAAGACAAATTGAATGTTACACTCGTTCATTGTAAATATTCAGCTGAAATACATCCCGGAGCTCGAGTTAAAGACTTCTACGAGGTTTGTGGTCAAGCGGAAAAATGCGCGAAGCACAAGGGCTTGATCACCAACACACTAAAGAATCTGCTCCGTCGCGAGAGAGAACGAGTTGAAATACACGGGCATTCTGGATTGGTTGTCGGTACGCAACGAAACTTGTTTGAGATGGTTGAAGCAAGCCCGTATTTAATCGTTGAAATTAATATTGTAATAGTTCAGCCAGGCCTTTCGAAAAGTAAAATCTCTAAGCCGATTCGCGAATTGCTAGGGTGTGTCGATTTGTATTTGTCAGAGACAGCGACTAGTGGTCTACGTGTCATCTGCAGCAATTGAGCAATATCAGCCCTTTAATCTGTTCAATTCAGCCGTGCATGAATGAGGGTACGCTAAGTGCTTGGAGCGGCCGTTGGTAAGTTTAAGGATTGTTGTAGAATTAGGGTGCGCCGAGAGACGACTTTCCGCCAATAGCCGTCTTTCCCGTAACAGTTTTCTCTATCTCTGTTTTTTTAAAGCAAAAACTGACTTTCAACCTTATGCACCTATCATTATTGATCTTGGAGTCTTGTCGCCTTTGCGGGTAGGGGATGTTCGCTCTAACTGTGTTACGCTTTAATAGGCTGATTGTAAGGGAATTTTATAGCCAAAGATGGGACCGTGGAAATACGGAGTTGGGAGCGGTTTTGAGGTGAAAGTATTTCATCAATACTCAAACCGCGTGATAGTTATACAAGTCGCGCATACCCGAGAATGATCTCATGAATACAGATAACTCCAATGAATTGGTAGTCGATGACGAGGTGGTTTCACCAAGCCCACTTGATCCTCTAATAGCATCACTTACATTGAGAACAAAAACTAACAATGTGACTGAGGGTTATGATCTGTCACTTTCTGCCTTTTTTGGTGCTGAGAGGATTTTACTTACCGGTGAAAATTTTTCAGTGAAAGTTGATGTCTCTATAGCTAAGGCTAAGATTGAGCTTGATTTCGTACGCTGCCGGCCATCGGCAATTGAAACTAACAACGAAGTATTTTCTGATGAATGGAAGATTGAGCAACAGCGGATTGGCGCCCATAACAAAAAACGTGGAGTTAACATGATGCTCAAAGCTGTAGTCTCCAACGGTTTAAAAGGTAATGGGTCAGCAGAATCAGACTACGAATCCTCCAAGTCAAATTCCGCCGAATTAAAAGCGTCTCGTATCATTAAAAATTGGCAAAAAGTTAATAAGAATACTGTTGTAGTCGGCAGGGGAGAAGGTCAGCTGGATGGGAATGAAATCTATGATTTTGAGGGCTGGAAGGTCATACCCGATAATGCGTCTGAAGCTTCAGGCGTGAGGGCAACGTTATCGGTGCGAGAGAATTGGATAAATTTAATTCAAATCCATAGTGATTCTTTTATGGGAAGCATTGGGAAAAAAGCGAATGACCTACTAAAGACCAAGGACGAACGCAGCCAGCAGCTTTTTGGGTTTCTGCTCCGACACCTCGCTACAAAAGGGCTGAGCAAGCCGAATAATCCCACAGAAGCTATACTGGATGTGGAGTACTTTGTGGTAAGGCCAGATATTGAGAACGCAACAAGTATAAATTCAGCTCCTGCAACTGGGAGCGTTGTCTTAGACAGTACAGCAATCGATGAGTACCTCAATTCTTCTCCTGGTACTGAAGTAGAGACGTTAGTATCGATGGGTATTCCCCATCAGAACATCAGAGAATACACAGACAAACCAAAACGGAAAAGCGGATTGTTCATGGGGATGTCGTCACCAGTAGCGGCTTTGGACGCCTATAAGATAATTTGCAAGCGGAAATCAATGCCACGTTCTGAACTTGAAAAATCTGTCAAAGGGCGCACAGCTCAAGATTTGACAAATCTTGCACTCATCAAAACAAAAAACAACATGCTGTACTTGTCATCCGACCATGATAGAGATCCTGAGGATGTGTTTCGCTATGCGGCTGCAAGGGCTCCAACCGTGATGACCACTCGCGCAATCCTAGTAAATGACCCTTCAGCATCGAACATGGATATAGCTGAGATGCTTATTACGAAATTTGGAAAAAAGTATTCAACCGACGCCTCCAAAATTCGCGTGGGAAATACGCTAATGCGTTGGGCTAGATGGCTTGAACCTCACCTTATCGATCCAAATAGTGTCGAGGGTGCCAAGCTGAAAGCATCGGCGCTTGACAAAAAATTTACGCTTGGGCCGCCGTCTATGGCGACTCCAGAGAATGTGGCTATAGTCAAAGCTGGCCTTGTTGCTGGCGATAGCATCACAAAGATTGCAAAAAAAATCGGTGCGTCTACACAGACGATTACTCGATGGAAAAAGGATGGGACTCTGGATTGATATCTTCTAGACATCAATATTATGTTAGACAGCCTGGGCCTTCCTTTCGTTTCCGCTTTAATCAACCGCAATTATGTTTTCATCATGCGGGCATTAAAGACCGTTTTTGAGAGTGATGCGAACTACTGTTCCGATGAAATTCATTTCACTTGACCGTCAGCAAAGGGCACACAAGGGCCACTCATTTTAGCTGCGAGCATACAAAATCTCGGTCCTTTCCAGCGGCGGCTTCGAGGACAGAGCAGCCATTTAATTCAACCAGTTTTCACCGATTTGTCGCATACCACTCAAACCACTATCTAGGCCCCATCCGCAAAGCCCCATCCAAACGAATAACCTCACCATTCAAAGTCTTGTTTTCAAAAATCTGCAAAACCAGTGAAGCAAAATCGGCAGGGTCGGCCA
>CAYMHU010000050.1:24862-29686 GCA_964390335.1 uncultured Granulosicoccaceae bacterium | reverse complement strand
TAACCAACTGCTCCAATTCCCGCCTATCCATACTCTCAAGCAAGTCAATATTACGCTGCGGAATAGACTCTGCATCAGGATGTTTAGCCACCGCAACCTCAACCGCCGCCTCTTGTAAGAAATGCAACATAGGATACGGTGATCGGTTCGTGTAATTGGACGCATCATTTGGCTTGCTGCCTTCAAACTGATAGTCGGGGTGAAACGTGGCCACTTGCACCACACCGAGTAAGTCCAAATCTTCGAGCAAGGCATCTGACATGGCAGCTAAATCCAGATAGTCGTCGAAGTCAGCAAATCCGTTTGGCAACACCAGCAGTGAAGTAGCGTCGGAGTCTGTGCTGGCCAGATCTTGCATCATCTGAGCAGCCTTTGTCAGTACGTCTGATATTTCACTTGAGCTGTGAACCTGCACGCCGAGCCCGCCAGCCTTAATCACGGGATGGGCAAATGGACACAAATTCAGGCCCAAAACCACACGTTGGACCCACGCCATGGTTGTAGTTTCGATCTGACTTTCTTCGCTGGTGTGCAGTTGGTCCACAGTTTTCCGTATACTCTTACTTATAAGGCTTAATTAACATCTAGTTTACTGCAGAATGAACCCCGAACTCGACCTATTACACCCCTACCCGTTTGAAAAAATCCGGGTATTGCTTGATGGCATTGCACCAGCTGATAAAACGCCTATCGCGTTATCTATTGGCGAACCCAAACACGCCGCACCTCAATTTGTGCTGGATGCCTTAGTCGACAAGCTTCGCACCGTCGAAACTTACCCCAGCACCAAAGGCAGCGATGCAATGCGCGAGTCGATAGCAAGCTGGTTAAGCAAACGGTTTCAACTGGATAATACTGAGAAGCTGGCCAGCCAACACATCTTACCCGTTAACGGAACCCGCGAAGCACTGTTTGCCATTGCGCAATGTGTACTCGACCGATCGCAAGCCAATCGCGACGTATTAATGCCTAATCCGTTTTATCAGATTTATGAAGGCGCAACCCTACTCGCCGGGTGCCGACCCAGCTTTTATAATATTTCTGCGCAATGCGACGATGATATCAATGCCATGACTGAGTCGCAATTTGAAGCCTGCCAATTGTTTTATTTATGCAACCCGGGTAATCCCACTGGCAGCGTGTTATCGCAAGCAACCTTAACTGCACTGATTGAGCGCGCGCATCAACATAATTTTGTGATTGTTAGCGACGAATGTTACAGCGAAATTTATCGACAAGATGCAGGGGCTCCAACCGGATTATTACAAGCGGCGCACGCAATGGGTAACACCGAGTACAGCCAGTGTCTGGTTTTTCATAGTTTGTCCAAACGTTCTAATCTGCCGGGACTGCGATCAGGCTTTGTTGCCGGCGATAGTTGCATCATTGAGAAATTCCTATTGTTCAGAACGTATCACGGTTGTTCTATGTCTCCACCTGTGCAGCATGCCAGTACAATAGCCTGGCAAGACGAAGAACATGTAATCCAAAACCGCACCGCTTACGATGCAAAATACAATGCTGTGATGCAACTATTAAAACCTGTGATGACGGTTGATACTCCACCAGCCGGTTTTTATTTATGGCCCACCCTGCCCGTTGACGATGAGCTATTCACTAAAGATATGTTTGCGCAACACAACGTCAGACTGGTGCCGGGCAGCTATCTTGGTCGCACGGTCAATGGCGAGAACCCCGGCGCGCAGCACGTTAGAATGGCGCTGGTCGCACCGCTTGATGAATGCGTGGATGCCGCCAACCGAATCGTTGAGTTGTTAAGCGCTTAACGACTCGGAAAACTCAATAAAAGCTGCCAAAAGTCCGGCCAAGCGTTGTGTCGCAGGCCAGTGCAGAATACAATTCACCCTAAACCTAATCAGACATTTTTGGAGAATCACGGCATGGCCGATCTTGAAGCAACCATTAACGAAGCATGGGAACAGCGTGCCGACATCTCACCTGGCAGCGCCAGCGATGATGTCAAAAACGCCGTGAACTCTGCTATTGCCATGATCGACAGCGGTGAAGCGCGCGTTGCCGAGCCACGTGGTGTTGGCGATTGGAAAGTCAACGAATGGTTGAAAAAAGCCGTGTTGCTATCTTTTCGTTTACGCGACAATGAAATCATGACTGCCGGTGGTTTTACCCAGTTTTACGACAAAGTGCCATCCAAATTCACCGACATGACATCAGAAGAATTTGCCGCATCCGGTGTCCGCGTCGTGCCGCCAGCGGTTGCTCGAAAAGGCAGCTACGTTGCGCCCAACACGGTACTGATGCCTTCTTATGTGAATATTGGTGCATACGTTGATTCAGGCACCATGGTGGACACCTGGGCAACAGTAGGCTCTTGTGCGCAAATCGGTAAGAACGTGCATCTATCTGGCGGTGTTGGTATTGGTGGTGTACTGGAACCACTGCAGGCCTCGCCCACCATCATCGAAGATAACTGCTTTATCGGTGCACGCTCAGAAGTGGTAGAAGGCGTTATCGTTGAAGAAGGTTCAGTCATCTCAATGGGTGTGTATATCGGTCAAAGCACCCGCATTTATGATCGTGAGAAAGATGAGATCACGTACGGCCGCATCCCGGCCGGTTCAGTTGTTGTATCCGGTAACTTACCGTCTGCCGATGGCAAATACAGTTTGTATTGCGCGGTTATTGTTAAGCGAGTTGATGAGAAAACGCGCAGCAAGGTAGGCATCAACGAATTACTTCGAGTGATGGACTAATCATGATTGCGCGTGTCTACGGAATCCCGAACTGCGACACCATTAAAAAGACTCGACGCTGGATGGATGAAAACAGCGTCGAGTATGAATTTCATGACTATAAAAAGCTTGGCGTGTCCGCGTCAACACTGAACAAATGGTGCGATAAGCTCGGTTGGGAAACCTTCCTGAACAAACGCGGAACCACTTGGCGCAAGTTGGACGATGTCGATAAGGAAAATTTAGATCAAGCCAAAGCTGTTGCGCTCATGCAACTGCACACAAGCTTGATTAAACGGCCCGTTACCGAGTATGGTCAAACTTTGTTAGTGGGATTTAATGAGCCTCAATATACCGAGGTGTTTGAATAAGCTTGCGCTTTACCCTTATGCTAATTACCGGGTAAATGAAACACTAAATATCAGTGCCTTTTCCAAGACCTGAATCGATTGCGTATCCATTACACGTTTTGTTAACAATTGGAGCCTGCTAGAAGCCAGGTTTCTTTCTTTGAGCCACAATAATAATCCGCTACCAAAAACGATAGCCACCGCGAAGGCCGCAATACCAATAATGGCCTGTGAAGTTGAGCGGATCTGATGATCGAATATACTGTTGATCTCCGCTACTTTGTTATCGATATCGTCAATGTAGATACCGGTACCAAACATCCAACCCCAATCTTCAAGCATTTCCGCATAGCCCAACTTTTTCCCCACCTGCCCCAATGAAGGTTGCTCCCACAAATACTCGGTATAGCCACCACCTTGTTTAGCCTGAGAGATCAAATTCTGAATAATCAATTGTCCTTCATCGTCTGACAGATTCCACCAATTGTGGCCGATACGGTAAGGCTGCTTGGGGTGAACTACATTCTCACCATCGAGCTTATAGGCATAGAAGTAACCATCATCTGAATAAGCCAATGCTGTGAGCATTTGCTTAGCCCTTTCGCGCTGCACATCTTCGGAGCTGTTTTCCCCCGCATACACATCAGAAAGCGCAGATCTGGCTAGTTTGGTGTAGCTAACCAATTCTGCTTTTCTCACCTCGAGTAGCGCATCATGAAATACGAGCGACTGTTTTGCCGACAGCTGACGCGCCTGATAGTTAACCAGAAGCGCGACCATTAACATCCCAATGAGCATGGGCAGTATGGTTAAGATAAGTATTCTGTATTTCGAATTCATGCGTATTGCCGCATGCTACCAAAGACTAACGGCTTCCGAGGATAAACCGAATAGTTCGGGCGCAATTAGTAGTGTTGCGAGAACGCCGATTTGTATGACTATAAACGGTATAACCCCTTTGTAAATATCGACAGTGCGGAAATCGGGTGGCGCTACCCCTTTAAGGTAAAAAAGCGCAAACCCGAACGGAGGGGTTAAAAACGATGTCTGCAGGTTCATCGCAACCAAAATAGCAAACCATACCAGATTAATACCCAATTCCTCGACAACTGCGTATACCAAGGGCAGTACAATATACGAAATTTCGATGTAGTCGAGAAAAAAACCGAGCAGCGTGATTAACGCCATAATGAAAAGCAGGAATCCCCATTTCTCTCCCGGTATACCTAATAGCAAGTGTTCAATTTCTTCTTCGCCGCCGGTGTACGAAAAACCCATAGAAAAAACGGAGGCACCTAGCAGAACGGTAAACACCATTGCGGTGATTTTGACAGACTCATTAGCGCTGTCCCACAGGAGTCGAATCGAAAATTTGCGATAAATAATAGCGAGGAACGTTGCGCCTAAACAACCTAGTGCGGATGATTCAGTGGGTGTTGCAACGCCAGTGAAGATCGATCCCAGCACAACCAACACCAACGCGATGGGTGGAATAATTGCGCGCCCAGCTTCGAAAAATATTTCCCAACTGGATTTGCCGATATCCGGTTCCTCAATTGCCGGGGCCGACGCAGGACGAAGCCACGCTACAAACACAACATAAATTACATAACAGCCAACTAAAACAAGACCTGGCTTGAGGGCGGCCTTAAATAAATCCCCAACAGGGACATTCAAAACATCTCCTAAAACAATCAATACAATTGATGGCGGTATTATTTGTCCGAGCGTCCCGGACGCGCAAATTGTACCTGCAGCGAGCC
>CAYMHU010000050.1:17259-24762 GCA_964390335.1 uncultured Granulosicoccaceae bacterium | reverse complement strand
GCCAGCCCACCCCGTACTGAACCAAAAAGCCGGCCCATTGCCTCCAAAAGCTGCTCAGCCAATCCCGTACGCTGCAGAATCAACCCCATAAAAACGAACAATGGTATAGCCATTAGCACGGTACCATCACC
Organism: uncultured Granulosicoccaceae bacterium; assembly: GCA_964390335.1. Lineage (GTDB taxonomy): Bacteria > Pseudomonadota > Gammaproteobacteria > Granulosicoccales > Granulosicoccaceae > Granulosicoccus. Next base: position 24,631 of record CAYMHU010000050.1, on the reverse strand, counting down.
GTTGTCTCCCATGACCGCATAAAAGCGATAGGGAATCTGCGCAAGTTGTGATGGTTCTGCAAACAGCACAACGAATAAAATACCAATTCCGGCAAACGTGAACGCCACCGGATAACCAAATAGCAGCATTGCCAACGCAACAAGAAAAATACTGACACCAATCATTTTATGTATTCACTGTTTTTTGAACGGGATTAATTTTCCGCTGAATCTATTCGCAGACTCCGCAAAAAGCGCACACGACTAATCAACAACGAAATAGCACTAAGCAGTAATAATAAAAAGGCTAACGGTATGACGCTTTTAATGACGAAGCGGTTGTTCAACCCTCCGGGATCCTGACTCCGTTCGCCGATACCTGTTGTGAAAAACTGGTGTACCAATCCACTAAAAGTGTCTGCATGTGGACCAAAAGAGTACGATTGAAAGGCGAAGTCTGAGCCGTAAATAACTAACAGTACCGATAGTGGAAGCGTGAAGATGCAGGTTCCTATAATATCAATGTACGCTTTTGTTCGAGGACGCATGGAATCATAAAAAAGGTCAACCCTGACATGCGAGCTTGTTCTCACAGCGTAAGAAATACCCAACAGAAAGACAGCGGCATACAAATGCCAGGCGAGCTCTTCTAAACCAATAGAGGATTTATTAAATACGTAGCGGCCAATGACATTGTAGGAAATCACGCCAACGAGCACTATGAGTAACAGAGTCGCAACTTTACCAGTGGAATCCAGCACAAAATTTATAGTCGATTCTATTTTTTCCAGCATTTGTGTAAGCATTCATCCGGTTTGCATTTAAGGACTACCCGGCATAATCCCGGGTAGTCCGCAACGTATGCAGATTTCTAATTAGAACCTACGTTGTTTAAAAACGATTGATCACCGATTGCCGTCCACTGGCGAGCCTTATTCAAGTAATTCGATTGAGAATCTATAATCCTTTTAGCAATTTCACTACGAGCCGCTTCCGATTCCAACAATGCACGGTTGGATGCCCGTAACGCATCAATCACATCAGCTGGAAAGTCTCTGACTTCAATATTGGGGTATTCAGCGGTCATTGCATGCCAGTTTTCACTGCTCTCATGTTGCGACTCTATGGTCATATTGAATCCCGTCAGTTTTGCTGCGTTAAGTAAAACAGCCTGTGCCCATATTGGCAGTGATTCCATTTTCTTTTGATTGAAAAAGTACATCAGTTCGGTACTGGGCTCATGCCACCCGGTGTAGTAATACGGTGCGATCTTGTGAAAACCCATGCGTAAGTCCAAAGATGGGCCAACCCACTCAAGCGCATCAATGGTGCCGCGCTCAAGTGCTTGATACAGTTCTCCGGCAGGGATGTTGGTGGGCACTGCTCCGACTCCTGCCATGACTTTTCCGCCAAAACCTGGAATACGCATTTTTAAACCGGCAAGGTCATCCACAGAATTTATTTCTTTGGAGAACCATCCGCCCATTTGCATGGTGGTGTTACCACCGGTCATGACCTGAATACCGTGCTTTGCATAAACTTCGTTAGCCAGCTCCAAGCCCCCACCCTCATGAAACCATGCATATTGCTCGATTGCCGTCATGCCGAAAGGCATTGTGGTAAAAAACAACGTATCCGGGTCTTTTCCACCATAGTAATACGATGCAGACTGACCGATATCGTACTGTCCAGATTTAACAAAATCGAAGATACCGAAAGCGGCTTTATGCTTATTTCGGGAATCAACTTTGATCTCAATTTTGCCGTCCGACATTTCGTTCACTAACGCTGCATATTCATCGACCGAGGTACCAAAAATAGGAAAATCTTTAGGCCATGAATGGGCAAGTTTCAGTTTAATGTCGGCAGCATTTGCCATTGGCGTGCAGACCAATAACGCTGCACAAATCATTCTGTATAGGTACTTCATCTCCAAATCGCTCCTGTTCAATCGCTGGTGGAATTTGTCACACCGTTGTGACAGAGCAGATTAGAAAAGAAATTAACTGGTAATGTAATTCGGAGTATTGCGTAGCGAACTACGTTTTATGCGTAGACCCTACTACGGGTTTCTACTGAGACCCTATAGACGCTGCTATAAGTTTTTCAAATATCGCACGGCCACAGGCTTTCCCCACAATGCTGATATGGCCTTAGCCGAGGTTCCCATACTGGCAGTAGAGAAGAATGTTTCCAAACTCTGTGCAGAATTTGCAACTCCCACCACCGACTTACCCAGCAACAAAGAACGAGCTTCCAATCGGCGGCGCAGCTGTCGTGCAACCGCCGCACCCGGCTCTATAATCGACACCGAATCAGCAACGCGCTGCTGAATCGTTGGCGCAACAAACGGATAATGCGTGCATCCCAACACGATAGTATCGGCTCCAGCGTCCAACATGGGATTGAGATACTCATCTAACAACGAGATGGTTTTTGGTCCATCAAGATCGGCGCGTTCAATCCGCTCTACCAGTCCTGGGCAGGGCTGCAGGATAATTTTGGTATCGCGTGCATACAACTCACATAAGCGTTTAACGTTATCGCTTTGAACCGTGGCGCTGGTTGCCATGACCCCAACCACACCTGAACGGGTTAATTCGGCTGCGGGCTTTATGGCAGGCTCTATACCCACAATGGGAATGTCCAGATCTTTACGTAAGGACTCTATGGCTATAACCGATGCGGTATTGCACGCAACCACAATGGCTTTAACCGGTTGGAGCCGTAAAAATTGTGCGATGATCATTGAACGGCGTTCAATGTATTCTGGATGACGTTCGCCGTAAGGGGCGTGTGCCGAATCGGCCACGTATAACAACTGCTCGTGCGGGAGTAGCTGCCTGATAGCACGTAGTACCGACAGTCCACCTACCCCAGAATCAAAAACACCTATTGCCGCGGTGCTAGCGGTTGTGTTCATGCAAACTTGCCAATCGCAATTTCAATAGCAGTGTATGACAAGTTGAGGGCTGAGTGTGAATTTATACCCGCGTGAATGAACCCTACTTGAGTTTTAATTTTTCATGCGTTGGCGTTTCGCTGCCACCACCAATTTTGGTGTTGCCTGAAACCACATGCAGCTCATCGCCGAGAATAGCAGCACCGCCGCTGTGTCGCGTGATATTGAGCGGCTGCAGCACTCGCCACGTCTTGGTTTGCACGTTGTACGCCTCGACAACAGTTAACGCGAAACTGCCGGTGTCGATCTCACCACCAATCACAATGGCTTCATTGCCGTATGGTACAACTAAAGCTCCGGCGCGTTTGGTTGGAATATCCGGTGCGTTTTCCCATTTACCGGTGCTGAAATTATAAATATCGACCTCAGGTACCAGATTTTTAAACGTTTGTGGGTAGTCGGTCATACGACCGCCGGCCAACACCAACTTGTTACCAACAATTACCGCTGAATAATGGTCTCGCTTGGTTGGAGCAGGTGTTAACGTTTTCCAGGTATCTGTCTCTGGATTATATTCATCGAACCAATTAACCATGCCACCGTCGTGACCATTAATATTACCGCCAATCAAGTAAATTCTGTTTTGATACACCACAGTTCCCGAGGAACCACGTCGTCTGTTTAGCGGAATTTCTGGTCCTTGAGTCCATTCATGGGTTTCTGGATCAAACAATTGGATGTGCGAAACCACGTTCTCGCTTGGATAACAACAATCCAGCGCACCGATAACCCAAATTTTATCGTCGTAAACCACTGGCTGAAAATGATTCAGCTCCATTGCTGGTGTGCCTAAATTTTCCCAACTGTTAGTGACTGGATTGTATCGATTAACTTGACGATTACCGCGGCCACCCAACAGATAAAACTTACCGTCGTACGCCACACCACCTGCCTCATGTCTTGCTTGTGGTTCTGTACCATTATCGGTAACAACAAATTCCCATTCGTTATCCGCACTGGCCTGATTATTATTGCCTGTGTTGGCAGGTTCGTTAACAGTCACATTCAAATCATCACCGGCACTCAGATCACCGTCGCTGGCGGTATAGCGCAATGCATAATCACCTAAATCACTGAATGTTACGGTGGTACTGGGTTCAATCACTTCACCAAATGTTGCCATACCGGGACCACTGACTTTTGACCATGCACCGTACAAGGTGTTGTCGGGTAAGCCATCATCGTCAACGATGGCCGCAATGTTCAGAACGGTATCTATATTGACAATCTCATCGGGTCCGGCATCCACCGTAGGCGGCGTATTCTGCTGATCATTAATCACAACTACCGCTAGTTGATCAGTCGATGTGTAGGGGCCATTGCTGACGTTGAGTTCGAGCACATAATCACCCACTTCATCAAAGGTTGCGCTGGTGGCTAAGGACGCAGATTTAGAAAAACTAACCGTACCAGGACCGGACACAACGCTCCAGTCAATCACTGGTATATCCAACGGTATACCGGGAAAAATGGCTGAACCAACAATAGGCACCTCTTCACCGACCACTGTCAACATATCGGAAGGTACCCTAACAATGGGTAACTGGCTTAGATCTGGTGGTGTACCTGAATCTGTTGATCCTGATGTATCAGAACCACCGGTAGTGCCTGCCGTTGTACCGGCATCGCTGCCGCCAACATCGCTGCTGTCTGTTCCTGCATCGCTCGCGCCTCCCGTATCACCGCCAGTGGTCATTGGGCCCTCTTCCTGACCATTCCCACACGCAACCAACACCAGGCTACCGAAAACAACGATGGCTAATGTTGCTGTGTTAGCGATTTTCTTCCGAACAATTTTTATGAGTGGGTACATAGTGCTGCGCAGACTAAAAGATATCTACTTAGTTAGCGGCAGCAAGATCAATACACGAACTGGAGCAGGTATATCTATTGCCTACTGGTTATCAAATACTGCTTTTTTGTGTCTCGTGACTCAAACAAGTTGCGCGTTCAATCACATTCTCGTGCAGTTTCAGGATTAAAGGAATGCCGCACGCCGAGTACTGCCAATGCCACCAGTGGCAGCTGTTTGGTTGCTGATTCTGTCAGCCATTCGCATTTATCAGTACTGCCTGCGTGCTCAAATCGCAGTTGTCCGCCGACCAAACTCACCTCGTATACAATTCGAATACTGTGGGCGTGAAAATCCTCAAACTCATCATACAGAGAATCTACCGTAACCAAACGTTGTACCTCTACAGTTAAGCCAGTTTCCTCGTAGAACTCTCTGACCACGGCTTCTTGAGGATCTTCACCGAAGTCTATGCCACCACCTGGCAAGGTCCAGTGCCCTGCATGAATGTACACGTGTGGCGATAAACGACACAGCAGTATTTTGTCGTTATCTCGTAGTAACCCATAGGCAGCAATTCGGGTGTGTTTTTTCATTGTATACTTAAATTCAAACGGACCAACAGCAGAGCTTTTAAGGGCGATAGGTACAGTGTAGTTTTATCTATTCGTTTTTCTGCACGTTTTTATTGTAAACGTTTTGTTTGCGTCCAATTCAAGGGAATTACACCATTACCACTGACGCTGAAGAACCGGTTTTTATTCATGGCAGTTTAAAACGCCATGTATCTGTCATGTCCTTCACGGCAAGCATCGGATTAATGTCCATATTCGCTGTTGATTTCGTCGACATGATTTTTATCGGTATGTTGGGCAATGCAGCCCTAGCCGCAGCAGTTGGCTACGCAGGTACAGTGCTGTTTTTCACTACATCTATTGCTATCGGATTTTCAATAGCAGCCGGCTCATTAGTAGCGCGAGCATTGGGCGCCAGAGAAGCACAAGAGGCACGTGAATACGCATCAAGTGTATTACTGATTGGCGTTGTGCTCGCTGTGTTTATTGCTGCAGCCGTTTTTACCTATGCACCTGTATTAATACAACTATTGGGGGCAACCGGTGAGACGCATGAGCTTGCCACGCGCTTTTTGCGCATTATTGTACCCAGCATGCCTGTCATGGTGATTGCGATGGTGTGTAGCGCAGTATTACGTGCGCACGGGGATGCCAAAAGAGCCATGTACGCAACACTCGCAGCCGGTGTTGTCAACGCGATCATCGATCCCATACTTATTTTCGGTTTTAAATTGGGATTAGACGGTGCTGCCCTCGCGTCGGTCATCGCGCGTTTCACGATGTTGTATGTGGCTGTTATGCCTGTGATTAAAAAATACGATGGCCTTGCTATGCCAACTAAAGATAGCCTACGCAGAGATTTAGCACCGGTGGCAAACATCGCCACCCCGGCAGTGCTTGCGAATGTGGCCACGCCTGTAGGTGCTGCGTTGGTAACCAGGGAAATGGCGCGCTACGGTACCGACGCCGTTGCCGGCATGGCGATCATTGGTCGATTAACACCATTAGCCTTTGCCGTGTTATTTGCACTGTCCGGTGCCGTGGGGCCTATTATTGGTCAAAATTTCGGGGCCAGATTATTTGATCGGGTACGCGGCACCTTCAGCGCCGCAATGCAATTCATATTTGTGTATGTTGTGTTCGTATCCTTACTGTTGTACCTGCTGCGCGCACCCATTGCCGCAGCGTTTGACGCATCTGGCCAAACACTCATGCTACTGACGCTGTTCTGCGGACCACTAGCATTGGTCTACTTTTTTAATGGCATTATTTTCGTTGGGAACGCAACGTTTAATAACCTTGGACACGCCTCGTATTCAACGTATATAAATTGGGGAAAAAACACAATTGGCACCTGGCCATTCATTATTGCAGGTGCTTATCTGGGAGGGGCTGCCGGAATTCTGATTGGTCAGGCAGCAGGCAGTGTGTTATTTGCCATAATTTCGTTATGGCTAAGTAAAAAAGTCATGGATAATCAGGACCCGGATAAACCTAAAAATCCCTTTGAACCACATCGTCGTTTTCATATTTTGCATAGCCGCTCGCATTAAATTTAGAACTGACGGCATGTTACTTTGATGCCCGCTCAGCTTCAGTAAGTGCAACTTTATCGCGTAAGTACACCGGTAATGCTTCGTTTGCTGGTTTAAATCCAGCCGTCTCGGCCTCGGCTTTTGCTATTCGCGCAACGTACTGTGCGTGTGGCCAAACATCCTTGATGTGTTGCAACTGATAGTCAGGCAATGCCGTTGATAATACCTCCATGTACCGATCAGCTCCTGTTCCCACCACGATCCAACTCGAGTTTGTTTGAGTTACCGGCAACGTAATCTCTGTGGGTGCACATACGCGCTCTTGTTGTGATGGACGCATCATGCCTGCTTCATCACACTCAAACGCTCCCCAATACACCTCGTCCATACGCGCATCGAATCCCACTGCAACTTGAGTTGATTGCTGTTCAATATAGACGCCCTGTGCCACGGCTTGCAAGGATGATACTGGTAAAACACCAATATCCGCGCCGAAGGCGATACCTTGCGCTGTGGCCGCAGCAATACG
>CAYMHU010000050.1:0-17159 GCA_964390335.1 uncultured Granulosicoccaceae bacterium | reverse complement strand
TCGCGCGTTATTGGCATAGGCGGCAAACTGTTGATAAACACTTCTCCATAGTGCTTAGTTCTTATTCGTGGATCGCACAACACCAGTACACCTCTATCGGTTACATCTCGAATTAAACGCCCCACACCCTGCTTTAATGCAATGGCTGCTTGCGGCACTTGATATTCAAAAAATGGATTTCCGCCTGCCTGTTTCATGTGTTCGATGCGTGCGCCCATGACAGGATCGCCCGGCGATCCAAAGGGCAGCTTGTCGATAACCACCATGGATAAAGCTTCGCCACGTACGTCAACACCTTCCCAAAAACTGCTGGTTCCCAATAACACCGCATTACCCAAGGACTGAAACGCTTCCAACAGTTCACGCTTGGGCATTTGCCCTTGCATCAGAATCGGAAAATCAAACTGCCCTTCCAAGAAGCGTGCTGCTTCATTCAGAGCACGGTAACTGGTAAACAGTAAAAAAGCCCGACCATTACTGGCTTTTATAATGGGAAGCACCGACTGCATGGCGGCTACTGTGTATCCTGAATGTTGCGGTTCAGGCAACCCTTCGGGTAAATACAACATGGCGTTGTGCCGATAATCAAACGGGCTATCAACCAATAATTCATCAGCCTCTTCTACACCCAAATTGGTTTTAAAGTGACTGAAATCGCCGCCCACTGATAGGGTTGCCGATGTAAATACCCACGCGGCAGGCATGGCATCCATCGCACGCTTAAACGGGTCGGCCACTGTCATCGGTGTCATGTTTAAGCTAAAACCCGTTCGGTAAGTTTCAAACCAATGCACGTACTTACCCAATGAATCCGTTGCAGTAAACGTGGTAAGCGATTGCATATGCTGCGAGGCTCTGCGATAACAGCTTTCTAGGCCCTTACCTCTATTGGCAACCGTATCGAGTAAATCGCGCAAGCTACTGAGTAAGTCTGTGAGCCGTTCCAGTTCGCGATCAATCGCCGGACGATCACTGACGGCAATCCATGCATCCCGGGTGGGTTCAATATCAAAAGCCAAGCGAAAATGGCGTACACCGGTTTCTAATTCGGAAGCCAAGTCGCGCAGCTCAGACATATCCGGTGCTTCGTGTATTTGTTCGCCCACGGTGTCGCGCGCTAAATCCAACAGTTGTCGGCTGCTGAGTTTACGTCCAAAAAACTGTGCGGCTATATCCGGCAATTGATGCGCTTCATCGATAACGAATGCGTTAGCGCTTGGCAGTAGCTCACCAAAACCTTCTTCTTTTAACGACAAATCGGCGCATAACAAATGATGATTAACTACCACGACATCCGATTCCTGCGCTTTTTTACGCGCCTTATGGATAAAGCAGTCCTCAAGCTCCTCAAACTCATGATCGGAGCAAAAATCGTCGCTCGACGTAATGAAGCTCCAGACTAAAGAGTCTTCCGGTACGTTAATCACTTCAGCAATGTCGCCGGTTTCGGTACTGCGTGCCCAGTCATTAATAATACGCAAATGCGCAGAATGCACCGCATCGTTGAGTGCCGGATGACGCAGTGCGCGCGCTAATCGATGTTTACACAGGTAGTTGGCTCGGCCCTTTAACAAGCTAACGGTTGCACCCGTGTTCAGTGCTTTTTTAACCAGCGGCATATCGTTGTAGAACAGCTGATCTTGCAAATGCCGTGTACCAGTAGAAATAATGACGCGTTTTCCGGAAAAGATAACGGGCACAAGGTACGCGAACGTTTTACCCGTGCCGGTTCCGGCTTCGCCAACCAGCACGCCATCGTTGTTTAATGCGGCAAATATGGCTTCAGCTAGATGCTGCTGTTCTGCGCGCGGCGCGAACCCGGGTAAAAGTTGGGCGACAGGGCCATCAAACCCGAGAATATCGGATATGGAATCACTGGAATCTAACATCGGAGCCTCCATGCGCCGATCGGTTGAAGGAAGGTTTTAGCGATACTGAAATTCTTGTACTTTCTTATGAGCACTTCTTACACCGAGCAGGTCACCGCGCATGCTTCGCGCATGTTCGATGATAAGCCAGTTCCGGTGCAACAGGGACGTATTATTGCCTGCAAATGCGTTCGATTTTATTGCAAATGTTTCTGCTAGCGCTGCTTCATTGGTTTGCAGCTGTATTTCGGCAGCTCGAGACCAGATTGCTGAGTTCTTCGGGCTTAATTCGAGTGCTGAAAACAAGTGTTCTAATGCCTGATCGGTATCGTTGTCCAGGCGCGCCTGCTCCGCTGCAGCCCACAATTGCGCGACCCGCTCGTCTTCGACGTCGTAACGAATACTGCCATTCGGCGACGCTGGAATGGCTGATTGCGATCTTTGTTCTGCCAGTGGTTGGTCTGGCCCCGCATTTTGCAGCGATGCGCAGCCGCTGGCCAACGCACCAGCCAAGCTCAGGCAGATGACATTCAGGCTGATCTTCGGTGTAAATTTGCGCATATGTTGTGTCTGTTGTTGTTGACCCATTTTGCCTGTAGTCCTGTACTGCAGCAAGTGAGAGTGCCCGTCACACCAGTAAATTCGATTACGGAGTGACAATACTCATTTCGATTCGTCTGTTAACCGCTCGTCCTGCGGCTTTCGCATTACTGACAATAGGTTGGCTCTCGCCATACCCAATGGGCCTTATCCGATTCGCAGGTATCCCGTTAGCAACCAAGTAGCGTACTACAGCCATGACTCGTCGCTTCGACAGATACAGATTATCGGCCGCGGAACCACGGTTATCCGTATGCCCGCTAAGCCTTATATTAATTGTAGGATGCGCTTTGAGTTGTGCCACTAATTGTGCCAATGAATCCCGACTTTTTGAGTTGAGTCGATGATCGCCGGGCCCAAATTCGATGTTTTTCAAGATTCGATCGAACAGGCTACACCCTATCTCATTGACCGGAATGTCCTGAGCGGTATCCGGACATTGATCGACAAGATTCAGCACTTGATCGTTATCCAGATCATTTTTGTTTACTTTTGTGCGATCGGAGCTGCCGATGGATGCACACGCGCCTAATAACAAGCAAAGCGTTGCGCATACAGCCAAATTAACCGCGTTTCGATTCAGGCCCTGCATAATCATTGGTGTTTATCTATTCAGTCGCCTTTATCGCTCTACACTCTGGCGCGTGTCAGCGCCTTAATTTGCGCAAAGTATACCGCCAACCCACTATTGATAAGGATAACACTGCCAACAACGCCAGCAGTAGATCCACCCCGGTTGACTGAATGGAGCAGCCCGAACCAGATAAGCCTGTTGCAACCGGCCCCGTTGACAACCCGTCAGGATCATCCTGTGCTGGCTGATTCGCGTTGACTAAGCCATCTGCGCTGGGTCGAGCAGCCGGATTTCGATCGAAATTTTCATGCACACCATCAGTGCCATGAATAGGCGTTTCCACAGGTTCATCAGCTGGCAATATGCTGTTACCGCCATCCGGCTCATTGCCTGCGGACTGTGAAAATTCGTCGGCGTAGTCTATCACCCCGTTACCATTCAAGTCCGGCCTGTGCAGCGGGATGGCCAGTATCGAATCATCCATGCCGTCAACAAAGCCATCTACATTGGGAGAATCAAAAAAGTTATCAATACGGCCGTCGTTATTTAAATCACTACCGCCTGCTTCGATTAAATCGAACACGCCGTCGTTATCACTATCCAAGTCTTGATAGTCCGGGAAATCTGCGTTATCCGAATTGCGTGGAATCGCATCTTCAATTCCATCGTCGTTCACATCGCAACACGTTTGATCATTTATGCGTTGCAATCGATCAGAAATGCCATCCGCACCGGCGCTTGCACCCGAGATATCGATACGGCCATCGTTGTCTGAGTCGAGTTGGTCCGCAACACCGGCCTCGTGCAAGTCGGGCAGACCATCGTTATCAGAATCTAAATCGAGAAAATCCGGCATGGCGTCTTGTGCCGCGTCAGTATTAACCAAGGAGTAAATAATCTGCCCGCCATCAACCGGTGATTCAAGCGCATCGAGTAATCCATTAAGCCCCACTTCGCCAACGAAGCGACCGGCTACAACTCGCAAAGGACTCATATCTACACTGATAACAACACCAGACTCTTGCCAATCCAGAATGCCATCGTTATCGGAGTCTAAATCTAGCCGGTTGGGAATTCCGTCCTTATCTGAGTCGATATCACGACCATCATCTGATATCTCCAGGATGTCAGTTATCCCGTCATTATCATCATCAACGTCGACAGTATCTACAATCTGATCTCCATCGGAGTCATTACTTAAACCAAGGACGGCTGTTGAGGTACCTGCACAACAGCACATTAACAAAGCGAACCCAATACGATGAGCCGCGTTGCGATTCGAGTTTATTTTTAACGTCATTACCCACGGCATCCCGGACGCAATCGCCCGCTAGTAGTCTTTAAAAAAGACTAGCAGAGGATTGAAATCCGACAACGCACTCGACGGCAATTAATTGTCATTGCCGTTTGCAGTACATTATAGATTCGTGTTTGGTATCAAGAGCTTAAACAACGAAAAGGAGTGAGCTTGTTTCATTGTGAACAAGCATCACTCCCGGTGAGTATGTTAGATGTGCGATCTGCTTACTATGAGGCCAATCTGAATTCTTCAGGCTGCGCTTCTTGTTCGAAGTAATCTGCGCCATAGCCGTAGTACTGATGACCATAACCATGAAATTCTAAATCGCCATAAGACTTCGATTTTCTGGTATCCAGCTGCGATATACAGATCCCAACAACCGACGCTTTCGCCTCAGCCAAACGAGCAAGGCCATTATCAATCAGCTTTATGGGGGTTGCGTATGGCTTAACAACGTACAAGACCTCATCGGCTAATCTGCTTAACACAAATGCATCACTTACCACGTTCGTGGGCGCGCAATCGATAATGATTCGATCATAATGCTGACTAAGTGATTTCAACCCCATCGCAAATTTATCTGAGGCCAGCAACTCCAACGGTTTTTCAGGGATGGGGCCGCTGGTTAAACAATCAAACGCATCCATCACATTACATTTTATGATGCCAGGTTTAACCGACTTGCCAAGCAACAAATTAGTAAGACCAACATTATTCAACGGTAAGCCAAGCGCTGCCCCGATAGATGGTTTTCTTAAATCGCAGTCTATGAGTAATGTGCGCTCCATCTTGCCAAATGAATAAGCGAGATTTAACGCAATAGTCGACTTACCTTCATCCGGAACCGATGATGTTACCAGGATAATTTTTGAATCCTTCTTGCTGCTGATCGTAATCGCAGTACGACACGTGTTCACAGCCTCTATAAACGTCTCCGAGGATTTAGCGGCTACAACCGGCGTAAGCGGGCTATCCGGATTTCGCTTAGATGAAACACTTTCAACCAAGGGGATAACACCCATCAGTTTGGAGTTAAGGCGGTGTTCTATATCAGCTCTGCGTTGTACTGAGTCGTCTAAGTATTCTTTTATGCATGCCACGATAGCGGCAAACAATAAGGAGCCAAGCAATACAAATCCGACGATCAGCGCCTTATTAGGCTTTATAGGATTTGTTTGCACCCACGCAGCCTCAGACACGACAGCATTAGCCGCATCTAATCCGTCTGTTGTACGAATTTCCGTGATTCGATCAAACATGCGGTTGTACTGTTCGCGGTTGGCGTTGGCCTCTCTTTCAAGGGCTTCAAGCGATACCTTTTGTTGCCCAATGTTTTGGATAGCTAACTTATCTTGTGCAACTGTCGCTTCTATCGATGCCACACGCTGCCGCAGCAGTTGGTAATCGTTTTCAAACGTGGCAACGACTCTCGATATATTCTCGTTCAATGAAGATCGTAGTGATGCAAGCTTTGAATTAGCATCAATAATAATCGGGTGCTTCGCACCATAGCGATTTCGAAGCTCAGCCAGTTCGCGCTGTGCTTGTTCAATATCGGCGCTAGCAGAACGCACCGCCACATCTCTCTGTACATAAGGCAGCGTGACTAATAAATTCGGAGATGAAGATTTGTAGTTACGGGTCTTAACATACAAATCTGTTGCATTGGATAATTCGGCTTTGGCTTTTATGAGCTCATTACTCATAAAAATTAATTGCTGGTCCGTGAGCCTACTTACATCACCACTAACATCAACAAGATCATTTTCCTTCTTATAATTTATCAGCGCACTTTCCGACGCATCCAGTTTAGCTTTGAGCTCCTGAACACGCGTATTCATCCAGACCGAAGCCTTTTCTTTGCGTAGGCTTCGCTGTTCTAAGTCTTGTTCAATGTATTGATTAGCAACAGCATTAGCAGCCATTGCAGAAAATTCAGGGTCTGGCGACTCATATGAGATTGTCACCAGTTTTGTTTTAACAACCGGTGACACACTCATGGCGTCTTTAAATCGGTTAACAACTTCGTTATATTGCCCAGGCCCCAGTCGGTCTGCCAAACTCAGCGAAGGATTTTGAGACGCTGCATCAGCACTATCCGGTGCCAACATTTGAGCAAGCTTGGCTCGTGAAGCTGGGTCGCTTTGATCCAGATAATTGATTACTCGTTCTATTAACGCTCGAGATCTTAGCACTGCATATTGAGTACCATAGTAATCATTGGACTCTTGTTCCGACGAGACTAAGTCTTCAATCGAAATAATGTTTGCCTTTTGAGATTCTAAGAGCAGCGTAGCCTTGGCGGAATATATCGGTGTTGCAAGTAGCGAATAGAGAATCGCCAACGTGGTCATCAAGGCCGTAAAAAACGCAATTGGTAGCTTGTTGTTTAGCAACGCCCCCCAATAAAACTGGAAGTCCAATTTCTTTTTGCCCACACCTTCGACATAGTCGCCGTTAGAACGAAGTCTTGGTTCATTCACATTTTCTGAGTACATTCTACGCAACATGTTAGATTTTCTTCCAACTATTATTGGTGTTATTCCTGCGAACAGGCTGTGACCAGCCATTGTTTAACCACAAACGATTCACAAGGACTCCCCCACTACATTAAATTTCCATACACGAACAACATTGGTGCTACTACCAAACCAAGCAATAAGTGATGCCGGTTTCACAGCGAGCTTTGTACTTATATTGGACCGTATAATCATCATGCTTTCGTTCTCGACCCAATATAAAGTTGCGGCACCCAATCGTTCCTCTGCAGCTCATATTGTGATGCACCACTCAATTGGTGCTTTACTATGGAGCTCTCTTGGCCAATTAGAAACACCAAGGTCGCAAAGTACAATGCATAGCTCAGATCCACATCGACCTCTATAAACATCATTTGAACGACCGGAACGATGAGCGCAAAACACAAGAAATAGGGCCGAATATACCTTTCGCCGCTCGCGTTAAGCTCTCTGACGTCTTTGGTTAACACCACGGCCCGCCTGTAAAGAACTATCAAGAACAACAAAAAGGCGACAGACCCTAAAACGCCAAATTTAAAAAATATTCCCAGATAAGTACTGTGAGAACCCAGTGGAATATTCAGCATCCAGTGATCAATCTGAGTTCCGTGCCCGAACAGCAACTTATCAGCAGACGATGTCGTTTCTTGCCAAATAAGCGAGTAGTTCAAACCACGCCCTTCGTTAGAGTGTGTTTTTTCAACGAAGCGTGATTCAATACCATCGCTCAAGCCTGTTGCGAATACCAATCCAATAACAAGCACACCGACAAATATCGGAACAAGCTTTGCTGCAAAATTAGTTTTAAACGCAAACGGGAACGTAATAAGGGCAATCGCCAGGCCTATCCAGGTACTTCGGCTTAACGAAGAATAAATACTGAACACATCCAGCAAGATAAAGAACACACAGAAGATCGATAATATTTTTAATTCGTCACGCCAGAACTTATAAATAAAGTACGTCTTTATCGCCATCGTTGAGGCCAAGATGCCGGCCATGGTGTTTGGGTACATCATCAGCCCACGCGGGCGATAAAACCCAGCCGAGAACCACGATGCCTCTGCCTGGATTGAGTTCTTGTATAACATCCCACTAATGTACTTTGATCCCATATCTGGAATGACGTACCCAGCAGCGGATTTAAACGATATGGAAAAACCTTTACTTGCGAGAAAACCCACAATGGAGCACTGGATAGAAAACACCAGCAAGGCAAAATAGAGCTTATCCGTCGTGTCAGCCTTTTTAGCAGATGCGAAGGCCACAGACATCATAATGAAGAGCATCGCGATATAGACACCTTCATTTCTAATATAAGTGATGTATCTATCTGCCGAAGCTATCTGAAATACGGAAAAGAATGTTGCACATATAAATAGTGCAAAAAAGATAACTTCCGCCCCCGGGCGTGGTTCCTCAGTCGCTAAATAGCAAAAGAGTCCGACCAAACAAATAAATCCGAAAAACAGCTGATCGAGCCCGAGCAGCCAAAATAAAATAAAACCACCGAAGTAGGCAATGAGAAGCTTATGAAACATCCCGTTTCTCCAGCCACACGCCTACTCTGCCACCAATCAAATCATTCAATCGATGTATATCTGCTGAAAACTCCTCTAGCAGCTGGGATTTAGTTTCCTGAGACACCCCGCCTTTAACCGTGGACACACGCTTAAACAACCCACCAAGCCGTTTTCTCACACCAGCAGGCAAAATCACCCGAAGTGCCGAATTCATAAAACCTTCGGACAATAGCAGCTTATGAACAAACTTCCATTTGCCTGAAACCACACCTGACTTATTAGAATCAAATTCTTCAAATACAGCAGCGGAAGAGTCCAGACCAATGAACTCCATTACCTCTTTTAATTGGTGATGCTGGTTTTTTATAAACTCATCGAACAACAGTATCTTTACATTCTGCTCACCAAAGATCTCTATATATTCTTTTACGGTATCGAAATACAGACTATTGCGTTTTAAACCCCAGAACCATTCCCAACCTTTTTGCAGCCGGTCCGACTCGTCGGCAAGTGCTTCTTCAAACGCTGCATACTCACGCCCGTCTCTGACCAAGTGTTGGTAATTACTGTATGAACGGCTTACAGGCTCTCGTAACAGAATAATAATTTTTGCATCAGGGTTGTGCTTGTGAATATTCTGCGCTGCACCTGCTAGCGTATAGGATGGACATACCTCACCAATCAAACACCCTGGCTCGAGATCGAAATCGTTTTGGTACTCTTCTAACGAGGTAATAGTAGGTTCATTGACGCTCGAATTATCCAATGGACCGGTAAAAGCAGGCTTGCCGGAACAACCAAAACTAAAGTAGTTCGTTTCCTTCCTGCGAGGCAAGCAGATACCATTTTGCAGGCTCAGCAAATCATGTAGTGTGGTGGTGCCAGCTTTTGCAACACCCACACAGAAAAAGTCAACTTTGAAGCTATCGCTGGTCATTCAAAATTTCCTGGATGATTCCTGTGCTTGCCGGTAATCATTAATGCCATTGTGCGGTTCAATTGTTTAAGGGTGTTCAAACTTAAGATCGACTATTCGGACTCAAGAATCTGATACCCATACTTTTTAATTAACGGCAATGTCATTGACGCAATCGCAACCTGCCGTTTCTTAGACATTTTCTTACGCCACGAATTATCGGTACGCAGCGGGATCCAACCAGATTGATGCCGCATTGGATTGCCTGCAATAGTGTGGTTAACGCCCAATTTGACCCCTTCGGGTCCAATGAAGTGAGAAAGGTCGGTGTCTTCCGGCAAACCCATCATGCTCAAGATCTTGCTCATATTCGCTTCGGGTTCTTCAACGAGATCTTCGTATCGCATGAACAGGTGCGGAGATTTTTTTGCAACCGCATGCATCTCTGCGTTGTAGCCCATGTATCGAGAAGCTCCCGAAACGGTGTTATACCGTGGCATATAACGCGCTTTGTCCAGATCGTCAGTCATCCGTACTTGCTTCATCCATGAGTTTAATGTTCCGCGCGGGTCGCGCACCAAGTGTATAAATCGTGGTGACAAGCCTTCAATACGCTGAAGTATTGCCGCATAAGACGCGATTTTTGATGCATCGACGATATATCGAGCGCCTGAAACCGTTCGAATTGATCGATACAGCGCTAGTAACAACTCACCGTATTCGTCCACGGCATCATCTGTGGTGCTACGCAATCCCGGTTTCAACAACGCCGGTACGTGCCAGGGCTTATCCGTTTTAATGCGCAACTCTTGTAAACGCGGTACGGACAGTTTGTCCCAGCCGCCATAAGCATCCTCGCCGACGGCCTGCCAAAACTCACAAGAACTGAAACGCTCGCCACATCCGCAAACCCGGTCTTCAATAATGCCGCGAAGAAATACATCACGAACCTCACCGACTGCAACACAATCCGGCACTTCTGCAAGCATTCGAGCTAGTAAGGTACTGCCACTTCGCCCCCACCCTCCGACAAATACAATGTCGACATCTGTTGCGATAGCAGGTTCTATTTTTAATGCTTCCATAGTTTATTTTTATACTAGCGATCAGGCTAAGCCGGATACTGAGCGCGAAAGCCTTATCGGTTTAATTTAGGTTAATCAACTTGAATCAAAAACCGCTGTTAGTTGCGAATAAAGTCACAACAGCATTTCGATATGCATACCATTGCGATCAACTTCACACTTTCTTTAATCTAATTTCAATTTGCAGACGATTGTTTTCAATGGTCTACACATCAACGAATCTAGTTCAGCGTTTTATCTTTCAAAACTACTTATAGTGACCTTTAGCGGCATGTGAACACTACAGCCCAACGGTAATTAAGTATTGCGAGATCTAGCGCTAAAAATTCAGATTAAGAGCTGTATGAGCTCAAGTGAATTGCGACAGGTGTCTCACGAACTGGGTTGTGCCGATTTTTTTTAACAATCAAAATACTGCGCTTATTGGTAGACAACGTTTGTCTATCTGGAGAGATCTTCGCAAAACGTTCAAGTTGTAAAAAACGGTTGAACACGACATGCGAATCAATTCACAAAAAAAAGCGGTGAAAAAAGTGAGCAACACATTGAGAAAAATAGAGGGTACTAAGCCCCAGCCAAAAAGCACACAAAAGCCTCTAAAACCGGCCCTGACTCTTGCAAAGACCAGAAGCCCAGCCAGAGAAGACAACGACCCATTGGAAGGACCCATGGCACACAACTCTATTGATGGTTCGAGACTCGACGATTCAATTTCGCGACTCAACAACACAATAGAGCCTGCTAACGACAGCAAATTTCAATCGTTACTGGGGAAACTTACTTTCCGGCACGAACCTGATTTACCTCGCAGTCATCCAGCATTAGATTTAATGCTGACAATCTTGTGCTTTGCAGCGGTTCATATAAGCTATTTGGGAAATCTGGAATTATCTTCACAGCGCAGTATCGGATTATTCAGTGCGCTAGTGCTAATGTCTGTTTCGCTTTATGTAGGCGGCATGTACAACACCCGAAGATTACGACGATTAAACGTAGAACTCACCAACCTGGCAATTTCTTGGGTGTTTGCTTTCACTGCAATCGGTTTATTCGTTTTTCTAAGTAAAACAGCAGGCGATATCTCCAGAGTATGGATGACAACATCGATGCTGATGGCTTTAACAGCACTTGCTGGTATACGCATGATTGCTAGCCTGGGCATCTTTGCAGGCAACAAAGCTAATACCCGAAACATCGTTATCTTAGGCACCACATCGAATATCAAATCACTAATGCAAGATCTACGTGATCTGACTCATTCGCAGATTAAAGTAGCACGCGTATTTGATATCGGTGAGCACGAGTCTCATAGTGAGCATTACTTTGATGCGCTGGATAACACCACGAAACAACTTAACATCTATATTGAGAATCAGCGACAAACCGGCGCAGTGATCGAGCAAGTCTGGGTAGCGGCTTCAGAAAATCAAGCGACTGTTGTTAAAGAGGCCTCTGCTGCATTGATTAACAGTTCGGTGGATGTATGTGTAGTTCCTGATTCTTATGCTCAACGAATTCAAAAGGGAGAAATTTCTCGCTACGGCAATACAGAAGTCGTCAATGTATCGGAAATTGCTCTGTCACTGACTGCAGATCAATACAAGCGTGTATTCGACGTAACCATTGCATCAATAGCCTTGCTGTTCTTAGGGCTACCGATGCTTATGATCGCTGCAATAGTCAAACTGGAATCTAAAGGGCCTGCGTTATTTCGTCAAAAACGTTATGGCGTGGATGGTCGAGAGATCGAAATTCTGAAGTTTAGAAGTATGGTTGTACACAATGATACTGAGGTTCAGCAAGCAGTGAAAAACGACGCTCGAGTCACTCGTTTCGGAAAATTTATCCGAAAAACATCATTAGACGAATTGCCTCAGCTATTGAACGTTTTAAACGGCACCATGTCACTGGTGGGCCCTCGTCCACACGCGGTTTCGCACAATGAGGTCTGGAGACGTGAAATCCAAGGCTACATGTTACGACACAAAGTTCGCCCGGGAATCACCGGCTGGGCTCAGGTTAACGGCTGGCGCGGAGAAACTGATACCGCATATAAAATGACACAGCGCGTAAACCATGACCTGGAGTACATCAGAAAATGGTCCCCTTGGTTGGATTTAAAAATCTTGGTACTCACCGTATTTGTTGGGTTTGTCCACAAGAACGCCTACTAAGTGAGCCATAAAAGACAGGCACTGCTTGGTATAACGCCAACACACCTACAGTAGCCGTAGCAATAGCGCTGAGGCTTCACTCCGGCCAGCACTTCGAGCTGGTCGGAGTTCACCACCCCCAATTCAGCCTATGCAGTAGAAACTGCCCCGTTTCTGCTCTCAAACACTGTTTCTCACTCAAAACAACGTGAATTGACAATTTGCGCATAATCCATGGCGCCAATCGGTACAGTTATTGCGGTGCCTAGCCCAATTAAACTCGCGTATCCATCACGCCGCTATAACTCTATAGCCGGTGTATTCCGTTAATCGTACGTAAAAAGGGGGAGTTATTAGGTGTTAAGTCGAAATCTAATTTGCACGAACCCCAGCGAGTTTTTCGAAGCCCGAGTTGTCACCTTTTTAAACCCGTATAGCTTTCTGCAAATTCACCAATCCAATGTTGATTTAAATCAGTTCGATAAGATTTGCATTGATGGTATCGCGTTAAAAATATTTCTGGACAAAGTGTTTGGCGGCACCAACATTGAGCGAATGAGTTTCGATTTCACATCAGTTGCGCATCTGGTGTTTGAAAACGCTGCAAGCGAATCTCAACTCGGCTTCATTCTGGGCTCAGATCCAGACTCAAACGCTGCTTTCCTCTCGAAGATCTGCGAGATGTTTCCCGGCATCAAGCTTGATGGACGATCGGGTTACTTTGATGACGATGCCGCATTAAACGATTGCATCAACACTTTAGCAAGCTCTGATCATGATTTTGTTGTAATTGGAATGGGAGCGGTTAAACAGGAAGAAGTCGCTATAAAGTTAAAAGAATCTGGATTCAAGGGACGTATATATACGTGTGGCGGGTTTATACATCAAACTGCGCTAAGCGATGGAGAATATTATCCAGTATGGGTCGACAAATTAAATTTACGGTTCGCTTATCGAATGGTGAAAGAGCCCACTACCATTAAGCGCTATTTACTGGATTATCCCAAATCATTCATTTTGCTTACTCGCAACATTAAAAAATTCGAGCACTAGGCAATGGATGGTTTTCTAGGAGCAGCCTTTCGCAGTTTTGCTGGACGAATTATAGGTGCCGCCAGTGCGCTCGCCGCTGCCCATGCAGTCACTTCCACACTCACTTTAAACGATAGTGGCCTTTTCTTTCTAAGCCTTGGTTTCGCTATATTCTTTTCGCACTTACTCAGATTCGGTTTAGATATATTCGCGCTAAAAAAATGTGCGATTTATCTGAATGATCGTAACTATAAAGACTTTCTATCCATCGTACTGGCTTGTTGTCTGGCCGTTATCGCTGGCAGCGCATTAATCTATTTTGTGTTGTACGCATCGGGCTTTGTGGTTAATTACAAATATATGTACTACTTACTGCTGATCTTCCCAGCTGGATTAGCCGTTGCACTAACGGGTGTTATTGCCCATTCATTGCATGCCGCTGGGTATGTTTTTACAGGTTCTGTAACGAACTTATCGGCCCATTTTATAATTTTCACTGTATTAGTTTGGATTCTATCTCCAAGCGATGTGAATAGCGTGATCTCCTTGTTCACAACAGCCTGCTTTGTCGCTTTGTTCATTCAAATTATTGCGGCGCTTTATGTCTACTCGATAAACGGTTTTACCATTGAGGACACTAAAAAAGTGCAGCTGGCGCAGGTCGATTTTCGTGAAATCTACCAAACAACGCTTCCCTTGTGGATGGTGGTCATTGCCCAGCAACTTAATCAATTAGGCGCTCAGTTTATCTCTTCTTTGTATATCGACGAGACCGAAATTGCATTCCTTGCGGTTGCAACACGAATCGCATTAATCGTTCCCATGGTACTTACAGCTGTGAATATGGTCGTGTCTCCTAAGTTCGCTGCGCTACACCACAGTGGCGATACACAAAAAACCGAAGAAGTGCTGACAA
Source organism: uncultured Granulosicoccaceae bacterium (assembly GCA_964390335.1). Taxonomy (GTDB): domain Bacteria; phylum Pseudomonadota; class Gammaproteobacteria; order Granulosicoccales; family Granulosicoccaceae; genus Granulosicoccus. The sequence continues at coordinate 2,673 of CAYMHU010000050.1, read as the reverse complement.
AATCGCTGAAACTACTGGCTGTGGTCTCATCCGGCATCTTTCTTGTTATCGTATTTTTCGGAAGCAATGTACTGGAGATTTTTGGTACTCAATACACCCAGGCCGCAGGCATATTAACCATATTGGTGTGCGGCCAGCTAGTCAATGCGCTTACTGGACCGAGTGGAAAACTATTGATGATGAGTGGTTATGAAAAGGATTTTCGCAATTCGTCTGTTGTCGTCACGGCAATTGGCCTCTTGCTAGCGTTAGTGCTAGTTGCACAGTACGGCGTGTACGGTGCAGCCGTTGCGACTGCGCTAACCATCGCCACTCAAAATATCGCTGTTGCCTACCTGGTGAAGCAACGGATGGGTATAAATTTGTTGAGGCTGTATGCCAATTTCTTCTAACAAATCAACTGGCCAAGCAGCCAAGCCGACTTCCGTGTTTGCAGATTCCAACCTACAGGAAACAGATCAAACGAAGAGCATATCGGCGTTGGCCAACACCGCCATGGTGTTGGGCGGCTACGAAGCTGGCTTTGATCTGGTAAAAGGCAATGCGCCTGATGCTATAGAACAGTTTACCGTGATCTCCTCACGCAACGGTACACCCCGACTACTGCTGCCTCGAAGTGCTGCAATGATGCAACCCGCTTTAAGTTGTTTTCTGGGCACAAGCCCCATGATGAAGCTTGCGCAACCGATTTTTGGTTTTTGTATTCGACTCGGTGGTCCGTTTTCTCGGTTTACATCGGATGTGTCCCTAACTTCTCAGTCCGGACGATCATCAGCACTCAGAGTGCTTATAGAAAACGTATTAGGCCGCAAGGATTTTCAGATGGCCTTGCGAATGAGTTTCGGTCGGCCTAACGGTAAAACCGTAGCGGTTGCGATTTCAGAGGCAGGCGAACCCCTATGCTATGTAAAGCTAGGTTCAGAACCAATGACAAGTGCATTGGTTTCTCATGAAAGTGAAACACTCGAGCAATTTAAAGAATCCGACATACAGCTAATTGTCCCCCAAGCACTCTATTCTGGCTGCTGGGTACACGATCACCAAGCTCTTATAACCGCTCCACTTCAATTGGAACGATTAAGTCGCGATGCACATTTGGCTCACGAAGCAGCAGACGCACTGGCTACCCAAAACCTACAGCCAAATTGCACATTGCTTAGCAGTGAATATTGGCAGCGTACAAAGCAGCGTGTACAAGCGCAGCAGAACGGCGATGAATTACCGAATACACTCGCTGAAATAGAACGCTGTTGGGGTTCAAGAGAATTTGATTTTGGCGTCAGCCATGGTGATTGGTCACGCGCGAACGTAGGGATGAGCATGGGACGCGTGGCGGCAATTGATTGGGAACGTCGAGTGGAATACGCACCTCGAGGAATCGATATCGCGCACTTCTCCATCTTGGAAATATCATCGCGTCGGTTCTTCAAAACGCTACACGTGGACCAACTGGCCGCGAAGGTTCGACATATTTTAAAAGCACTCGGATTACCAGAAGAAAACGCGGAGCCGCTAATTCTGTTCGCTTTGCTTGAAATGGTTATCCGATTTCGATCTGCGAAAACAGCAGGGCTAAACACCACCGACTCTAAATTTGCGCCTGCGTTGAACGCAGGCATTGATAAATGGATTCGTTAATTCGTGTCCAGGTTACAGGTAATGACTCATGTCTCAATCACAACTAAATGAGCTAGGTACGACAGCCGCACGTGCACTGCGACGCAATACGCGACGCGTAGCCCTGGAAGGCTTTCTTTCTGTCAGAAAACGAAAGTCCGACAGGCCGGCTCCCGACTTTGTCATTGTTGGAGCGCAACGCTGTGGGACCACTTCTCTGTTTAGAGCGCTGGCGAAACACCCTGCAATGATGTCAAATGTGATTAATGCCAAAGGCATACATTATTTCGACACTAGCTACCATAAAAGCGTAGATTGGTATAACGCACATTTCCCAACCACTGCTGAGCGTGAAGCACATGCAGCGAAAATCGGGCAAAAGGCAATTGCAGGAGAAGCAAGCCCTTACTACATGTTCCACCCCGCCGGTGCTGAGCGCATGGCTAAAGCGATTCCTGACACAAAACTAATCGTGCTATTGCGAAACCCCGTTAAACGCGCAATATCACATCATTTACACATGGTTTGGGAAGGTCATGAATCTGTAAAAGATATCGACGAAGCATTGGATTTAGAAGCGTCGCGATTAAAAGGTGTGGAAGAGAAACTATTGGCCGATCCAAGACTCATATCCCGACCACATCAACACTACTCCTATATTGCTCGCGGCCACTACGCACCGCAAATCGAAAGACTATACAAACACTTTGATCGAGACAATGTGTTGGTTATGACAACTGAGAAGTTGGTTAGCGATAGCGAAGCGAGTCTATCCGCTATTCAATCGTTTATCGGGTTCGAAATCGATCCATCCATTCAACTTGAAAAGCGGAACGCTAGCTCTAAATTTGAGCCGAATCCTGACACAGTGAGTCGACTCACCGAGGAGTATGCGGAGTCGAATAAGCGATTAGGTGAGTTGCTTGATATTGAGATACCCTGGGCATAACCTAACTGGTTGACTACGGTGTTGAACTAAAAGCTAAGTTGTCACAACGGGATTTATTAGGTACGGTAAAACCCTAACCCACAACAACAGGTTCAACGGAATGAACC
>CAYMHU010000049.1:0-29834 GCA_964390335.1 uncultured Granulosicoccaceae bacterium | reverse complement strand
GGCGAGGCGCATTCTTGCTTTTCGAGGTAATGCTTGCCTAACGTGGCAATGCAAACGGACAGGTTGCGCTCAGCGCGCATGCGGCATGCAGTAGGTACCAGTTCTATATAGGTCTGTGTAATACTTAATAAGCATATCGTTTTGAATCCAACCAATATACGTAGGCAGTACGTTGACCAAAAGTAAATGGTTCCGGTTTATAGTTGCTCAGAAATGGGCTTGCCTGGGCCTGTTGCTATCCGTCGTTGCTGCATTCATTGCATCAACCTATTTGGCACAAGCTATTTACTTCGACGATCCGAAACATCAAAACGTTACGCTGCGTGCATGGATGACACCTCGGTATGTTGCACATTCTTATGATGTTCCGAGACGCGTGGTTATAAAGACGCTGGAAATCGCTGATGAAGAGGATGATCACCCGCGTCGGATGGACGTATTGGCACAACGGCTTGAATTATCGTTACCTGAACTGACAGAAAAATTGAGAGCGGACATAGCGGTTTTCCGTGAACAAAGTTCTGAGAATGCTGACGATGACTGAATTACTGTTATCGCTGGTACCTCAATATGGTTTGTTTGTTGTCGCCATAACGATTTTCCTTGCGGCCTTGGGTGTACCTTTACCCTCATCAGTGATCATGCTGACTTGTGGCGGATTCGCGGCAACGGGTGATCTTAATCTGTTCCAGTTGCTGCTGACCGCGCTTGGCGCTTATCTCATTGGCGATCAGCTTGCCTATGCAATTGGTTCGAAAGCCGGCCCAATGTGGCTGGAGTCTCTGAAATCAAAACCGCGGTTAAATTCGTTGCTAAAAAGATCGGAAAGGCTGCTTAACCAATACGGAAAACTGGCGATCCTGATAAGCCGAACCCTGCTGAGTCCTGTCGGACCCTACATTGCCTATATGAGCGGCGCTTCAAAGATGCAGCATGCTCAATTCTCTGCTGTGTCCGCTATTGGTGTCGGGCTCTGGACAATCGCTTATAGCTCATTAGGCTTCTTATTCACCGGTCACGTACCTGCTTTATCAGACGTTGTTGAGAGTGCGCTAGTTGTGTCAATCTCATTGCTGATGGCAGTAGGATTTTCCTTTTGGCTCATGGTTGCTTGGCGTCGTTTTGAATAAGAAAGGATATCAATCACGCACTGGGCGCTACGGTCACTGATCGATGTGGTGTATCCTTGTAACACACTGGAGATTCAAATGACGGACATAGATCTAACTCAGCAGCATCATGTTGAATTCTCATGTTCTGCGCACAATCAAGCAATGGACATACTATATAGTACGGAACAAGAACCAGAAGATGTGCTGAGTCTTATAGAACTTACACATGTAGCGCACTGGCATTGGATGCAGCGTGCAGATAAAACACCTCAAAATGTCTCTGTTGCGTTGTGGGCGTTATCACGAGCTTATTCAGCAAATGGTTTTGCTGACAAGGCTTTGCAATATGCAAAAGAATCACTTAAAACTATTGAGCATGAAAATCTCTTGCCGTCGTTCTATGGCTACTGCAATGAAGCATTGGCTAGAGCGTATTTATTGAGCGGAAAACACACCGAGGCTGAAAAACACTACAAAAAGGCTATGGAGTTTTGTGAGCAGATACCAACCCCACAGGCTAAGGAATGGTTGCTAGATCAGATCTATAGGATAGAGCTTATAAATTGCGGATAAGCGTTGCATTGTGCATTATTCGGACACACATATCGAGGTATTCACTTGCATGCGTAAATTACTCGGCAGCATCGCGCTATTTTTTATACTTTATTTTTCCACGTATGCTTCTGCCTGCGAATTACTTAATTCTAACGAATCAGACTTTCCCGAATCTCTGTCGCGAAGTAACTCTGATACTGGTATCGCAACCGCCTGGTACGACGGCGGCACAGGTCGCTACCGCCACGGCGTTCTGGGCGATACACTTGAGCCTTCGATTATCAGAGTCACATCATACGCTGGCTGCACCTACTCTGTAGAGCTTGGAAGACCCCATGTATTCGAGGACATACAAACCAGACTTGCAGATATTGATGGACAATCAGGTGATGAGGTAATAACGATTCGAAGCCATCAAAATTACGGTGCGCAGATTGCCATTTATCAATTAGTTGATGGTGAACTAGGGCTATTTGCAGAAACTCCTTACATCGGGACAACGAACAGGTGGTTAGCGCCTATTGGTATAGCAGACCTTAATAACGATGGTGATATGGACATAGCATTCGTTGACAGGCCTCATCTGGCGAAGATCCTTAGAGTCTGGACATATCGGGGTGGCGAGCTGCAGGAGATTGCCAGTCGTAGTGGATACAGTAACCATCGTATTGGTGAAGATTTTATTTCTGGCGGAATAAAAACTTGCAACGGCGAAAAGTTGATGATCACTGCAGACGCTGGATGGCGTCGTATACTCGCCTCGACGCTCGACAACGAGGGGCAAATTAGCACAGTGGACATCGGGTCTTTTGATGGTGCTGAGAGTTTTCAGCAGGCATTACAATGCGATCAATAAAAGAGTCAAGGCGCGACTTGAGTACCTTACAGCACGCACCCACTGCAACCGTGCCTATCGAAGAACGTTAGAACTTCCGTATTAAACACTCAATTTAGCGCATCACGTAAGAGGGGTATTTATACCGCATCAATTGTGTTATTGATGCACATTTTGTCTGTCAGGTTTCTCATATGATTGGTTCATATTGAATCCTTGTTTGTAGGTCTGGTAAAAACCGCAGGAAATATGATGAGTTTTTTTAACTCTATTAATATACGAAGCTTACCCGTATTTGTATTTGCTGTATTGCTTGTCTCAGGTTGTTTTAGGTCTGATAGCACCAACCATGATGGCGGTACCCCTGTATCTGAAAACACCGTGGTAGGTGGAAATATTCCTGATGTTGATAACCTCACCGCACAAAGTGGGGTGCTTATAAATTTTGATATTACTGTGCCAGCCTATCACAGCGGATAGTGGTTTCATCAATTTTTCTGTGTTCAACAGTCTAGCCTCCATTGAAAGTAATAACCCGAACAGTAGTCGTTCTATTAGCAAGGAACCGGAAGATGCGTATTGGACAATTCGTGGCGTTGATGAATATTGGGTCGAGTCGATAGGCGATTTTTATTGTGAATTCGAAGATCAGTAAAAATTGATTCTGGGTTACGCCGTATTCAACCCCTAATGATTGGCATTCAGCCGCGCTGGTTATTGAAGATTTCTCATCTCTATATATACGGACTATATTGCCAACTACGATAGAGCGAAAGCCCAGGTGTACGGTACCTGGTTGGGTAAAAGCGCACCGGCCAGATGGCGAGCCCACCTTCATGATGCCGGGGCCGTTATGTTAGGTGTAGCTTCCTCTCTACCTGAGTTTTTAAGCGCGGTATTGTTGTAAATTGTTGAAGGTGCAGGTAGCAAATATAAGAATAGAGCATGGACCCATTTAAACCACCTAAATCAGACTTAAACCTCCGTGAGGTTAAACCGCCTACTCCCAGTATATTGGTCATTTACGGTTTGGTGGTCCTAAGCTTTATACTTTTTCTAGTAGAAGATCTGATGTACGCCTCGGCATCTAACGGAGGCTTACTCGATTGGAAGAACTATATTTTCGTGCCGGTTTGGGCTGTAATTCTATTTTGGGTTACCGGCTCTATTCGTAAGCGTAAAGACAATCCAAAATATACCTTTCTACTGTTGGCGATTTTAGTGTTTGGTTTAAGCTTCTTCGATCTGCAGGGGCCATACCCTAATTACTTTGCGATCGGTGAAGCAGCGTGCTTTTTATTCGTATTTGTACTACTCAGTCGGAGAGAAACAACAGCGTGGTTTGAGTAAATAAACTCAAACCGCAGCTTCGTATTTTTGTTATTGACTAAGCCACTGTCATAAACCAGAAAAACATCATCAATGGGTATGCCAACATGGATAGCACAACGAAAAACCTAACCCAAGCCGAATTAAACCGACGCCAGATCAGCCAAGCACAAAGACCGGCAATGCAGATCTCAATGGGCGTCCACACCAAACCGTGGTGTGCGGGATCCCAATATGACACTGGAGATGAAAATATCCAACGAGTAAACGGCCAAAAATGGGCGTGTCCGTCATCGTGATGCAATGGTAAATCCGCTATGCAATGCAATAACGCTGCAACTGCAAATACCAGAATAGCTCTGCCTGGAATCGACCCGGAATAGAGTCTCCCGCCTAACAAGAATCCGACAATACCTATTAAGATGAAGACCGGTATCGAATTGCTAATCGCACCGAGCTCTTGCCAGAAATCTGAGAAATACAGTGTGCCCCAAATTTCTGAATCCGGAATACCTCGTAATTTGGCTTGGATAAACATGAGGAACAATGTGGCGTCTGGCATAAGCGCGCCAATGAGTACGGCACTGTTAGTGAGCCAGTTTTTGGCTGGTCTCGACACTGTATTGGGTGCTGCTTGTGATGATCGGCATAGCACCGCGGCAGCAATTAGAATATGCGCATGTGTGTTCATACTGCTTTCGATTTAATGGTCATTGACCAAAGTGTTGTCTAACCAAAAAAGCGAGAGCTTCTCGCTACATTGCTAGATTCAGAACGTGGTGAAATTCTTGAAAGCGGGTTTTAACCTAACTTTCGGCCAGCTCTTTTTTTAACTGTTCTTTGTTGATTTGGTTCTGATCGCTTTGCACCAGGGGTAGTGATTTTCTGTACACTATTCTGGCAGGCACCATGTAAGAAGCCAAGTGCTTTTTAAGCTCGAAGGTAATTTCCTTTTCTGATAGTTCGCCAGCAGCTGAATAAACCATCACAATCTCTTCTTCGATGTGCGGATTTTCCATACCGAATACGGCACATTGCTGTATTTGGGGAATGTTTTTCTCCACAACGGATTCGATTTCAAATGGTGACACGCGAAACCCGCTGGTTTTAATCATATCGTCTCTACGATTCACAAAGTAGAAATAGCCTTCCTCATCTTTGTAAACATAGTCACCTGATGCCACCACTATCTCATCAACCAATTGCCCTTGTAAGTCGACAACATTTTCAAGTATTTGCACTGATTTGAATCGTTCCGCGGTTTCTTTAGGCGCGTTCCAGAAACCACGATAGATATAACCACCTCGATGGATAAGCTCACCAACTTCGCGTGGTTTACATTCATGTCCATTTTCATTAATAACGTAGAGCTCTACATCGGGTATGGGTTTCCCTATGGAGCTGGGTCTAATCTTGATTTGTGAAGGATCAAGGTAGGTCGATCGGAAAGCTTCTGTTAGACCATGCATGGAATAAAACCGTGCATTTGTAAACGTTTTTTCGCAATCGCTAATCATGCGTTCAGTGACGTTACCGCCTGAAGAGGTAATTGTTCTTACCTTGTGAAAAGGTTCAACACTGGGTAGCACATACAATTCTTCGTCAAACATTTGCGAGATGTTTACAGGCATCAATGGTAATACGGTAACGTTGTCGTTCACCAAATGATTGAAAAAATCACCTGGCAGAATGAAACGGTGCAGTGCGAGGGTTGCTTTATTGAGAAGCGCGCAAAAAATCTGGTTGAGTCCATAGTCAAGATTGAATATCAGAAGGCCGGATATCACATCGGATTCGTTTAACTCAAGATACTGTGACACCACGCGTGCCGAATCGATTAAATTACGATGCGAAATGACAATACCTTTGGGGGTGCCGGTTAATCCGAACGAGTAGGTGATGACGGCGTTTTCGTGGCCATTGATATCACACTGGTACGGCTTATTGTAGTATTTAAAAATTTCTTCGAAAGAGGGGATATCCTTGCCATCCGTTTCGATCGATATAATATGCCCGTCGAAATTGATCTCTTCAATACTCTCGATTTTCAACTTGTCGGTAATAACGCACTGGATTTCACAGTCATCAATAATGTATTGCACTTGTTCTGGCTTAAGTAAACGGGTAAGCGGTACAAGAATATAGTCTGTTGACAGCACTGCTAAAACAGCGATGACTTGCGATATGTCTTTCTTGGTGTAAATGCCGACTCTTGCGCCTTTGGGCAAGTCCAGTTCTTGAAGGTATAACGCAATCTGGTTAACTCTTGACAAGAGCTCGTCATAAGTTAGCTGTTTTTCATTGTGTACTATTGCTATTTTGTCTGGGTGAGACCTCGCGGCATTCTCCAGCAAATTTCGTATGCAGTTTATTGACATGTTGCATGTTCCTTCGCGCCGAGAGTCCAGATATCGTAATTTGAATCCAATACCGTAACAGGCTGGTGATCTGAGTTTAGTATTTTGCGGTAAAAGAACGCCACAACGTCTTCTATATCTTTAGTCTTAAGCACCTTGGTAATGCCGCCGGTAAATACGATGGAGTTCATCGATAGCAACTTTAATGTTACGTATTCCGGTCTGTAGTGAGACATGTTGCATAGCACAAGAAAGATCGCTAGCTGCATCAGAATCTTGGTTGCTCTGTCGCTGTGTTCTGCATAGATACTCTCATTCACTTTGAGGTGCATCAGTAGTTCATACGCATACTCGTTATTCTCTGCGGTAAAGATCAGCGACTTTCTGGATTTGTACACACCGAGCTTCTTAAACACAATTCTGTCGTGGCCCTGATCAGTAACGATGTTATCGCTGACCAAATCTTTTGAATAGTGAACATCCGTAGTGGCTCCGCCTATGTCCAGCAATATAAAAGGATCGGTGATGGCAAACGAGAGGTGTATTAAAGGCAGCGATCGGTTAACCACAAACGGTGTGGAGTAGATCTGATTGTCAGTGATTTGATACAGATGCTTTATATCTTCCTTACCTTCAATATCTTGTTGATACAAGTTTGTTAGATAATCTTTTAAATGCGACTCCACTATGTGCAGTCTGTTGTCAATTATGTTGGGCAGCACAGTGATATTGTCGACTCTCTCACCGATTCTGTTCGCATCCTTTTCATTGCCGACATAAACGACGTTTGAATAACTGAGTTTGTCCAGATAATCTGTTAGTGGCTCATTAAATACGTTTTCATTGGAGTCAATTCCACCCACAATAATAACTACATCGATCAGATCACTGGGTATGGAGTGATCTTCAATATCCTGATAGACGATTGAGTCAATAATATTGATGCCAGAATTAAACGCAATGTTCGTGGCGTACTTTAAAGAATAGGATTTAGTAAGCCCGATAATCAGCGCACTGAGTCCACCGTTTGCAGAAGAACAAATACTGATATTTTTTGCTTCGAACTGCTTAAGTGTTTCACCGCATTTGTGCATCAAATCATCAAGAATAATCTTGTTGAAATCCCGGAAGTGTTGTTCAATCGAGTTGGGAGTGCAAACTTTAAAATAAGTGCTCCCAATATCAATCAGCAGTTTTTCTTCACTCGTGTTCACTGCATGATTCCTATATCGTGGATTATGTCGTTAACGATACTGGTTGTGTCTTTGTTTAAATCGCAATGGGATTTTTCAAATTCAAAACAACGATCTGGAATCGGTACGTTGCCACGATTAATAATACGAATATTCTTTTCCGAATCACGAATAGTAATCATTTTGTTGTGATTAATAATATGAGGCGAAAACGGTACATCAATAATGCCGTTTTTAATTGAATTGAATACTTTTCGCCATAGCGTGTCAGCGGGGTCATTAAACACGGCTTCCATAATGGCATGCACTTCTGCCGTTAGCATTTCCTCTTCCTGTTCATCGACTATGGCCGGTAGGCCGCTGAGAATGTTCAGGGTGTACTGGGTGTTGGCGACCGTTTGTGCGTTTGCCTCTTTGGTCGGAATACCGACTGCCTCTTCGCGCGTCTTGGTGATGATTTTGTCCGCGCCACACATGGATGCAATTACTGTCGACATATTAATGAGCTGGTCTGCAGAATCCCGGTTGGTTGGAAATGCGCCCATCCACTGGTGATAAACAAGGTTAATAGTGGCATCGCTGCAACCGATTTTCTCTGCATAGTATTTTGCTAAATCACGTGTCACCTTGCCAGTTACGATGTCTTGTATCATAGAACCTTGCTGAGAAAACGACACAGAGAATGATTTCACACCCTCTTCAAGCGATAGCAGCATTTCCAGTAGTTGTATAACAATAGTAATTGAGGGCGGAACCAGCGTGGCTGTGAGTGGCCCGAAAGATTCTCTGTTTATTGGTTTGTTGAGCGTTGAATAATCAGCGCAAACGCGTTCTACATACTTCCAGTAAAGAAAGGCTTTATCCAATGGGAAATTTTTTGAGTAGGGCAGCAGGTAGGTGATTGGACCCCCTTCGATCTCGAAAATACCTGATGCAATCGCAATTTCGATAAGTAGTCGTGCGTCGGGTGTACCGTGTCTTAAGCTAACCGGATGATTAAAGTGCGTCATCATCTTGCGAGTACTGCGATATCCGTGATTAACAAGCGGATAGCCATTAAGCATATCAACTTCATTTGCCTCGCTTAATCGCAACATCTTTTTCGCAGTGGTGTAGTCGTTAAGACGGGTATTGGAATCGATGGTTAGCGGTAGTACATCCACGTTTGCTTTAACGAAAAATTCGTACAAGGCAAACTGCTTTTCATAAGTCGGAAAACCACCACGGGGTTGTACCAACATTTTTTCCCTGTTAGCAAAGTGATGCGAAATGAATAAATTTTCATCCGCGCCTTTAACAAACTCCCGGACTTCATCGAAATCAAAAGCGTCGACATTTTCGTTACCGAGAATGATCTCCCGTTCTTCCTGCAGTTGATTCATTGCGGTTTGTGTTCCTGAATGTATTCTTCGAGCATATCCAGCCCCGTGTTTAAATCAACCTGATGGCAAACCAGATCAAACCCATACTGTTTGTAGCGCGGCACGATATCGTCAGCGTTTCCGCTACCAACAGTCAGATTACCGCCGATCATCATGATCAGATTATCCAGGCTCTTATAGCTGGATTTGAGTAATTTGATTTCCTGGCTCCAGCCTTCGGCCTCGCCGTTGAGCGATGAAATCAGCAGGATATCGGCACCCGTTTCGACCGCCGCATCAAAAAACTCTTCCAGGTAGGTATTGACGCCAAGGTTAAAGACCTCGTAGCCGCGTGCATTCAGCGACAGATCCATTAATCGATTGGCGACAACATGTATATCGTTGCCTATCACCCCCGTCACTACTTTCATTGTGTACCTGCCCTTTTTCCAGCCCAACATTCTACCAAAAGGCACTGTATATAGATGCCGAGATGGTAGTATCCAGCGTTTATATTTCAATCCGCGTGGCATACAGGGGCAGGAGAACAGTTAATGAGTAAATTCACAGCTGATTTGTGTGACAAGTATCCAGACAAGACCACGGTGCTGGGACCGGGATACTCGAACTTCGGTGGCTCAGCAAGCTGCGAAGGAAAGGTGATCACCATTGAGCTGGATCGAAACAACAGCGATCTCATCACACTATTACGCGATGAACCCAGTGACGGCGGAGTTGTCGTGGTGGACTCGCATCAGGATTATTACGCGATTGTTGGCGAGAACCTGATGAAATTTGCTCATGCGAGTGGATATTCCGGCATTGTCCTCAACGGGTACGTGAGAGATACCGTGCAGATTCAAGATATTCCTGTGGCGCTCTATGCGTTGGGTACGTGTTCCAGAAAGTATATTCCAGTAACGTCTGGAAAGCGGGACTTGTTATTGTCATTTGGTGGAGTTGATTTCCGTCCGGGTGACTACATTTATGCTGATGCCGATGGTGTCATCGTCACGTCTCAACCGCTGCCAACTGAGTAGTCACTGAATACGAATTTCCACCCGTATCAAGTCCCTTTATATTCGCGGGGTTGACGACAAGATTGGCATTCGATGGGCAGCGTGCCACTAGTTTGTGGGTTGCTGAATGTTCCGTAGAATAAGGTGTTGTGGAGACTTCAATGAATAATTACCAAACCCCAAGCTTGCAAGAAGTGCAACTGCTGCTACATCAGAACAACCTTCCCACGAACGATATAGCGGATTTAAATCTGGATCATTATCATCAAATGCCCAACGCAAAGGGAGTGGTGCTGCGCTGTTAAGCCGGTTGGAACAACACGACACCCAATTCCACCGCGATAAGAATAATATTGGCCGCCTAACAAGTCGATCTTAGTGCCAAATTTTGCGTTTGGCAGCATCGTAACGGCCCCAAAAATGCCGGATTAATTGCTCCCGACCCGTAAAAATGTGTCGCAGTTCTCATTGCTGTGTCCAGCTAACACCCCCCGTTAACACACATTGGTCACTATGGCTGCTGGCGGCCATGCAGTGGAATACGGCTTGCTTAGCGTAGGACAGGGTTTTACCCGTTTTACCGTGTCCCGAAGGATTTGATAATTAACATGCAGAGTTGTGCCAATTTCTGCAATTTTCAGCAGTGCCGCTTGGGTTCAGATGACTAGCGCAGCTGCAAAACAGACAGTCGTTTCAACCGATGGCGTGGCCGAGTCTCGCCCTGAATTGGATACGTTACTTGCGCGTGCCACAAACGCTGAAGGTATAGCTGCAAATCAGGCCTTGTTAGTTGAAATGTTTGCAGAGTTACTTTCCGGTGGCTCACTGGCCGGAGCCCTCGATGCCTTAGCCGGTGCTATGCAAACACGTTTTGACTGTGAGCGTGTAGCTATTGCGCTGGAAGATAACGGCGAATTGGAACTGTCTGCCATTTCGCAACAAGCCGTGTTGGCTGCTTCATCCTCTGAAGCGCGACTGTTGCTTGATGCCATGAACGAAGCTTGCTCGCTGGAATCAATCGTCTCTTGGCCCCCATCCTCTGATGAACTGGGCGTGTTGGTTGCGCATCGATCATTGGCAGGCCGTCGCCGATCAGGGTCGCTGTGTACCGTACCGCTTTACAACAAACAACAGTTAGTCGGCGTCGTTCTGTTGGAACGTCGAGATCAACAAACATTCCCCCTTGAAACCTTCGAGATTTTATCGGCATCCATTGCACCCTTGTTGTTGTTGCACAAGAAGGCTGATCGTAATTGGTGGTCTGTATTTAAATTAAGCGTACATACACGTCTCGCACGCTACCTTGGTCCGGAGCGTCCTGGGATGCGTGCACTGTGCATCTTGGCTGCAGTGTTGTTTTTAGGATCGTTTATAGTCACAACGCGGTGGCAAATCGTTGCGCCTGCGGAATTGTTGTCGTTTGAACGCAGGCTTATCACTGCGCCGCAAGCTGGCTTTATTGCACAGATGCAGGTTGCAGCTGGGGATCAGGTGAGCGAAGGGCAGCTGCTTGGTCGTCTCGATCCAAGAGAACTGGAACTTGAAGCTGCCAGTAGGGAGAGCGAGGTAGTTGTCGCAGAAGCAGAGTTCAGAGCTGCTATTGCCAGTAACGATCGTCAAAGTACCGGTATTGCCCGCGCTCGCTTGGTACAAGCACGCGCCCGGCATGAAAGTATTAAACAACGACTCGATCGAACCGACTTGGTTTCACCCATCAACGGCTTAGTGGTCGCGGCTGATGCAACTCGAACAACCGGAACGGCAGTGTCTCGCGGTGAAACACTGTTTGAAATTGCACCCGGAACAGACTTCGAAGTGCACGTACTGGTAGACGAAGTGGATGTATACGACGTGGTTACAGGCCAAACAGGCACACTGTCATTAAAAGCAATGCCCGGCGAGACTATACCCATCGTTGTTGATTCTGTTTATCCAGTGGCTGAGGCCAACGGCGGTGAGAATCGCTTCCGTGTAAAGGCTAATTTGACTGCTCCTGCAACCAGCTTGCGCCCAGGACAAAGTGGTGTGGTGCGTTTGGACGCGGGACGCACGAGTATCATTGGAGCGTTAACGCGTAAGCTCAATCGACGGTTGGCTGAACTGTGGTGGCGGTGGGTCGGATGAGCGGCGGATCGTTATTCAGCGCTCAATGGCATCGCGTACGTGAAGTGCGTCCTCGCCTTGCAAACGATGTGATTGTTTTAAGGCACGTCTATCGAGGTCGAACCTCGTATGTGTTGCATCGACGTGCGACCACTGGCTTTCATCGTTTAGATGCAGTGAGTTTTGAGCTTGTCGATTATCTGGATGGTGAAATCACTGTTGGCGAGTTGTGGGAACAAGCCATAACAGAGCGTGATAAAGATGCGCCCACCCAGGATGAATGGATTGCGTTACTGGCAGAGCTACATGCCGCAGAGCTCATTGTGGTTGATCGACGCGTGCCTGAAGAAAGGTTGTTCAATCAGCGCGAAGAGTATCAGGCTGCGATGCGCAAGCAACGGTTTCTCAATCCGCTATATCTGCGCTTTGCATTGCACGATCCTGATAGATGGTTGAACCGATGTGTGCCGTTAGCTAATCGATTGTTTTCTCGTGGCGCAGGTATCGTTTGGCTGTTGCTGATGGTGTTAGCCTTTGTCAGTATGATCTCGCACGGCGAGCAACTGGTTAAAGATCTTACCGATGGTTCCATTCTAAATACCCGCAATACGCTGCTTTTCTTGCTGGTGTATCCACCGTTAAAACTGATTCATGAGTTCGCGCATGCACTCGCGGTTAAACGGGCGGGAGGCGAAGTGCATGAAACCGGACTGGCGCTAATGGTGTTCCTACCGCTTCCGTATGTCGATGCGAGTGCCAGTGCACTGTTCCCAGACAAAGTCGATCGTATGTTAGTCAGTTCAGCAGGTATTCTTGTTGAGCTAGCGTGCGCTGCGATCGGTATTCTGTTGTGGAG
This sequence comes from uncultured Granulosicoccaceae bacterium, assembly GCA_964390335.1. Lineage (GTDB taxonomy): Bacteria > Pseudomonadota > Gammaproteobacteria > Granulosicoccales > Granulosicoccaceae > Granulosicoccus. The sequence goes on along the minus strand of CAYMHU010000049.1, from coordinate 17,114 downwards.
TAATGCTGGTGGGGTTCTACAAGACGTTGGACTCGTGATGTTCATGGTGGGTAGTATCTCCACGCTGCTACTTAACGGTAATCCTTTATTAAAGTTTGATGGTTATTATCTGTTATCAGATTGGATAGAGATACCAAACCTTGCGGCGCGTTCGCGTCGTGCGGTACTTGGCCGCTTACGATCGCTGGTATCGGGTGAAAACGAGCCACAAAAATATGATGAAGATCGTGCTGAAAGAATTTGGTTACATACCTATGGCGTAACATCCGCACTTTATAGAACGCTGTTGATGTTATCCATCGCATGGATGTTAAGCGATCGGTGGTTTTTCCTGGGTTCGTTAATTGCACTATTTGTTGTGTTTCTTGCGGTTGTATTACCAACCTGGCGCATGTTGTCCGCACTCTATAAAGACCCTGTTTACCGAACTCGTCGTTCAATCGCCGTGGCGGGAGCTATTCCTGTGTTTATGGCGGCGGCTGCGTTCTGGGTACCGTTTCCACACGCTAATGTAGTACACGGTGTTATTTGGATACCAGATGAAGCGATCGTTCGCGTTAGTAGCGACTGCGACATCAGTGACGTTTTTGCCGTGCCAGGGTCTGATGTTAAAGCCGGTGATAGGTTGTTTACGTGTGAAGATCTAAACGCACAAGCGCGACTGCAAGAGCTTATTGCTCGCGTAGATGAACTAGAGGTTCGCAGAGCCGGTGCTGCGGGACGAGACCCATTATTGGCAAAAACACTGGATGCCGAAATTAAAGCCAGTAATGCGGCGTTGCAAGATACACGTACTCGCATTGAAGCTAAACACGTGATCGCTGAACTTGATGGTTTGTTTGATGTAGTTGACACCTCGGCTTTGCATGGACGATCACCGACGCGAGGTGATGTGGTGGGTTATGTCATCCCGCCCGATACACGCACGGTTAGAATGGCTATTGATCAACGTTGGATAACGCGTTTTGATAATGAATTAAGGTCCATAAGCTTGCGCGTGCTAAGTGCCAATGGTCAAGCCAATGTGTATAACACAACGGTTCTCCAACGCACGCCTAAAGCGACTCACATGGTAGCTAGTGCTGCGTTAAGTTCTTTCGGCGGTGGGGAACATGCGGCCGATCAGAGCGGTGACGGCAGATTATTACAAGAAGCTGTGTTCGATGTGGAACTGCAATGGCCTGATGAGGCAGCTTTCGCAGCAGTTGGCTCACATGTCGATGTACGTTTGGTGTTTAATCCTACTCCGCTATCCGTTCGCTTGGGTACAACCATACGGCAGGCCATTGCCGACAGGGTGGAATCATGATGAATATCAGGTCTGACCTCCTCAAGAACAACCTGTATCGACTACCCTGCAAGTTACCCAATATGCGTTCGGTGCTGGATTACCTTATTGTATTGAAACCAGAGACGGGTATTCAATTTTGTCGCCCGGGGTTGCGTTATGGCCCCTCACCAATGAAAGCAGAGGTGTCAGATCGGCGTTCGTGGATTGATCGGGTGCTTGCGCGTTTAATAAGTTACCGCACATTAAATCAATATACTGAAGCCAACTCATCTGAATGGTTGAACCGGTTTTCGCAACGCCGGCTAGAGTTGCGGAGCATGACACCGCAACAAGTCGATGCTAGTCGCTCCGCGCTTGTACGACGAATTCAGCATACCGTACCAACCGACGATATCCTTGATGAGGCGTTGGTCCATGTTGCAGTTGTCATCGAAAACACAAAGGGTTTGGTTCTGCGCGCTAACCAGTTCTTGGCTGCAAGGGCTATGTTGCAAGGTCACTGCGTCGAAATGGCAACCGGCGAAGGCAAAACCTTGAGTATTGCATTAGCAGCAGGTGCTGCTGCGCTAAGTGGTACTCCGGTACACGTGTTAACTGCGAACGATTATTTGGCTAGGCGTGATGCTGAATATCTAGCTCATGTTTATCAGTGTTTAGGGCTGCAGGTTGCCAGTGTAACACCCATGGAAGAGCCCGATGAGCGTCGCAACAGTTATTCTGCCGACGTTGTTTATGTCACTGCCAAGCAAGTGGCGTTCGATTGGCTTAACGATACCGTCGAAATGGGAGCAGCACCAGACTCATTGCCCGCTCGATTATCAGCATTGACGCAGGTGACTTCTCAAGCAGCCTACAAACCAATGCTGCGCGGGCTGTGCTTGGCTATTTTAGATGAAGCGGATAGTTTGCTGGTAGATGAAGCGCGTATTCCGTTGGTGTTGGCACAGGCCAATACGGCCGACACGGCTCACGATGCGGAAGCCGTGATTGCTTTGGGATTAGCTGAGCAGTTGCGAGAAGGTGTGGATTACCGCATTCAATCCACCACACGCCAGGTGCAGTTAACCGAAGCTGGATGTGAAGAACTATCCAGAATGTCTGAAAAGGTAGAACACGTGTGGCAATCGTCCAGGTATCGCGAAGAACGTGTTGGTCAAGCGTTAACTGCAATACATCGATTCGTGCGCGATCGCGACTACATAGTGCGTAACCAACGGTTAGAGCTAATGGATGCGCATACTGGACGCGCCACACCGGATAGACGGTTGCCACATGGTTTGCACCGTTTATTGGAACTAAAAGAGAAATGTAAGCCCTCAGCAGAGCATGAAACGATTGCCACCATTCCCTATCAGCACTTTTTCAGACACTACATGGGGTTGGCTGGGATCAGTGGCACCTTGTCAGAAGTGTCTAACGAAATTCAGCATATTTACAACAACTTTGTTGTACCTGTGCCATCACATCGTCCAAGCCGCCGCCACGATCTACCTGCAGCGGTTTTTACAGATCGCTCTTCGCAGTTGCAGGCAATGGTTGAAATTGTGCAGCAACGGCACAGTTTGCAACAGCCAGTTCTGATATGTACACGCAGTGTTGAACAGTCGTTAGGTGTGTCAGCAATGTTAACGGCACATGAGTTTTCGCATCAGGTTCTGAACGCATATCAGGATGCCGACGAGGCGGCGATTGTTGCCACAGCCGGTCAAGCCGGTCAGTTAACTGTTGCAACCAATATGGCAGGTCGAGGAACTGATATTCCGTTGGGTACTGATGGTGCCAGTCTTGGTGGATTGCATGTGTTATCGCTAGCGTTTAACGATGCACGCCGACTAGATAGGCAATTGGCAGGAAGGGCCGCCAGACAGGGCGACCCTGGTTCTTATCAACAGCTTTATTGCCTAGATGACTCATATCTTGTAGGTGCTATGTCTGGTTTCTTTTTGAAATGCGCTCAAACGTGTGCTTCACGAGGCTGGCAGCCAGCTGCGCTGTTCTTGATTCGCATGGCGCAACGGCGTGTTGAGAGGAATCACCGTAAAACCAGACTGAGCCTTTATCAATCCAGACACAAGCTGAAGCGTCAGCTTGCGTTCGCAGGAATCCCGGATCAATCATTATGAAACAACCTAATTTATTGAAACTGTTGAAACCAGTGATGGTATTAATGGTCGCACTTGGCCCAGCAGCCCATGCATCCGATTCTATTCCTGATGATGCGCTGGATTGTTTGATCGAACCGTGGGTAGTGTCGGATGTTGGCAGTCCAGTACAAGGCGTTATAGCCAAATTATTGGTTGATCGAGGGCAGCATGTTGAAAAAGATCAACCGCTAGCTCAGCTCGAATCGGGTGTGGAATATTCGGATGTAGCGCTTGCTGAAATCCGCGCGGATACAGAAAGTGAACTGGTTGCACGGGTGGCAGAGAAGAAGTTGGCCAAGCTAGCGTTGGAACGTATGGAGGATATGAATAAACAGAAACTGGTTTCGGCGCAGGAACTGGACGAGTCCAAAGCGCGTTATCAGATAGCCAGTGCAGCATTAACACTTGCACTCGAAAATCAAAAAATACAGAAGTTAGAACTTAAACGTTCTCAGCGCCAGTATGCTAGACGAATCCTGACCAGTCCCATAGATGGTGTCGTGGTGGAACAGTTGGCGTTTATGGGTGAGTTTGTGTACGACAATCCTGTGATGACGATTGCCGCGCTGAACCCGTTGCGAGTGGAGGTCATGATGCCAGCCCGATTATTCGGCACCATAAGCAAAGGTGATCTTGCGCGTTTACACCCGGAAATTGAAAGCGATCGAAAATTATTTGCAACAGTTGATGTGGTAGACCCCTTGCTTGATTCTCGTAGTGGCACGTTTGGTGTGCGGCTGTTGTTAGCAAATCCCGATTACAAAATACCAGCTGGGCAGCGCTGTCGCATATCATTTGAGCCAGTGATTGCAGCGGCAAACGCCGATAGCGCTGGTTCAATAGCCCCAAGAACTAAAGAATCTAACGGGGACTAGCACCGGCCATGCCGCAACGTTGTAAACAGACCAATCGTTCACCACCATCGTTTCATGTTGAGACGATGGAGCAGCGCATTCTGTTCTCTGCAGATGCAGCGTTTACGTCGTTGGAATTAACACCAGAACTTCAAACTGAACTGGTTCGCTTGCAGCAATCGGAACACACAGACAAAGCAGAGAGCGATGCGCTTAAGGCAAGCCATGTCAGCTTCAATGAAGCGTCAGTAAAAGAACTCTTCATTTTGGATTCGGCACTGTCCGATCTAGACGAATTGGTGACTAATTCGGCTCAAAATGCACATGAATCAGTCAGTGTTGTTGTGCTTGATAATCAATCGGATGCGCTGTCTCAGATCAGTGAGGTATTGTCTCAACAACAGGGTTTATCAAAGCTGCACTTGGTGTCACACAGTAGCAACGGCGTACTGGACATCGGCGGGCAAAGCATTGGTACGCTTGACTTGTTGGCACGCGCTAATGAGATAACACAATGGCGGAGTGCGCTAGCACTTGATGCTGAACTTGTGCTTCACAGTTCTGCGTTGGTAGAAGACGTTAACGATACAACGTTTGTTGACACCATGGCCCGCCTGACTGGTGCATCGGTTAACGCCTCGAGTCCTACCAACCTGAGTAAAGCGTTCTCATCTAATGCAGCAACTGACTCTCGTACCATACACGATACCCGAGCTGCGACTACAGATCGAACAGCAACTGAGTTGATATTCGTGCAGTCAGATCTTGCAGATAGCAACACGCTTATTCGCGAGTTACGGCAAAGCGCTCTTGCAGCAGGTAACTCGCTGTCTATTGTGATGCTTGATGTATCCAAAAATGGCTTCGAGCAGATTGATGCAGCACTGAGACAATTTTCGAAAATCGATGCGATTCATTTTGTAACCCATGGTGCTGATGCCATGATCCAACTCGGTGATTCGTTGCTGTCTGCTAATAACGTTAACCAGCATGTCACCAGTTTAGAAACCTGGGGTTCGGTACTCAGCGAATCGGGTGATATTTTGTTTTACGGTTGTGATGTGGCGGCCACGGAAGAGGGTCGTTGGCTTGTTCAACGGTTAGGTACTTACACGGGTGCTGACGTAGCGGCCAGTGAAAATACAACCGGTCATAAGGATTTTGATGGTGACTGGATACTGGAATATCGCTATGGCGAACTCAATACCACAGTACCGCTAAATGATGGCGTGCAACAGGACTGGTACGGCGCACTCGACATTGCTACAGATTTGGTTCTGCACTTTGAATTTGAAGAAAACGGAGGTGCAACCGCAACCGACTCAACGGTGAATGGAAATGATGGCTCATGGTCAACCGCACCCACTTGGTCGGGAGACGCTGCAGTGGGTTCCCACTCCATGGACTTTGAGCTTGACGCTGGTTCCAACGCCTTTGTCAGTGTCAGTGATGATGCATCGTTAGATATTAGCGGTGATTTCAGCGTGGCGTTTTGGTACAACGCCACTTCTGCACAGGCTAACTTGACCCAACTGGTTGGACAGTACACCACAGGTGATGGGTTCTTTATATACGCGAACGCGAATGGAGGCCTTCATTTTGAAATTGACGGTTCAGGTGGGCTTGTGAATTACCAGTACGCCAACGGTTTCGTTAGCGATGGGAATTGGCACCATGTTGTTGCAACGCGCAGTGGTAATGACTTTGAAATGTATGTTGATGGCGCTGCCGGTTCTATATCAACCGCCTCTCTTGGTACCGTAACATCTAATGAACCGCTATTAATTGGCGGTACCGCCTCTTCAGATTATGAAGGTAAATTGGATGAAGTAAGATTGTACACGCGCGCACTGTCAGCCAGTGATGTTGCAGAGTTATATGCGTATACCGGGGTCGCCCCTGATATTACCACTGGTTTGATTCTTCACAATACTTTTGATGCAGATGCGTCAGACAGTAGCGGTAACAATTACGATGGAACGTTGACAAATGGAGCAGTAATCAACACAGCAGTTGGTACCAACCAAATTGGCGCGGGTAAAGTCAGTTTTGATGGTACAAACGACTATGTCGATTTGTCTGCACATGCAGCAAATTTTGACAACCTAGCGCAAGGTACGATTGCTGTTTGGGTCTATACCGATACTGTTAGCGGTAGCAATGTTATTTTTGAGACCTCCGACAGCAGCGATGGTGACTCACGTGTAGCACTGTTTCGTAATGGCGACGAATTAGTGTTCTATGTGAATGAAGATGCCTCCACTCAATTGATTGTAATCACTACTTCTGCGAATCTCACGGTAGGAAATTGGAATCATGTGGCAGTTGCAGTCGATTCCACCGGCAATAAGATTTACGTCAATGGTGTTCAACAAAGCGTGAATTACCTTACTGGTTCGGCCAGTACTGATCGCTTCTTTGACGATGTGATGCTATTGGATTTTATAGGCTGGGGTGTTGATAAATACTACACCAATTCCTTTGGTGGTCACTTCGATGGATTCCTTGACGATGGACGTATTTACAATCGCGCTCTAAGCAGTGCAGACATATATGAACTTTACAATTACACCGGTGCAACAAACCCGCAAACCTACACCGTAACTAACACATTAGATGATGGCAGTGCTGGCAGCTTACGCTGGGCAATCAATCAGGCTAATACAAATCTTGGTGCGGATACCATTGACTTTAATATAGCCGGCACCGGTGCGCACACCATTAACCTGCTATCGGCGCTGCCCGACATAACAGAGGAAGTGGTAATTGACGCCACATCCGATGACAGTTTCGCTGCGAACGGTAGTAACCCAGCGATAGTCATTGATGCGAATGACGGTGCCTTTGATGGATTCAGGTTTAGCTCAAACGCCGATAACAGCGAAATTCGCGGTTTTGTTATTCGTGATATTGGTTTGAATGCCATAGAGATCCAAGCGGGTGCATCCGGAGTCACAGTTGCGGGCAATTGGATTGGACGATACGACAGTGACGGAACAGTCGTGGCGGGTGAAGACATTGGTGGATCACCTATTCGCTTGTTAGGAGATAACAACACCATTGGTGGAATAACTGCCGAAGATAGAAACGTGATTCACGATCTTAATTACTTCGGGGGCGTTGCTTTGGATGGCGCTACAGCAACCAATAACACCATTGCCGGAAATTACTTCGGAACTAATGTTGATGGTAATTCGGCTGTTGAGGGTACGGACAACTACGCAGGTTATGGCGTTTACTCCATCAATGGGGCGAATAACAATACGATTGGTGGCCCAACAGATAATCATCGCAATATTTTTGGAGGTGTTTGGGAAGGTGTTGCATTGGTTAATGACGCTGGTGACAACAATGCAGTGCAAAACAACTGGTTTGGGCTTGGTGCAGATGGCGTGTCCACCATTCACAACGAAGTTGCGGGTGTTCGGATGGATGATGCGGATAATAATACGATAACCGAAAACGTATTTGTTGGAGCGAAGTGGGGTGCTGGCGTCCGCATCGACTCCGGCAGTAATGATTCCGTTATTCAAGGCAACTGGTTTGGTACAGATGAAAATGGACATCTTGTTGCCGGTAATTGGAATGCGGTTGACATCACTGGAACTACTACCGGCATTACTGTCGGCGGCGTGGGCGCTGGCGAAGGTAATGTGATTGCCAATAGCAGCGACAATGCTATTGAAGCATCTACTTTTTCCATCGGTACAACAATTCGTGGTAACGCTATTTATAACAATGCGAAATTGGGCATTGATTTGAATGATGATGGTGTCACTCTTAACGACGCTGGTGATGCCGACACGGGTGCTAATAATCTGCAAAACTGGGCAGTTCTGAATTCGGCAGCAATCGCTGGTGATGACACGTTTAGCTACAACCTTGACACCACATCATTAGCATCGGGAACATACTCCGCTGACTTCTATGTTAGTAACGAACGTGAACTTGGGCGTGTGCAAGGTGAGCGTTACATAGGCACAATCACCGGTGTGACTGATGGTAATAGCGCGTTGACAGGCTCGCTGTCTGGCATCACTCTGCATGCTGGTGAATTTGTTACATTGATTACCACGGACGCCAGCGGCAACAGCAGTGAGTTCTCAAACTATGTTACAGCGATGGATGGTGATAACGATGGTGTGTCGCCAGAGGATATTAAAACCACCGTCACAAAAGATGGGGGCTTAACGATCAATAGTGACGGTGGTAATGATATCTATTTGATCGCCGATGATAGCGACGCACTCTTAGGTGGAAGAACGGCAATCAGTTTTGAAACTGAATTTGAATCCCTCAATAACTCTGATTACCTAACGCTGTTGTCCTATGCCGTTCCGTCTAACAATAATGAGTTGGTGCTGGAAATACAAGGTAATGGTTCTGCAACACTGCACGTAGCAGGGCAAGGCGTCAACTCCACCGTATTTGACTATCTAACTCTATGGGATGGGGCAAAGCATTCGATTGGTTTTACGTGGGATGGATCGAATGGGAACTGGGCGATCTACGCCGACGGTGTTGTCGTTGACAGTAACCTCATTAGCGGCACATTGCTGGCGAGCGGTCAAACGATAGAGGGTGGTGGAGTCCTGTTGTTTGGTCAGGAACAAGGTTCGATAGAAGGTAATTTCAGCACCACCCAAGAGTTCTTTGGAACGCTGTATAACACGCGTTTGTTTGACGATGTTCGTACTGAAGCGGAAATGTTCGCCAATTATCGCAGCACTTTGCCACATGACGAAAATGGTTTATTGGCGCAATGGACATACGACAATTTATCTGTTGATGGAGTGGTTACCGATACTGTCAACGGCAACAATCTGACCATCAAGCACACAGAGGAATTAGGCTTTACCAGAAGCGAAGCCTCATTAACCTTCGGCGTTGACGAAAACGCACTAAACGGTACCAATGTTGGCAAATTGTACGGTCTCGACCCACAACGTGAAGTCGAAATCTCCTTGCTGCTTGCTGCAAATCCGAATTTGCACTTCAGTGCTGAGACTGGCAAATTCTATGAATACGTGGATACCGGTAAAGATTGGGCAACTGCTTTTGCCGATGCCCAGACATCAACGCTTAATGGAGTAAACGGTAATCTGATTGCGATCAGTTCAGCCACTGAAAATCGGATTGTTGTTGACATCCTGAATCGGCACGGTGGACCGCAAGCCTGGCTTGCGGCTTCAGACGAAGGTGTTGAGGGTGAATGGCGTTGGTACGATGTGGGGTCAGCCGATGAGTTGTTTTGGAAAGGGGATGAAAACGGTTACAACATCGATGGTGCTTATGAGAATTGGGAGACTTCCAATCCCAACGATGCAGGCGGTCAAAACTACGCCAAGCTGTTCGCATCCTCTGGCGAATGGGATGATGTAGGTGGTACTGGTCTGCAAAAATCCATTGTTGAATATGACGCCGATGCTGTTTTAGATACAACGCAAGCATTGACCTACACGATTACTGCACAATCGGTAGCCGGAGCCTTTGATGTTGAACCCAGCTCTGGAAACATAGTCGTACTCGATGGCACAAAGCTGGATGCTGACACACAACCGGTACATACCATTACAGTAGAAATCAGTGACGTTAACGGTAATACCTTTAATAAAGATTTCACCATCTCGCTGAACAACTATATTGAAGACAATAGCGCACCAAGCAGTGTAACCAGTGGTATAGAGTTGAATACCGACGATGGAAACGGCGCGTATCTGCAGGCTGCTGATGGTGGAGCAGTACTGGGTGGATTAACTCAGCTCACATTCGAAACCACGTTTCTTGTTACCGGTTTGGCTGGTGATAACGTTCTCATTGATTATGGTACTGCGTCCTCCAACAACGCCTTTCAGGTGATCATTACGGACCTGGGGGAGTTACAGCTCAGAATCGATGGGGTAGCAATTTCAAATGCGAGCATCGACTATAGCCAACTACTATTCGATAATCAGCCGCATCACTTTGCGCTATCTTGGGATAACACCAACGGTGATGTCGCGATCTACGTTGATGGTAGTCTTATCGAAACAAGAACCAATAATTTTAGCGGACAGTCCATTGATGGCGGCGTAGGTAATGGAACACTGTTGTTTGGGCAGAACCAAAATTCCGCTTCTGGTTTCTTTGATGCCAATGATGGGTTTAGTGGGACGATCTATGACGTACGTATTTGGAATAAAGTGCGCGGCGCTGTGGAAATTGCACTCAGCCATCAGCACAAATTCGACAGTGGTAGTTTGCCAAGCGGTTTGATTGCTAATTGGCAGATGGATGGTTTTAATGGTTCAAAAGAAGTTGTTGATGTGGTCGCTGGAAACAACCTTTCAAGCCGACAAGTAGCCGCAGTACCACTTGATGAATACGAAAACGTGGTTGGAGGTGCGTCAGTCTATGGTTCGTTAATCACGCTGGACGCATCATCTGCGCCGGGCGGGTACTCGTCGCAAGTTAATTCGGTATCGCTTTCGTCGTTAGGTTATACCGATGACTACACTGTATCGTTCACGTTGGATGAGGTTGATGCCTTTAATTTTGTGGTCGGACTTGGCCTCATTGACAGCGGCACTCACTACGCTGGTATTGATCATGCGATGTATTTTACTTCGGACGGCAATCTGTTCTCCTACCAAAGTGGTACTGGTGGTCCAGGATCTGGTGCAAGTCCTGTGGCGGGTGATGAATTCTCATTTTATGTAAATGGCACAACGCTCGAATACAAACACAACGGAATAACCTTTCACACTGAAACGATCACAGCTAACGCCAATTGGTATCTGGATACATCGTTTACTAACGAGGCTGATGTGTCGCTCAGTAACCTACGTGTGTATGACGGAGAGGTCGAAAACACCAGTTTTTCGTTCAGTGATACGCCAGGTGTTGATTTACATATCAGTGAAAACACAGCAAATGGTGCAAGGGTTGGTTTTGTTCTACCATCCGATTCCGATGCTCCTCAAGACATTGTCAATGATGGGCAATTCTTAAACGGAGATACCGGGTCACGGACGGACTACGTGCAAGGACAGACGTTTGGCGGTTGGACCGTTGAATACGGCGCGGTTTCGCATACCTCACAATATCTGTCAGCTAATGGCGGCGTTGGTTTGGAGTTACAACGCCTGGATGGTGACTTGCCCAGTGCGATCACCCAGGCACTGACAACAGAAGTGGGCAGGCAATATCAAGTTGTATTCGGCATGAGCGGTAACTTCGGTAATGGGGATGCAATCAAGTATTTAACCGCATCGGCCAACGGTCAGTCGATGGATTTCCAGGTTGAGCAGACAGCTGATCTTGGAACCGTGTATGAAGCTCGCTCTTTTACATTCACCGCTGACTCCACCAATACCTTACTGCGCTTTGCCAGTGCAGCTGATGATGGCTGGGCGGCAGTGATAACCGATATTCAAGTGTTTGAAATTCCACAAGCAATCAGCTCAATTTTGAATGACGATTCAACGTTGACTTACGATGCTGCTACCGGGAAATTCTATCGATACGTACACAATTACACATCGTGGTCAGCAGCGCAGTCACTTGCGAATGCCGCGTCTTTGAATGGTGTTGCTGGCCAACTGGTGATTGTAGAGTCGGATTATGAAAACGAACTAATCCGAAATTTATCCCAGAGCGGTTATGGCACCTGGCTCGGCGGAACAGACCAAAGTGTTGAAGGCGAATTTTATTGGGTAGAAAACGGTACCAATACCAACCAATTTTGGCTAGGTGACGAAACCGGCACTGCCATCGATAGCGTCTACTCTAATTTCCAACCATCAGACCCTAATAACGTTGGCAACGCAGACTTCGTATATCAGTTAAAAGCCACGGGGCAATGGGATGACAGCGATGCGGCTGGGATAAATACTTATGTGATTGAATGGGACGTGGGTAGTGTGTTGTCCAATTATACCTTTAACCTGACAGATAACGCGGGCGGGCGATTCGCTATGAATACCGATACCGGTGAAGTCACAGTTGCCACTGCTGCAACGATCGATTATGAGACGAACCCATCCCATAGCATTGAGGTGCAAGTAACCGACGCGTCGGGTAATTATTATTCCGAAACATTGTCGATCTCAATTGACAATGGCATCGAGCCAACACAGAGTGTTCCGAGCGCACAATCAACAAACGAAGACACACCGCTCGTTTTTAGCGTGGCAAACGGTAACGCTATTACCATCAGTGATACCGTCGACACTAATAACACACGGCTACAAGTATTCGTTTCAACTAATAATAATGGCACTCTAACGTTGTCGCAGACTAAAGGGCTTTCAGTTCTTGGTGGAAGCAATGGTGGTACGTTCATGACGATTCAAGGCACTGAGTCGGATATTAATGCGGCGTTTGAAGGTATGACGTTCTATCCGGTCAGCGGTTTCGCTGGCGGTGTAACATTGGATATGAGCACATCCCTTGCGGCTGATCTGGCTGGCCACTTCACGTTTGAATCTGCCACTATTAGCGGTTCCGTTGTTGCGGATCAATCAACCGGGCTATCACACAATGGCACGCTGAATGGAAACGCCAACATTCTGAACGACATAGATCGTGGCGATGTGTTGGTTTTAGATGGCGCGAGTGACTTTGTTCAGATTGATGGGCTTATAGGTGCCCCAGTCGACATAACGTTGTCTGCATGGATCAATGCTGACAGCATTGACACTTTTGGCGCAGTCGCTATTTCGTTGGGAACCAGTCCTACACTTTATCTGGATTACGACGGAACGCTAGTTGGGTTTTATGAGTCTGGTGGTGTAAACAACCTTTTGCAAACCGAAGAATCACTAATTGGTACCGGTTGGCGGCACGTAGCAGTCAGCATCGATAGCTCCAATTCCAGTATGACGTTGTACGTTGACGGTGTGGCGGTTGAAACTGCTTCTACCGTTGGTTCCATCGAGTACGACAACTCCTCTGACACCTATATTGGTAGAGCGGGTGATGGTTTAGCGGGATTCGATTTCGACGGTATGATCGATGATGCGCGTGTGTATTCAAGGGCATTGTCATCAGCAGAAATTGCTGCGCTTGTAACCGATAACACCAGCAGCAGCGACAGTGTGGCGATCACCGTTGAAGCGATCAATACCGCCCCGACTTTCTTTTCTGGTGACGGTATTGCAACTAACTTTCCAACAACGGGGGATTGGGTTTCGGATTTGGTGCGACTGGAAGATAACAAGTTTGTCGCTATTGGAACGAGTGCCGACGGTGTCACCCTAACGAAATTTAACTCGGACGGATCGATTGATACCAGTTTTGGTACCAGTGGTCGTGCCACCACAGCCTTAGGCGGAGGAGCAAATGTTAAAGCTGGCGCCGTGCAGGGTGATGGGAAGTTTCTTGTTGTAGGTGAGCTTAGCAACGACTCCTTCATTGCACGCTTTAACTCTGATGGTTCGCTGGATACATCATTTGATAGCGACGGGCTTTATACAATCAATGTCTCGGGTTCTTCAAATGAATACCTACACGATGTGGTTGTACAAACCGATGGAAATATCGTTGCAGTCGGCTATGCAATTTCCGGCGCTTCAGACGAACAAATGACCGTTTTGCGTGTGGATACCCATGGTAATCTTGATCTGTCTTTCAACAGTGTTGGTTATCAAACGTTGGGTATTGGTCCTGGCGATAATCGCTTTAATGCTGTTACGCTCGATAGTTCCGGGCGCATCATTGCGGTAGGAACCCGTCACAATGGTAGTGATGCAGACATTGCTGTAGTACGGTTTAATTCGAATGGCAGTTTAGACACAACTCTGGATACCGATGGTATTGCAGTGTTTGATATTAGCGGTGGAAACTTTGACGGATTGCAGGCGGTGGCTATTGATTCTATGGGACGTATCGTTGTCGGTGGGGTGACCAACCTTGGCAACAGTGAATCGCTGGCTTTGCGTTTGTTGAATGATGGCAATCTGGATACTTCGTTCAATGGTATTGGCTATCACGTAATTTCAGCAGGTGTTCCTCACGAAAGCATCACCGACTTGAAGCTGCAAGCTGATGGCAAGATTGTGATGGTTGGCAGCGCCTACACACCTGCCGGTATTAATGATGTTTCAGTGATCAGACTAAACACGGATGGAACATTAGATACAACGTTTAATGGTGATGGTTTGATTCGACAGCCGATCGGTACGGCAACAGACGATGCCAGCGCTGTTGTTATTGCTCCCGACGGTGATCTTATCGTTGCTGGTCGAACCGACGCAGCCACTACTGGTTTTCATTTAATGCGATTTGATTCTAATGGCAATCTAGATACGCGATTTAATCTTGAAAACACGCTGGATGACACTCCGTCGTTCATTGAAAATGGACCCGCTGTGGTACTTGATAGCGATGTATCTGTTTTTGATAACGAATTGAATGCCTTGAATGCAGGCAATGGCAACTTTGCTGGTGCGAGTGCCACGCTGGTTCGTAATGGCGGTATCAACACCGACGACGTATTCAGTTTCAATGATGGCAATGGCCTAACATTGTCGAGTGGTAGTCTGATCAAGAATGCGCAAGAGATCGCCACGTTTGACATAACAAGTTCAACTGGCGAGCTGGTGATCACGTTTACCGATGCCAACGGCGAGATTCCAACATCAACTGATGTAGACAACATACTTCGGCAAATCACTTATTCCAACAGCAACAACACACCGCCTTTATCTGTGCAGATCGATTGGACGTTTGACGATCGCAACGTCATATCCCAAGGCGCAGGAGGGAACCTAACAGCCACAGGCAGTATCGTGGTAAACATTGTGAGCAGGGTTGATCTGAGTGTAACGGCTCCGGCGACCGTAACGACTACCGAAGATACCCAGTTTGTGTATTCTGGTGGTAATGTAATTAGTGTTGATGATGGTGTTGCAGCGAATACACCTATGCGCGTTACGCTGACGGTTGGCAATGGAACGCTGGCATTAAATAGTTTAACCGGAATTACGTTTGTAGAAGGCGCTGATGGTTCTTCAACGATGGTAATCGAAGGGCTCGAAAGCAATATCAATAGTGCGCTTAATGGATTAAGGTTTACACCCCATGCCGATTATAACGGCGCTGATACACTTAAGATTACAACAGCAATTGCTGCTGGCTTGGAAGGTCACTACACGTTTAACGATACAACCGCTGACGATTCGAGCACAGGTGTCGCTAACGATGGAACGTTTAACGGCAATGCAACAACGATAAATGACACTGACCGTGGCGAAGTGCTCTACTTGGATGGTAACGGCGACTTCGTGACAATTGCCAGCAATTTTGACGAACCGACTGCATTTACGCTGGCTGCATGGGTTAATTTAGCAGCAAGTGATACCTTAGGTGCTGAAGTGATAACTCTTGGACACGGTCACGCCTTACGACTCGACTCATTAAACGGTCCAGTTGGTTTTTACTGGGATGGAGCTACTTGGCAGGAAACTCAAGGCGGAGTGATTAACAATATGTCTAGTACTGGTTGGCGACATATCAGTTATACCGTCGACTCCGCCAATGACTTGCAGAGACTCTACATCGACGGCGTTTTAGTCAGCGAAACTTTCCATGCGTCAGATGCTGTGTTTGATGGTAGCAGTACGCGAATTGGCCAGCATGGTGCTGGTAGTACGGATTATGATTTTAACGGCATGATTGACGATGCGAGAATTTATTCGCGAGTACTTGCCCCGGAGGAAATCGCCGCTCTTGCCTTCGATCAAACAGAGCTTGAGGGTAATGTTGGAATTACAATCAACGAAGTCAATGACGCGCCGAAACTTGTTCAACCCGAACTGATTACTAACGGGGATTTCAATACCGATATATCAGGATGGACAACTACCGGCACGGTCGATCATACCGCCGGATCGTTGAGGTTTGGAAGTGGAAATGCTGTAGGGCCTCATACTGCTTCTCAAACGATAAACACATTGTCCGGAACAACCTATGAACTAACGTTTGATTATCGTGATGGCAGAAACGATTTTAATCAATCGCTTCAGGTAACGGTTGATGGTGCAAGTAATTTATTAACCACACCGCAGATAGTCACCGATGTCTCCGGCACATCGTACATTCGGTACACATATTCGTTTACCGCAGATGGCAGCACTGCAACGGTGACATTCACTGATACTTCCGATACTGCAGGCGTCTCTGACGGCACCAACACGGTTGATGGTCATATTGATAACGTTTCTGTGCGTTACCTATCCGGCACTATGTCGACGCCGATTTATGTTGAGGATGGAGCTGCGCTGGTATTGGAAT
This sequence comes from uncultured Granulosicoccaceae bacterium, assembly GCA_964390335.1. GTDB lineage: Bacteria > Pseudomonadota > Gammaproteobacteria > Granulosicoccales > Granulosicoccaceae > Granulosicoccus. Next base: position 552 of record CAYMHU010000049.1, on the reverse strand, counting down.
CCAATATCTCAGTTTTTGATGCGGAGCTTAGCGATGTTAATAACTTTGCAGGCTCCACGTTGACTTTGGTGCGCAATGGTGTGGCCAATTCAGATGATGTATGGGATTTTAACGACGGTAACGGCATTACGCTTTCTGGTGGGAATCTGATTAAGAATAGTCAGATAATTGCAGACTTTGATGTCACAACAACAAACGGGCAGCTGGTTATAGCGTTTACCGATGTCAATGGTGAGACGCCCACGAACGACGACGTTAATGCGATCATGCGACAGATTACGTATGCCAATGGTAATGACGCACCGCCTTTAACCGTACAGATAAACTGGACATTGAATGATGGTGGCAATGCGGTTTATACACAGGGAGGTACAGCGCTTGAAGCGATTGGCAGTACAGCCATCAGTATAACAGCAACTAACGACAACCCAATGATCACTAGTGATGGTGGCGGTGTTTCTGCAACCGTTTCCGCTGCAGAAAATCAAACTGCAGTAACCACAGTGAGCAGTACGGATGTGGATGGCGGCACACCGAGTTATTCCATAGTGG
>CAYMHU010000048.1:25472-30171 GCA_964390335.1 uncultured Granulosicoccaceae bacterium | reverse complement strand
TATTCGCATAAACACAAACAAGGGTACATTGTATTTGGTCAAGATGATTATCAAGACTACTTCAACAACAATAGAAAGCAGCTGGCCTTGGAAAAAAGCGACATGGTATTTTTTAATCCTGCGCTAATGCATGCTGCGGGGCATAATCAATCAAAAGATATTCACAGATTAGCTAACCTGTTGCAGGTATCATCAGCGTTTGGTCGATCTATTGAAGCGGTCAACCGATCAAAAATGCTAACTCATTTATACCCCACCTTATTGCAACTCAATTCGGATAACAATGTAAGCAAGCATCACCTCAACAATATAATAGCTGCTACAGCTGAGGGCTATGCATTCCCGACTAATTTAGACACAGACTTACCTGTTGGTGGCCTTGCACCGCCTAGCCAGGCGGACCTTGTGAGATCGGCGTTGGCAGAAAATCTTGATGTGGATGATTTTTTAATTAGGTTGCAGGCGCAACAAAAGCTGAAAACAGACACTTAACTTGGTTTGTTGACCGCATGGCATCTGATATCACGCTGTTACTCGGCAGGCAATGTAATGTCATCGCCGGAACCTGCCTCATCAATTAAATTTTCACCTATGGAGTACAAGGTGAAACTATCGCCGTTCAAGGTGTAAATCAGTTTCGATTCCCACGCGTCGATAGCAACGTTCTTTGTATTCACATAATTCGATTCGTACAGCTGCAGCAAGCCTTGTTGCGTGGTTGGGTATTGGCCATTATCGTTTTTAAATTGATCCAACATGGCCTGAATTGCCAGCAAATTCGCCCTAACGTGCTCTTCTTTTTTGAAACCAGTGGGTTTAATGAGAAAACCGGCCAGCCCCACACTCAGGCACACAACAATAAATAGATATTTAAACGTTCGATTGGTGTTCATGAACGAGAGTTTATAAGCAACTACAGCCAAAGAGTATTTTTTGTAATGCACATATGCAAGCATCTGCACAGCTTTGACGAAATCTTAGCAGCGCAGCGCACTGTTTAGAACAAGTCGGCTCATGATACCTTAATCAACTGGTAGGGCTTATGGATTACCTTTTAACGCTAAATTCGACGCGTCGGTTAGCGTGTCGACGTTTCGCTGTAGTGTTGGGTTGTAGTAGTCGCGATTCTCCGAATGCCACAATTGTGAAACGCACGCCTTTTCAATGCCGCTTTGCATAAGGTATGTTGCAACAGTGGTTGCAAGTCGAACTGAAAAAGCATGGTTACTAGCCGCCTATGAAGAACTGCCGCCTATAGCGTGGTGCGAACCCCATTGCTACGCACCTGTGTGTTACGCCGTCGTGCCAGTGCGAGTATCGCGATTATTGCCAATACCCACAGCGTTGGATCAGTCGCGCCGGCACGGTTTGTAGCGACACTGCAGCCACGGCCTGTCAGCCCAGTATAGATTGCGCCGCCTGACTGCGCCGCGCCGAACGTTACGTCTTCGACATCGGGTGTACCGTTACCGTCTTCATCGGGTAACTCCGCGACGACCGGCAAACCTTGACTACCGTCTCTGAGAAAGTTTGCGAAGCCATCACCGTCAATATCCGGGTCTCTCGAATCCACCACGCCATCACCATCGGTATCGGTGTCGTTGACAAAGTCACTGTCCGCACTGTCGTCGATGCCATCTCCGTCAGCATCGCTGCCACCGGTCAGGTCCACATCCACACTATCGGGTATACCATCGGCATCGCTGTCGGCCATTGAATCAACAATACCATCACCGTCTGCGTCAAGGCCACCGGCCTCCACAAGATCGAGCACACCATCCCCATCGGTGTCAAGATCCAAATGATCGCTTGCACCATCGTTGTCTATGTCGTCTGCGATGATCGGCAACGCTGCGTACGCATCATCCAAGCCATCTCCATTGGCGTCGACAAAGTTGTCGACCCTACCATCATTATCACTATCCGCAGCGAAGTCATTCGCTTCGGCCAAATCTGGCAACCCGTCGTTATCAGAATCGACATCCAGGCGATCTACGACACCATCGTTGTCAAAGTCTTGATCTGGAAGCTGGAAATTTGCAACACCGTCATCCCAGCCGTCGCCATTGGTATCGACAAAGCCATCGACCTGACCGTCGCCGTCATTGTCAGCTCCACCGGCTTCAGTGGTATCAGTTAATCCATCATTGTCACTGTCCAGATCACGGTAGTCCGGTATCCCATCAGCATCGGTATCAACTGTCAATTCATCACTGTCAAGCAGACCATCATTGTCTGAGTCAATATCTAGCGCATCGATCACGCCATCACCATCGGAGTCAACGGTGCCCTCAACATCGTCAGGGATGCCGTCATTGTCGGCATCAAAATCTATTGCATCGATCAACCCATCTCCGTCGGTGTCCGTAATGCCTTCATTCGCATCAGCAACTCCGTCATTGTCCGAATCAATATCCAGCGCATCGATCAACCCATCACCATCGGTATCAACGCTGCCTTCAATAGCATCGTCAATGCCATCACCATCGGAATCGGTATCAATTGCATCTGGCAACCCATCGCCATCTGCGTCGGGTTGCGGCTGATCGCTTGGACCACCTTCGGTTGAATCAGGGATCCCATCGTTATCCGAATCTGTATCAAGCGCGTTAGGGATTCCGTCGCCATCACTGTCCACATTGCTTTCAACGCTGTCGTCTATACCATCACCGTCTGAGTCTGAATCTATAAAGTTAGGCATGCCATCACCGTCGGTGTCCACCGGAGCTGTGCCATCAGGACCTGCTTCAATCGAATCGGGTAAACCATCGTTGTCAGAATCAAGGTCGAGATAATCCGCAATACCATCATTGTCGGTATCAGCCGGCGCGGGTGAGCTTGCTTCTATCGAATCCGGAATGCCATCACCGTCGGAGTCGTTATCAAGTCGATCGATGATGCCATCGCCGTCGGTATCAACATCACCTTCAATTGCATCGGGAATGCCGTCGTTATCGGAGTCATTATCGCGATAATCCGGTATACCATCGGTATCGGTATCAGTTTCGGTGTAGGCGGTTGCAGAGAGCGAATCGTCATAGCCATCGCCATCGTTGTCAGTAAACCCATCGACCCGCCCGTCGTTATCGTTGTCTTCGATGTTCGCTTCGACGATGTCGTTCTGACCGTCGTTATCAGAATCAAGATCGAGACGATTCGGCGCACCATCGGCGTCTGAATCTTCATCCGCACTGGGTGTACTGGCGAATGCATCGGAAAGACCATCAGCATTGGAATCCGTAAAGTTGTCCACTTCACCGTTACCATCTGCATCAGCACTACCTGCTTCGATTACATCGCTTATGCCATCGTTGTCTGAATCGAGATCACGAAAATCACTGACTGCATCACCGTCGGTATCCAGTGGTACATCGCCTGAACCGTCCGTGTCGTGATCCATTATTCCACTATCAATGGCAGTTTCGGCGGCATCGACTAAGCCATTTGAACCCACCGAGCCCAATAGCCGGGTGTTCGCTGCATTGGCATCAGCATTAGTGCCAGATTCAACCAGGTCGGCTACACCGTCATTGTCTGAGTCAAGGTCCCGATAATCAGCTACACCATCACCGTCGGTGTCTACCGCCGTCTCAAGTGCATCAAGAATCCCATCGTTATCAGCATCAATATCGCGATAATCGGGCACACCATCGTTGTCAGAATCAATTCCGGATGGGTCAGCACCGCTCTCGACACTATCCGGAATCCCATCGTTATCAGAATCAAGATCCCGGTAGTCCGGAGTACCATCTGAGTCACTATCGACGTTTCCTTCCTCGGAATCGAGAAGCCCGTCATTGTCAGTGTCACCGTCTAGATAATCGACAACACCATCTCCATCAGAATCAACATTTCCTTCATCAGTATCCGACACACCATCGTTATCCGAATCGGTATCGAGATAGTTTGCAATACCGTCACCATCGGTGTCGGAGTCTCCCTCCAGCGCATCAAGTAACCCATCGTTATCTGAATCTGTATCGTGCGCATCGGCTACGCTATCACCATCACTGTCGGTCAACGTTTCAATAGCATCACTTAAGCCATCGCTATCAGAATCCAGATCAAGTTGGTTCGGTACGCCGTCATCGTCGGTATCAGTTGGTTCGAAGGCGTCATCAATACCATTACCGTTCGTGTCGGCTCCACCTGATACATCCACATCGAGCGCATCATCAATACCATCACTATCGCCATCAGCACCCACTAATCCCGGCGATGCAAGATCCTCATCAGCATCGTTCAATCCATCGCCATCGGCATCGGTATCAATGTAGTCCGGCGCCCCGTCTCCGTCGGTATCCAGCGTGCCATTCACGCCACCTGATTCGATGATGTCGGCCAGTCCATCGTTGTCGGCGTCTGTATCCAGATGATTCGCGATACCATCGCCGTCGGTATCAGTTGGTTCTAAGGCATCGTCAATGCCGTTACCATCCGTATCAATTCCACCGGTGAGGTCGGCATCGATCGCATCATCGATCCCATCGTTATCATCATCAGTACCGATTAATGTTGGCGAATTGCTGTCTTCGACAGCGTCACTGATACCATCATTATCCGAGTCGGTATCCAGATAATCTGGTGTCCCATCTCCATCGGTGTCACGCGGCGCTGGTCCCGGACCGGACTCTACAACATCGGCGATGCCATCATTATCGGAATCAATATCCAGATGATCAGCCGTACCATCACCATC
>CAYMHU010000048.1:22728-25372 GCA_964390335.1 uncultured Granulosicoccaceae bacterium | reverse complement strand
TCACCATCAGTATCGGTCGGTTCCGACGCATCATCGATGCCATTGCCGTCCATATCAGTGCCGCCGGTCGCATCAACATCGAGAGCGTCATCAATGCCATCGTTATCCGCATCGATGCCGAGCAGCGCTGGACTGGTTGAATCTTCCACATTATCGGCAATGCCGTCATTGTCCGCATCAGTATCAAGGTAATCGGCTATTCCATCACCGTCAGTATCGCCTGTGCCTTCGAGTATGTCGGCAATGCCATCGTTATCGCTGTCAACGTCCAGATGATCAAATGCGCCATCGCCGTCGGTGTCGGTAGGTTCAAACGCGTCATCGATGCCGTTACCATCGGCATCCACGCCCCCGGTAACATCCACGTCTAGCGCATCATCGATACCGTCGTTATCCGCATCGGTCGTAAGCAAAGCCGGGCTCATCATGTCTTCTGCCGAATCATCAATTCCATCATTGTCTGCGTCGGTATCAAGATGATCAAACGCGCCATCACCGTCGGTGTCAATTGCACCACCTGCAGCTTCAATCACATCGACAATCCCATCGTTATCGCTATCGGTATCAAGATAATCAGCAACATCATCGCCATCAGTGTCAGTCGGCTGCAAAGCATCATCAATACCATCAGCATTTGCATCCTCACCGCCAGTAATCGACGCATCCACAGCATCGTCAATCCCATCTCCGTCAGAGTCCACTCCACTCAGGGCTGGACTGGCGGTATCTTCGACACCGTCTGCAAGCCCGTCATTATCAGAATCGGTATCACGACTGTTGATAATGCCATCTCCGTCGGTGTCACCATTACCTTCCACAGCATCAGCAATACCGTCGTTATCATCGTCAAGATCATTGATGTCTGGAACACCATCACCATCGGTATCAAGTTCGACGGTATTGCTCGCAGTTCTGAATTGAGAGGTGTAGTCAGCGGCGATTAGATCGATGTACGTGATGGTCAATGTATCGCCAACCTGCGTGTTCATGGAGCCATCGTTATCAGTACCAGCGACCGTGCCCGCGGTAGTTGCTTGCGTGCCCGTAAAAACACCAGTGTTCGAACCGGTTTCAGTGAGCGTCAACGTTTCCGTCTCACCGGTCACATCGTTGACAATTTCAACATCAACTGTTTCAACAGTGCCGGCGTTCTCATTCAAGTCGATGTCGGACACTGTGACTGCAAAGCCGCTGCCGGGAGAACTGTACGTATCCGATGTGACCGTACCGTCGTAATTGGTTTGCGAGTTGTCATCGGCGATGATTGCCGTGGCTGCGTAAGCAGTGGTTGCTAGGCCGTAAACATAAGTGTCGAGATAGCGATTGTTCCCAAAACTCGTACCAGTAAAGTTCCCCCACGTATGGTGGCCTGCTGAAGTGGAAGACAGCGCACCCTGTGGTGTGTTACTCGTACCACCGGCACCAAGCAAAGTAACGTCATCCCAGAACACCAATGTATCTGTAAGGGAACCATCACTGTTGGCTTGACGAATCGTGAGCCCGCTGATATTGCCGCCACTGGTCTCCACATCGTTTGCAATAAAGTGGTACTCACCCATATGCACTTTTACCTGTGCGTAGTACGTGCCATGTGCTGGTGGATTTCCAGCTGCATCGTTACCGTCCCAGGGCACTTGATTAAAACCGTTAGTAGCTATACCCAGCAGTTGCCTGTCGCTTGCGTTGCCATAAATGCCATCCTGGTTCAAGTCGATAAGCACAGAATATGTGCCGTCTACATCGGTGGTGAATTCAAAATTTCCGCTATCTTGTACGCCAACGGTATCACCGGGTGATATGGCATAGTCCTGACCGTCATCGTCGACAAAACGTGCATCGCTTATCACAGGCGCATTTCCCGGTGTAGGATCTGCAATCGCCGGGTAACTGACGTACATCGGATGTTCGTACGAAACCGAGTTTCCGCTCTTCTCAGTACTGTAACCAGAGTTCGGAGCATCCACACCAACAGAGTTGGCCATTAGGTTGTAACCGTACCCGGCAAAATTGGTGAGATCCAATTGCCACACATAGTGGGTATTCGGCCGACCACCGGGTACCAAAGCATAGTAGTCTGCATCGGTGGATTGTGCTTCGTCAAACCCATTGGCATTAAAACCAAACGCGTAACCCCAAAATCGTCCATCGGTTGCGGTTGGATCTGGATTGGTTGCAGCGTTGGGTGTGACCGTGACATCGTAGCGTTTGAAAACACTATTCGGCCATCCGGATTGAGATGTGTTTTGCAACTCCAACCGGTAGGTACCGGTCTCAAGTGCGGTGTGTTTAAACGGATTAGTCAGCGCTGCGGTCATCGGATCGGCGCAATCAACATTGCTGGATGCTGCACTCTGTGTATCCACTGGCACAGAATCGTTAGACGGAGCGTAAAACGACACGGCGATATCATCAGCATTACTTAAACCGCAGAGCGAGACGTTAATGACCTCGCCAATGCTTAGAATATCGACGTACACCGACGCGGATGCGCTGTTCGGGGCATAACCTTGTGCTTGCACACCCTCATGATCCAGAAGGTCTTGTCCAAGCCCCATTTGATATACGCCTTCCGCATGCGCCGAAGACTGATGAAACAAGCTGATCGCCGTTGCGCTGAAAAGCGCAACTGGAACGCAGCCAATGC
>CAYMHU010000048.1:0-22628 GCA_964390335.1 uncultured Granulosicoccaceae bacterium | reverse complement strand
CAATGCGGGCAATGCGGGCGAGGTTAGACGAGACAATCATCATAACAAACGACACCTTTCTATAGTGCTGACCAGCCCGATACCCGCGGCACAGTAAGAATTTCCGAGAGCAATCAATGCGAACCCGTCATTATGTAAACAATATCGGGTGTAGCCGAAATTTCTTAACCAAATATGGTGCGATTGCTAGGTATGTGTGCGGGTTAGTTACCATAAAAATCAATACCAGTTGTTCTCCTTTTATTTTGGTTACGTTAACTGCCCCCGATAACTCAACGCCTCAACAACATGCTTTACATCGACACCCGCCACCCCATCCAAATCCGCAATTGTCCTGGCAACCCGTAAAACGCGATGCACCGCACGTAACGATAAAACCATTTTGTCCGACGCTTCATTGAGTAATTTGTTGGACTCCGCCGACAAACTAACGAATTCAACCAACGCCTTCCCACTTAATGCTCGGTTAACACAGCCTTGCAGTTGCGCTGCTCGTGCAATAGACACTCTAGTACGCACGGATTCACTGGATTCACCCACGGTATCCGCTTGCAACACATCGCGGGGCAGCCTGGCCACATGCACGTGTAAATCGACTCGGTCTAAAAACGGACCCGATAAACGCATGGCATAACGCACTATCTGATCAGGCGTGCATCGGCATTGCCTATCGGGATCGCCGTTATAACCACATGGGCATGGTTGTGGTGCCATGTTGCAACCCAGGATTTTCAATGGGTTACGGAAGAGGCAGGGATATCCGGAGGAAATACGGACTGTAGGGGATCAAATAAAGACGGAACGACTAAAGCGCGGGTTGTTCCAAAAAGATGTAGCTAATCTTCTACACGTTGACATTTCAACCATTACTGGGTGGGAGAGAAATGATCATTTGCCTCACATCTCAATGTATCCGCACATCGAGAAGTTTCTTGGCTATCCACCGATTCATTCAAATTTGAATCAAATTGACTCAGTGAATCAGCTGCTAGCCCTTCGGCTAAAAGCTGGTCTGACGCAGAAAGATGCTGCCCGGCTTTTGGGCATTCACCACTCCACACTCGGTGACTATGAAAATATGCGGGGTCGAGAGAAAAATAGTGAACACTACATTGAGCTCGCGAAGCGACTATTTTGAAGTTAGGAGGCAGCCATGTATCGATCACTATTTACAACGAAGTCTCCTCAGTCAATTGGGCAGTATATATCCTAACTTAACCAGTCTTAGTGACCCATTCCATTGAAGGAAAATCTATGAATCACAAATTTTAACACTTGCTTCAACCGCCTTTGCCAAAATACCATATTGCAATAATAGCAAAAACGATCCATCCGATAGCTTGACTTGATAGCCTATCGACCTTCCTTTTTCTACCTGACTTCGTTGTTGGAATACCTGTAGCCTTGGCAACCTTACGCTTCATCTGTGTTTTATGTTTTTTTAACATTTTTTTTGCTCAATTATAAATGGCTTTCGCTACGTCCTTTTTGACCATCGTCAGCTCATTCTTGATTTAGGTTGCTTTTGCATCGTGATCTATTTAAAACCGATTACGCAGTATTTATTTATTCTTCAAAATACTCCTCACAAGTCAACCAGAAAAAATCGTATTTACGGCTGAGTCTTTCTAACAATGACTCTATATCCGAAGCAATTTTCACGGCTTGAAGCGAATCCATGCCGTGTACGTAAAAGCTAGGTTCATCTAATCCTTTAAACGATGACTGTTTGCATCGTATTGATAACCTTGCGTTTGCGTGGTGCCACCTTGGGTTGTTTCCAACGACAGGCGATTACCAATACCATCGTACGTAAAGCTCTATTCGCCATAGGCACCTGTGGCAAACGATAACCTATCCAATGCATCATAGTCGAACAACTGGCTTTGGCCTGCGTTAAGCGAGTCGGTGATTGCCGTTATGTTATTGACCGAACTGAATGCATAGTTGCGATCCAGCACCGCACCGTCTGGTCGATACCAACAGAAGTTACGGCCTCTCTGATGCTGTAGTTTTGATCGACTACTAGTTGAGCTGATTACAGCCGAAACTCTGGATTAAATGTACGTATGGTCTTTTTGGTATTCATGTATTTACTCATTCCTTGGGTGATCATATCATCTACTTATTAATGACCAAATTTACTATGCCACTACAGTCTACCCCGATACGCTCACGCAAGAATATCCTGAAACGGGAATAGTTATTTATAAATTCCTTTGCTATGATTAATTAGTAGATTGTTTGTCTCCATAAAATACAAAGTCAAGAACAAAATCATAAGCCCTACGACCCAACATGTTGCAACAAATATTAGAGATCTAATCACTCGATTATGCAGGCGTTCAGCTACAGGATCATTCTTTCGATACATACTTGCAGCGCGCATAACAGAAGGTGTATTGAGCAGTGACCATCCTAACGATGTGTTTTTACGCAAATAAAGTAACTCATGGGTTAAGCTGACTGAAAATATAAACCACGGGCAGAAGAAAACCACAAATATGTACAACATAACATATGGTGTTGGGTCTATCGGGAACATAAGTAACGCTCGCTATCCGCGATCTAAGAATTATAAACCACCTTACACATCTTATTAATAATTTTTCCTTAACAGTAAAAACAATTTATCGTTACCAATGTTGATGGTAAATACTTATGGATATTTTGTTGTATAGGTCTTGTATATCTGGCCGGATATAGGGGTACCAATCCCTAATCCACCCCCAAAAGACACTCCCGAATAGGCATCTGAACCTATGAAAGCTGCTTCATACGCAAAAGGGGTTGTTGTACGACCGACGGAACCACCATACTGATAGCCGGGACCGCATAAATCGCTGACTTGAGAAGCATTGGTAATCTCTATATTCCCAGATATTCCGATATCCGCACCAAGATGTAGACCAAAACCGATAACTCTTTGAATATCAGCAGTAATGCCATGTTCTTTGCTGTAGCCTACAACAATATTCACGCCATGAGTTTGACCGTGTCCAGCGCCGAAAGTAAAGTTCCCAGAATACCCAAACGTCCACAACCCATATGGATCTTTTAGAGTAATCGGGTTATTCAGCGAATAAAGATAGGTGTTTAACCCACCAATCAAACCGACCGGGTCAGATTGAACATACCTCCCAATACTCGAATTATAATCCCGAAAATAATTATAATGAAGCCCCGTCTCCACATCATAATACTGCCCCGGAAACCGCAGATTCTGCTCCACAACATGCGTGGTTGCAGTCACCTCACCAAACGGCTCCTGCTCACTCTGCCAAACTACTTGCTGGTTTTTATCCGTTAATGCTTGCGGTGTACCTAAATGGTCTGTGTGATAAAAATACGTGGCTGCCTGACTGGTGCTTATCGGTAATAACGCTGCTACGGCTACTGCACTGAGCACACCTGATATTCGATTTAACGCTCTCATCTCACTGCCCTCCCTGTGCTGTTACCTGAACATCGTAGTCAACCGAACCACTGATGATGCTCACACCCAATGACCACGTACCACTGGATTGCGCTACCGTAGATACCATGGCCGGTAACGCGCCATCCATATCGTTCGCTACTTGCGTATTAGTCTCATCGCGCAGGAAGATCCGTAAATTTGCCGTTGGGTCATTCCAGGTCACGTCTACATCGACCGATTCGCCAGCGTTAATAGCAAACGGGAACACTTGCCATTTGCCTTGCGTCGGTGAACCGCTGGATGAGAAGTTGTAATTGGTGACAGGGTCTGGTGGTTCTGTTTCATCCGGTGTGGTGTTCACCAGCACATCGTAGTTCACCGAACCACTCACAATACTCACACCCAATGACCACGTACCGCTCGATTGCGCTACCGTTGATACCATCGCCGGTAACGCGCCGTCCATATCGTTCGCTACTTGCGTGTTAGTTTCATCTCTCAGGAAGATGCGTAAATTTGCTGCGGGGTCATCCCAGGTCACGTCTACATCGACAGTGTCGCCGGCACTCACGTCAAACGGGAATACTTGCCATTTGCCTTGTGTGGTCGAACCGCTGGATGAAAAAGTATAATCGGCAACGGGGTCTGGTGGCTCTACTGCTTCAGAGGTGGTGTTAACCAGCACATCGTAGTTAACGGCACCGCTCACGATGCTCACACCAATTGAATAGGTGCCACAGGTGGTAGTAGTGGCCGATACTGTCGCAGGCAAGCCACCATCCATGTCGTTATCGATCTGCGTATTGGTTTCGTCGCGTAGGAAAATCCTAACATTGGCATTCGGGTCGTCCCAAACGACTTCGGCTTCAACCAAGTCTCCTGCACTGACCTCAAATTGGAAAACTTGCCACTTGCCTTGTGTGGCGGAACCACTGGATGAAAAAGTATAATCGGCAGGTGGTTCGGGTGGTGATTGATCATCACGCCACATGGTTAGTGGCTCACCGTCAAGGTAGGCGTACTCTACCTGCACCTCACCGTTAGCATTGGCCTCGGCAATTAAGCGGCCGGATAGATTGTAGATGTATTGGGTGTCGCCTGCGGGGCTGGATTTTCGCACGCGTTGGCCCAAGGCGTTGATCTCGTACGACGTGGTCACACCATTGGCGGTGGCGCTATTCATGCGATTACGCTGGTTGTACGTGAAAGTGGCATTCCCGTTGTTAATGGTGTTGCCTGCCGCGTCATAGGTGAACGTACGCTCGCCTGCGATGGCGTTCAACCGATGACTGTTTGCATCGTACTGATACGTTTGCGTTTGTGTAGTGCCACCTTGGGTTGTTTCTAATGACAGGCGGTTGCCTATGCCATCATACGTAAAACTCTGCTCACCATAACCATCCGTTGCAAATGACAATCTATCAAGCGCATCGTAATCGAACAGCTGGCTTTGTCCGGCGTTAAGCGAGTCAGTTATAGCAGTAATGTTATTGACCGGACTAAAGAGAACTTTAATTTTACGGATGTTATCAAACATCGTTTTCAATCGTATACCCTATTTAGGGGTGAGCAAAATTCATCTGATTAAGTTTCGAACAGTACTACGGACAGAAATCAACGACTAAAAAGATGTGAATCACGGAATGCATACAGGCTATATTTATACGTAAATTAGCTCAATGACCTTTGGCACGATCGATCGTGCGTTGGCAACAATATCGTACCAATTAGAAAAAGGAAGTTTATCTGTATCACAATTGATATTTAGAACCTCACCATCCAAAAAATGTCCAAACAATCCATATAACACCGCACACTAAGACACCACGGAAAGAATCACTTCACCCGCCCCCGATAACTCAACGCTTCAACAACATGCTTTACATCAACACCTTCCACCCCATCCAAATCCGCTATCGTCCTGGCAACCCGTAACACTCGATGCACTGCGCGTAACGATAAAACCATTTTATCTGCAGCTTCATTCAGTAGCTTGTTCGACTCAATCGACAAGCCAACAAACTCATTCAAAGCCTTCCCACTTAACGCTCTATTAACGTCGCCTTGCCGGCGCAATTGCGCTGCTCGTGCAACGGACACTCGAGCACGAACGGTGTCACTTGATTCACTCGCGACATTAGCTTGCAATACATCACGGGTTAATCTCGCCACATGCACATGCAAATCAATCCGATCCAAAAACGGCCCAGACAAACGCATTGCATACCGACTGATTTGATCGGGCGTGCATCGGCATTGAATATTGGCGTCACCGTGATAACCACACGGGCATGGGTTCATAGCGCCCACCAATTGAAACCGTGCAGGGAAAACCGCTTGCTTTGCCGCACGCGAAATACTGATGGATCCGGTTTCCATGGGCTCACGCAGCACATCCAATACCGCGCGCGGAAACTCGCTTAGCTCATCTAAAAACAACACGCCGTTATGTGCTAACGAAATTTCACCTGGCATTGGGTTTGCCCCGCCTCCCACCAAAGCCACACCCGACGCCGTATGATGCGGTGAACGAAACGGACGTACGGCCCAGTTGGCATCGTTAAACCCTGCATGACTAATTGACGCAATAGAAGCCGACTCCATCGCCTCTTGTTCACTCATCTCGGGTTGAATGCCAGGCATGCGGCTGGCCAACATGGATTTACCCGTACCGGGCGGCCCAACCATCAAAATATTATGCGAACCGGCAGTGGCAATTTCCATTGCGCGACGCGCTTGTTGTTGGCCGCGTACATCAGAAAAATCTAAATGCTGTGCAGTCGCGTTGCTATGGTAGTTATCATTAGCTGCAGCGTCTCTTGCACAAACCAGTGATCGCGTTTTTATTTGTGCGTGCAAGGTTTTTAAATTATCTGCGAGAAACAAGCGTGCTCTATCACTGCGCATAGCCTCCGGCCCATTAGCACTTGGCATTAGCAATGATTGTCCAGAATCTGCAAACGCGAGTGCCATTGGCAGTGCACCCGATACCGATCGAATGCGCCCGGTCAATCCAAGCTCCCCAACTACAACCAAATTAACTAATGCATCGGCCGGCAATTGATTAGTCGCCACCAGAATACCCAGCGCAATGGGCAAATCGAATCGACCACCTTGCTTGGGTAAATCGGCTGGTGCCAGATTAACGATTATCTTGACCATCGGGAATTTTAAGCCCGCATGCTGAATCGCCGCTTTGACGCGATCTTTACTTTCTCGCACCGCAGATTGAGGCAAACCGACAATAGACATGCCGGGCAAACCACCACTGACACACACTTCTACGGTTACTGGCAGGGCTTTAATCCCTGCCAAGGTGCAGGACTGCACCGTGGCATATGACATTTGAACATCCTTGTTCTAATAAAATAGTTAAAGACTACTCGGCTATTTGATTCCAATCAAGCTAACTATCTATTAGGTTTTCACCACCGTCATCCATCTTTTCTGGACGTAACCAATAATTGTATTGTGGTGTGAATTCTTCCATGTTCATACCCGCCAAACCCAGAAAATTCCATAACGAACAATACTGATCTCCAGGTCCAAAACTCGTAGAATTTAACTTCACAATACTATTACCACGTCGCTCATACGTTGCCGCACCCGGATAATTACTGCCGTTCTCTGTAGCCACTTGCTCAGCCATGTATTGGCCACCGCCATGAGAGGCCATTCGCATGCGCCACTGGCGAGAGTTTGCAAACGTTCTTTGCAGCTCAGGGGCATCTTTAGACACCATTGCCACAGACATAACTGATTCCAGATGCGGTACGAATCCGTTAATGCCGTCGCCCCACAAAGTGCAGTACCGACAACCTTGCCCCATATTATGAATGACCAACAATTTATCGTGCTGACCAAATAAGTCCAATAGAGTGACTTTGCCATCAACAGTATCAAATTCGTAGTTTGGTACCGTGGCACCAGGCTGAGCTTTTTGCAGTTGCTGCAGCTCTGACGTTAATGTATAGATCTGTTGTTCAAGTTCAGCTATTTTTTCAGTACTCATTTATACCTCCAAGAGATTGCCACAACCATTACAAACCTCAAACATTTTCACTCGCAACGTAGCTACGCGGTACGACAGTGAAGCCCTAACTAATAAAGCTAAGATTCATTACCTTCTAAAACAGCTAACCGTGCTTCTAATTCAGCCAGTCGTTCGCGAGTGCGTCGTAGTACTTCTGCCTGTACATCGAATTCTTCTCTGGTAACCAAGTCAAGATTTCCAAGTGCACTCTGCACTGCCGACTTCGCATTGCGCTCAAAATCGTTTTTCATATCGGCAACCCCGGGTGGTAATAGCTTTCCCAGATTCTCGGCAATTTCATCGAACACGCGTGCATCAATCATGTTGTTTTCCGTCCATACAAATGTCAGTTAATTGGATTATTAGAAAGATTTAATGTTACTGCTTATTCTCTGCGTATCGACGCACCATTGTCACGCATTTTTCGTAAAACGCAGCCCTATTATGGTGCGCTCTTGTTCCTGCTCGTACAGCATATTTGCCCTAAGTCTCTGTATTAATTGATTAAAATTAGGTGGCACGCTAGCTGCGCACTGTTTTCGTAACAGTAACTAAACGCAGGGTCCATAAATGAAGCTAGTCACCGCAGTAATTAAACCGTTCAAACTCGATGAGGTACGCGAAGCACTGTCACAAATCGGTGTGCAGGGCATGACTGTCACCGAAGTCAAAGGTTTCGGTCGTCAAAAAGGCCATACCGAACTCTATCGCGGCGCTGAATATGTCGTCGACTTTATCCCTAAAACCAAAATTGAAATTGGCATTGACGATGGTCAGCTCGACTCGGTCGTGGAAGCCATTACACAAAGCGCTGGTTCCGGAAAAATTGGTGATGGAAAAATCTTTGTAACCGATCTTGAGCGTGCGGTTCGCATTCGAACCAGCGAAACCGGTCCAACCGCGCTTTAAACAGAACAACAAAATTATAGAGGCAGAAAAACCAATGGAACAATTTACAGAACTAAGTTATGCGTTCGATACCTTTTATTTTCTAGTGTGCGGCGCGCTTGTCATGTGGATGGCAGCGGGCTTCGCCATGCTGGAAGCGGGTATGGTACGCAGTAAAAACACCGCTGAAATTCTTACCAAAAACATTTCACTGTTTGCCATCGCTTGTATCATGTACATGCTAGTGGGCTACAACCTAATGTATCCGGCTGAAACTATCAGTCAGTTCTTACCCAAGCTGTCATTCTTGTTAGGTGATGAAAACGCGGCAGACGCTATGGCAGGCGATGATGCACCGTACTACGCAGCACGGTCCGACTTCTTCTTCCAGGTTGTATTCGTTGCAACAGCAATGTCTATTGTGTCTGGTGCGGTAGCTGAACGAATGAAGTTATGGTCGTTCTTGCTATTCGCCGTTGTATTTACCTCGGTTATTTATCCTGTTCAAGGCTATTGGAAATGGGGTGGCGGTTACTTAAACGAAAACAACTTCCAAGATTTTGCGGGTTCTGGCGTGGTTCACCTGTGTGGTGCGGTAGCGGCTTTCGCCGGTGTATTGCTACTGGGTTCTCGTAAAGGTAAATACGGACCCAACGGCACTGTTAATCCTATTCCAGGTGCAAACATGCCACTGGCCACACTGGGTACGTTCGTACTGTGGTTGGGCTGGTTCGGTTTTAACGGTGGCTCGCAATTGAAAATGGCAAGCTTTGGCGACGCCAACGCAGTTGCTCAAATTTTTGTTAACACGAACATGGCGGCGGCCGGCGGTGTTGTTGCTGCGCTGTTAACGGTTCGTTTCATGTGGGGCAAAGCTGATTTAACCATGGCACTGAACGGTGCACTGGCAGGTCTTGTTGCGATAACCGCTGAACCACTAACACCATCTGCACACGTTGCAACCTTAATCGGTGCAGCCGGCGGTATCTTGGTTGTACTGTCAATCACTACGCTGGATCGTCTGCGAATCGATGACCCTGTTGGCGCTATCTCGGTACACGGTGTTGTCGGTATGTTGGGTGTTATGGTTGTACCGCTAACAAACGAAGGCGCTACATTTGGCGCTCAGTTCCAGGGCATCCTGTTTATCTTCGGTTGGACTTTCGTAACAAGCTTAGTGTTATGGGGTCTGATTAAAGTGATCTTCGGCATCCGAGTGTCGGAAGAAGAAGAATACGAAGGCGTGGATATTGCCGAATGTGGTATCGAAGCTTACCCAGAGTTCACTCGTAACTCCTAAGCACGTTGCTATTAAGCGCTACCGCATTGTCGGTAGCGCTTATCTTCTACCAAACAGTATTTAATTTTTCCTTACTCCCGTTTTCCCTACACTCCAACATTACTTATTCATAAACCGTGCAAACGGATTAAAGTGCACGAACGGAATACTCAGCGGCACATCCGAATTTTTGAAAAACGGTATTAACACCATACCAGCTATAAACCCGCCAATATGCGCACCAAATGCAACACCCCCACCCTCTGAACTGGTGGTTAAAGAACTATACAACTGCATTCCAAACCACACACCCAATACCACCAGGGCTGGGATTTTCATGCGATGAATAATTATAAAGATGGGAATAATGACCGTAACTCGCGCCATGGGATACAACAAAATATAAGCGCCCAACACGCCAGAGATTGCACCACTGGCACCAATCATGGGTATTTGCGATGTGGTGTCGGGTAAGGCTTGTGCAAGTACCGCAGCAACACCGCACAGCGCATAAAAAATAATAAATTTCACATGCCCCATGCAGGCTTCAATGTTGTTGCCGAACACCCACAGGTACAACATATTACCAATTAGATGCATCCATCCACCATGCAAAAACATGGAACTGAACACAGCCGCTTTATCCGGTACCCAAACTAATTCAGGTGGTAGGTGCATGCTGCCAAACAACACTGCCGGGATAACGCCTAAGGCATAAATAATCGCGTTTTGTACATCGTGTGGCTGAGTGATTTGCCACAGAAACACGCCAATACAAGCGGCCATAAACACATAGGTGACCACCGGGATGATGCGAATGGGGTTTTCATCGTGAATGGGAAACATGCTAAAAGAACGCCTGAATACCGGTTTGCGCCCTACCCAGAATCAGCGCATGAATATCGTGGGTACCTTCATAGGTATTCACTGCTTCAAGATTCATCACGTGCCGGATAACACCGTATTCATCCGATACGCCATTACCACCGTGCATATCGCGGGAGACTCGTGCAATATCCAGCGCTTTGCCACAGTTGTTGCGTTTCATTAACGAGATGAGTTCTGCAGGCGCTTCGTGCTTATCGAACAAGCGACCAAGCTGTAAACAACCCTGCAAGCCGATAGAGATTTCAGTTTGCATATCAGCCAACTTTTTCTGCACAAGCTGAGTTGCCGCCAGCGGTTTTCCAAACTGCTTGCGATCAAGGGTGTATTGCCGCGCTGCGTGCCAACAGAATTCCGCAGCCCCCATTGCACCCCAGGCAATGCCGTAACGTGCACGATTTAAACAACCAAACGGCCCTGCTAACCCTGCCACTTCTGGCAGGATATTCTCTTCGGGCACTTCCACATCATCCATCATAATCATGCCGGTGACCGATGCACGTAGCGAAAACTTGCCTTCAATTTTAGGTGCACTCAGCCCCTGCATACCTTTTTCTAGGATAAAGCCCTTAATTTTATTATCGTGTGCTTCCGATTTCGCCCATACAACAAAGACATCAGCAATTGGCGAATTCGTAATCCAGTTTTTGGAGCCTGATAAGAGATAGCCGCTATCCGTTTTCTTAGCGCGCGTGAGCATGGACGATGGATCGGAGCCATGGTCGGGCTCAGTTAATCCAAAGCAACCAACAAATTCTCCGGACGCCAGCTTGGGTAAGTACTTTTTGCGTTGCGCGTCGGTACCGTATGCAAAGATGGGATGCATCACCAATGATGATTGCACACTCATTGCTGAGCGGTAACCGGAGTCTACGCGCTCCACTTCGCGTGCAATTAATCCATAGGACACGTAGTTAGCGCCAATCCCACCGAGTGATTCTGGAATGGTTGCACCGAGCATACCCAGCTCACCCATTTCATTGAAGATGTCACGATCAAACGTCTCGTGGCGATTCGCTTCTGTTACCCGTGACATCAACTTATCCTGACAATAAGCCTGTGCTGCATCGCGAATCATGCGCTCTTCTTCAGTCAGCTGCAGTTCTAACAGGAATGGGTCTTCCCAATTAAAGCTAGGCATCTTTGCGCGTGCTGTTTCCGGAGTGGATTGATGCTCTGTGGAATGTGAACTTGTCATATTGTGCTGCCTATAATTGCGAATTCGCGGCTTTTTCTGTGCGCATAAAAACGGGGCTTTGTTCGGTTGATGCTTTGGTGTTGTACTTATAGCCCAACGCATCGAACTGCTTTAAATCATCCTGACTTGAGCATTTGCTCTCGACTAAATACCTTGCCATGGCGCCTCGCGCTTTTTTGGCAAAGAAGCTAATCACTTTGTACTCACCGTTTTTTTGGTCTTTAAATACAGGTGAAATTAATGGAGCTTGCAGCTCTTTAGGCTTCACAACTTTAAAATACTCATTCGACGCTAAATTAATAACCATGGGCGATTTAAAACTTTCAAGCTCTTCATTTAAGCTTTCGGTAATCCGCGAGCCCCAAAACTCGTACAGGTTTTTGCCGCGTTTGGTTTTTAGCGCAGTACCCATTTCCAGCCGATAGGGCAACATATTATCCAAGGGCTTTAAAACCCCATAAAGCCCGGACAAGATCCGAATGTGTTTTTGAGCACGCTTTATTGATGCCATACTCATGGTATCGGCATCTAATCCAAGATACACATCACCTCGAAACGCTTGAATCGATGGACGCGCCTGATCGTTGGGAAACGGTACCTGCCATGCATCAAAGCGTTCAACATTAAGTTCAGCTAAAGCATCACTGATATTCATGAGCTTGCCCAATCGTTTGGGCTTATACGCACGCAGTGTTGACACCAGTTTTTCAGACTCGTCTAAAAATTGCGGTGTACTGACTTGCTTGGTACGTGGCGGTGTGTCGTAATCGAGTGTTTTTGCTGGTGATAAAAGAATTAACATTGGACGATTCAGTAGCGTTTTTTGTAAGCCGTTTTTGTGTATCGAATAAAAAGGATATTCGCTGTGCGTTGCTAACCAACGAAACTTAAATGCGGAATTAACCAATAGGCTATTTTCTGCAAAAAGCTCAGTACAGGTAACCCCGCAAAGGATAACAGCAGCAACCCCATCAATGCATACATACCATACTGATCATTCAATTCACGGTATTTGTTTGCTAGGTGTTTGGGCAGAAAATACGGCAATATCCAATGACCATCCAGCACCCCAAGCGGAATCAGGTTGAATAACATCAGGAATATATTAACTTGGATTAGTATCTGGAAAAAGTCTCTGCTGCCCGACACATTCGTAAAGCCCCAGCCAGATTGAACCCCAAGGATATAAACATTCAGCGCTACCACGGCAATCAACAAATTAGCGGCAGGCCCTGCGATAGCAACACCAGCCTGGGCCCAAACTGAGGTGGTATTGTTCACATTGAACGGCACCGGTTTGGCATACCCAAATCCGACCATAACCACCATCAGTAAACCAATGGGATCGATATGCGAAATCGGATTCACCGTTAATCTGCCTAAGCGTTGCGCAGTATCGTCACCGTACATCTTCGCGGCCCACGCATGCCCGAACTCATGGAAGGACAGCGACAACACTAATGCCGCAATGATCATTGCAAACGTAATAACCTGACCATTGGCCAGCAGCGACAGCAACATGTACTTTTTTCCCCATTTTTAAGCCGCCAGCAACACCGGACTGACAACAACGTAATATTTTGCGAACTGTATCAAGTAATCAGTCCAGCGGCATGGGTGACCTAAAAGCCGCCGCCAAAACGTGCATTTGTGTTAATTCTACACAGCAAAAGCGCGAAGACGTTGATAACACCACAAAAACGCTCAGTAATTTCATGTGACATGCAACCCATGTCTAGTTATGACCCGCCTTTAAAGGCTAAAATCTGCCTCATCATTATTAGCTAAACCGTAATAGGAAGCCGTTCACAACATCATGCCACTATCGCGAATGATAAGAACGATCACAACTGGCCTGCTGGCACTGACCTGCGCAATGCCCGTTACTGCGATCACACTAGAATCCCTGCCTGAGGCGTCTCAGGAAGAGATTGCCAAGCTGTGCCTGCCCGTACAGTTTAAAGAAGGTGCGGCGGCTTACCGAAACTGCGTGCAATCAGAGCTGGACATACGCTCCGAAACCAGCACTAACAGCACCGAATTGAATAGCCTCTCGTTCGACGACCGCTACGCCGTACAACAAGCCTGTGCCAAGGCTGGCGCTGAGTCTTCAGGTACGTATCAAACCTGCGTAAACGAGCAAATTATCGCGCTACGAAAAATCAAAGTGCCGCAACTGAGTAACCTAAGTGAAGATGAGTTGGATGTGATTCAACAAGCTTGCTTTGATGCGCAATCTAGATTGGGGGCGGCGGCATTCCGTCAATGCTTAAACACTGAGGTCGGAAGCTTACGCGGTATCCCAAAAGTAGATTTGAGTCAGTTAAGTGCCATAGACAAGAACGCGCTGCAGCTAAGATGCTCGGCTATTGCGAGCACAACTGCAGAGTATCGAATCTGTTTGGGTGATGAACATTTATTGATTACCGGAAAAGCACCCGTATTCATAGAAAGTAGCAAAGAACTATCCACTGCCCGCTCGCAATCAGTAAGCAGTCAATCAGCGACGACACCCTCCGCGAGTGCAGTGAAACCAACGGAGGCAGCAACTCAATCGGTAACGCAAACAACAAACAAACCGGCGACTAAAAAACCGGAGGTCACTATTGCGACCCTGCAAGCACCAGCTTCAACTATCAGCAACGAAACCCCAGCAGCGCAAGAAAACAAGATTGTTGCAGCGCTGCCGCGCAGTATCCCACCTCAACGGGCCAACACAGAAACTGATGCAGTAATCGAGGTATCAACAGCCACCACGCCAGTCGAACCAGCTATTGCAGTTGACACTGAATCGCGAGTCATTTCTAAACCGGGCTTAGCAGAGGATTTGCGAACGGCCAACGAGACAGCTCTAACAAACAATAATCCACCGCAAGTTGGAACCGGAAACTCAAGCTCGCTTTCGCAAACTGCCGAGTCCACAGCGCAAACAAATGCCGAGACACCTAACGTTGAGAAGGCACTGGCATTGTGGCATGGTTTCTTACAGAAACTCGGTTCGCTGAACCGCACAGGCTGGACCATGCTGGCTGCCTTGTTGGCGATACCGATCATTCTGCTGGGACTGTTCTCTATAATTCGAAAGAGCAAACGCAACGCTTATCAGCCAATGCCAAGAGCACCACTAAGCGATCGCAGCGGACCTGAATTGCAGTCTCAACAATTGCGGCAAGAGCAGGAAGCGGCTGAGCTCTTTGACGGCGAGGACAATCAGCATCAACAAACAGGCGCAGCTTACGATAGTCATGCAGAAAACCGAACGAGCGATTTACCCGGTGCCGAACAGACGCCTAATAGCGAGAATGAGTCAGCGGAAGAATCAGTAGATACCTTGGAACTGACAGATCCTGAAGTGACTGATGTTGAGAGTGCTGTTTTCTCACGCGCTGATCTGACGCAAGACCCGTTCGACTTTGAAACTGAAGACAACGAGAAAGCCAAGCAGTTACCCTCAAATTTTCAGGTTTGGTTATACCAAAAGCCAAAAGATTCACAGATGAGATTCTGTATTGATTTTCTTGTGTACTGGATGGCCTATGGCGATGACCGATACGATCCCACATTAAAAAAACGTATTTTTGAAGCAAGACAATTATCCGACAACGATTTAATTAAGCGCTGGGTTTTACAAAACGATATCCATGCGTTCGCAGAGGCTGTTGCGTGGATGCGTAAAAACGCCTCGCAAGCACAATTGGAAGAAACCATCGCTTTATTGATGGCGCTGTTGATTACCGAAAATAGCGTTACCCCGGTTCAAAACACGCTGCTGCGATTTCTTGCTGATGCATTCAATATGGGTGAGGACCGAATTCAACAGTTGTTTGAAGCAGCATTTGGTCATGAGTTACCTCCGATGCCAAGACCCGACCGCGCTCCGTGGTGGTACAAACTGGATAACAACGCTGTCGATCGCTGGGATTCCAGAAAAACGGCAGAGCTTCCTGAGAACGAGAAACTACTGATTCGTTTGGGTTTAACCGAGGCTCACAACGAGTCAGATATTATTCAAGCATTCAGACGGGCTGCCAAACGCTGTCACCCCGATCGATTTCCACATTTAAGCGAGCGTGAGCGTGCTATGGCGGAACATCGCTTTGCAAAGTTTGAAGAAGCACGCGATAAGCTACTGGGAGTATCAGTATGAGAAATTACTACAGCTTGCTAAATCTTGATGTGAATGCTGAGTTGCGTGATATTGAAGTCGCGATTGATGCGCTGGATGATGAAGAGCTGCTTCAGGACGAAGATCTAGAAACCATTATGCGGGATGCCAACAAGCGTACTCACTATAAGCGCGTTCACTTGCAATACGAAGCTATTGCCGCGGCGCTCGCACACTATGAAGTTAAGAAATTGCACGACACTCATCAATGGAACAAGCGGGTGGTTGAGTTTGAAGTCGATGATGAACATGACTTCCTGGACTAGTGCAAGTCACTTGAGGCTTGATGGTATTACTGCTGAGCTATGGGGTTGTGTTGACGGCAATGTTGCTGCGCGCTAGACATGGCAGCCGCCGAACCTAACAAGGAAAACTGAAACGCTTCCCCCGCCGAAGTTTCCACTCTCATCTTTGATGCTGCGTCGAGCTTTAAACGCATGGTGATTCGTCGCTGCAGATCCGCATTCATATAAACCGACAACTTACCTCGATCTTCGTCGATGACCACGGGAAACCGCACCGGCAATTCATCGATAAACACCCGCGTTCTATTAAAGTCCGAAATTTCCCGCGCCCTGTCACGGGTTTCGGTAGGTGCAATCGCCGCTTTTATTGTGATGAGGGGTGCACATCCAAACCGGGGAATAAACCCCACCCTGAAAACGACGTCCGGATGGGTGTAAGCAGTTGATTCTCCGTAGTATTCAGTTAGAACCGAACCGTCGGGTAATCGGTTTTTCAGCGCCCCTGAAGACCAGAAATTGTGTTGGGTGATGTCCATTGCCATGACAGCAGAGCAGGCACAACCAAGCTGCAAGGTCAGGATTAACAAGCCTGAACCGCCCAACTTAAACATAGCTCCCTCGGTAACTCAACTACAATCGACGGTAGTGTAATAGAAATAACATACAAACTCACAATTAATCTGTTGTTGACAAGGCGCAAATTTTGCTTACTGGTTCTCAGTAAAACTGACAACTACTTAACACTATGACTCTGATCACTTTGACATA
Organism: uncultured Granulosicoccaceae bacterium; assembly: GCA_964390335.1. Lineage (GTDB taxonomy): Bacteria > Pseudomonadota > Gammaproteobacteria > Granulosicoccales > Granulosicoccaceae > Granulosicoccus. Next base: position 5,749 of record CAYMHU010000048.1, on the reverse strand, counting down.
TGGCCTGCCGATCTTACTCGGCTATGTACTGTTCGCCGCGATATCCGGCCGGATTATTCCATTGCTGCGCCCTAAGAACCCTGAAAGGCGTCCCGCATGGCTACTGGGCCATTGGGTTGGCATAGCCGCAGCAACCGTGCTGATTTTGGCGATTAAGCTCGCCCTTGCGATGAACGTTAATGCATTAGGATCGTTACTACTGCCCACTGCGTTGGCATTTTCAGCACTGATGTTGCCGGGCATCATGGCTTACTCAATGTACAAGTCACGCATTACTCGTCAGTTAAATGACACCTATATCGAACACACTCCTGAGATTGTTTACGATCAGGCCGCAAGTCCGCTGTCTTTCGACAACGAACCTGACCAAGACCCAGATCATTTCTCAATTGATTTAGATGCAACGTTAGACCGATCGCTCGATCGTGCGTTAGTCAACGATATAGACTTGAACGTAGCTGCTGAAGACGAATTCGACCACATTGACTTGAGCGCGGATGAGCTATTTGAAGAAGTTTATACCGAGTCGCCTACCATCGCTCAGGCTTCAGTTACCCATACCTCTGTATTGGAGTCCGAGGAATACAACGCCGAGTTCGATGAAGCTCATGCACACGCGGTAGCGGCAATTCAAGCAATGCAGCAAGAGTCGCAAACTGCACCTGAAGTCGATGCAGCAGCTGAGATGGAATCACCACAAGCCATCGCTGACAGTGCACGTGACGAAGTTCTGTCACTGCAACAACAACTGGAAGCAGAAATTGCTGAACGCGAAAAAGTTGAACAGCATTTGCGAATTACGCGCAAAGGCCTCGCGGAACTCGAATCGGAATCTAAGCGTTTTGAAACAGGTAAAGTAGACGCACTAACAAAGCTTGAAAACCAATTGAAAGAGAAGGAAGTCAGGACCTCTAAAGCTGAAGCATTGGCACAACGTGAATCCGATAAAGCCGCAGCTCTCGAATCAGAAATTCTGGAACTGCGCACAGAAGTATTGAATGCGTCGTCGGAGAACCGCGCCAGCACTGAAGCTCGAGCGCGCGCGCTGAGTACAGCAAACAAAGCCACTACATTTGCTCGGCAGGCAGTCGAAGTTAGAGCAAAACTGGAACGCCAGTTAATGGAAAAAGAACGCACTCTGGAAACTCGCCAAACAACTATCAGTAGTTTGATTAATGCGTTGGATAAAGAAAAAGCAAGAACAAAAGAGGAAATTACCAGTTTGGCGAAGCAAATGGTACTTGAAGAAAAACAATTACAAGCACGCCGAACAATTGAAGATGCGGCGCGCGCTAACTCTGGCTTTACCAGTCGACTTGTTAAAAAAGTAGCAAAAGCGAAAGCCGAAAACGAGTAGTTTTACTCTGCCCTACGTAGACATCATCGGTCGGCAACAATTGCCGACCGGCGATTACTACGCAGGCATATGCTTTTGCCGAATCCCTTCTTCATCACTTTCAGTGAGATCATTAATACGAACTCTACGAACAACGGATTCTTGATCGTACATACGTTGTGATGCATGCTCTTGGCCATCATAAATTTCTCTAGCCCGTCGCTGCATGCCGACCATAACCCAAATCGCGATCAGATAAACCCCAAGGAATGCCATTAATAATGGTACTCCTTGCATGGTTAAAAACGTTACTACCCCCGCGAAAATCGCCGTACAGCCCGCGATGATCCCCATAACTAAATATGGATTCATTGTCATCGCTCATTATTATTAGTTTACGATTCCGAATATACGCTGCCAAATAGAACTTAGCAAGACCGGTAATTTTTTGACGTTTTAAACATGACCATAAAGACAGATTGTTGAGCCATGTTATACCGTCATGTGAAAGGTATAAATCATTGATTCAATCGAATTTCTGAGAATAAAAACAGTGCTAACTTTTAAGAAATAAATATTAAACTATGACATCACGTGTTGCGAATATGTATGCATATCTATGTTACTCCCGCACGCAATGATGGCAATTCGTTTACCTTGCAGCTTATTTTTTAGCGGGCCATGTAAAGCCGCCATCGCAGCACTGCACGCAGGTTCCACGGCTAATTTTAATTCGCTAAACATAAATCGCATGGCGTTACGCAATTGATCATCGCTCACTTGCACCAGCGCATCGACATGCTGTTGCACCAATTCAAAACTATTAGGCAAATGCATTGGTGCACCTAAACTATCTGCAATAGTATTAACGGCTACCTTTTGCAACGGCTCCCCGGCTTGACGACTGTTAGTCATACCTTGCGCATTTTCAGGTTCAACGCCTATAACAAGACACTTGGGCTGCAGCTGCTTTACCACACTTGCTATGCCAGATATCAATCCTCCGCCACCGACCGGCACAATCACAGCATCCAATTGCTGAACATCCTGGCACAGTTCAAGTCCAACTGTGGCAGCTCCCTGAATAGTACGCTCACCTTCAAACGGGTGTACTAACACTCGATGTTCTTGTGACTGATGCAACTCAACGATACTCATTAGATCGCCGATAGTCTCACCGAATACAATTTCAGCCCCCCAATGTTTACACCGCTCTACCCGGAACGGATTGGCCGTTTTAGGCATGACTACTTTGGCAGATACACCACACTGCTGCGCCGCAAACGCAACAGCAATAGCATGATTACCAGCTGAGAATGCAGTGACTCCAGCGGCCGGGTTGTCTAAGTTTAAAATTGAATTGAGTGCGCCGCGCGCTTTAAAACTACCAGCATGTTGTAGCAACTCTAACTTGACGTACAGCTCACCGTTACCGACACCTGATATAGGAGCGCCAACATAGTTTACGGTTGGAGTTCTAATGATGCGGTTGGCAATTTGATCTGCAACCGACTCTATGGTTGGCAGAGACACATCGTAAGTCATGCACTAGGCCTTTTGATTACGTCGTAAGGTAGCGTAACCCATAAGCACTCGATTTATTGCCGTAACCAGACACACGGCGGCAAAAATCCAGGCAATAACGGCAAAATACATGGGAAACAAACACATTATTGCGAAGCACAAAATAGTTTCAGTACCCTCTGCTAAACCGTCAAGATAATATAAACTTTTATACGCAAATTCGGGGTGTTCAATACCCGCATTATTGGCTAACGATGAAAAAGCCAGAAAACTTGCACCTGTGCCAACAAAGCTTGCAATTAGCACAGCCGCTGGCAAGGCGTTTTGCTCAACATTCGCAAACGCAAAGCCCAACGGAAACAATGCATAAAAAATAAAATCGAGTGTGATATCCAAAAACCCACCAGCGTCGGTAGCGGACTGCAAACGCGCAAGCTCACCATCGATGCCATCTGCCAAGCGATTGAGTAACAATAAAGCTAACGCAAGCTCGTATTGTTCGAACGCTAACGCCACTATGCACGCTACGCCAATAACAAACCCAAACACTGTAACGAAGTCGGCGCTGATACCTTTGCCATGAACCAGTTGAGCACATTTCTTCAACGGTGGTTTTAACAGAGGAACAATTTTCTTATCCAGCATAGTTACTCACCACACCACCTGAATTAGTGTTTAGCTTTCGTGTATCCGGCTCCAGTACAACCACTTCAGCATGCTCCGGAATATCATCCGCATCGTGAGTGACTAATAATATTGGCAGCTGCGACGCAGAAGCCCATGTGAATTCCCGGATTTGAGTGCGTAAATGTGTATCCAGTCTTGAGAACGGCTCGTCAAGTAACAACGCATGCGGGTCTGACAACAACGTGCGTAGCAGACTGACTCGCGCACGCTGTCCACCGCTGAGAGTGGTTGGATCTCTGTTCGCCATACCATCTAGGCCTGCGCTGATCAGGCTTTGATTCACGATGTCGTTGCGTTGCTTTTTAGACCCACCACGTAGGCCAAACTTCAGGTTCTGACCAACAGTCATGTGCGGAAACAGGTAGTCTTGTTGCAACATTAAACCAAGACCACGTTGCTCAACCGGTAATTCAGTGATATCGCGCGAGCCCAGAATAACGCGACCTGACGCGTGTATTGCAGGCGTAAGCGTACCGGTAATCCAATTTAGAATACTGGACTTGCCGCTTCCGCTGCGGCCCATTAAAGCAAGCGTACGACCTGGCTCTATGTTGAACGACAAATCGCGACACAAATAACTGCCATCGGGTAATCGAAGACTCAGCGACTGTACTTTGAGCGCACTCATGATGACATCCGTTTTTCTGGTACCAGTTTGGCAGGCTTGAATAGATGAGGCAACATTAACGCCGCAATAAATGCAATTAACGGCAATATACTTTGCAATGCAGCTAGCGTCGCAATGACTCGACGATCGACTCCACCAAAGCTAGTGACTAACTCTATGGCCAATGTTTGGTGTCGTCCAGCACCGAGTAATAATGTAGGAAGGTATTGCGCAACACTCACAGCTAACGCAACCGCAGCCGCTTGCGTAACTGGCTTGATCAGTAACGGAAGTCGAACCCGGAACAACGTTTTCCAATAACCCGCTCCTAATACACCCGCTGCATGACTCCAGGCCGGATCAAGCTCCCGCCACGCAACGGCCAGAATCAGCACCACGTATGGCATCGCATAAACCCAGTGCGCATAGGCAACCGTTAACCACATACCATCGATATTGGTATACAGCGCCGCTGCTTGCCACCCAAATAACAACGTGACTTGTGGAACAAGTAACGGGATATACCACATCCAATCCATACGAGGTACCTTATTGCGTCGCTCACATTCAAGCCATGCCATTGCTGCAACCACTGCGCTCACTAAAGTAAAAAGTCCGAATAATAGAGTGCAAAACAACGGCTCTGCGAATAAGTCCGTACGACTCAACCATGTATTTAGTGTCCACCTGGATGGCAACGCATCCGGAAAACGCCATCGCTGAGTAAAACTCCACAGTATTAACATCAGCATCGATAAAATGCTTGTTAACACAACGCTAACAACAATGCCTTTGCCAAAATTTCGAAATATCGCCATAGCTTGTCCGCGTTGACCACTTTCGCGTCTGCGCGATGCAATGCGCGCAATACACCATTCAACAATTAACACCAACGCGAACGACACCAACACCAATACCGCTAAGGTTAACGCGCCAGCGGATGCAGCAGCCCGTGATTCAGGTTGATTCACGAGGGATAGCAAAAATACGGAAAACGTGGGCGGGTTGCCCGGACCAAGCAAAATGGCCATATCCACTACGCTTAAATTGAACGCAAGAATAATCAATAAAGTTAAACGAATCCGCTTATACAAGCGCGGCAATATAAGCCGGCTCCAACAACGCGCTGGAGCGTAACCCAGGGTGCGGCCGATGGTTAAAGATTCGGATACATTGATGGTGGCAAGCTGTGCGGCCGCAGCCAATAACAAAAACGGTGCTTCTTTTATCAGTAATCCGATGATTAACGACCACCCGCCACCATCGGGCACGATCCAATAGTCCGGCGGTCTTTCCCATGTGCTTATTGTTGGAGAAATCAGTCTAACTAACCAACCACTTGGTGCTATTAGAAACACCAGGCCAACCGCCATAGCCGCGTGAGGCACCGCTAACAACGGAGGCAGTAATCCCATGAGCCAGCGCCACAGGCGTGACCCATGCACACACACTAACGTGAGTACGGTTAATGCGAGAACGAGTGCAGTTGCAATAAACCCGGTTTTAACCGACAACCAAAGTGCCGGCCAGAAACGCGCATCATTAAACAGGGTTTCAAAACCATTGCCGGGAGCTAACTGAGGCATATAGCCCAA
>CAYMHU010000047.1:0-30470 GCA_964390335.1 uncultured Granulosicoccaceae bacterium | reverse complement strand
CGTTGTGTTTCACAAATTTCAACAACATTAATATCGATGGCGTCTATTAACATCGCCGACAGAGATTCAGCGCTAATACTTTCCCCTTGAGCAGCTGAAACGTTTTCGTTTGCCGTATTGGTGGACGTCGGTGCATTAGTTGCTGATTTGGACACACCAGAATCGCTTTCTTCTTCAGGCTGAATGCTAACCAAGTCTATGTCCAGCGCATCGATCAACATCGCTGACAATGTGTCAGCAGATACTTTTTCATCCGCGTCGACCGCTTCATCTTTTTCAACTTTGCCAACATCAGCTTCCCCAGCATCTAATGCATCAGCTTCAGCAGATGGTTTATCTTCAACCACATCCACACTACCAAAAGACGTATCCATCATCTCACGCAAATGAATATCAACAATGCTCGCAGCATTGGCTTTTGCTGATTCTAATTCTGCAGATTGAATATCGTCTGAATCAAAATCAGTTTCATCAAAGTTAGTTGGTTCGTACTCAGGCTGAGAATTATTGTCAAAATCTAATACTTCGGGCGTACTGCCAATATCAAAGTCAACGTCGGTAGCAGTGCTTTGCGGTTCCGGACCAATGTTTAAGAACGATTGCGCTGTCGCTGAATCTTGCACAATTGCATCTGATGATGATTGTGCAACTGGCGCATCGATGGATGAGTTGACGGCCGCGGTGACAGGATCGATCGACGCTGCTGATGGCTCTACCACTGCAGTTGTATCCATAGATTGATCCGCGATCCTTCGCGATGCGTCGGCCTGTCTAGCTATTCAATGCAGAGTATCTCCGGGTTCTGGCAAATCACCCGTTTTTAGATCCTCTGTGTGTTGCGACAAATCAGCTAAATCGATGTCCTCTAGATCATCGTCTGCATCTGAATCTGCATTCGACTTGGAATCGGGACCAGACACATCGGCCACTGATTCTTCATTGACCTCATCCTCGATATTGTCGCCTTGGTTGGATAGCATGTTTGCTTCCATCTGATCCCGTGCGTCGACTTCCAGCTGATGTTCCTCTGCAAAATTCGATAAGGTTTGCATCAACTGTTCTTCAGGACCAGACAACGTTGAGTTATCCTCGCCCGAAACTTCATCGTCGTTATCGGAGTCAGCAACATGTTGCGATTCGTTTGCTTCGTGCTCTTCTTGCACGCCACCTAAATCGATCTCAGATAATGATGCACTTTCTGCATCCGGTAGATCGGTGTCTTCATCGCCAACGTTTGAATCGCTATTAGCCGCATCGCGTGCTTCCGGTGCTTCGGAATCAACATCACCGCCTAATTCCACATCAACACCGGAATCGTTCGCAGCGCCGTCGATTAGCAGCTCGTCAAACTGGTCTAGGTCTTTTATTTCAGCAAGCGATGGCAGATCGTCCAGCTTTTTCAAATTAAAGTAATCTAAGAATTCTTTTGTGGTACCTAACAGCGCTGGCTTTCCGGGAACGTCCTTATGACCCAACACTTTTACCCATTCGCGTTCCTGCAGGGTTTTAATAATGTTGGAACTAACAGCCACACCACGCACTTCCTCTATTTCTGCACGTGTTATGGGTTGCCTATACGCAATTAATACCAAGGTTTCCAATAAGGCTCGAGAGTAGCGCGGTGGTTTTTCCTGAAATAGGTTGGCTACATAATCTTTAACCGATTCATTCGATTGCAAGCGATAACCACTGGCAATCTCTACCAATTCGATGCCGCGTCCATCGTAGTCTTGTTTTAATTCTTCCAGCGCTTCCTTGATCGATTTACGATCCGGCTTTTCATTATCATGCGCGAACAAGTTCTCAAGCTGTGAAAGGCTCATTGCCTTACCCGCAACGAGGAGGCCCGCTTCCAGTATATTTCTTAGCTGTTTAGCATCCATCACTTAGTCTGATACTTTTTTATGGTTTACACGATCAACGTCGGGTGAATCTGTTGCACTGTCACGCGGTTGAAGATAAATAGGTGCGAACACGTCGGATTGGACAATTTCGATCATGCCCTCTTTACACAGTTCTAACACCGCGAGAAAAGTCACTACCACACCCAACTTGCCTTCGTCCGGATCGAACAAAGTTGAAAATTCGCAAAACTCGCCAATGCTTAATACAGATAACACGGCGCTCATGCGCGCCCTTACCGATAACAGTTCTTTATCGATGTTGTGATGCTCGGAATTACGCGCACGTTCGGCAACATCTTTAAACGCTCGCAACAATTCGTTTAGCGTTATGTCGGGTAGTGGTAGTTCACGCTCGATAACGGGCGGCTCAATGCGAACCGGAAAATTCTCGCGCAGCATGCGCGGCAAGATATCTAAGTTTTCAGCACCTTCTTTTATTCGCTCGTACTCTTGTAATCGGCGAATCAATTCTGCGCGAGGATCTTCTTCATCCTCGACATCTTCGTCAACGCGTGGTAACAACATGCGAGATTTGATCTCCGCCAGCATGGCTGCCATGAGTAGATACTCGGCGGCTAGCTCAAAGCGCATGCTTTCCATCAGTGCAATATATTGCATATATTGACTGGTGATATCCGCAATGGGGATATTCAAAATATCCAGATTCTGCTTTTTGATGAGATACAACAGCAGATCTAACGGACCTTCGAAAGTATCCAGAAATATTTCTAATGCATCGGGTGGGATGTAGAGATCTTGCGGCAGTTGCAAATAGGGTTCGCCCGCAACCATTGCGATGGGTTCGGGAGGCGTGACGGCCACTGTTGGCTCACTCGCTGGAGGTACGTTAGCTTGCATGGTAAGCCATTGCGGTCGGTTTACAATATTATAGCGCGAAGTGCGTCAAACCAAAAAGATAGCGCTGACATTTAATGAACAATCTCAGTAAATGTACCGTAATTGACTAATTTTAAAGCATATTTACTCCAATTCCACCAGAAACCCAGCAATAGAATTGTTCAATTATGTAGCATTATGACCGCGCCACTAGCTCAAAAAATCTAAGTCTCCGCGCCCTTTACGTGTTACCTCGATCTCGCCGGCCTCGTTGAATACCAACACCGACGTTGGCTCGAGACCGCAATGCCCGCCGTCAATAATCAGATCGACCTGCTTTTCCAGCAAATCACGGATGTCCTCAGGCTCTGTTTCGGGCAATTCTTTACCCGGCATGATCAGGGTGCTGCTCATCAACGGTTCGCCAAGCTCACTTAACAGCGCCTGACAAATCGCATTTTCCGGCACGCGAATACCGATGGTTTTTCGCTTGGGATTTTGCAGGCGCCGCGGCACCTCACTGGTGGCTTTTAAAATAAACGTGTAAGCACCGGGTGTAAGGGATTTTAGTGTGCGATAAGTAGAGTTATCGACGCGCGCATAAGACGCAATATCGGATAGATCGCGGCATACCAAAGTGAAGTTATGTTTGGCATCCGTGCGGCGAATACGTGCAATTCGCTCCATGGCGTTTTTATCACCAAGATGACAGCCAAGCGCATAACAAGAATCCGTTGGATAGACAATGACGCCACCCTGCCGAATAATGTTAACCGCCTGTCCAATCAACCGTTTTTGCGGATTATCCGGGTGAATTTCGAAAAATTGACTCATAAACAGCTGTTAAAGCACTGATTTTCTCTTATTGTACGCCTAAGCGGTTCGCAGATTGCATAATGTCGCGAAAGACAGTGATTATCGGACTTAATTCATGAAAAACAGCATTACCTTATCGGGCGCAGCAGTCCTTGCATGTTTGGTGTTTAGCGCGAACATCTACGCCGATGGCAAAGGTCATAACCACGGCCATGAAACCAAAACAGCCGACCCGGATGCGATAGCTGCGGTTGTTAATGGCAAGCCTATTCTTAAATTAGCTGCAGAGAGAGTTGCCCAGCAAATTCAAGCGCAAGGTCAGGATGCTGATATCAATCGCATAGTAGATGAACTGATTAATCTTGAAGTCCTCACGCAAGCTGCAGAAAAGTTGGAGCTTGACAAGGCGCCTGAAGTCGCGACGGCTCTGCAACTGCAATACACGCAAACCATGGCTAACGCTTATCTAGGCGCATTCAGTAACGACCATGTAGTTACCGAAGAACAGATGCGAGCCGAATACGATAAGCAAATCGCGGCGATCGATACCGTGGAATACAAGGCCAGTCATATCCTGATGGACAGCCAAGATGCGGCGGCGGACGTGTTAGCGAAAATTGAGGCCGGTAGTGATTTCGCTGAAATGGCAAAAGAACATTCAACCGGCCCCACTGGTCCAAACGGTGGTGATCTAGGTTGGTTTCAACCAGAGAACATGGTGCCGGAATTTTCAGCGGCCGTTAGTCAAATGGACGTGGGCGCCGTTAGCAGCGAGCCGGTGCAAACACAATTCGGCTGGCACATCATTTCGTTAACTGATAAGCGTGAAGCGGCTAAACCTGATTATTCTGATCCTGTAAAAGCAGGCATTAGAAACACACTTATAAGTAACGCTCTGGCCGCGCAGGTAGAAAAGCTTCGCCAAGAAGCCACTATCGAGATTAAGTAATTGACGACAAAGCGATATCCAGGTCTCTCTGGATATCGTTAACATCCTCTAACCCCACCGCCAAACGTATTAGCCCCGCTGTTATTCCAGACGCTTGTCGATCTTCTTCACTGATACGAGCATGCGTGGTGGTAGCACTGTGTGTAATCGTTGTTCGGGCATCGCCAAGGTTCGCCGTAATCGAGCACAGCTGGGTTGCATCGATTGCCTGCCAGGCAGCATTCTTACCACCCTTCAAATCGAACGATAAAATCCCACCGGGCGATTTCTGTTGTTGCTGACACAAGTCATATTGTGGGTGAGTATCAAGACCAGGGTAGTAAACGCTCTGTACTTGAGGATGACTATTAAGCCACTGTGCCAGCTGCTCAGCGTTACGAGAGTGCTGCGCCATGCGTAATGAGAGTGTTTCCAACCCTTTTATAAATACCCAGGCGTTGAACGGGCTCATACTGGGGCCGACGCTGCGCATGTAGGCGGTGAGTTCATCGATGAGATCTTGTGTACCAACCACCGCGCCACCGACGCAACGCCCCTGCCCATCAAGAAATTTTGTGGCAGAGTGGATAACGACATCGGCCCCAAGTGCAATGGGTTTTTGTAAGGCCGGCGTGCAAAAACAGTTATCGACTACCAACTTGGCAGACCCACTGTGAGCAACATCACCCAGCGCACGGATATCGGCAACTTCAGTTATCGGGTTGGTTGGCGTTTCTAAATAGAAGTAGCGTGTTTTCGGCGTCATGAGCTCAGCCCACTCGCTGGGTTCAAAACTCATAGCCCAACTTACGTCTATACCAAAACGGGTTAGATAGTTCTTAAACTGAGTCACGGTGCTACCAAACATGGTTCGGGTACACACGATATGATCGCCGGGTTTTAGCGTGCCCATAAACAACATATTAATGGCTGCCATACCGGATGACGTTGCTATGCAGGCTTCGCTTTGTTCCAAACTGGCTAATCTGCGTTCAAATGTTTGAACAGTTGGATTAGTGAAACGCGAGTAAACATTACCGGCCTCATCGCCACTGAAGCGACGAGCTGCATGAGCTGCGCTGTCGAACACAAAGCTTGAGGTGGCCATAATTGGTTCAGAATGCTCACTAAATGAACTACGCTCGAACCCGGCTCTGACAGCCAAGGTGTCATCGCCCAATGTTTTATCATTTGCTTTCATCGAACCACATTTCTCACTTTAAGAATGAGTCATAACGCGTTATAATTACGTCATAAACACAACTTCTAATGCACACATTGCCATCGCAATCCATCGCAGCACTGTTTACTTTTATGCTCCTTGCGCTCCCGATTTCTCATGCGGCATTGCAAACGCACGAATGCCCCGAAAATCTGGATACTGCTGTATCACTGTACAACAGTGGGCGGGTTGATGCTGCTGTATTACAGTTGGAAAAACTTCATGACAGCTGCGCCGAAATGCCACAGCTACATCACAATCTTGGCGTTATCGAAACCAAACGGCGAAATTGGACTGCCGCTATAAACCATTTTGAACAAGCCATTGCCTTCGACACCCGCACGGCCCAAACCCTGTCTCACCTGCAGGCGGTTAATCAATATAAAGCCACCCTAGCTTATCGGCAAGCGCTGGATATCAAAGGCACGCCTAAATTGCCCGACATGCAAATGCAAAGTTCGGCAGTGATAAACGCAATGACGGTATCAGACGAATTGTCCGACTTACACACCAATGCCACTGTTGAATACGAGTTGTACTCGTGGTGGCACGCAGCGGCCGATGGGCAATTGGAGCCATGGTTGGAACATTATGTTGCTGGTTATCCGCCAGTGGAGAATGGGGACGCCCAAGTGGTTAATTGGGATTCCGTTTACCGAGATATTTCTTTTGCATCGCAAGACGCTGTAGTGATTTTAAAATACACGTTAGCGGAGCAAACCAAACAAACCATTTTGTTTCTAACACTTGAACAAGAGCGTTGGAAAATTTACCGGGAAGTTTTGCTTTGAATAACTGTATGTCATCTAAACGCGTCATCAAGCAAATGCTGTTGGGTTTCGTTGTACTGTGTTGTGCTTTTGGTTATTCGATTAGCTCAGCTAAATCATCACTATCCAGTACTGAGCTGGAAGTAATGACGGAGAGCGTGCTACTGAACATACTAAACGCAAATTGGTCAGACGCACATGCAACAGCTGAACAACTGGTTGCTGAATTTCCTGACTATGCCTTAGGGCACTTGTTGTTGGCCGAGACATTCAATCAAAGCGCAATGCAGGCACCGCTGTTTAATCAAGTTAAAGATTACTCGCCAGAACTCATTGCCTTGTTACTTGAAGCGCGCGACCGCGCGCATCAGTCAATGACCAATAGCAGCCTCGAACAACAGAATAAAACCTATATTCCAGATATGCTTGTTCAGGTTGGTGCGCATATCAACCATGTGCTAGTGATCGATGTAGAAAGCTCCGAACTGTTTCTTTACGATACAACTGGTGCGCTACCAAAGCTGGTTCGTCAACATTATATTTCCAGTGGCAAAGGCGGCTTTGGCAAGCTTTCAGAAGGCGATTTAAAAACACCCTTGGGTGTATACAACATTATAGGTCGGCGTAGCGACGAGTCGCTGCCTGATTTGTACGGTTCTGGCGCGTTGATTCTAGATTACCCGAATACGCTTGATCGTTCGCTTGGCAGAACAGGCAGCGGGATTTGGTTACACGGTATTCCCACTGCTGATCGTAGCCGCTCACCCCGCTCTAGCGAGGGTTGTGTAACCATGGCAAACGATCTGCTATTTCATTTATATGAACAGCTTAATTTAAACAATACGCATGTGGTGTTAAGTGATAATTTCAATTGGAGTAGCGAACAGGAAAACCAATACGCAAGGGAGCGTTTTCAATTGTTGTTCAATCGCTACATTGATGCGTGGCGCAGTGCTAACATCAGTGCGTTAAACGCGTTGTACACACCCGACTCTGTGCCCGCGACTGTGCGCTATAACAATCCAGCAGTTGCAAAGCGAGTCAGTATTAACAATCAGTCGCCACACCAACACCTTGCACCGGCTGGACTGAACCTGACAGACTTAGCCAGCGTTAGCAGCGAATCTATTTCAATTATCAAAAACCCCGATGTTCACGATGCGACGGGGCTTGAGCACCTTGTTATGAGCTTCGACATTCAAGGTAAAAACCCTGCCAGAGTTACACTCTATTGGTCTAAGACGGCAAGCAGCGACTGGCAGATTAAGCGGGAAGTGGTTGAAGCTTCGGGCGCTTGATTTTAGTGGCTGGAACTTCTGAATCAGGTCTTCTAAATCCAAACTCGCCCATCTGTTAACTGCGTCACAAAATGCCCGAATGTGTCTATAAATCAGGCATTTCCCACGCTCACAAGGTCGCACATTCTGACCCGCCGACCATTTGGCCTAAAATAGTATGTAAAAAAGGTTAAGTACTTTAGAGTACGGCCGATTTTGACTACATACACTACATACATGCGGACTGTTGGAGTCCACCGCACCATGTTAGCAATAATTTGAGCTGATGTTTTTTAGCAAACTATTCAAATCTGAGGAAAAAGCACCTGAACCGCGCGCCCGCAAAGGCCAAAAAGTTCAGCGTGAAAGGACCCAAAGAACGCGTAAGCAACATCAAAAGATTGATGTGGCCGACTTGCGCGTTGGCATGTTCGTGGTTGAACTGGATAAGCCTTGGGAAGAATCAAGTTTCATGTTCCAGGGACTGGAAGTAAAAACAACGGCGGATATAACCGCGGTTCAGAAAGAATGTTCTTTTGTCTGGGTAGATTACGACGAGTTTTCTCTTAAAAAGAATACAAAATCAGATGGACTACCTAGTCAAGCTGGCGTGGGTAGTACAAGAGACAGCGGTGTCAGCGTTGAAGACGAGTTTGACTCTGCCCGCGAAGTACATTCGCTTGCCAGTGAAGCTATTTCCACTTTGTTTGAAGAAATACGTTTAGGCGCTGAGGTCGATGGCGGTAAAGTACGTCAGGCCGTTAACGGTTGTGTGGATAGTATTCTGCGAAACCCGGATGCCTCCGTTTGGTTGACCCGTATCCAGGCAAAACACGAAGCAACCGCCCAACATTCCTTAAACGTATCAGCGCTGAGTATCGTTATGGCAAAAGCGGCTGGTATGTCCCAAAGAGAAATGGAAGATGTTGGTGTTTGCGGCATGTTGCACGATGTGGGTAAAACCAGTATTTCCAGTGAAGTGCTATCAAAGGATGGTCCGCTTACTGATGAAGAAATGCAGGAAATGCGAAAACATACCCGCTATGGGCGAGATATACTAATCTCAACCAAAAGTGTTATGTCTGGTGCAGCTGACGTCGCGCTATCTCATCATGAACGTGAAGATGGCTTAGGTTATCCGCGGAAGCTTAAATCCGACTCGATTCCAATGTTTGCAAAAATTGTGGGCATCGCTGAAGCATACGATGCAATGACTACGAAGCAAACATACAAAGAAGCTATTTCTCCATCGGAAGCACTGCAGGAGCTGTATGGGCTACGCGGTAAACAGTTCGATGAAGATCTGGTTATCAAATTCATTGATGCAGTGGGTATCTTTCCTCCCGGCAGCATAGTACAAATGCTAAACGGCGAAATCGGTATCGTGTTGTCCAATACTACGGACAAGCTGCGACCTCGTGTCATTATCATTTTGGATGCCGCCAAAGAGCCGGGCCCTCAACGAGTCGTTGATTTATCGTTAATGGACACGGATAACGAAGGTCAGGTATACCAAATCAAAACCACACTGAGTGATGGTAGCTACGGCATTGACGTTGGTGACTTTCAACGCGCCGGACTACGCTTAGGCTAAACAAACACAATCGTTTTAAGTTAATATCACTACATTAACGTGAACAAGTTGTTCACCTTAGTTAAGCGTTGGCTCCGACAAATTGTGCTAAGTTTCTCTGCACGTAAAACTTAGTGGATCAAACCATTTTCGCTTGTCGAATTGTGTTATCGCAGTATGCTCATTCGTGCACCTAATACCCGCAAATCCCTATACGGTATCGTTGCTTTGCTCTGCCTGATGCTTAGTGCGTGTGCTACGCGACCAGGCAGCCCTGTTACCGTGTCCGGGAAAGTCATTGAAGACAATGCAGCTGCCAAAAAACAATCACTGAACAGCACCGAACAAGCAGCATTAAGAGCGGTTACCGCATTTAAAAACTTTCTATCTCAACACAACATTAAGCGTGGTGCTATTGCCATTTCGTACAACGGAGAACTATTGGGTAGCCATGGAGTGAATCGGCTTGTTACCGAAGCTGTGCCGGTGGCTTCCTTGTCAAAAGCGATTACCGCTGTGTGCGCAACACATGCGTTAGCAGCAGCCGGTAAAACCTTGGACACAACGCTGGCCGAACTTTTTCCGGCTTTCTTTATGGAACGACCGGTTGCGGATGAGAATTTCAAGAATATCACTGTTCAGCAGCTCGCCAGCCACACCAGCGGAATTCGTGCAGAGTCAGTCATAAATTTTGGGTACCGTGGGAAAAATATTCGAAAAGAACACAATGAATGGATTTTCAGACAGGTTGCAGCGCAACCATTGGTTTCCGTTCCAGGCACAAAATTCAATTATGACAATGCAAGCTATGCCATTTTAGGTTTGATCATTTCAACGCTGGCTAATGAGCCATACAACCAGTATTGCAATAACAACATCCTAAAAACAGCGGGTGTCGAGTCAGCTGAAATGTATAAACAGTGGCTCATTAAGTCATCGTTCGGCGGTTGGAAAATATCAGCCGTTGATTATTTAAAGTTTATCGACACGTACTACCGAGATCCACGCGGTATCGGGCGCAAACGTTTTACTAATCGATACGGCCATCACTATGGACTTGGTGCGGCTTACAGAAAAGGAAAGATTGGATACAACTATTGGCACCATGGTTCATTTCATTGGATCAGCACTGTTCGAAACGTATCCTATGGCTCATTTTTCGCGGTTTTCGGCAATGGCTACAGTGTGGTGGTCAACTTTAGCCGTGATGGAGGTGCAGGTCGCCGAGAAGCGTTGGACGCAGCGCTATACAACGCGTTTTATTAGGTCTTAATTCATTAGGCTATGGTATTTCATCTGCCATTGGACGTAACTCACCGCGCAAACCCAGCACTACACCTGCCCTGTCAGCTGCTGACCTATTTTGACTTAACTTTGACTTACCCACTAACTCGCTAATTGCAATCTCAATACCCACAATCCCCTTAACTTGTGAATCTATAAAGTCGGCAGGTGCATCACTGACAGCCCACGGCTCGCTACGGTTACTTTCATGCTGATGGGTTAACGCCGATATTTGATCCGTTAACCATTGTGCATCTTTTGTTGTACTCATTTTGCCATTGGCATGCACAGTCATGTAATTCCAGGTTGGTACCACTTTTCCATGTTCGCGTTTTGATGGATACCAACTAGGCGTTATGTAAGCATCTAAGCCTTGAAATATAACAAGCACATCGTCTGGCTGAAAGTCTTTCCACACCGGATTTGCTAATGCAACATGACCTTGTAAACAGCCAAGCTCTCCATGCTCAGAGCTCGTTTTCAACACAAACGGAATGTGATTTGCTGTGATGCCATTACTGCCTAGGGTTACTAATGTTGCAAACGGATTTTTGCGTATCAATTCGTGTAGTTTATCGATGTTATCTTCGCGAAATTTTGGTGGCACAAACATGATTCAACAAACCCAAGATTATATAGTGGCTTAAGTTTACCCCACTCTGAGCAGCGGAATACCCATATAAGCCTGAAAAAATAACGCAGCAACCAACATGCTGAACCCTACCAAAGCGAGCACAACAACGCGCTTACTCGGGAATAACCAAGCTAGAAATGGCATCGCCTGTGCAATATGCAACGCCACAAAGTGCGGTACACGTAAATCTCCACCTGTGGTTGACCAACCAAACAAGGCTAAGCCAGATGCGTCGCTGTGGTCTACACCTACATGGTGTGACGTTTGAGCACCAAGATAACCTGCAACTATTGTGGTTAATACAGCCGATACGATAAAACCCCAACCGGTGGCCAGGTGTATGACGCTATTCTTAGCGCTAAAAATTTTCCAGCCAAAGATACCGGTTATTAACGTTAGAGTCACTGCACCGATACCCATCAATTGATACATAAAATGTTCAAATGAACCTGTAAAGTTAAAATGCGAAGCTTCGGCCTTAGATGCTTGAAAATAAATCCAAAATAGTTCGAAAAAAGCCGCACCCACAAACACGAGGCTGAATCGCTTTACCGCAACACTGTTCAATCGATCCGCAGACAACAACATCAAACCTAATGCTAAGGTTAACGAGTGGACCGCCAGTGATAGTGAAAACTTGGCTGGTTTTAACCAAACGCTAACACCGTTTATTAAACGATCATCCATTGTGCCTATCGCAATGGCAGCAACAAACAGTGCGCTCATCACGAGGCTTGCTCGGACCAGCACCACGCCATTGCCAAAGTGCTTGGCTTTGAAACCCAAAATAAGGCTCTCTGGCTTGAATGCCATTAGACACTCTCACCGTGTACCTGCACTTGTGCCCGTCGCTCGGCTATTTTGCTAAACAATTGATAACACAAGAAACCAATAGGGCCTAGTATAAAGGTCAGCGGTAAAATGAAAATCAATGCCCACTTGTACTTACCCAATGCCATCATCTTTCTGGCAATGTAAGAACCAATAAACAAATCAAACGCCAAGTAATGAATCCAGCCAGCCACCACAACCCAAGAATTGGTGAACATTTGCATCACCGCATCTAGCGAACCGAAACCGCCCTCGGCACTGCCAAGAAATAACAACATAAGCACCAGATAAGATGCTGACATAAACACGGGTATCCAAACACCGGCAATCCGATCCCTGAGCAAAGGCTTGTTAGCCAACACCCCAAGCACCAAGATAATCCAACCGATCAGAGCTAGTGTATTGAACGCGCTGTAAGCTTGGGATGCACTCATTTAAAAGACCTTCCTTTTCATTGACAGCATAAGGTTAATCAGATAGTTTGATACTGTCAAAGTAACGTAATGCATGCTGGGTATGCTGCATCAGATCCCCTTGGCCTGCCCAATCGATGGCCTTCCACTTGTTAAAACAGATGCCGGATTCAAATGCGAGCGAAATCATCACTTCGATTTGGCACGGCACGGCTACATCAACTTACTACCCGTTCACTACAAAGCCTCGCGAGACCCAGGTGATAGCAAAGACATGATTGCTGCCAGACGCAATGTGCTTGAGGCAGGTATTTACCAACCCTTAGCCACTGCGGTGTCACAGTGCATCAACGATCATGTATTCAATACCAGCGATGTTGCCCATATGATTACGGACGCTGGTTGTGGTGATGGCTACTACACCGCAATAATAGCGGACAATCTAGCGGCACTTGAATTACAACACCCGGTCACGGTGTTGGGTGTGGATATATCGAAATGGGCAATCATCAGTGCGGCTAAAAAATACAAACACCTTGCATGGGCTGTTGCAACCAATAAGCACCTGCCCGTTATAAGCGGATCGACTTCCGTTATAACCAGCTTGTTTGGATTTGAGTGTTGGCAACCATGGGCTCAATTACAAACCCGTGGCCAACTGGTGGTAGTGGTGGATGCTGGCCCTGAACATCTGTTGCAAATTCGCGAACAAATTTATAACGAGGTCCTAATACACAGTATTCCAGATAACAGCGAGGCAATTGCTGCAGGGTACGAGCAAATCCAACAATTGGAAATCAATTTTGAAAAGGTTATTGAAACGCCGCAATTGGTACACGATATTATTGCGATGACGCCTCACGCGCATCGCGCGAACGCAATACAAGACTTACAGCGACTAACCCAGACGCCGGTCCAATTTAATGCTGTGCTTAGAGTGTATAGACGAACCTGACTACAAAACCACTAGATCGTCACCGCCAGCGCCGGCTTTCTTAACATCGTCTGATCGAACGCTTTGCAAGGAGTGCAGATAATCGTTATCCACATCGCCGGTAATGTATTGACCGTCGAAGCAACACGATTCAAACAAATCGATGGGGTGTTTATCGTATCGCACGGCTTCAACAAGATCTTCGAGGTCTTGATAAACCAACCAATCTGCGCCAATCGCTTTTTCTATTTCAGATACGTCTTTGTTGTGCGCGATTAGCTCACTGGCTGCAGGCATATCGATGCCATACACATTGGGATAACGAACCGGAGGCGCAGCTGAAGCCATATAAACTTTCTTCGCACCGGCATCGCGCGCCATTTCAATGATTTGGCCGGACGTGGTGCCGCGAACGATGGAGTCATCAACTAACAATACATTTTTGCCATTAAATTCCAATTCAATTGGGCTGAGCTTTTGTCGAACCGACTTTTTACGCATCTGCTGACCAGGCATAATAAACGTACGCCCGATATAACGATTTTTTATAAACCCTTCTCTAAACTTCACACCTAATTTGAACGCCACTTCCATTGCTGATGTACGACTGGTATCAGGAATTGGAATAACCACATCGATATCGTGATCGGGTCGCTCACGCAAAATTTTACCGGCTAGCTGCTCGCCCATGCGAAGCCGGGATTTATACACTGACACGTTATCAATGATGCTATCGGGACGTGCAAGGTACACGTATTCAAAGATGCACGGCGACAAGGTGGGGTTATCAGCGCATTGGCGCGTATGCAGCTGACCGTCTGTATCAATATACACGGCTTCACCTGGGGCAACATCGCGTAATAGCGTAAAACCCAACCCACGTAGTGCCACGCTCTCGGATGCTACCGCATATTCGGTTCCGTTATCTGTGTGACGAATACCAATGACAGCAGGCCTGATTCCACGCGGATCTCTGAACGCGAAAACACCACGGCCGACTAATAAACCGATAACGGCATAGGCTCCTTTGCAGCGTTTGTGCACAGCCCCGACGGTTGCAAAAATTTCTTCCGGCTTAACGGTTTTAGATGGCTTTAGGGCTTGTAACTCATGCGCAAATACATTCAATAAAACTTCGGAGTCTGACCGTGTATTGATATGACGCAGATCTGATTCAAACAATTCTAATTGCAACTGCGTGGCATTGGTTAAATTGCCGTTGTGCCCCATGACGATGCCATACGGAGAATTCACATAGAACGGTTGAGCTTCTGCAGTTGCTGATGTACCAGCTGTTGGATAGCGCACATGCCCAATGCCCATGTCGCCCTGTAAGCGTTGCATGTGTTCCGAATCAAACACATCACGCACCAAACCCGCACCCTTACGCAACATGAGTTTGCCGTTATGGCTGGTAGCGATTCCTGCAGCGTCCTGACCGCGATGTTGTAACAGCGTTAAGCCATCGTACAAGCGATGATTGACCGCTTCTGTTCCTACAATACCGATTATGCCGCACATGCGTATTTACAAGCTCGTTGGTGTGAAATCAAAGTGTTGCGCCAGATCACGCGGTAATTGTGCATGAATAAACTGCGCCACCGATTGTATTGGCGGGATGAAAAACGATTGCCGCCACCAGGTTTCTTGTTTGAATCCGGGAAACAAGTTCGCTAATAGTACCAATATTGTGACTATTACAATGCCGCGTACTGCGCCAAACGCGATGCCAAGTGAAAAATCGAGCCGACTCTTTTCCGAAGTGGCTAATATCTTTTGCAGCAGATAATTGATTAATCCACCCAATATCAAACTGGTGAAAAATAAGATGAGTGCACTGATGGCGTACCGTGCTTCGGCGCTTTCGATAGTATCGCGCGGCAATAAAGACGCGAAGCGCGACGTGAACAGGAGCGTTATCAGGATAGCACCCACCCAGGTAGCCAGACTGACTGCTTCTCTAAAAAAACCCCTGACCGCACTGATAAACATGGAGATGGCGATCAGCACTAAAATCAGCAGGTCTATTCCTGAAAACACGTTACCTCCGACCAACCGGATTGGAAGGGCCTAATTCTACCAAACCCATGACAACTTAAGGATAGCTAATAACAATTGCTTCGCGTTTCAATAATGACATGACTTTATCGCGGCTGCGCTCAGCCTGTTGCAGGTTAATCATGGGTCCAACCTGAACGCGATAAGTCAACGTACCTACATCAGTTTCAGTGACAAATGACGGGAAACCGGCCCGACGCAGTCGATCACGAACCGCGAGTGCGTTTTCGCGCTCGCGAAAGCTACCCGCCTGCACCACCCAGGCGCTCAACAAATCTGTACCGCTAGCTTTATCCGTGGTTTTGGCGCTTGGTACGGCAGTACTTGTGCTTGCATCATTCTGTGTAGATTGCGCTGTGTTCGATTCGGCTTGGTCAGTTTGATCTGGTTTTCGACTAAAATTAAGCGCAACATTCGGTTGTGCTACCGAAGAACGATCTAAACGGAGATCGGCCTGTTGTATTTGCCGACTAGTATCAGTACCGACTAATGCAGTATTGTTCGATCCAGTGTCACCTTGGGCAGGTTCAGACCTGGTCGCATTGGTGGCCAACTTCGCATTGTCCTTTAATCGCTCAGACAGCTTATTAGTATCCAGTGTGGCATCGCCCGTAAGTCGAGGCGGTTCCTCCCGCAAACGTTCAACGCGCCGATATTCACTTTCGCTACCTGCGCCATCCAATAGCAGCGGAAGAAATATGACCGCCAAGGCGATCAGTACGGCAGCACCCCATAGGCGTTGCTTCAGCCGTACACTGCGCTGTTCGTCGAGTAAATCCAGATCGGTCACGAGCCAACTACCGGTTCAGTCGAGTTAGATAAATCCGCCGTTGCGTCATGAAGGTCGCTCAAGGTGGCAAACGAACCGGCAACCAGCACAAGAGCGGGTTGATCTTGAGCTCGTGCCTTGTGCTGCTGCAATTGTTGTACTGCAGTTTTCCAAGCGTCCGGAATACTCGCACAGGCAGTCACAGGAGCTGACTGACACTGTTCTAATGTCTGAGTAATGATGTCCAATGGCGCTGCCCTGGGAACTGAGAGCTCAGCACAGTACCAGCCCGACACGGCCGGCGCCAGCTTTGACACAATTCCGACAAGATCTTTATCTTTTAGGGCTGAAAAAACGGCGTAAACCCGATGGTTTGGATACCCTGCTGTTAATGCGTCTGCAACGGTTTCGGCTGCCGCAGGATTATGAGCCACATCCAGAATGGTCAGTTGTCCATCGATAACAACCTGCTCAAATCGTCCACGGAGTTGCACCGATTTCAAGCCCGCGTCAATGCTTGCTGGTGTTACCACGAATTGCTGTTGCAAAGCATCGATCGCCATTAGCGCACAGGCAGCATTCCGCCTTTGGTGCTCACCGGTTAAATTGGACTCTGGCAATTTATTCATATTGATATATTGCAATCGCATTTGAGTTTGCTGGGCAATTTCTTCAATGGCAGATGGTGGGTTTACATCCCCCACTATTAGTGGAGTGTCTTTTCGCCCGATGGCCACTTTTTCGCGAGCTATTGCATCGCGTGTATCGCCAAGATACTCCTGATGATCTAAGGCAATGCTGGTGATAATGGCGCAATCGCAATCCCATAAATTGGTAGCGTCTAATCGACCACCCAACCCCACTTCCATCACCACCAGATCACACGCCGCTTCTTTAAAAGCAATCATGGCGGCAAGTGTTGTGTATTCGAAGTACGTTAGCGTTTCCGGTAAACGGCGGGATTCAATTTGATGTAAGCCATTCACAATGGATTGATCATCCAGCATGTCACCGTTTATCCGCATGCGCTCGTTAAACACATGGATATGCGGACTGGTGTATGTCCCCACTTTATAGCCGGCATGCGAGTAGATAGCCGACAACAATGCAACGGTTGAACCTTTGCCATTAGTGCCTCCCACTAAAATAAGCGGCACCGGTGACGGGCGTAAGTTCAACCGATCTGCTACTGCACCAACGCGTTGCAACCCCATTTCAATTTCTGTGGGATGCAATAACTCCAACCATTCAAGCCAGGTATCCAGACTATCGTCCGGCTTCGGGACTGTCATACCTCAGGCCTCAATTAAGCACTTGCGGATTCTGCAGCTGGTTCAGGTTGTTGAACAAATTTAAGGGGTGAGTGATTCGTTAATTTAGCCAACAAACGACTTAATGTGTCTCGCATTTCACGCCGATCAACAATCATATCGATTGCACCATGCTCCAACAGAAAATCACTTTTTTGAAAACCTTCAGGCAAATTCTCACGAACAGTCTGCTCGATAACAACGCGTCCCGCGAAACCAATCTCGGCGCCCGGTTCTGCAATGATGATATCACCCAGCATTGCCAGACTCGCAGATACACCACCCATGGTTGGGTCGGTTAACACCGAAATAAACGGAATTTTGCGCTCTGCCAACTGATTAAGCATTGCACTGGTTTTGCCCATCTGAAATAGTGAGAACAACGCTTCTTGCATGCGTGCCCCACCACTGGCGCTAAAGCATACCAACGGGATACCTTCGGCCAAACAGGTTTCGCAAGCGCGTGTGAATCGCTCACCCACAACCGAGCCCATCGACCCGCCCATAAAACTAAAATTAAATACGGCAACGACAACGGGTAAACCATGCATGGAGCCTTGCATAACGACCAAGGCGTCGGTTTCGCCCGTTGTCTTCTCGTACTGAACCAATCGATCTTTGTATCGTTTGCTGTCTTTAAACTTCAACATGTCTACCGGTTCAACCGACACGCCAATTTCAATTCGATCATTGGGATCAAGTAAATGATCGAGTCTGGCGCGAGGGTTAATACGCATATGATGCGAACACTTTGGACAAACATACTGGGCGCGTTCAAGCTCAGCGTGATACAACACGTTTGAGCATTTGTCGCATTTAACCCACAAGCCCTCTGGTACATTACCTTTGGTTTCTTCTTTACGCGAACTGATGCGAGCCGGTATCAGTTTTTCAAACCAGCTCAAACGACTTGCAACAGGATTCGGTTTCTTATCCTTTTTATCTTCTTCACTCACTGACTTAAGTGGTCCTTAATAAAATGTTAGAAAAAGCGGTAGCCTAATTAGCTTTGGTATTGGCTTGGTGAACGGAATGCATGAATGCCTGCAAGGCATCGTGGTCTTTAATCCCTTTATCCGATTCCACCCCCGAACTGACATCAACGCTGTACGGTTGCATTTGTTCAATTGCGCCGCGTACGTTTGATGCATTAAGCCCACCAGCTAAAATCAATGGCTTGGCAATATTAGTGTCTAGCTGGTGCCAATTAAAGGCATGTCCGGTGCCGCCGAGTTGTCCCGGCTCATTACTATCAAACAAAAAGCCTTGGGCATGTTTATATTCAGCCATTTCTTCGGCCAACTCTTCGGTAAGCGTTTTAGTTGCATGATTGGGCTCTAAGCGCCCACCAAGACCAATCGCTTTTAAGTACGGCACTCCATACTGTTCGCACTGAGCTGGCGTTTCGCGGCCATGAAATTGCGGCATCATTCCGGGCATTATTTTCAATGCATTTTCAACTTCATGTTCCGGCGCATCGAGGAACAAGCCAACGCGCACAATAAACGGTGCAACCTGATCGCTTATAACGCGCGCCTGCTGTGGTTCGATGTGGCGTTTACTGGCTGGAACAAACACAAAACCAAGTGCATCCGCCCCCAGTTGCTCGCTCAGCAACGCATCCTGGGCACGGGTAATACCGCAAATTTTAACTCTGGTTCGATGCGTCATAACAGGAGGTCACGATACCAGAAATTACCCATTCAGAGCAGGCAAATTTGTCACTCAGGGAGGCTCAGCCACGGGCCTTGAAACAATTGATTGAAATCGGGAATACCGAATTCTGGCGGGTAGCTTGGTTGAATAAAGCACAATCCTTGCGCGGGCGCTGTCATGCCTGCCAAACGACGATCACGCTGCTGTAACACGTCCCACAACCAGGATTGAGCTTCCTCACCCTTGCCGATGCGGATTAAGCAACCGGATAGAATCCGAACCATATTGTGCAGGAATCCATTGGCCACCACGTCAATTGTTACAATCGAACCATTACGCGCCACATCGAGCTTGTGCAGATCACGAACCGCGTGTTTGGCCTGGCAATCAGCTGACCGAAACGCCGAGAAATCGTGCACCCCCAGCAACTGCTGTGCAGCGGCATGCATCGCATCCACGTCCAAAGGTTGGTTAACCCAGCTCAGCTTATCTGCATACAGCCCGGAACGCGTGCCGCGGTTAAGAATGCTATAGCGATAGCTTCTATTCAACGCCTTGAAGCGAGCATGAAACTCGGGTGATACCTCACTGGCCCAATGCACAGCAACCGACTTATGCAAATGCGTATTGGTACCAAACGTCCAGGCGCGCAGTGGGCGTACCGCATTGGTATCAAAATGCACTACCTGCGCTAGTCCATGAACGCCGGTATCTGTTCTACCTGAGCAGCTCACGGTTATCGGCTCGTCTGCAATTCTGGTTAAGGCTGCTTCCAGTTCTGCTTGCACAGAGTGACAATGAGGTTGTCGCTGCCAACCGCAAAACTCACTGCCATCATATTCAACCGCTAACGCGATTCGCATACCGCTTGCCCAACCGGAATAATACTGTGCCGCAGATTTTACGACATGCAAAAAAAAGGCGCTGCAACCCGCGAAGGTTAGCAGCGCCTTTGCGTTATGGTGTTTCTGGTTTTACGAGATCTTGCGCAGTAGTGTTTCAGCCTCAGACACTTGAGAAGGCGTACCACTTTTAACAATTTCTCCCAGCGCACTGCTTGCTGAATCTTTATCGCCCATATCAATATAAGCTTTTGCCAGATCCATCATGGTATCCATTTCATCAGAACTATCTAAGCTTCCGATTTCACCACTCAGCAGTTCGTTATCGCTGGTCAGGTCTGGAATTTCCAGCGCTTCGGTAGCATCCTCGCCTAGATCCAGATCGCCTGATATTTCATCAAGGTCGAGCGTTAAATCTTCTGCGATGGACGCTTCTGCAACTTGAAGCCCGTCATTAGCCGCATCGTTTCCAACACTTAAATCATCAAAATTCAATGCATCATCTAAGCTATCGCTAGCTGCAGCACCTGCTCCCGCTACAGCGCCCATTTTGTCTTTTACAGCATCGCCCGCAGAATCAACCGCGTCGAACCCTGGGAAGTCAATGGTGCCATCGCCTTCGCCAACCAGCTCTTCAGTAATTTGAGTGAAGTCGCCAGTGGCTTCTAAGTCGGTTTCATCAAAAGCGAACGCAGGGTCTAAACTCTGGTCCATTAAACTGGTTTCACTGGCTGTATCAGAACCTGCAATCACACTGTCAACCGCTTCTGTAGCTTCGTTTGCTAAGAAGTCATTATCGTCTAGTTTATCTGCGGTGTAATCGCCTTTGCCAACCGATTCAACAACGTTACCGCTGTTAGCAAACAGCATATTATTCGGCTGAAGCTCTTGGCCCATACCAGAGATACTGGCCCATTCGGGAGATGCATCACCACCAAACTTTTCATGATACTGAGTCGCAGTTGCAACAAACGCATCCGCATTACCTTGAGCGTGATGTGTCTGTAGTAGTTTCTGCTGATATTCAGCGTTGTTCGGATTCTTTTCAATAGCCTTGGTTAACAGCTCTTCGGCTTGACCGTGCAGACCATACGCCAAATACACTTCAGCCTCAGAAATTGTATCGTCGGCATCAAGCAATTCATCACTTGCAGCGGTTGCATCATTTGCTGTGATTGCTTCGGCTTCAGCTTCATCATCACCACCAAATGCATGTGCAGCGGCGCCACCTGCAGCTGCCGCGGCTGTAGCAGCTGCTGCTGCCTTGCCACCCAAACCAGCGTCGTCTGAAATGTCTGCGCTGCCTTCTGCTGTTACATCAACATCGTCAAGGCTTGCGAATTCTTCTTCATCGAAATCCAGGATTTCGTCGTCTTTACGTTTGCGCTTGCCGAACAACAACAGGCCGGCAAACAACGCACTCAATGCACCAATACCAATAACAATCCACTTGCCGTATTTTTGCAGTAGTGATGCGTACCATGGTTGTGCTTCTGGCGCTGCGGTAGTGTCGGTTGCGGTTGTGTCGACGGTCGCTTCAGGAACCAGGTCGACTTCTGGCAATTTCTCACCAGCCTCAGTAATAGCGTTAGTTGCAGCATCAGCACCTTGACCAACCATATCAGCTGCAGCGTCACCCGCATCAGCCACAGCATCTGTAGCATTTTCAGCACCATCGCTTACTGCAGTAACTGCATCTGTTGCTGCTTCTTGGGCGTTGTCGATTACGCCGGCAGCGTCTGCATCTTCACTGGCTTGTTGTAACAGTTCTTGTAAACGAGCAACTTCACGTTGTCGGATACTTAGCAACGATTCTTGATTTTCTGTGGTGGACTTCAGCTCCAGCGACTGTTCACTTAAGTCGGTGGCTTCGCGCTGGGTTGCTGCCAACTCTTCTCTTGCAAGTTGCAACTGTTTATCCAATGCGCCAATTTGAGCATCTTTACTGGTTTCAGAATTATCGGCCGTGGCACTGGCTGTAGTGGATGTAGAATCACCTTCGGCCACGATTTTTAATTCGCCACTTTGCAACGCTTCTTGCTTAGCCTCTTCTAGAATGCGTTTAGCTGCATCGCTTAACTCTGGCTTTTCTTCGCCTGCTACTTCACCGGCTGAAGCAGCTGTGCTGCCAGCCGCATCCGTGTCATTTGCAGCAACGCTACTTGTACTTGGCGCTTCGCTCGCTACAGACTCAGATTGAGTTGCTTCAGATTGCGCTGCATCCGTATCTGTTGGTGCAGTATCGTTAGCAGCTACGCGCGTACCCGATGTAGAACGCACGCTGTCACGATACTCACGCCATAACTGTTCTTGTTCGCTAACGGCTGCGACTGCCTGAGCTTGCGATAGATTACCTAGCTCGGCCGCGTCAGGGAGACGTAAAATTGCACCCGCTTTAACAAGGTTAATGTTGTCTTGTATAAACGAGCTTTTATTCGCATTAAGTAGAGCGATCATCATTTGCTGAACGCTAACGCCAGCCACTGCATTGCGAGTGGCAATCTCATACAGTGTATCGCCTTGCGCAACAGTGACTGCACCACCAAAACTGGCCGAAGTACCTTGAGTATCGGTGTCGAGTAAATCTAACGATACAATTTCAGAATCGCCAATCTCTTCTACTGCGATACTGTTGTCAGCAAAACCATCGTCAACAAAACTGTTAGACACTTCTTGAGCATCGCCAACGACTTCAACTTCAAAATTAAAATCGGCTGCGGCATCGGTATTAGCAACGTCTAAATCACTAAGAACAACAACATCGCCTGTATCGCCGGCAATATCGGGCGATGTGGCAACCACGTCCAGCTCACCAAGACTATCCAGCGACACCGCTTCACCACCGCCTAAACCATCAAGGTCGACCACGTCACCGCCTTGCACGTCGTTTGCGATCTCTTCGCCAGAGCCGGCAAGTTCAACGGCAAATTCATCCGATCTATCAATCGGGGCCGGCGCATTGAGCTCGCCACTGCGAAGTTGAGTTTCCGGCGCAGCTGCAGAACTCGATTGTGTTGCAGTCGGCGTCATGAACACGGGAGGATCTAATAGTACGGTGTATTCGCGTACCATTTTGCCTGTTTGCCATTCAACTTCTAATAAGAAATTAAGAAAAGGTTCAACAACCGGTCTGTTACTCGAGATCTGAATGACCGGGGCACCAGATGATGAGTTAACCGAGAAACGTAAATCGGTTAACGCACTTGTGCGATCAATGCCTGCTCGAGCAAATGCTTCCGGGGAAGCAAGCTTGACGATCATTCCATTCGCTTCGCCCGGCTGCACCGAGGTTAATCGAATTTCCGCATTCATTGGCTGGTTTAACGCTGAACGCATTTCGATGTCGCCAAGGCCTAACGCCCGAACTCCACCGGAAGCCAATACCAGACTCACTGCTGCCGCTGTTGCAAGTTTTCGCACTATTTTAGTCCCACGTATCGCTACCCCTAAACAACCTTGCCGGAAAAAAGCCGTTGTCGGTTTTGCGATGTTAACTATCTCAACTGTATTCTATAGCTGAAAATATTTAATTTTCAGCACTTTATAGGTAGTCAGCAGCTAGACATTCGGCTATTTGAACGCTGTTGAGCGCGGCGCCTTTACGTACATTGTCGGAAACAACCCAAAGGTTAAGTCCATTCGCTGTACTGATGTCCTGCCGAATCCTGCCTACGAAAACCGCATCGGTTCCGGCCGATTCGGTTACCGCGGTGGGGTAACCACCGTCTTTTTGTTCGTCAAGAACCACTATTCCTGGGGCTGAACCCAGCAAATGTCGGGCCTGATCCGCTGAAATTGGGCTCTTTGTCTCTAAATGAATGGCTTCTGAATGCCCGTAAAAGACCGGAACGCGGACACACGTCGGATTTACCATGATTGTGTCGTCTTCCATAATTTTATGGGTCTCCCAGACCATCTTCATCTCTTCCTTGGTATATCCGTTCTCCTGAAACGCATCTATATGGGGCAACACATTAAAAGCGATCTGTTTGGGATACACATTTGTTTGAATATCCTGCCCGTTTAACAGTCGCGCTGTTTGGCCACCCAGCTCTTCAATTGCCTCCTTACCCGTGCCAGACACCGCCTGATACGTCGCAACATTGACGCGTGTTATCCCGACTGCATCGTGGATCGGTTTCAGCGCCACCAACATTTGAATGGTGGAACAGTTCGGATTGGCAATAATGTTGGTGTCTTTGTACTTTGCAATCGCGTGAGCGTTGACTTCAGGCACAATCAGCGGCTTATCATCATCGTATCGAAACTGCGAGGTATTATCTATCACTATGCAACCAGCTTCTGCTGCTTTTGGTGCATACACTTTTGAAATAGATGCACCCGGTGAAAAAATACCAATTTGCACCTGACTAAAATCGAACTTAGCCAAGTCTTGAACGACGAGTTGCTTATCTCCGAATTCTACCCGCTTTCCGGCTGAACGCTCACTCGCCAACGCATACACATTACGAACGGGGAACTTACGCTCCGCCAAAATCGACAGCATGGTTTCACCTACTGCCCCTGTCGCACCAACTACTGCTACATCAAACTGCTTCGCCATTTTAATACCTGTGAGAAATCTCTGCGCGTCATTACTACAACGCTGAATGAACTATTGAAAACTAATCATGCACAATGCTGCAGGTTTTACGTGCGTTGCAATGCTGCAACGACTGCATCACCCATTTCGGTTGTGCCCACCAATGTCTCGTTTGCCGTGTCATTAACAATGTCAGCACATCGAAAACCGTCACTGATAACCTGTGCCACCGCTTTTTCAATACTGTTGGCAGCAGCCGCTTCATCGAGCGAATAGCGCAACATCATGGCAACGGACAATATAGTGGCCAACGGATTGGCAGTATTAGTACCCGCGATGTCTGGCGCTGAGCCATGAACCGGTTCGTACATACCTTTGCCGTTGATATCCAACGACGCCGAAGGCAACATGCCAATAGAGCCGGTTAGCATTGCCGCCGCGTCTGACAAAATATCGCCAAATAAATTACTGGTAACGATAACGTCGAATTGTTTAGGCGCACGCACTAATTGCATGGCGGCGTTATCAACATACATATGAGAAAGCTCGACGTCGGAATAGTCTTTAGCCGTATCGATAACTATTTCGCGCCATAGCTCGGACACTTCCAGCACGTTGGCCTTGTCTACTGAGCACAAACGTTTATTTCTGGCACGCGCAATTTCGAATCCACTCACAGCAATGCGCTTAATTTCATCCTCGTCGTAGACCATAGTATTAAACCCGGTCCGTTTACCATTACGTTCTTCTATACCGCGCGGTTCGCCAAAATAGATACCGCCGGTAAGTTCGCGCAAAATCATTAAATCCAAACCCGCTACCAATTCGGGCTTTAACGATGAAGCTTGAGCCAACTCGGGAAACAACATGGCGGGTCGTAAATTGGAAAATAAATCAAGTTCAGATCGTAAACGCAGCAAGCCTTTTTCCGGACGCTTATCGCGCGGTGCTTTGTCATACACTGGGCCGCCAATTGCACCCAACAGCAACGCATCCGCTTTACGGCATGCACTTAGCGTGTCTTCTGTTAGTGGCTCGCCGCTAATGTCATAGCTTGCTCCGCCAAACGCATGTGTTTCAGTGCTTAGTTTTAAGTTATGCGAAGTTGTAACCGCCTCTAATACCCGCACCGCTTCCGCCATTATCTCGGTACCAATGCCGTCGCCCGGCAAAATCACAATATGCTTAGTCATCGTTTCATTCACTTATAAGTTGTTTGTTGTGCAGCGTTTAATCCAATTCAGCGCTAGCTATAATTTCCACTTCGTGTTCCGCGTCTTCATACCAGCGCTGCATGCTGGCATCAGCCAACACACGCTCGAAGTATGCACGGGTCAAATCAGGGGTTCTGATGCCATAGGTTTTGAATCGACTCGCAATAGGTGCGTACATGGCATCGGCAATCGTGTAGCGACCAAATAACCACGGTCCATTGCTATCAATGAGTGCTTGCTCCATCAGTTGCACAACACGATCAATGTCTATTTGCGTCTCCAAATCCGGTTTAAATCCGTCCACAGTGCGACGACAATTCATCGGCATGGCGTTCCGTAGCGCCTGAAAGCTACTGTGCATCTCCGCGCTCATGGCGCGGGCACGAGCTTTTTCTACGGCCGAATTGGGAAGTAATTTTTTTGCCTCGAACTTATCCGCTATGTATTCACATATAGCCAAAGAATCCCACAGCACCAACGGGCCGTCGTATAACACCGGCACTTTTTTAGCCGGACACAATTCATCGAGCATCCGTCTGCCATCTTCAGTGAACAATGGAATCCGAACTTCTTCAAAGGCTATTCGCGCATGCTTCATTAAAATCCACGGGCGTAAAGACCACGAGGAATAATTTTTATTGCCAATAACCAGTCGCATTAGCTAACCAAACAACCACGGAGCTGACGCTTTGCGCTTTGCTTCGTAATCTTCGATAGAGTTGCGTTGCTGCAAAGTCAAGCCAATTTCATCTAAACCATTCAACAGGCACTCTTTACGAAAGTCATCAACCTCGAATGGGATTGACTTACCATCTGGCGATGTAATTGTTTGCGATGCTAAATCAACTGACAGCTGATAACCTTCATTCGCTTCACATTGCGCGGCTAGTTCATTGACTTTCGCCTCGTCTAATGCAATGGGTAACAAACCACTTTTAAATGAGTTGTTATAAAAAATATCGGCAAAATCAGGAGCAATGACACAGCGGAATCCGTAGTCGTCCAAAGCCCACACCGCATGCTCACGCGAAGAACCGCAACCGAAATTTTTGCCCGACAGTAAAATTTGTGCTCCTTGATAACGCTCGTGGTTTAGTACAAATTCTGCGTTCGGTTGCCGCGTACTGGCATCTTGCCCAGGGAAACCTTCATCGTGATAACGCCAGGCATCAAACAAATTCACACCAAACCCGCTGCGCTTTATGGATTTTAAAAACTGCTTTGGAATAATGGCGTCAGTGTCTATGTTGGAACGCATTAACGGTGCAACCAGACCATCAAGCTTTGTAAATGCTTTCATTAGAAGCTCCTCACATCAACGAAGTGACCGGCAATTGCTGCAGCTGCTGCCATGGCAGGACTCACTAAATGAGTTCGACCACCCGCGCCTTGTCGTCCTTCAAAGTTTCTGTTTGACGTAGAAGCGCAGCGCTCGCCGGCTTCTAACTTATCGGCGTTCATGGCAAGGCACATGGAGCAGCCTGGCTCGCGCCATTCAAAACCAGCTTCCACAAACACTTTATCCAAGCCTTCGTTTTCAGCCTGTTGCTTAACCAGTCCAGAGCCCGGCACTACTAGGGCTTGTTTTATTGAATCTGCGACTTTGCGATCTTTAACCACTTCAGCGGCTGCACGCAGATCTTCGATTCTGGAATTAGTGCAAGAGCCGATAAACACGCGATCAAGTTTTATATCGCTAATAGGTGTAGCTGGCTCTAAATCCATATACTCCAGCGCACGTTGCATGCCTTCGGATTTGGACGCATCTTTGCTGGATGCAGGGTCGGGCACCACACTGTTAACACCGGTCACCATTTCCGGCGACGTACCCCACGATACTTGCGGCTCAATTTTGGTTGCATCCAGTCGCACAACCTTATCAAACACGGCATCGTCATCTGATTTTAAGTTACGCCATGCCGCAACGGCTTGTTCCCACTGTTCCCCTTGCGGAGCAAACGGACGTCCCTTGATGTAATCAATGGTGGTTTGATCAACACCGATCATACCCGCGCGCGCGCCAGCTTCTATCGACATATTACACACCGTCATCCGCCCTTCCATCGACAAGGCGCGAATGGCATCGCCACCAAATTCAATGGTGCAACCCGTGCCGCCAGCTGTGCCGATTTCACCGATAATGGCCAATACAATGTCTTTAGCGGTAACCCCAGGACCAACCTGGCCATCAACACTGACCAACATGTTGCGCATTTTATTTTGCGACAAACACTGCGTAGCCATAACGTGTTCAACTTCAGATGTACCAATACCAAAAGCAAGCGCGCCAAAAGCACCATGCGTAGAGGTATGGGAATCGCCGCAAACCACCGTCATGCCGGGTAAGGTGGCACCCTGCTCAGGCCCAATTACGTGCACGATGCCCTGACGTAAATCGCTCATTTTAAATTCGGTAATACCATGCGACTCGCAATTTTCACTGAGCGTATCTACTTGCAACTTTGATACGGGGTCATCAATGCCCTCATCGCGCGATGTGGTCGGTACGTTGTGATCGGCGACCGCCAACATCGAATTAATGCGCCACGGTTTACGCCCGGCTAATTCCAGACCCTCAAAGGCTTGCGGGGAAGTCACTTCGTGAACTAGGTGTCGATCGATATACAGCAGCGCAGTGCCGTCCTCTTCAGTGCGCACCACATGCGCGTCCCACACTTTGTCGTACAGCGTTTTTCCAGCCATTAACTTCGCCCTCTCGTATCACTCATGTGAGCATTTTAAGGCCAAGCAACAAATTACTCAAATTCATATTATTTATATATTTCATTCCCATATGGAATGAAATAGAATGCGGATAAAACAAGCACTTGGAATAGTTGTATGGATATAGCCGCATTAAAAGCCTTGATTGCAGTGGCCGAAACCGGCTCGTTCTCGCGGGCAGCGGAACAATTGTTCATGACCCAGCCGGCCATTAGTAAGCGCATTGCCGCGTTGGAATCTGAGCTGGACGTGCAATTGATTGATCGGCTCGGCCGCAACACACGGTTAACCGAAGCGGGAGAAACTTTGTTGGTCTCAGCGCGACGCATCGTGGACGATATTGCGAACAGTCGTGAACAAGTGCGCTCACTACAGCATGAAGTTGGCGGGCGTTTACGACTGGCAACCAGTCATCATATTGGTATCCATCGTTTGCCACCCATTTTGAAAGCCTACACTCAAGCCTGCCCTGCAGTCGATCTCGACTTGCTGTTTATGGATTCAGAACAAGCCTGCGATCAAGTGGCCGATGGCTCTATTGAACTTGCCATCGTCACGCTCCCAGCCAATCCACCAGACAATATAGCAACGCAACTGGTTTGGAACGATCCGTTGGTCATTGTATGTGCGCCCGAGCATCCGCTAAATTCAGCGGGCTCATCAAAGAAAATAAAGAAACCGATATCTGCTAATCAATTATCGAAGCATCCGGCTGTTTTACCAGCTAAAGGCACCGTGACCCGTGGCATTTTATTGGATGCCATTGCGCCCCACGACATCACTATTAATACGGCGTTAGAAACGAATTATCTGGAAACAATAAAAATGATGGTATCGGTTGGTTTAGGCTGGAGCGCACTGCCGTCCAACATGATCGATGACACCATTGCCGCAGTGCCGGTTAGCGGCGTACAAATGAATCGCAAACTTGGCACCGTGAGCTTACAGGGACGCACATTAAGCCGAGCCGCAAAAGCACTAATAGACCTTTTGCCGCAGGCCTAGCGTGTCGCTAATCTGAGGAGCACAGCGATGCAATCACGGGTTGATCGCCTTAAGCGATTGATTTCGCGTTCAGAACAGCTTAATCCGGCCTGATTCTGGCACCAAATTTGCGATTTTTCGGTCGATAACAATAATAGAGACAGCTAATGTCAGGCGGTTCCACACATAATATTCAGGGCATGAGAACAGCGATTGTTCATATAGGTTCTGAGAAAACCGGGTCCACATCGATTCAGGATTTTATGGACCGCAACAGCGGGCTGCTTAAACAGAACCACTGTGGATTCTTTCGATCCGCTGGCTTCATCAGCAACTTTAAATTAGTTAATTATTGCCAGAACACACCAAGTGTATTTGCTGGCAACATGCCGCGTTTGAGTAACGATGATGCTGACATCCTGAAATGGAAAAATCAGTTCTACAAAGAACACACCCGCGAGATAGAACAGTTTCAAAAATCAATTGATGGTGACTCCACTGTGCTGTACTCATCCGAGCACTTTCAATCACGGGTCACAGACGCTAACGATATTCGAAACCTTAAAACATTTTTAAACACTTTTTTCGACAAGATTCGAATTGTTGTGTATCTGCGTCGGCAGGATTTACTTGCCATGAGCGCGCACAACACGTCTATCCAGGGCGGCGCGACTCAACGTTTCGATATTAACCGTGTTAGCACGACTGGTCTGTATTATGACTACAACAAATTGCTGGATCGATGGGCGGCCGTGTTCGGCAAATCCACGATATCAGTAAGGGTGTTTGAAAAGGCACGTATGCACAATGGAAATGTTGTGGAAGATTTTTGTCAAATAGCCGGATTGACACTACCGGACAGCAACGACTACGTAAAAGTAAATAGCAACGAGCGTTTGTCGGTAACTGCACAGGAAACACTTTTGCGATTTAATCATCTGGACGAT
>CAYMHU010000046.1:22277-30480 GCA_964390335.1 uncultured Granulosicoccaceae bacterium | reverse complement strand
ATGCGAGTGTAAACATTGAATTCGCAACAACGTGCCTTTTTGGAACACATTGGTATGTTAATACCCAAACTATTCGAGGCTATACGATTGGGCAATGTTAAATCTGAATGCGTATTGGGCGATCGCATCATTGGCAACAGGCAGGTTCGACTGAAACTGGTTGCAGAAGTGGTAGACCCAGGCAGCAATCCCTTGGCTACTCATAGTCAGCGCAGCAGTTTTCAACCAGTGCGGGCTGTCAGTAAAGAGGTTACTACGGAAGATTCAACCGGCGCTGATAACCAAGACCAAAAAGATGAACCTAGCAAGACCAACGACGAAACAAGCGCAACTGCGAACAAAGCGGCGAATAAAACTGTGAATAAGCCATCGAGTAAAAAAACCAAGCGTGCACCGCGCCGTAAGCACCCGATGTCACGCTAGGTTTTTAGTGGTTAATTTGGCTAACTAAGCTAATGTAGTTGGTGCCATTTGATTATGCGCAATGCTATTAATGGCTATACCGATCTTCACTTTCGGGCCGGTTAATTATTAACAACACAATACCCAATACTAAAATGGATACCGCTGCATAAAACAAGCTGCCACCATCCGATTCGCCTTCATGCAGCACTTCAATGCCCAGTGGGGTAAACAGGTGAAAAAACACAGCTCCGATCATGACTACAGAGGCCATCAAACCACCAACCTGGTGAAAGCGGCGGCGAGTATTGCCAAAGTGACTGCCTCGCATCTTGGAGATTAACCAAAGCAGTATCGGCAGCAATAGAATAATGGATGTCAGTAATTCGAATCCACCAACCACGTATGAACCAAAATGGGTAAACAAATTCCCTATGCCATCACCCAAAAATCCGCCTAACCACGTGCCAATGGTGCCGAAGATGTGCTGGGTGTCTGGATGGAGTGTGAATTTATAGGGTAATGAGCCAAGAAAGATAAAACATATCCAAGCAACGATTATCCACGAAATAACTGGTACCAACTTTCTCATCGCGTCTGTCCATTCAATTAATACAACAGACGCTATGTTATTTTATTGGTTCCGCTCGTGCTCGATAAATTTTCCGGCGATGCTTTCCGGATTGATCTTATATTCGCCGGCAGCAATAGCGGCTTTAATGCAGGCTACTTTTTCAGCGTCGAAACGCCGGTTTCCATGCAATTCTGCGTGTGTTGGTTCAGCGTGAGATGGTTCGGCATCGTTGCCAGCTTGTGCTTTGGCTTCTCGCACATCTGCCAGATTGGTGACCGTACTTCGACCAATCTTCTTCTCTTGTGGGATCATGTCTCTTCCTCTTGTATCCATCCAGGCCGCAGTGCTCTGCAATCTATGGTGGTACTTATTATTATTATTATGCTTTGGTCCGGGCAAGGTGACAATATTATTCCGTTCCTTGCTCGAACAAAACCGGAATCGGCGTAATTGGGAACAAGTGTAACTAACTTTTAAAGTTAGTCATGGGCACGTCACAAACCAATCTCGCGGGATGCAAATGCCGTCTAATTACGGTGATGGAATGCGAATTGGTTACGGTCTATTGGCGGGTCAAACTAAAAATGTCTCGTCAAATCTTTGTCTTATTCAGATCCTCTTCTATCCTTTGGTGATGCAGTACACATTTTAATCCCGGCTTAAACCGCGAGAGAGAGAAAATGAGCGCCAAGAAAGAAGTCAAAAAGGTCTTGATAGTCGATGCCAACGCGGAAAACTCGCTACGACTAACCCATCAGCTGGAATTCATAGATCATGAATCAAAAGTACTGAGTTCCCACGAGCTGCTGGACAGCCTTGGCGACTTGGGTGATTACCAGGCGATTCTGATTGCTAATTTCCATGGGATTGTGGATTGGGTAAAGGGTTTAACCGCAAAACACGAGAATTGCCCGCCAATGGTATTGATGTTGGGCGGCCAGCCTGCTGATATCAGCCAGTCAGATATCGAAGAACATTTTATTGGTTGCCTTAAATCCGATATTCGGTATGGACTGTTATCCGATTTACTACACCGGGCGGAAGTGCGCGGCACGGCTAATACAGTTGTCAATAAAGAAGGCACACAAAACCCGGAGCTGTTTCGAAGCTTGGTCGGCAACAGTCGTGCCGTTGTCCGAGTGCGCAAAATGGTTGATCAGGTTGCCCCAACCGAAGCGACTGTATTGATTTTGGGTGAGTCGGGTACAGGTAAAGAGGTTGTTGCGCGTAATATTCATTACTACTCGAATCGTCGCAATAAGCCATTCGTGCCAATTAATTGCGGCGCCATTCCAAGCGAGCTGTTGGAAAGCGAATTGTTTGGCCATGAAAAAGGCTCGTTCACCGGCGCGGTCGGTGCCAGAGAAGGGCGCTTTGAACTCGCGGAGGGTGGAACCATCTTCCTTGATGAGATTGGTGATATGCCGCTGCCAATGCAGGTGAAGTTATTACGCGTTATTCAGGAACGTTCTTTCGAGCGTGTGGGCAGTAACAAGAGTATCCGTAGCGATGTTCGTATCGTGGCCGCAACGCACAGAAATCTTGAACAACTGATTGATGACGGAACCTTCCGTGAAGATCTGTACTATCGCCTGAATGTATTTCCTATTGAGATGCCACCATTGAGTGCCAGAACAGAGGATTTGCCTTTGTTGGTGAATGAACTGATAACACGTTTAGAGCATGAGAAAAAGTCGTCCGTACGTTTAACACCGGCTGCTATGATGGCGTTGTGTAGCTATGACTGGCCGGGCAACGTTCGTGAGCTTGCTAATTTAATGGAGCGGCTTACTATCCTGCACCCGTATGGCGTTGTTGATGTGGCTGATCTACCGCCGAAGATGTCTCCACATGGCCGTGTAAGCAGTGGTGAAGAAGCTGAAGTTGCTGCAATGCCGCTGGTTCAGGGCATGCCGCATAGCAAACTCAACAATAAGCCTCGTTTGCCACGCGATGGTATGGATTTGAAGCAACACTTAACCGATATTGAAATCAGTCTGATTGAACAAGCGCTGGATGAATGTTCCGGTGTAGTGGCTCACGCTGCTAACCGATTAAAAATCCGTCGTACCACGCTCGTTGAAAAAATGCGTAAGTACAACATCCAACGTCCTGAAGAGGTTTCTTAAGCAAGCTATCATTCCTACTCGTTAGCACCGAATACAGTGCTAACGGTTACATACATGCGTTCCAAAGAAACCGCTTGATTGCGGTTTTTTTGTGTCTGCATAAAAACTTGGCTTAGATCACATGCCAACACTCTCAAACTCACGCTATCTCATATCCAAACTGAGGTGCATCTCCCAATTCTGAAGTTGCGCATGAAACCCTTGTAAGAATGCGGGGTGTGGCACTGTTCAGTGGTTCGATGCTTGCAAATTCCACTCACAGTTCTGCTCGGCCATTTTGCGTGGTTGAACAGCAAAAGGTTAAAGGTTGGAAGAACGAGACGTGTAACTGAGTCATGAGCGCTACGGCTTTAAAAATTGGCAACACGAACTTAAGCCCGGTGCAAACCATAGCGGTTACCAGTGGTAAAGGCGGCGTGGGTAAATCCAATTTGGCAGTGAATCTGGCCATCGCCTTGAGCGAACTTGGACGACGGGTGCTGTTGTTCGATGCTGACTTTGGAAAGGGCAACGTCGACAGCCTGTTAAACCTAAAACCTGCGTTCAATTTGTCGCATGTGATGAAGGGCGAGAAAAGCCTGTCGGATGTGATGCTGAGCGGTCCGGCCGGGATTGCGGTCATTCCCGGGTCGAACGGTGTCACGGAAATGGCACAGCTGTCACAAATTCAGCATAACGGACTCATTGGACTGTTCAGTGGTCTCGGTGTTGATGCCGACACAATGGTTATCGATTGCGCGACCGGTTTATCGGATTGTGTGTTGAATAACTCACGAGCCGCGCGTGAAGTGCTTCTGGTTGTTTGTGATGAACCAACCGCACTTCAGGATGCGTTATCCATGATCAGCGCACTGAATCGAAATTCTGGAGTGCGACGATTTCGCATTGTAGCAAATCAGGTTGAATCTTCTGCTCGAGGATTAGATCTGTACTCCAGGCTATCGCGAAAAACAGAGCGAGATCTAGATGTATTGCTTGACTACTGCGGGTCTATTCCACATGACGCTCAGTTGATACATGCAGTTCGGGAGCAGCAGCCAGTTTTGCTGGCACACCCTCGATCTGCTGCAGCGATGGCTCTTAAGAAGTTGGCTGCAAGAATAAATAAATGGCCACGACCACACAGTCCTGGGGGGCAGGTGGAATTTTTCGTAGAGCGGCTAGTAAAAGCCGACAACGATTCTCGGTGAGATAAAAGATAAATGAATGCACATGCCATGTATAACGAGGTGGTTACCGTTGATCCAGATGGATTGGTGGCTGCCAACGCGAATCTTGTTAAAAGAATTGCGTTTCACTTAATGAATAGGTTACCGCCGAGCGTACAAGCTGAGGACCTTATCCAGGCTGGCATGATCGGTTTACTGGAAGCATCAAGACACTACGATCCGTCTCAAGGCGCAAGCTTTGAAACCTATGCTGGTATCCGGGTCCGTGGTGCAATGTTAGATGAGATTCGTCGATCGGATTGGACGCCGCGTTCAGTGCATAGAAAGTCGCGTGAGGCGGCTGAAGTGCTGCGAAATCTTGAACAAACTACTGGCCGGGATGCTAAGGATGCAGAAGTAGCAGAACTATTAGGTTTGGATCTGCGCGCTTACCACACCATTTTAACGGAGAGCTCGGCAGCTCATATCTACAGTTTTGATCAACCTGATGAAAACACCGGTGAAAGTATTGCGTTACCGCAAAGCCAGGAAGCGACGCCCAGCGATCAAATGGAATATCAATCGTTTCGAGATGCCTTGTCTGAGTCGATTAAGAATTTGCCCGAGCGCGAAAGTCTAGTTATGTCGCTGTATTACGATGAAGATCTTAATCTGCGTGAAATTGGCGAAATTTTAGGTGTCAGTGAATCACGTGTTTGTCAGATCCACGGACAGGCACTTGTACGTTTAAAAGCCCGCTTAACCGAATGGACTCAACGCTAGAGTTTGCGCATGGTAACAGACGAGTCACAATGGTACGTTCAAAAGGGTTCCCGGGTGCAGGGTCCTTACACCGCACATGAAGTGGGTCGCTACCTGTTACTGGGTAGAGTGCGCAACACCGACCGAGTTAGCCGTGATGGTGAGCTGTGGGAGCCAGTAACGCAGGTACCTGAACTCATTCCGGAGGAATTACTCGATCTGGATACGGATGTCGGTTACGAGCGCTTTGTAAATGCCCGCTCCCGCGAAGATCAACGCGAACAAAACCGCTCAGTCGATTCGGAACGCCGTGAAGATCCAGATACCATGGTAGAAAAAATCCGCTCAGATTGGGGTTTGCCGTCTGAAAACCAACCCGGTGGCGCGGTGTTACCGTGGTCATTGCTGGGTATTACTCTGGGTGCACTCGGGGTTGTGGTGTATCTCAATTCCATTGGTGGGATGTAGTTTTACTCATCGTCGAGTCTCCAAATCTTTTCATTTCAGCCACTTACGTGCGGATAACAGCGTATTGTGCGCATTTTTTGTAACCAGTTCACGCTTTGGAACATGGATTGCACGTTGGATTGTCCCTAGCGTCAGTTGAGTACGCCATGTCTGTCGTCAGTATTAATAAGTCAGTTGTCACTTCGTTGTCCGAAGTCAAGGAACAACGATTGGACCTACAGTTGCGCCAGCTTGAGTTCCATGCCTTGCTACACCGCAAACTCGATCTCGAATTGCTGATTGAAAGCTTCATGAGTGAGGGCCAAGCCTTCATGAAGTTTGATGGTTTGCAGTACCTGGCGGCTGAACGAGGACGCGATATCCTGGTTGGCGATGTGCGCCAACATCGGCAAATGTTCGAACTAAAACTGGGTGAGCAATCGCTCGGCGATATCCTGTTAATGCGAGGTAAGCCGTTTACGCTGCGTGAAAAACGCGATGCTGAACGATTGGTGGAAGGGCTCATTTATCCGTTGGAAAATGCGCTTGAACATCATTCTGCTGTGTTGGCTTCCATGACAGACAAAGCATCGGGCGTTCACAATCAGTTAGCGCTTGAGCAACAACTGCCGCGCGAAATTCGCATTGCGCGACGTGCTGAATTACCGCTGTCTGTCATGTTAATCACGGTCGACTATCTTGAATCAATCAGTGAGCATCATGGTGTTGCAGTGGGTGAGCAAGCTTGGCAATCGGTGGCAGAAGCGCTTGGTGAGCAGTTACGACAAAGCGATGTTATTTTTCGCACCGAATTAGATGAATTTCTTATTATTCTGAATCACACGGATCTGGACGGTGCGTTAGCGTTGAGCGAGCGCTTGCGAAAACAAGTTGACCGCTCAGTAAGCTACGATAATGTGCAGTTTGTGTTAACCGCCAGTGCGGGCTTAACGGCACTGGACGAGGCCGATGATGCCGATGCATTGGTGGCTCGAGCACGCAAGGCCTTGGCGATGGCCCGGCAAGCAGGTCGCAATCAAATCAAAGCACTGCCAGCGCTGAGTCCATCTGGGTTTGACGATACCCCGGGCGGTGGGTCTGTCGCTTAGGCAAAATCATTTGCTTTTTTAGCAAATGCACAACACACGGTTAATCTTTTAGGTATAATGGTCGGCTTGAAGGCGTCAGGGTTCCCCTGGCGGTAAAACGTCCCCTTCGTCTAGTGGCCTAGGACACCGCCCTTTCACGGCGGTAACAGGGGTTCGAGTCCCCTAGGGGACGCCATCTCTTTTGATTTGGCTGTCCAGTGCGATTCATTCAGGCTGTGCTTCAATAAAGAGGTCTGAAAATGGTTGGCGCACAGCTAACATCACGCAACTATCCGCCCAAATATCCAACTGCTGATTGCGATTCCAACGCGTCTGACTTTGTTATTCGATACTCGTATCTGAAGGGTTGTCTCAGGTGATTTGACAACGTGAAACAACTCGTCGTCAGAACAAGTTTGTCGTTCAGAACAAGCTTATTGAGTCGTAAACCCAGTGACTCCAGTGCCGATCGAATCGAAGCTGTATAACCTACAAAGCCATTACATTCATAAAGATTCCTGATTGATAGTCGTTCATCGGTATGTGGAAGAATGATGGATTGGCGCTAAAGCTGTGTCGGTCTGTGCGGGTGTCTAAATGTGCTTGTCGGACCCCGGCTATTCCACGGCTTTGGCCGCTAGTC
The DNA here is from genome assembly GCA_964390335.1 of uncultured Granulosicoccaceae bacterium. Classification (GTDB taxonomy): domain Bacteria; phylum Pseudomonadota; class Gammaproteobacteria; order Granulosicoccales; family Granulosicoccaceae; genus Granulosicoccus. The sequence continues at coordinate 23,287 of CAYMHU010000046.1, read as the reverse complement.
ACAATAAAGTTGGAATCCGCTATGTTGAGTACATTACTCAAGCTCGTTCGTTGTAGTTCTGACGTACACAAAAGTACAAACTTTAAATCAATCATACAAAGTACGGTGAAGTGCTTTAGCTGTCTCGGCATATTGGCGCTTCTGATTGTTCCAGCATCGCATGCGCTTGCCCAGGAAAGTGACGCTGACAACGACGGAATTCCGGATTCGGTGGAAGGCACTGTCGACACTGATAACGATGGCACGCCTGATTATTTAGATACCGATTCTGATAACGACGGAATAAGCGATGCGGCGGAAATAGCGTTTACAGCCACCGGTGGTCTGGTCAAGTGGGAACATAACGACAATGGTGGTACATCGAATGCTGGTGTTGTAGAGCCTGAGCTATCAGGTTGTGTAGTAAGCACCGATGACGTTCAATTTGGCGGCGGCTACAACTATCCTACATAGAATTAAGAGTGGTTGCTTAACGACTCAAATGCGCAAACCTATGCCGACGCAGTGGCGAACGACGAATGCGCCTACATGGGTTTTACGTTGAACAAAAACGGAACCCTAACCGGGATTCAAACCGGTCTGGCACCAACAGCATCGGGCGCATCTGGAGCCGGTGCTTATGAATTTGGCGTGGCAGCTTCATCAGATAGTTATGGTTCATCAACCTTGCTGTTTGATGATGCCTTCATGCCCGTGCCAACCGACAGCTATGTTGTCAGCCAAGAGGACACTAACCTGTCGCTTGTTGCTGGTATGAATTACGAACTGCGGTTCTGTTTTTACAACGAGCAGAACAATTTTTCGTCGAATACCCTGGCGTTTGATGACGTGCACCTCAGTCTGGATTGCGAAGAACTGGACCTGGTCGACTCCGATACTGATGGTACGCCGGATTATATTGATTCTGACTCCGATAACGACGGTATCCCCGACGCGCTTGAAGGTAACACCGACTCCGACGGTGATGGCACACCTGATCATCTGGACACGGATTCAGATAATGATGGCAT
>CAYMHU010000046.1:0-22177 GCA_964390335.1 uncultured Granulosicoccaceae bacterium | reverse complement strand
AGTGATCCCGCTTCACCGACCGATACTGATGGCGATGACACACCTGACTATCAGGAGCTCGACTCCGACAACGATGGCGTGACAGATGATCTTGAAGACGGAAGCGAGCCAGCCGCGCCAGCGGACACCGAGGAGAGCACCACAGATTCCGAAGAACCGGCTTTGGATTCAGATAACGACGGATTGCTTGACAGCTTGGAAGGCACCATTGATACCGACGAAGATGGTGCTGCCGATTATCTTGACACCGATTCAGATAACGACGGTTTGCCTGATAGTTTAGAAGGCGCAGTCGATACTGACTCTGATGGTGCTGCTGATTATGTGGATACCGATTCAGATAACGATGGTATAGCTGATGCAATCGAAGCTGACTTTGACGGTGAGTTCCCGGCAGACAAAGATGGCGACAGCATCTTTGACTACCTTGATGTTGACTCAGACAACGACGGCATCAGTGATGCACTGGAAGGCGTTGGTGATACCGACGGTGATGGGGTCAGAGATTTCCGTGACCTTGATGTGGACAACGATGGTATTTTTGACATTATCGAAGCGCGAATCGGCATGGTTCGGGTAAACGAGATTGATACTGACTTGGACGGTGTAATCGATTTGACGTTCACCTATGGTCCGAATGGAATGGCCGACATCGTTGAAACTGAGCCTGAATCAGGAACCGAAAACTATGCGTTACCGAACATCGATAACGATAGCGTGCTGGATTTTCGTGATCTTGATTCTGACAACGACGGACTACTTGATACAACCGAGTCAGATCATGTAGACACTAATCTCGACGGGATTATCGATACCGCTCAGGAAGCTGTGTTGGCTCAGGACGATGTGGTGTTGAATGATTTCGCCAACTCGGCCGTGTCTGGCAACAGTGGTCTTGCTGAAGGTGCCGGTGGTCCACCGCGTAATACTGACGGTGATAGTTTGGCCGACTTTCGAGACGGTGATAGCGACAACGATGGTCTGACTGATGCTGTTGAGTCATTCGGTTTTATTGAAGATACCAATGGTGATGGTCGTTTGGATAACTTTGTCGATAATGACGGAGATGGCGCTGACGATATCACTAAGTCAATGGCTATTGCGCCTACTGATAGTGACGACGACGGTAGCTATGATGCTATAGAAATTGATGCAGACTCTGATGGTATCACTGATCTTTTTGAGGCCGGCGGCATGGATACGGATGGCAATGGTGTTGTTGATAATTTTCTTGATGATGATGTCAATGGCATAGATGACAGCTTACAGGCCATTCCGCTGATACCCGTCGATACTGACAGTGACGCCGCACCAGACTTTCAGGATCGTGATGCAGACAATGATGGACTTTTTGATATCATTGAATCAGGAGCCCCTGACATCAATGGCGACGGTATTGCCGATAGCCTGGTCGATGAATCAACTCTGCTTGATGAAAACGGCGATGGTATTCCAGATTTCCAGCAAGCACTGGCAGAAGCACCAGGTCAGCAGGCCGCTAACGGCCCAATTCGAACGGGCCTTAATGGACGCGGATGCAGCATCGGCAATGCGAATGGTTCGAAAGATACGCTCCTGTTTGGGTTACTGGTGTTTGCGTTGCTGGGTGCAGGTCGGCGGCGTTTTTATCGGAAGCGCTGCTAATTAGCAACACTACTCAGTTGCAACCAAAAGACTTCCATAAAGTGACCAGGCCGCCTGCCAGTTAATCGCAACTTCATTCGTGGCATAGCTGTCTTTATGATCCACGAACATGCGCAACGGAGGCTGGCCTAGAATTGCGCCACTGGTTGGATCCCCGGCAAGGTCTATTGAATTCGTACCACCGGCAATGAAGCCCGGCGGTAGGTCCATAGCTCCGGACACAAACGGACGAAGGTGTGGGTTCTTAACGCCGAACTCGTTTGTAACGTAGGTTTGTCCCAAAGGGTTTCGACCATGGAAGTAGGGGAGAAGCAACTTTGCGGCGTCTGCAAACTGAGGGTTGCCATCAACTCTCGCCCACATTAACCAGTGCCAACCAATAGTAGACAGTGCACCATTTGAACCCCATGGAAATCCTTGATCATCTTGCATTGGCAGTAGCCATTGTGATCGTTGTTGCAAGACGCGCCATTTATGCGCGGCCGATCGCAATGCGGAGTTGACCTGCGATGCTCCTTCGTCTGAGAGTTGGTCTTCGATTGATTTAAGTGCCCACATACCAAGTAGATCGACTTTGCCCCAATAGGTATCGTTGTCGGAGGCATTCAGTGTGTCACGACGTGTACCCAGTTCAGCTTCTGCAGCAGCAATGGCCTCTGGTGTTTGTTTCAACGCTGCCCAAGACGCAAGCGCAAAGAACCGTTCGTCTGTGTCGTCACTGTCGGTATAGGGGCCACCATATTCCTTGCCATCGTATAGACGTTCAATCATGACCAGGTCGGGGTTTGCTTCCAACCAGGTTAGCGCGCGTGCAGCTGCCGCTTCGAACCGAGTGGCACGGTCAGTATCGTAAGGTTGCAGCACTTTCGCAGCCAGGGCCATAGTTGCGGCGAAATCGGCTGTGGCCGTGGACGAAACTGGCATCAGATACTTCACCGCGGTATCTTCTTCTGGTGCGACATCAAGACCTGGCCAGTTACGCGTGGTTGCCTTGTGATTTACGCCGCCGTCTGAACCTTGCATCTTGACGAGCCAATCCAACTGCGCGACCACAACGTCAATCCAGTCTGGCTTATCTGTTCCGCCAGCAAGCGGTGCAATGGGGTGGTTGAGTACGTCAGGGTTGTTTATTCCGGTCAGCAGCATCATCGCTGCAGCCCATGATCCATTAACAGCATATTTCCCATAGTCACCGGCGTCGTACCAACCGCCCACAACGTCACGCGTCTCATCGCTCCCGAACACCTTGGCTGCTGTATCTTGTGGATGGGCTTCGGGGAATGGCCCCTCTGGACCGCCTGTTATCCAATGGAACACACCCCAAGCTTCGTCGCGCATTCTTGTTAACGTATTAAAGTTGTCGTACACCTCAAACGACAGTTGCGCAGCTGCGGAGCGTTCACCCAATGCTGGGACCGTCAACGTATACAGGCCGGGCTCTAAGTCGAACGAAATTCGAGACACTGCAGATCCTGATGCAACAGAGTGTTTTCGTGGTAAGGGCACGTTTATGTCTTGGGCACCTTCGTCCTGTCCGTTGGGGCCTGATAGTCTGACGGTTGCAGTATCCGGCGCATCGTCTGCTTCAGGATCAAAGCCTGACCACTCAACGATGACACTTTGTGGGTACCCGGGTGCAAAGCCCATGGAAGAGCTCACCGGGTTGTGTGGAAAAACACGGTCATCGTCTTCGGGCCAAGCTATTACTTTGAAATTGGAGATGGTCATATCGTATGCCACAGCGGCCCCTGTCATAAAGGCGAACGTGCTGATTTTAGTTTCGGATTTGGGAATGTCTAAGGTAATCGTTTGAGCCGAGTAGTCCTCTGGAATAGTGACAAACCCTTTGCCATCATCGGCGATACTTTTGTCGAAAGACGGTGTTCCATCTTCATTCAGCGCTGGTTTAGCTTCTTTGCCATCGATGATGGGTTGAAGTAAATGCGTATTCCACAACGGTTGATGCGTTGGCTGTACCGTCACATCGAAGGACAGCATTTTTCGGCCAAACGGCAAATCCTGTTCGAATTCAATTTGCCAGAAGCTTGCGTCGTCGAATTCACCTGCGCCCGTGTCGTGTAACCTCAAACCAGTGTCGGTTCGCTCTGGTACAAGCCGGTTTTTGGACCACAAATCGGCAGGAAGATCTTCAAATGTGAGTGGGATTTCGATGCGCTCTTGCGCCTGCAACTGGGCTGAGCAGGCTAGGCATACGGTGGCAAAAGCTGAAAAGACGGTTTTGGCAAAATTCATAGAGATTGCTTGATGTACGCGGTTTCATATGCAACACTAACTGATGTAACCGCGTACATCAAGTTTCTTTTTTGTGCTTTTACTGAACCAGAGGTCCAAATTTGCCGTGCCGACTGTGTTGACTAAATCAATTTGCAGCGCTTGCCGTCAATGGTGACGATGGCGGATGTTGCACGTCATGCGGGCGTGTCAAAAGCGACTGTTTCCCGGGCATACAGCCAGCCTGAAATCGTTGACAAGCAGACCCTCGAGCTTGTTCAGGCGGCAGCTGTGGAGCTGCGATATCGCCCCAATCAGATGGCCCGTAGTCTAGCCAGCCGCTCCTCCAAATCAGTTGGTGTGGTCATAAATCGCTTCGATTCAACTTACTACGGTTCTTTGTTGCATGGTGCTGAAAAGGCCATCTCAGCGCAGGGGTTCAAGATGCTGGCCGAGTCATCACACGAACGCGCGGAAGGTGAGCGCGAGGCTTGGATATCATTGCTTGATCGGCAATGTGACGCTGTCATCATTCACTCAGATAATCTGGACGATGACGAATTGGGCCGATGGATGGAAGACCATCCCAACTCGGTACTCATGAACAGATTATTACCCGCGTTCAAGGATCGTTGCATTCATCTGGACAACTGTCGCGGTGGCGCTCTCGCTGCTCAGTACCTGTACGATAAGGGTCATCGCAACATCGCAATGGTCACGGGCCCTAACAAATTTTACGAAGTGCGTGATCGCACTCTGGGGTTTACGCAAACTCTCAAACAACACAATTTAGAGCCAATCGTCATCGAATCCGACTTTCTAGTACAGGGCGGGTACGATGCAATGATGCAGCTTTTGGATCGTGGCACTTCATTTTCGGGTGTTTTTTTTCAAAACGACGAAATGGCGACTGGCGCACTGGAGGCTTGTCGCGATAGAGGTGTGAAAGTACCGCAAGACTTATCCGTAATTGGTTTTGACGACATTCCCACTTCGCGTCACCTGATGCCAAAGCTTACTACCATTCGCCAACCACTGAGAGAAATCGGACATGCAGCTGGCCGCTTGGCGCATGCATTAGTCACCAGGGCCAGCACAGCTGACATTCCACGCGTTTTTGAAGCGGAGGTCGTCGAGCGCGCCTCCGTTTTACACATTAACCACACGTCCCCAAATAATTGGGCGGGAGCGCTCAAACAGGAGGAAGCACAATGAAGCAGAAACTATCAGCTGGCCTTGTCGCCAGTGTACTCACCACCGCCATTGCGACCAGTTCGGCTTTTGCCGGCGATGTTCGCGTTGATGGATTCCCACCTTTCGATACGCACTTTGACAAGCAGGTTCCGATTTTTAATGAGAGCATGCCGGATATTAACGTTACGTATCAGATGAATGATCATGGCGATCACCATAAGAAACTAACAACTAATCTTGCGACACAGTCTGGCGCAGGGGATGTCGTGATTGTTGATGTGTCGTTTATCGGTGCATTCATTAACGCAGGTGGTTTTGTTAACTTATCTGAAGCCCCGTACAGCGCAGAGCAGTTCAAAGACGGTTTCGTGCCTTACGCCTGGAACCAAGGCCAAGGGGCAGACGGTAATCAGTACGGTATGCCAATCGATATTGGACCGGGCGTTATGTATTATCGCCGCGACGTGTTGGACTCCGTTGGCGGTGACATCGATTCGGTCATTTCCGATTGGGATTCATATATAGAATATGGACGTCAGTTGAAGGAAAAAGGCGTTTACCTTATCGCTGATGCCGGTGATGTTGCACGCATCATTGTTCGCACAACACTGAAAGACGGTGAAGGTTTGTTTTTCGATGCTGACGGCAATTCGCTAGTGACATCAGATCGATTCGTGAATGCATTCCAACTCGCCAAACAAATCCGCGACGAGGGCTTGGATGGTCAAATTGGTGCATGGACTGGCGAATGGTACGATGGCTTCAAAAATGGCACAGTGGCAACGCAGTTATCTGGCGCTTGGTTGCTAGGGCACCTGCAGAATTGGATGGCACCTGATACGGCTGGCAAATGGGGAGCATCGGATCTGCCCGGTGGAATTTATGGCTCGTGGGGCGGCTCATTTTTAGCAATCCCAAAACAGTCTGAAAACCCTGAAGAAGCATGGGAATTTATCAAGTATCTGACCACTCAACAGGGACCACAAATTGATAGCCTGCGTGATTTAGGCGCGTTCCCAGTATTATTGTCCACCTATGGTGATGCTGCATTTGACGAGCCGTTGGATTTTCTGGCCGGTCAAAAGGCGCGCCAGTTGTTTGCAGAGGTTGCCAAAAAGGTGCCTGCAGTCACACCAATGAAAGGTGACTTGATTGCAGAAGATGTTGTGATGAATGGCGCTCTGGCAGAGGTGCTGAATGATGGCAAAGACATTAATCAAGCGCTTAAAGATGCTGAGCGATTGCTCAAGCGTCGAGTCAAGTAAGCCGACCTGCGTGCGCTGACTTTCATCAGCGCACGCATTCTTTATTTGTCGAGAGATCGAAGCCATGGCTGTCAACGAAACCGATCCAGACGATCAGCTGTCAGGTACAGCCGATTCCGGTTCGCAACAAACACAACCGCGTAAACCTGCATCCAAGCGTCGGCGCTGGATAAAAACGCTGACGCCTTGGTTTTTCATATCGCCGTTTATTATTATTTTTTCAGTATTCACGGCGTTCCCGCTGATGTTCTCTGCGTACCTGTCTTTTCAGGAATGGAACCCGGTTGCTGGACTGTCGAGCATGCAATACGTTGGTCTTGAAAACTATCGCACTGCCATTGACGACCCGTGGATGTGGAAATCGCTTTATAACACTGCCTGGCTCGCGGTTATCTCCGGGGTTCCACAGCATTTGATTGCCATACCGGTTGCATACCTGCTGGTGAATGCGATACGCAGTGGCCTCAGACAAATTTACACCGCTACTTTCTTCGTGCCTTTCATCACATCAACCGTGGCAATCTCGCTGATTTTCTACACGATCTATTCAGGCAACACAGGCATTCTGAATCAATGGTTATTGGCCATATCTAAATGGCCGGTCTTTTCTTTGTTCCTCGGCTGGGTAGAGGAGGCTATGCCGATTCGCTGGTTATCATCGACCGATCTGATCAAACCGGCGATCGCGTTTGTCGTTATCTGGAAATACACTGGATTCAACATCGTCATTTATTCAGCCGGCTTCTTAACGGTTTCGAAGGAGTTGTATGACGCAGGCAAAGTCGATGGCTGTAATGCTTGGCAACAATTTTGGCACATCGCGTTGCCCATGATTCGCCCGTTCGCATTCTTTGCGATTACGCTTACGATCATTGGTAATTTGCAGATGTTCGAAGAACCCTTTGTGTTGACTTCGGGCAACTCAGGTGGTGTGGGACAATCTGGGTTAACGGCTTCCTACTACCTTTATCTGGTTGGTTGGGAATGGTTGGAGATGGGCGCAGCTGCCGCTATCTCTTGGGTGCTGTTTCTTTTCATCGCTATTGTCACGGCGGTTCACTTCTTTTTTAATGGCAAAAAGGGTATGGGAGGCGACCTCTGATGACACTGTCAACAACAGAAACAGAAACGCCCGTTAAGCGCATGACTGGCCCGAGTAAACGCAAACGCTCATATCCGCGTCTTAGTCGCTTTGCAACGCATGCACTGATGATTTTCGGTGTGCTCGTTACCATCTTTCCATTTGTCTGGGTCGCCTTGATGGCAACCCATTCACGTTCCGAGATTTACTCTTCTCCGCCACCGTTTTGGTTAGGCGATAACCTTGCTGAAAACTATGCCAAGCTTTTGGATGTAATGCCGTTCTGGACAGTGCTTTTCAACTCGTTATGGGTGTCGGTGGCTGGTACTGTTGGTGCAGTATTGTTTTGTTCAATGTGCGCTTATGGATTTTTCGCTTATGAATTTAAAGGGAAGAAAATTATTTTCGGCATCATGATCGCATCCATGATGGTGCCGCCGGTTCTCGGATTAATTCCGTTTTTTCTGACTGTTCGTTTTCTGGGTATTCTCGATACGCATCTGGCAATCTGGCTTCCCGGGATCGCCAATGCGTTTGGTATTTTTCTTATTCGACAATATATGGTGCAATCGATATCCCGAGACTTACTCGACGCCGCTAAGGTCGATGGAGCTTCTGATTTCCGTATTTTCTGGTCGGTCGTTTTACCTTTGATCAAGCCGGCCTTGGCAACCTTAGGCATCGTGATGTTCATCGGGCTTTGGAACAACTTCCTGACACCGCTTATCGTTCTGTCTTCGCCGGATAAATACGTTTTGACGTTGGCACTTCGATCGGTTCAGTCCATCGCCAATTCGCCGTGGGGAGCAATCATGCTGGGCACTTTCCTGTCCATGTTGCCGCTGTTGATCGCTTTCTTATTTTTCTCCCGTCAAATGATGGCAGGCCTGACCGCAGGCGCAGTAAAAGGATAATTCCGTGACACAAAACCCCAAACATGATCCAGCTTCAATTGCGGCCCGTTTTCCGCAAGATTTCACATGGGGCGTAGCGACCGCTTCCTATCAGATAGAGGGCGCAACCCGTACAGATGGGCGGGGGCCCAGTATTTGGGATGCGTTCTCGAACATGCCTGGTCGCGTATACCAAGAACATAATGGTGATATCGCATGCGACCACTACAATCGCTGGGAAAGCGACCTTGATCTGATTGCAGAGATGGGCGTCGATGCTTATCGTTTCTCCATTGCGTGGCCACGCATTTTGCCTCAGGGTCGCGGTGAGGTGAACACACAGGGTCTCGACTTCTACGACCGGCTGATCGACGGTATGCTTGAGCGCAAGCTAAAGGTTTTCCCAACACTGTATCACTGGGATTTACCTTTGGCGCTGGCAGGCTATGGCGGCTGGACCGATCGCGACACGGCGGAAGCCTTTGCAGAATACACGTCTATTGTTGTCAAACGTCTCGGCGATAGAATGGATGCATTGTCTACGTTTAATGAACCTTGGTGTTCAACTTATCTGGGGCACTGGATCGGAAAGCATGCGCCGGGCGAAAGTTCTATCGACGCGGCACTGGCAGCTGTGCATGTAACCAATCTTGCACATGGATTGAGTGTTCAAGCAGCACGTGCCGAACGGTCGGATTTACCGATGGGTATAGTCTTGAATGCACAATCCATTTTTCCTGCCAGCGATAAAGAAGAGGACCTGGCCGCAGCTGAACGTGCATTTCAGTTTCACAACGGTGTTTTCTTCAGCCCAATATTTAATGGTCAGTATGATGAGGAATTTGAAACCGCGCTGGGTGAGAAACTGCGCGTTCAGGACGGGGATCTGGACATCATTAGCCAGCCTTTGGACTGGTGGGGATTTAACTATTATTTCCCAGCGGTCGTGAAGCATGACCCAGACAGCCGTGCCGATCTAACCGGAGTCGGCGCAATGGGTACATTTGATACCAACGCGGATGCAGCCTCGGCCTTCTTGCAATTGGAGTCATTGCCATCCAGTGATTCGGACGAGCGCACCGATATTGGTTGGGAAATGCGCGCCGACGGCATCTCGCACTTGTTGCGCCAAGTCTACGATAGATATGACAACCTGCCTGAGGTTTACATCACCGAAAACGGAGCCTGCTACAACATGGGTCCAGATGAGAATGGGTTCGTCAACGATCAGCCGCGGCTTGATTATATTGCGGATCACCTGGACGAATTGGCTGGCAGCGTGAAGGGCGGTATCCCGCTCAAAGGCTATTTCGCCTGGAGTTTAATGGACAACTATGAATGGGCAGAAGGCTATAAGATGCGCTTCGGCTTGGTGTACGTGAATTACGACACCCAGGAACGTATCATTAAAGCAAGCGGACAATGGTATGCAAACATTGCACGCGCGCACGACACCAAGTACCCAGAGGAAACAGGCTAATGGCACGTGTTGAATTAGTGAATCTGTCGAAATCCTTCGGCGCTATAAAAGTCCTGCATGACCTAAACCTAGTGGTAGAGGAGGGGGAGTTTGTTGCGTTGGTCGGGCCATCAGGGTGTGGAAAATCGACTCTGTTGCGTATTATCGCCGGATTAGAGGAAGCGTCCGGCGGCGACGTTGTGATGGACAACGAAATCGTCAATGATCTCAACCCGCGCGAACGCAATATCGCCATGGTGTTTCAATCGTATGCGCTTTACCCGCATATGACTGTCGAAGAAAACATCGGCTTTAACTTGCGGATATCCGGTGTTTCAAAAGGCGAACGACGAGCACGCGCCCGTGAGGCTGCAGAAACACTGGGTCTTACAGATCTGCTGGAGCGCAAACCGTCGCAGTTGTCTGGTGGTCAACGTCAGCGCGTGGCCATGGGCCGAGCCATTGTGCGCAACCCAGACGCGTTCTTGTTTGATGAACCTTTGTCTAACCTTGACGCCAAACTGCGTTCAGAAATGCGCGACGAGATTAAACGGCTGCATCAAAAAGTCAAAACGACATCGATCTACGTGACCCATGATCAGATCGAAGCGATGACACTGGCGGATCGGGTTGTGATCTTGAAAGGTGGTGTCATTCAGCAGATCGGTACACCATCAGAGCTGTACCGTAATCCTGTAAATAGTTTTGTTGCGGGCTTTATTGGATCGCCTGCGATGAACTTTGTCGATGCCACGCTAGAGCGCGATGGCGAACAAGTGTTTGCCAGACTGCAAGATGGCACTCGCTTGTCTGTACCCGAAGCCCCGGATGGGACAGATGCAGAGGTGCAAATCGGATTACGCCCAGAACATCTAAACCTAGTGTCAGACGCAACTGATAACAGTCTATCCGGCACGGTACAGGTGCTCGAACCCACCGGTGCTGTGAATCATCTCAAGATTAGCGTTGGCGGGCAGCAATTGACCGTGGTGGATGATACGTTAACCGAGCTTTCAATGAATGAGAAAGTGACTCTCACCATTGTGCCGGAAAAAATCCACGTCTTTCCAAAGCAAGCGTGATCTTGTGATGTACAAAGACTCATCCGCCCCACTCACGGAGCGGGTCCAGGATCTGCTCTCGCTGATGACATTGCCCGAAAAGCTGGCGCAAATGCACGCACTGTGGCTTGTGTTGTCAGCAGATGGAGAGCACAAGTTGCGGCCCGACGCGTCGAACGCGTTTTCAACCGGTGAGCCGGGTGTGGTGAAAAAAATGATAGCCAATGGCTTGGGTCAGATTACTAGACCGTTGGGCACGGTTGGGGTAGACCCTCGCGCAGGTGTTCGTGCCCTGAACCGGTTTCAAAAAGATATTATCGAGAGCACACGACTTGGCATCCCAGTGATGTCGCACGAGGAATGCCTCTCAGGATTGATGGCGCAAGGCGCAACGCTTTTTCCCACACCCTTGGCAATGGCAGGCACATGGAACCCAGACCTCATAGAACGTGTGGGTCGAACCATAGGAGACGAGTGTCGTTCTGTGGGATGTCGTCAGGGTCTTGCACCGGTACTCGATGTGTCCCGTGATGCACGTTGGGGACGTACTGAAGAGTGCTTTGCCGAAGACCCCTATTTAACGGGTGTTTTCGCTACGCGGTACGTGCAAGGTTTGCAAGGCGAGGACCGCCAACTGCTCGCAACACTTAAGCACTATGTTGGTCATTCAGCCAGTGAGGGTGGACGGAATCATGCACCTGTGCATCTTGGTCAGCGCGAGCTGGCTGACGATTTTATGCTGCCATTCGAGATGGCCGTCAAAGGGGCCAATGCAGGATCCATCATGCCTGCCTATCATGATATAGACGGTGAGCCGCTGCACGCCTCGCGCCATTTACTGACCGAGGTGCTGCGCAAGCAATGGGGATTTGATGGCCTGATTGTGGCCGATTACATCGGCGTTACCTTGCTTGAAACACATCACGCCATCGCAACAGACAAAGGTGAGGCGGCGGCCATCGCGTTCAAAGCAGGGCTTGATGTTGAATTGCCATCAAATGAATGCACGCTGCAATTGGAAACAGCTCTGGCGCGTGGTCAAATCACGATGGATGATATCGACGAAACCGTGCGACGTATTCTTACTGAGAAATTTCGCATAGGTCTTTTCGACAATCCGTATGTTGACGAAGAGGCCATTACCTTGCGAACACCCGATGCACTCAAGCTTGCACGGGAGATCGCCACACAGGGAATCACGCTACTTGAAAACGATGGTGTCTTGCCGCTCAACCCCAACGCGAAGCTTGCCGTGATCGGCCCGACAGCAGATGATCCGCTCGCGCTGTTGGGTGACTATGCATTTCCGGTGCACTTGATCAACAGCGATACAACTACCGACACTGATCATGTGATCACTCCGCTTGCAGGCTTGCGCGCCGCATTTGGAGACGACCGTGTCACGTTTGCGCAAGGGTGCTACATCCTGGAGACTCGCGGGTCCGGCACACCTGTCTTCCCCGGCGACATGGCGGACCACGCCAGCCTTTTACTCAATTCACCTGTATCTGAACGCACTGATTTGATCAAAGACGCTGTGCAAGCCGCAGTTGAAGCAGATGTGGCCATCCTGTGCCTTGGGGATCTGTCAGGTATTTTTCAAACTGGCACAGTCGGTGAAGGATCAGATGTAGACACACTGAGTTTGCCGGGCATGCAGCAAGAATTACTCAATGCTGTGCTTGAAACTGGAACGCCAGTTGTTGTTGTCGTGTCCAGTGGTCGGCCTTATAACCTGGGTGGGCGTGAAAAAGAACTCGGTGCTCTTTTAATGACTCATTTCAGCGGTGAGCAGGGTGGATTAGCTTTGGCTGATGTGTTATCGGGAACGATTGAGCCGTCTGGACGACTCACCATTTCGGTTCCGCGCAGCGCAGGTGCGTGTCCGTATCATTACAACCATAAGTTCAAAAGCGCGGGTACTCCCATCGCCCGTCATTTTGGCAGCGACTATCCTTTTGGTTACGGCTTATCCTACACAACGTTCGAATACAGCGACTTAATAGTTGCGGCTGCAGAAGTACCGAATGATGGCGGTGAGGTTGTCGTGTCGGTCAACATTACCAACACCGGCGCGCGGTCAGGTTTTGAAGTTGCCCAGCTGTATATTCGTGATCAAGTTGCGTCCCTCGTCAGACCGGTTATGGAACTTAAATCCTTTGCACGGCTGAGTTTGGCGCCTGGTGAAAGCTCTAAAGTGACCTTCCGATTGCCGACAGATATGCTTAACTTCACTGCACACAGTGGTAACCGGATCGTTGAGCCGGGTGAGTTTGAGCTTATGTTGGGTGCTTCCAGCAGCGATATTCGCCTAACATCCAATGTCGTTGTAACCGGGAATGTTCGCGAATTGCCACAAGACTGGCGCATGGAAAGTAGCGTCGAGATCGTCAAGCTATAAATGCATGAAATGGTTTTCCATGCGATGGCTTTCTAGTTGAGATAAAACGAATGAAAAGTATACCCAGTATTGGTTATGGCACCTGGAACCGCCCTGAAGAAGCCGCCTATATTGGTGTGACAGCAGCGCTTGAGGCTGGGTATCGCCATCTTGATTGTGCCGAAGGCTATGAAAACGAAGCGTATGTTGGGCGTGCAATTGCAGACGCCGGTATCGCCCGCGATGAGCTTTGGGTCACTACAAAAATTGCACCAGAGAATTTCGGGCCACGCCAAATCGGCTCGCATGTGGAAGCATCATTGGAAAAATTGGGAGTCGGGCCTGTCGATTTACTGATGCTGCACTATCCGTCGATCAATGATGAGTATGAGATCGAAGATTACATGGCGCAATTCGCCACCGTATACGATGCCGGGTTGTGTAAAAACATTGGGGTATCAAACTTTACCAAGCCATACTTGGACAAGGCGCGCGCGCTGTTGGGTGACCGAAAACTGATGACCAATCAGGTAGAGTTGCATGTTTTTTTGCACAACAAACCCATCGTCGATTATTGCGCCGATCACGATATCCGGATAACGGCTTACTCGCCTTTGGCGCGGGGTGCGGTCATTGATGATCCGACGCTGCAGGCTATCGCACAAGCGGTCGGAGGCACGGCATCGCAAGTTGCACTTGCCTGGTTGCTAGCCAAAGGCTACGTAGTCATTCCGTCTGCTGGAAGTCCTGAGCGGATCCGCGAAAATCTTGGCGCGGTAGAACTGGTGCTCACACCCGAACAAATCGCCAAGATTGATGTTTTGGATGCCGATATGCGATTAGTGAATGGTCCTTGGTGTCCCGCATGGGATGTTGCCTAGGGTTCCAAGTCGGCTCAACCCAAGATTAAAACCTGAACTGATACCCACAGCACCAAGTGTGTTGGCTGGTTTCGGTAGAAATACCCTCAGGCAACCCCCCGATTGTGCCGCTAATTATGAGTAGGCTTTCACATTAGAGGCTTGCGATGGTTCGGGGGTATCGCCGTTTGAAAATCCAAATCGTAGTAGCTGCACTGTGTCTGCTCGCTATAAAGGCGAGTTTTGGCACAGAGCAAACGCTTGATTGCGCACAGGTGCTGGTTGGCAATGTTAGCGCAGAGGGCACATTGATCCATGATACTTATCATCGTGGCTTAATCATTCCAAGGGGCTCAAGGCTTGGTTTTGATATGCATTGCGAAGCCTCTTGGGCAGACACAGTGCAGGCTGTGAACTATAAAGGCGTGGAGCTTGCGGCGGGTAAACTAACGTTTAACAGTAAAGGGAATTTACAGTTTGCGCCATTGGCAAGTTCGGTTTTACCCAACGGTGCATCGGTAATTGGGGCGAATGATCAACAGCCGGTCAAGGCGGTTTTATCCGCAGAAGAGAAATTCAAAGAAGAGGTGTTCGGTAAGAACGTTACAGCTTTCTATGACTCTGGCTTTCCTAAGCAAGCCTATTTGAACAGACCGTCTCAGATTAATGGTGTCTGGTTTGCCAAGAGCCTCGAACCCATCTTGTTTCATGCAAGTGGTTCGGTTGCCAGTGCGACACTTGAGCGAAATACAAACTTAAGCAACTTTATCATTGGGCCTGGCCCAGTGAGATTCGATGAATCGGGTGCGTTGCGTGAGGGGCATTTAGGTGCAAACACTCGTGTTGGTCGTTTTGTGCTGCCTACCAATACGCGTATTAGTCTCAACGAAGCCGGCAATCTTGAATCGTTTACGTTGAGATCTTCTGTAGGCAGCGATGAAGTACGTGCGGAAAAAATTAAGTTGGGTGAGCTGTGGTTGTTCACGAATACCCGCTACAGCCTGAGCGATACCCAACATTTGCGTGAATTCGAAAGCTCAGATTACACCTGGTACCAAGATCGGTTGTATCCTCCATTAACCCACATACAGCTGGCGGCAGACGGCTCGGTTGAGTGGGACTCGTATTACTCGAAGATTGCCAACGCCAGTGATCAGCAAATAGAAAACGGTGACGTGCCAGAAATACTTCAATATGCTCAGGTGTTGCGGGGGATATTGCTCCCTAAAGGCGCTTTGGTCTTTATGTCAGATGGATTGGTTCAAAGCGTAGCAATGCCACGTGACTTCAATTATGCCAACGTAAGATTGCGTGCTGGACCTATTTATTTTACCGGTGCCAATAGCGTAAGCGGTACTCTGGCGATGGATTCTGTCATTAATGGTGTTACCGTGCCACGAGGTACCAAGTTGGAATTTCGGCATGGCGAAGTAGTGCGCGCGAATTTCGCAAGCAACGAAATTGAATACTGAGTGTCAACCGCTATAGCGGTTTACTTTTCAACGATCGCAAAAATAATCCCAAGCCGCCAAAAGATAAAACCAAAATCAGCAACAAATCGAACGATGACATTTTGAGGTGTTGCAGTCAACGTGTACGAGACTGAACACTAAGCGGTTTGTTGTTTCAGTGCCCCGTCGCGCTTGATCATTTGCCGCTTGAGCTTTTTCACTTTTCTTCTGGCGCTAACTTTTGCTCCCAATACCAATAAACATGGCGTTAGAAACAGCGTTAACAAGGTAGTGAATGCCAAGCCACCCGCAATAGCGCTTGCTAGTTGGGTCCACCATTGTGTTGATGGTGCACCGAAAGACCACTCCCTGCTGATAAAGTTAATGTTCATGGACAACACCATGGGCATTAAGCCAAGGATGGTGGTAATGGCGGTTAAAAACACCGGTCGCGCGCGCACTGAACCTGTAAGCACTGCCGCGTCCATCGCGCTTGAACCTGCTGCCCGAAAGCGGTTGTAGGTATCGATTAGGACAATATTGTTGTTCACAACAATACCGGCTAGCGCAATGATACCAATACCAACCATAACAACCCCAAAGGTTTGTCCGGTTACCAGCAGTCCTATTAGTACGCCAGATGTTGAAAACAGAATGGCGCTAAGTACTAAGAAGGCCTGATACAAGCTGTTAAATTGTGTAACCAAGATAACTGACATTAAAAAAATCGCTGTTACGAATGCGGTAATCAGGAATATCATGGCCTCTTGTTGTTCCTGTGCCTCACCTTTAAACGTGACGGTTACGTCTGGATCTCGAGGACCATCGAGTAACACTTTCTCGAGTTCTTTCTTTTGCGTGTCCGGCAGAAAGCCTTCAGCAACATCTGATTGAATTGTGATGACGCGGTTACCATCAACCCGGTTGATAACGCCGGTTTTTTGTGCTGGTGACAAAGACACAAAGTTAGAGATTGGAACCAGGCCTCTGTTTGTGGGTACGCGCAAATCATAGATCTGATCTAGATTACGTTGATCAATGGGGTAGCGCATGCGAATATCCAATTCGTCGGTTGCATCATCTGGTCTATAACCGGCAACCCGAATCCCCGATGTAATTAACTGTACTGATTGACCCAGCAGCGCGATGTTGGCACCGTATTTCGCAGCCAGTTCACGATCAACATTGAGTCGCCATTCAATGCCGGGTAGAGGGCGGTTATCTTCAACACCTTCAAATCCACCAACAGCCACCATTTGGCCGCGGATGTAATCCACGGCCTCGTATAGCTTTTCTGTGGTCGTCGCGCTTACCTGAATATTGATGGGTTTGCCACCGCCACCGGGACCGCCTTCATCTTTGAGAAATTCAATTTGAACACCGGCGATGTCGCTAACGCTCTGCGTCATGTCCGCGATAAGATCCACGGCTTTGTCCCGCTTATCCCAGTCTTTAAGTTCGAACGAAATATTGCCAATGACATCCCCACCGTCTTGAGAATTACTGCCAGTTCGGGTGTATACCGATTTGAAAGCTTCATTGCCCAGCAGTTTATTTTCAATGCGCGAAAGAATTTTGTCTTGCTCGTAAATGGATAAGTCGCCTCGTGCATGCACTTTGGCAATCAGGGTTTCAGGTTCTATATCCGGGAAGAATTCCACACCTTTGCCAAATTTGCCGTAAGTAACGTAACTGAGTACGGTGAAAACCAACACAGCAAGCAGTGTGAGGGCAGGCTTGTGCAGCAGTTTGTGCAACACGCGTAAGTAACCGGCTCGTGCACCTGTCGATGAATCGATAACATCTTCGGCAGTTATATCACCAGTTTGGCTTGAACCATCTGGGTTGCGTAGGATGTTTCGCAGTTGTATGCGCGCTGGATCAGTTTCAACCGCCTCACCGTGCAGGGGTTTGCCTGGCTTGCGGCCAATTGTTTTACCAATCACCGGTATAAAAATGAGCGCCATTGCCAGAGATGCAATAAGACATGAAATAACGGTGATTGGCATGTATCGCATAAACTGCCCGATCATGCCGGGCCAGAATAACAACGGTGCAAATACCGCTATGGTTGTAAACGTTGATGCAATAACTGGCCATGCCATACGTTTGGAAGCGCTGGCGTAAGCTTCATGCGAGCTCATGCCCTGATCTATGTTTCGATCGGCAAGTTCGGTCACAATAATTGCACCGTCCACCAGCATCCCAACCACCAGTATCAGGCTAAATAGCACGATAACGTTCATGGTAAAACCCATTGCGTTTATGACCATGATGCCTGCGAGGAATGAACCGGGTATGGCGAAACCCACCAGCAATGACGTACGGATGCCTAGTGCCGCCATGATCACGATCATAACCAGAATAACCCCAGAGACCACGTTGTTTTGTAAGTCACTCAGCATTTGTTTTGTTTGCTTAGACTTATCTTGATGGAAACCAATTTTTAACGTTGGGGGCAGCAAAGGGCGTAGCTCATCGATCGTGCTGCGTACTGAATCGATGGTTTCGATAATATTGGCGCCCAAACGTTTTTTAATTTCCAGGACGAGCGTAGGTTGGCCGTTTAGTCGTGCAAAGCTTCGTGGGTCTTTAAACGTGCGACGAACCGTAGCAACATCTTTGAGTATGACCACGGCATCCTCGGTGACTTTGACCGGCATATTCAGCATGTCGTCAATGTTTTCAATAATGCCGGGGACTTTTAACACCATGCGTCCGGCACCGGTATCAATCGCGCCTGCCGCTACCAGCAAGTTGTTGTTGTTGACTAGTTGAAAGAGTTCATTGAAATCGACCTGATAGGTTTCCATAACCACGGGGTCGATCACAATCTCCAACACTTCCTCACGCTCACCGCCGATGTCAGCTTCTAGCACGCCGGGTAAAGCTTCCAGAGAATCTTTCATCTCGCGTGCTATTTTAATTAAACTGCGTTCCGGAATAGGGCCAGACAGACTGATGTTCAGGACCGGGAACAGTGCAATATTAATTTCGTCTACGGTAGGTTCGTCGGTATCTGCCGGTAGTTTCGATTTAGCCGCATCGACTTTTTCGCGTACATCCAGCAACGCTTTTTCGCCATCAAACCCCGCATCGAATTCCAGTAGAACCGATGCGTGACCCTCGCTGGCGGTGCTGCGCATTTCCTTTATGCCGGTAATGCTTTGCAGCTCCTTTTCCATTGGTCGCACTAGCAAGCGCTCAGAATCTTCAGGCGAGATGCCGTCGTGATTCATAGACACATACATGATAGGAATGGGAACGTCGGGTTCCGATTCCTTGGGAATATTGATATACGCAACTAATCCTGCTGCGATTAAAAACAGCAACATCATAATGACGGTGCGATTGCGGTCGAATGCCGCGCTGATAATCGCGTTCATTAGCTAGCCTCTTCGCTCTCGGATTGCGCAGCCACCGGCTCAACGATTTGTCCGGCCTTTACAAAACCCTGACCCAAGGTAATAACCCGGCTATTGTCAGGTATGCCGGTGACCCAAGCACCGTCGATGGATGTGCTTATCAGTGATATTGGATTGAACATCACTTCGTTGTTTTCATTAACCAGTTTTACACCGAGTTCGCCACCGTCGCCCAACGCAAGAGTTGACGGGCTGATAAAGACGGCTTCCACTTGTTCAATTGGAACAACGAGTGATGCACTAACACCAGCGGAATATTTAGCGTCTACATTTTCAACTTCAGCTTCCACTTCGAAGCTTCTGGTTGCCGAGTCAGCTACTGAGGAGATGTATTTCAATTTGCCTGGCAGTTGATCGCCACTAATTAGCTCAACGTGTATCTCTTTACCCGTTTCCAATAAAGCGATGGTTTGTTGTGCAGCCTGAGCGGTGACTTT
Organism: uncultured Granulosicoccaceae bacterium; assembly: GCA_964390335.1. GTDB lineage: Bacteria > Pseudomonadota > Gammaproteobacteria > Granulosicoccales > Granulosicoccaceae > Granulosicoccus. The sequence continues at coordinate 2,795 of CAYMHU010000046.1, read as the reverse complement.
AAAGCTGTCGTTATCAACCAGTTCCGCAACCATGTCACCGCGATCAATCATTTGACCAACCTCTAGTGGTAGAGCGTTAATGATGCCGTCGAAGGGAGCTTCAATTTTTGTGTTGGCGATATCGCGATTGATGCGAGCCAACTGCGCTCTTGCTGATTCGAGTTGCGCTTGAGCAAGTTCTAATTGCACTTGAGACTGCAAGCCTTGCTTGCGCAGTGATTCAGCAGCGCGCTGTTCGCTGACAGCTGACTTCACTCGAGCTTCTGCTTCACGGTAGTCGCTACCTCTTCCTTCGAGCGCTAGTTCGATGATGACATCACCGGCTTGTACTCGGTCACCTTTTTTAACATTCAATGATTCGATTGTGCTGCTGGTTTCGGATCTGAGCATTAAGCGTTTGGCTGGTTCCAGCTGACCGCGCAAGATGACATTGCGTGCTTTGTCAGACAGGCTGACTTCGATGAACTCAACCTTCATCGGAGACGTTTCAGCTTGTGCGGATTCGGTGGCATCTACAGTATCGTCAGAGGGCTTAGACAGCAATCCACTGGCCATCCACAAGCCCAATAGAATAACTAAGGCGCTGGCTGCTATATAGGAAGGTCTCATTTCAGTTTTGCTCCGCAAACTTTTTCGCACGTCAGGTTCAGTATATCGTCACTATGGTGTTATTTTTGTGCAATAAACAGGACATTCGGGTCACATAGCTAATGAATTGCATGATTGGTCACCGTATGGCGCAAGTTTTCTGCCTGGTTCTCTGCATCACAGGTTGTCAAACGCCCGTATCGCAGCTTGAAATATTGGCTGAGCGGCACAAAATGCAACGCAGTTTGGTTAATGCCAATGGTTATGAACATCTGGTTTATAAGCAGAAAGCGTACTCAAACGGCAAGCTGTTACATGTTTATCTTGAGGGGGATGGCACGCCTTGGAAATTCCGGATTTTTCCGGCAACCGATCCCACAGGTAAGCACTCGTTAATGCTGCAACTGATCGCACTGGATGATGGCCCGGCTGTGTATTTGGGACGTCCGTGTTACAACGGTACTGCAAACGCTCAGGGTTGCAATGCATCCATGTGGACGTCCGGGCGGTATTCCATAACCGTTGTGGAATCGATGGCAAATGCAATCGAACAGCTTCGCGAACAATTGGGTGCTCGTCACATTCGGCTGATAGGTCATAGCGGCGGAGGTGCATTGGCTATGTTAATCGCTCAACAAATTGATGTTGCGCAAGTTGTTACGCTTGGCGGTAATCTTGATACTGATGCCTGGACAACGCACCACCGGTACACGCCATTATTTGCATCGATGAATCCGGCCAAACAGAGTGCTTTACCTGATCATATTATTCAATGGCATTTGGTTGCAGGTAAAGATGAGGTGGTGCCACCGAATATTGTTAAGCAATTTATTCAATCGCAGTCCAATGCGATTGGCATTCAATTAGATGAGTTTGATCACAGCTGTTGCTGGGCCCGCATTTGGCCACGGGTGGTAAGCAGTATTAGAAATGAAACTCCGCACCGGTTGCCCGGACTGCAGTTTAAAAGCAGTGGTAGAAACTAGTAGTGATTAGGCGCCGCGCCGCGTGATTCATGTTGGATGATGACGAGTTTATTGCGCAACCTGAGAAGTTCAAACAATAAGGGATGGCAATCGCATGAAAAACTGAGCCATAACAATCGTTCTGGCTCAGTTGTCGCAAACAGACACGCGCTCTTTATGCTTTCCAAAGGCGACTGACCAAAGACATGCTATTAAGCTATCGGTCATCGCCCAGGATTAAACCACTGCCTGAGACTGTTGTTCCAGTCGCTTCCTCAACTCCTCAGGCAGTAGCAATGCATCCCCGAGTCGGTTGAGATAACTCCGCTCTTCTGGCGTGTCAAGGTCAAGTGCCAACAAGGAAATAAGGTAGATTTCTGCTGCCTGCTCTTCACCCTCTGATAACTTGGCAATAGCAATCGGATCGCTCGCTGCGTTGAGCTGCTCCACTAGAAATTGTTGTTCTTCGGTACCTATCTCGAGTTCTGCAATTTGCTGTTCGATGCGGGCTTGTTCATCAGCGTCGATATGACCATCTGCTTTGGCAGCGCTGATCATGGCACGAACCAGTACCAGACGCATGTCCTCTCCGGCTTTGGTCTCTTGCGCGCCCGCCAGATCAAAAATACTACCCTTTGGTGCTTCAAGTGCTGCTGTTGGAGCGTTGTTGACTGTCGCGGAAATTGGCTGATTATTCTGATGATCGCGCCAGGCTTTGTAGGCTAGGCCGCCGACGGCCGCCATTCCGCCGTATTTAAGTGCTTTACCACCCATCTTCCGGGCTTTTTTATTAGACAGCAAAAGTGCTGTCAATCCACCTGCAGCAATACCACCGAGAGCTCCGCTCGGCACATTGCCGGATTTAGCGGTGTCGACCGCTTTATTGATACCGGCGCCGGCATTGCCCATGACGCTGTTCAATAGTGAGTTGACGTCCATATAATTGGTCTCCGAAAAAGATACTTAAACGTAGAATATTGGGTTCAACAGTTGGAAAATCAAGCTCCATTGAAACCGCTCACCGGCCTGAGAGGTCAAATTTGAGTATACATTTGGATTGCACCGATGCACGATGGTTCGGAACATGATTTTTTGAACGTCCTGTTTGCATTATCCGCTTAAGCAGATGGCCTGGTCCAGACAAAGTACGCCGCGGCAAGAATCAGGCATATCTGAACCGCCATGATGTGAGCTGGAATCTGTAAAACGGCTGCGGCAACAACAGATAAGGCGAGCATCACC
>CAYMHU010000045.1:27855-31515 GCA_964390335.1 uncultured Granulosicoccaceae bacterium | reverse complement strand
AATCTGGCTTCCTCTGCCAATCTGGCTTCCTCGGCTATCCGGGCCTCTTCCGTTGCTTTGGCTTCGGCCAGCAATCTTGCCTGTTCAGCTAAGCGAGCTTCTTCAGCCGCTTTGGCCTGCGCGGCCAAGCGTTCACTCTCCACCTGTTTAGCAAGTGCGGCTTCAGCCTCTGCTACGGCATCATCCCCACCGCGCATTCTGATTATTTGTTGCTGGATATCGTCGAATTCTGCCTGTCCATACCCGTACACGCTCCGGTCCATCGCTTTTAAACTGGTCTCCGCTTCGTCTAACTTACCTTCTGCCAACATTATTTCAAGCGTTTCCAATTGGGTAGAGAATCGCGTGTATAAACTTGACGGCAATGGCGCAGCAAACTCCTCAGCCGACTCGACTGACGCAGCGTCAGCGATTTCTACTACATCTTGAGAGGGTGCTGCTACATCTTGAGGTGGCGCGATTACCGTTGCCGTTGGTGATGCGGTTTGTGTAGCCGGATCTGTTTTGAATAAATCTGCGAACTCATTTTGGCTGAACCAGTATGCAGCTGCTCCGGCGACAACGAACAAAGTGGTTGACAGAAAAATCAACTTGGGCAATTGCAACGAGCGTTCTCGCTCGTCAGTGTAATCATGAACACCCTCAAACAAATCTTCATGAGCGTGCGGCATTGGAGCGTGGGGACTGACTTGCTTATGGGATTGAGCGGGGTTATCGGATTTTAAAAAGTCGAAATCGTCATTAAAATCGGGAACCGATGATGCACTTCCTGCTCGCAGCGCACCTGATTCAGACACAGGCACTGGTTTACGGATAATTGGCATGTCGAACGATTCTGGATCAGATTTGGCTTTTTGCGGGCGCTGAGCATGGTTGGCGGCTTCTTCACCCAAGAAGTCGAACATACCGTCTGCTTCGCGCTTTAGTTTATCCAAATCTGGAATAGACATCGATTTATTACAAGTACACTAATTAAATACAAAAAAGAACAACCCAATAATAACGGATTGGGCGCATCCTAAACTTGGTAATTGGAACACATTACCTTACCCAAAAGACGTAATTGGATTACAAATTTAACTTAAGTTATTGATTGCTAAGAGTATGCTATTTGAGGCTGGTCCGCCGTTGCGCACTTCTGAATTTGATCATCACGGGACACGCCAATTCAAATTGTGTGGCGCAAAGCACAGTTTTATTGAGGCAAATACACCTGCCAGGTTTCTGCGGCGAGACCGACATCAAAACGGTCTGGCAGTGAGATTTGTATCAGCGTACCCTGCGCTGGTCCTGTTACAACATATGCGCCGTTTAATAACCTGACAAAGGTCGGTTTGGTATAGCGTTGTTTCGAAGGCGTATGTGAAACTCGCGGGTCGGCTTGATAATCTGTTGCCAGCAAGTATCCTGATGAATCGAACCATTGAACTTGCATTGCATAACGCTGCTGCTCAGCGCCTGCTAACACGGCGTCTTTGGAATCTGATTGCGGGACGAAATTTTTTGCGGCAATGGCGACCACCCGGTGTAGATGATGACCGGTTTCATCGAACCGAATCAGTACGCGCTGTGATGCAATAGCCTGCGATGCAAACAACATCGTTACCGCCGTAAGGAAAATTCGGGTTGATGAGAATGCGTTCATTGTATTTTTAATGTCCAGCTCCAGTTGAATTCACCGGCATGCGGGCCCGGCTTGCGAATCAAACCGCTGATATCTCTGACCAGCAAATCTAACGTATATTCGCCAGCCGGCAAACTCAATGTGACCGAAGGCTCACGGCCACCTGAATTCGCGATAAGTTGTCGATTCAGCCGCCACTCCACGGCTTGTACGGTGCCATCAAACAACGGATATACCGAGAAAACCAGTTCGTTACCGGCATTCGCTTCTACGGTACGGTTAATCGGCGATAGCGCTAACACTGGATTGGAGTTTTCATACACGCTCAAGGCCCACTGCTCGCTATTGACCGGGCCCAGCTTTGCTAAATAGCTGCGCATCAAGCTATCACTGGTGGGGCGGTAAAATCCGCTTGCCTGATAATACGCACCTTCAAACACTCCGACTCCCAAATCCCCTTCAATACTTGGCAATAGCGATTGCGAATCAATCCAATGACTCCACGGCACTAGAGCAGGATCGTTTAACGAGGACACATTGGCAAACTTACCCTCAACGTATTCGGCGATGACACCTTCAGGTAAAAACGGGTCAACGTATTCATCAGCTAACCCGGCGATGGAATGTCCCATTTCATGCAATGCTATTTCCAAGGCGGACGCAGTGGAGATAGCTATTGTGCCACCACTACCGCCATAGCGCGGATCGTTAACCAGCAATACAATTTGATCGAAATTAGGGTACTCAGAGATAGCCACGTCAAACATTTCGACGGTATTGCCACAAATTAAACGTTCTACATCTCTGCAAAAGTAGCCTGTATTAAAGACCGTGTTACGGATATCGCTGTTGACTGAATCATCTATACCCGATTCGGCAGAAGGTGTTTCTATCATGTGCACATTCCACGCAGAAAAGTGGGCTTGCATACCTGGATCGTCCTGCATCAGCGATATGAGCTTTTCGGTGTGTTCTCTGAAGAGCAGCATTTCATCTTGCTTGTAACCATCACCCAACAAGACCAAATGGATTCCTTCTCCGCTTTCTCTACCGCGTAGCGTGCGGCCTCTGCCTGAATCGGTTATTGGGTGAATCGTTATAGGAATAATTTCGCGAGTTTCAGAACCCCGCACATCTTTTGCGACAATAACCAGATTAATATCGGTGACATCGGTGACGTTGTCAGCTTCTAGCTGCACGGAGCTTCCACTGATCTGGTGAGTCAGAAACGCATTTTCTTCGACGCGCAGCTGCACCTGCTCGCCATCTGGATCTTCTGGATACAAGTTAATGCTGACTTTGCTGCCAGCGTCCATGATTGACGGGAATTGCGTTATATCGATTATGGGCGCATCGTTGATATCGATGACTTCTATTCGCACGCCACTCACCGAGCTACTCAGCCCAGCCATGTCGGTTACCTTCAGTGTGATATTGTCAAAAATACCGACATCAGTTTGTTTCGGTATTCCACTTAGCACACCTGTATTCACATCCAAAGACAGCCAGGCTGGCAGATTTTGCGCCTCAAACAACAAGGCCTCACGATCGACATCAACCACGTCGATAAGTTCGGTGTACTGAGTGCCTTGCTCTACAACTCGTTGCAGGTTGTCGAAGATAACCGGCGGATCGTTGATGTTGGCGACATCCACTCGCACAGTCGCGGTTAAACCATTGGAATCGGCGTAAACAAAGTCATCAATACCAAAAAAATCCTGCTTGGGAGCGTAGGTGAATTGCTGGGATTGCCCGTCGTGTATCACGAACCCGTTAAGAGGCTGTGCAATGACGAAAAACCGGGCGCCTGTGGGTAGCGGTCCGCCGCTGTTATCGATCAGCATAAAGGAGCCATCGACAGAGACTTCTTCATCGGTGCTTATTCTTACGTTGACAGGATGCGGACCGTCAACATCGGCGTTTGGGTCCAACGGAAAATTGTCATTAAAGATGGGGCCAGTGGGCTCGTCACCGGCATCGGTGCTGCCCATCGAAGTGGTACCGTCCGTTGTGACACCGTCCGTTGTGACACCGTC
>CAYMHU010000045.1:6561-27755 GCA_964390335.1 uncultured Granulosicoccaceae bacterium | reverse complement strand
TGCTGCCCATCGAAGTGGTACCGTCCGTTGTGACACCGTCCGTTGTGACACCGTCTGAAGTAGCGCCGTCCGTAGTCTGTCCCGGCGACGTACTCTGCCCGCCACACGCACTCAGAGTAAATAACAGCACTACAGCAAGACATTTCAAAATGCGCAGCCATCCATGCTCCAAAGCGCGCCGTGGCGGATGCTTAACTACACACTTGCACGCGCGCTGAATAGCATGCTTGGCACACGAGTGCATTATTAGTCTTAATTGCACAAAAATACTGTGGCAGCTAACATTCACGCGAAGAAGTACCCGTCCTGCTGATTAACCTCCGAGTGAGTATTATAAATGCTTTAAGCGTTGTTCAACGCTTACGAGTTACAAACATTTTGCGTAAATTTACCCCCAGACAGATTGGGGTTTACAGGTCAGGGTTTTCCAATGCCGTGTCAATATAAATATTGCGTAATTCAGTGGCGACTGGCCCTGGCGTCCCATCGCCAATGGCTTTACCGTCAATGTTCACGACCGGCAGTACGAATGTTGAGGCGCTGGTAATAAAGGCTTCAGACGCGTTGTCCACTTCTTGTAAGGTGAACGCTTCTTCCACCACTTCATAGCCCGCCTGACTGGCAAACTTTAACACGGCGCGTCGAGTAATCCCGCTCAAGATTTCGTTACCGAGCTGGCGGGTTTTGATTTTTTTATCCGCGGTTACAATGTAGGCGTTGTTTGACGTACCTTCGGTTACATAGCCATCTTCCACCATCCAGGCATCGTCTGTGTTGGCTTCGATCGCCTGCTGTTTGCCTAAACAAGGCGCAAGCAAACCAACGGTTTTTATATCACGCCGTTTCCATCGCAGATCGTCGATAGAAATGATTTTTATACCGCTGGTGGCCTTCGGATTATCAATTAATGTTTTAGCTTGCGTAAACATAACCAGGGAACTTGGCGTGTTGGCTGGAAAGCCAAAATCACGATCTGCCGCACCACGCGAAACCTGCAAATACAGTAACCCCTCTTGCACGTTATTCAACTTAACCAACTTTTCCTGAGCTGATTGTATTTCTGCGTCTGAGCATGGAGCATTCATAGACAGCTCGGACATGGACCTGTTTAGCCGGGCCAAATGCGCTTTATTGTCGATTAGGGTGCCATTTAAAATGGTGGACACTTCATAAACCGCATCGGCAAACAGAAATCCTCTGTCTAAAACAGAGATTTTTGCATCTTCTTCAGCGACAAAATCGCCATTTACGTAAAACATTCTACTCATTGTTTGTATTCCATTATTTTATGCAAGCCAATTTAACAATAGAACAGACTCGCTTTACTTGTACATAACGCTAATGCTACACCAAGGTCTTGTGCAACAATGCCTGTAGTTCCGCAATTGAGTTAACTTCGAAATCTGCCGGTGCCAAATACTCCGGCCATTGCGCGCCAATATTATTAAACCAAATGGTCCGCGCTCCTGCGTTTCTCGCACCGACCACATCTGTTTGCGGATTGTCACCAACGTGAATAAGGTTATCCAAATCAATATTTAACTTTGAACTGCATTTGATAAACATGTCTGCTGCAGGTTTTGCAGGATTATCAATTGTTGCGCGTTGAATATCATCGAAATAGTCTGCAAGCCCTATCAGTTCGAGATCAGCGTTACCGTTGGTTATGGCCGCCAGTTTATAGTTCTGGCTTAGCGAGGTTAATAGGTCATGGGTACCTTCATACAATTCTACCCGACTGCGTTCACGGTAGAAAAAATCAAATGCAGCATCTACATGTGAATTGGTATCGGGTAACTCTGAAAAAATAGTATGAAAAAACGCTTTACGCATCAGCGTGACGTCTGATGCTAAATCGGTTCGCTCATTGTAAATTTGCATGCGCATTTCATGCATGTCTGCATGTGAGTGGCGCTCGGTGATATGTGGGTAGTTTTGGCTAAGCCACGAGTACACAGCTTCTTCGGCTCTCATTATGGCCGGCCCGCAATCCCACAGTGTGTCGTCTAAATCGAAAGATACAGCGGCGATATCATTGAGTGGATGTAAAGTCAATGCTTAATCTATTCCTTCGCAACTAGCAACACATGCATAGATCGAGGCCCATGTGCACCGAGTTCGATTTGTTGTTCAATATCGGCGGTTCGAGAGGGGCCGGTGATTAAATTTAATGCCCTGGGAATTGCGTTTAATTGTCGCATTTTGGCCCAAGCATCTTCCATGTAATTAACCACTTGAGATTCGTATAAGACTACGATATGTGTGTCCGGTAAAAAGTTTAATGTAGCTGGGGTGTCCGGTCCGCTCATTGTTACCACGCTACCCGTTTCTGCTATGGCAGCAAAACAACTGGTCACGCTAGCGCTCTCATGTGCCGTAGCGGGCCCGAAACTCACCGACGCATCCCATTCAAGTGCTTGCAGCGATGGCGATACACTGACATTGCCTGTTATACCCTGCTCTTTTAAATAGACGTTAACCGCTGACACAATCTCTGCATTTGATTGTAGTCGAGCAACGCTCATATTAACGGACTCCATACGCTCAATTAGCTCGCTTATAACCTCATGCGACACTTCGTTCGCGAGTGTCGACTGCGCTGCCAGTAATACCTGGGTTTGAACCTTAGGGCTTGTTAAATAGCGCTGCACTTCATCAGGTAACTGCTCAACATTAAACTCGAAGCTCTCATACTCATGCTGAACCTCTGGTTCAACCGCCGCTCTAATCCGATTTAAGATGTTCTGTCGAGCACTCATGATTTGTTATGTCCTGTCGTTGAACCAGAACCATTCGAACCGTGTTGCCCAGATCTATACAATGCCATGAAAGTTGACTTACCTTGTGGCACAGGCAGATCACGACTTTTGGTCCAACCGCCAGCCAGTGGCAATCGCTTAAAACTGCCCCGCCGACCTTTTATAAGGGACATACCTAAAACGCTGCCGCGAGTAAATAATCGATAAAAAGCCGGTCGTCTCGCCAATGCCGACCAAACCAATAGTCCCAAGCGCGAGCTTCTGGTTTGTAATTGCTGTTCAAACGTGGCTTGTCTGTGCTTACGCAGCAACGATGGTAATGGAATACTCATGGGACAAACTTCAGCGCAACGTCCGTTGAGCGTACAAGCATGAGGTAAATCCGGAGATTTATCGATACCAACCATAACAGGTGTGACCACAGAACCCATCGGCCCCGGATAAACCCAGCCATAGGCATGCCCGCCCACAGAGCCATATACCGGACAATGATTGATACACGCACCACAACGAAAACATCGCAGCATTTCCTTTAGTTCGCCTGCGAGCATTTCAGTGCGTTTGTTATCAACAAGCACAACATGAAAATTATCTGGGCCATCGGTATCGCCTGCGCGTCGCGGGCCAGACATCACACTGGTGTAGTTAGAAAAGTGTTGACCCGTTGCGCTGCGAGCTAGCAACCGTAATAGCGTGCTTGCATTGTTCAGGTTAGGTACCACTTTTTCGATACCCGCGATAACAATTTGAGTGCGGGGTAAAATACTGGTTAAGTCACCATTTCCTTCATTTGTGACGAGTATATGTTGACCGGACTCTGCAACCAGAAAATTAGCACCGGTAATGCCTACATCGGCACTGGTGAATTTTTTACGTAGGACCTTCCGCGCTTCGGCAACCAATGCAGATCGATCAATTATTTTTTCATGCAAACCATACTGTTGATGGTGCTCATGAAACAAATCGGATACTTGCTCTTTGGTTTTATGAATTGCAGGAGCAATAATATGGCTTGGCGGCTCCTTGGCCAATTGAATAATGTATTCGCCTAAGTCAGTTTCTATTGGTTCTATACCGGCAGCTTCTAACGCACCATTTACGTCGGCCTCTTCACCCACCATAGACTTACCCTTGGTGACAGTTCTGGCTCCCGCTTGTTGACACAGCGATACAATGATTTGCGCTGCCTCATCAGCCGATTCCGCCCAATGCACATGGCCACCGTTTTTTATCACGGCGTCTTCATACGCTAACAAGTAGTGATGCAAATTAGCCAGAACGTGGTTTTTTAAGTCTTTGGCTTCCGTGCGGATTGTTTGCCATTGCGGCACACTAGCAACTGCTGCCGTGCGTCGACTAACAAAACCATCCTTTGCATACCGCAGCGCACTTTGAAGATCCTGGTCGAGCAATGCTTCACTGGTTGCACGTTTAAATTGTAGCGTCTTGGTTTCCATCAGTTTGACGAACTCACACTTGAGTCACTTGGCGTGTTTACATGTCGCTGTTCTCGCTGTGTTCGATCATTGCTACGAGTTGGGTCTGTGTCTTGTTCTCCAATTGCTGGTACATCTGTCATACCTGCCAGCACTTCAGCCACATGATACACACGCATTGGTTGATCGACGCGACTTGCCCTGCCGGCTATATTCAATAAGCAACCTAAGTCTCCACCTAATAGTACGTCTGCACCGGTTTGTTTTGCCAACGCGATTTTATCCGACACCATGCGAGTAGATATATCCGGGTATTTGACACAAAAAGTGCCGCCAAAGCCACAGCAGATGTCGGTGTCTTCCATTTCGCTTATGTTCAGCTGTGCAACGTTCTCCAGCAATTTTCTAGGCTGTTGCTTAATACCCAATTCACGCAAGCCAGAACATGAGTCATGATATGTCACTGTTGCATTAAAGCGTTCAGGCTCGGGCGTATGTTCGAGCACGTCAGTTAAAAACTGAGTTAACTCATATGTTTTAGCGGAAAGTTCACGAGCTCGCGCCGCCCATGTCGGTTCAGACTCCAACAACTCAGCGTAATGCACTTTGATCATTGCAGCGCAAGACCCCGACGGCGCAACAACATAATCGAATGATTCAAATGCAGCTATGGTCTGTTTGGCGATTGTAATGCTGCTTGCATTGTCGCCAGAGTTATAAGCAGGCTGCCCGCAGCAAGTTTGCGTTTCCGGTACCGTGACCATGCAACCAGCGCCTTCTAGTAATGAAATCGTTGCAAAACCCACGTTAGGTCGATGAAAGTCAACCAGACAGGTAACGAATAGCGCGACGTTATGGGGGTTCATCCTAAGCTGCCGACAATGAAGATGCCGACTAGTTTAGGTTATAGTGATCATGTAATACAACAATAATCTACTGCGGATTCTGGGTCGCACAATCAAAACACTTTGGCTTAGAATTCGAGCCTCAGCGGTGCAGTCTGTTCCTGAGGATGAGGCACCAATTCGGTCAACGATTGCAGCTTGCTGACGCCAAAACCCTGCACATAGTCAACACCTATGTTAGCTACCGCTTCAATGGTGGCATCATCTTCCACAGACTCTGCCACGGTTCTGATGCCCAAGGTGTGGGCCAGATCGTTAAACGCTGCAACGACGGAATATACCGTGCGATCGGTCGCGACGCTTCTAATCAATTCACCATCAATCTTTAAGTAGTCGATGGGTAGTTTGCGTAAGTAATTAACTGACGACATATCGTTGCCAAAATCATCCAGTGCAAATTCCACCCCTAGCTGTTGAACTGTCCACATGAACTTAGTCAACTCACTAAAGTTACGCATGGCATGAGTCTCTGCAATTTCGATACAAACGCACTTTTGGGCAATAGCGTGCTGTCCAAATAGTGCCTTAATCCGGTTAAGTGCTGCCTGATTCACCAAAGTATGCGCAGATAAATTGATATTGATTGCCACATCTTCACCGTTTTCTTGCATACACTGTAACGCCGCCAACGCATTCTCCACTACCCAATGATCCAACTCTTGCATCAACGAGAATCGTTTTGCGATTGGCATAAACGCATCTGGTTCTAGCAAGGATCCATCAGCGCACTCAAGCCTCAACAACAGTTCGTACCGTTTAAGTAGTTCACGATTACCAAGTGCAGCAATTGGCTGTACAAGCAATTTAAATTGGTTGTTACGCAGCGCTTCCTCAACAGGTTTGGTTGTTTGCTTGTACAGATGTTCACACGCAAAAGACCCGTGTGACACCACGGCATGATTACGCCCGTTATTTTTTGCGTCGTAGCACGCCATATCTGCTGTGATCAGTAATTCCTCTGGCTGACCAGAACCTTGCTCTATCGCAGCCAGACCAATACTTGCTCCCACATTAAACTGACGATCTTCCCATTTAAACTGATACCGACTAACCTCACTGATCAACTGTTCCATTACTGTTTTGGCTATATTGATCGATGATCGCAACAATAAGCCGAATTCATCTCCACCCAATCGACCAATGGCTTCACCGGGCTGTAAGTAACGACTCATGATGGTGACTAACTCTCGAAGTAATTGATCTCCAGCCTGATGACCACCTGCGTCGTTCACTTGTTTAAAGCGATCAAGATCCAGTACGCATAAGGTAAATTGATCTGCGCTTACTTGTGCTTCCTGATGCAAAGCATTGAGTTGTTTTGCAAACTCACGCCGGTTCATCACACCGGTTAGATCATCCATTGTTGCAAGCTTAGCTAACTGCTTTTCCATCTCTACTCGGTTGGTCATATCGCGCGCGCAGCCAATGAACCCGGTGAAAACGCCGTCGTCATCAAATTGGGGTTCCGCAATGATGTGGATATGCTTAATGGGTTCTAGCCCGGTTGGCAATACAACATCCACGCGCTCATGTCTCAGTAAACATTGATTATGTTGCGTTAGCTCAGCGCTTTGCGGGAAAGCTGCGCTCATCACAGCCAAGCGGCATTGGCCGACCAATTCCTCGTTGGAATAGCCGCTTAGCGATAGATTGATGCCATCATGAAATATGAACTGGAGTTGTTCGTCCAGCTCCCATAAATAATCTGAAGCCAGGCTGGCAAGCGCTCGATACTGATTTGTAGAGGCGTTGTCGCTATTGTCCTTTCCGAACGTCTTCAAAGCAATTCCTTGCTAAATACAGATACTATCTAGTGTCGGCGAGCAACAAAGAAACGTTGGTTTGCAATGTGTTAATTGCAGGTTTAGCTCACATTTTGGCTCGTATTGAATCACGATGCGCGTACAGTACCCAGTAAATCACGGATAATGGCTCGCAAACAAACACTACCCATTTATATTAATCCATATGAATCAGAATGTTAGTGATGTAGACGTACAGCAGTGGATTAGCAAACAACAATCCAGTAACGACGTTGTCAGTTCTAATCCCATCCTGGCTTTAGCCGCATCACTTGACCATACAAACACTCACATCGAAGACGGAGCAGCCTTACCCGCTTTGTGGCATTGGCTCTTCTTCCTTAATCCGGTAAAGCAATCTGAGCTGGGAGCAGATGGTCATCCTATTAAAGGTGATTTTTTACCTCCGATATCACTACCCAGACGCATGTGGGCAGGCAGCCAATTTCAATTCCACCAACCTATCGTTGTGGGTGATCATCTACAGAGACTATCCACTATCGATAACATCATCGAAAAAAGTGGTCGCTCCGGCCAACTGATGTTTGTCAGAGTAAAACACGATATTTCTTTTTCAGAAAATAAACGTTTAGCACTAACCGAGTATCACGACATTGTTTACCGTGAGGCGCCATCCACAACGGTTACACCGCCATCCCCAATTAAATACACACCAGCACCTGATGATCACGATTGGAGGCTGGAAATTAATGCAGACGATACCTTGCTATTTCGCTACTCTGCACTGACTTTTAACAGCCACCGAATTCACTATGATCGCCGCTACGCAACGCAGGTAGAAGGTTACCCTGGGCTGGTTGTTCACGGACCACTCATAGCCACGCTACTACTGGATGGCATGCATCGACAGCTGGGTACACAAGCAATTGCGGAATTTGAATTCAAGGCCCTGAAACCGCTGTTTGATACACACCCGTTCTTCGTTTGCGGCAAATTCGCCAGCAATAAACACACAGTTAATCTTTGGGCGACAGATCATCTGAATCATCTTACAATGCAAGCCACTGTCACGTTGGCATAATCGTTCTACGCCATTTCATTTCGAGTTCAAACTAAGCACACTCAAACACATGACAACACAAAATGATTTATTCCAGCACGGCATTGCGCAATGGGCGGCTTCAGTCAGGCAAGGCTCCACCAGCTTTAGTGCAACGTTGGAGCATTGCATTGAACAACACGGCAACAACACTCAACTCAATGCCTTTGAATGCGTTGATTCTGAACGCGCACGCGCAACGGCACATGCCATGGATACACTGCTAGCCAGTGGAACCGACCTAGGTCCTTTAATGGGGTTGCCCATTGGCATCAAAGACATCATGGCCGTATCCGAATTGCCAACCAGCAACGGCTCCAATGCAGATACAGCGCACTTAACCGGCGCCCAAGGTCAAGTTGTCAGTGCGTTACGAGCAGCAGGTGCAATCGTATTTGGTAAAACAAAAACGGTTGAGTTCGCGCTTGGTGCTACCGGGGTTAATGAGGCGCGCGGCACACCGTGGAATCCCGTTGACAGACAAACACACCGAATTCCCGGCGGTTCTTCCAGTGGTTCTGCGGTTGCAGTTTCTGCGGGCTTGGTAGGCTTGGCTTTGGGAACGGATACCGGTGGGTCAATACGGATCCCGGCCTGCTTTACCGGTATCGTTGGTCACAAAACGACGGTTGGCCGGTGGCCAAAAGACGGCATCTTTCCACTATCACCTACACTGGATTCAGTTGGGCCACTGGTTCGTTGCATAGCCGATGCGGCTATCATGCATACTCTGATAACCGGTGAGCCTGTTGGTCAACCACGCAGCCTTGTTGGTCTAAGATTTGGCGTACCTCAAACTCTGTTCATGGATGATCTGGATGATCAAGTGGCACAGGATTTTGAACGTGCATGTGATGCCTTAGTAAGGGCCGGGGCTATCCGATACGACATAGACTTCCCGGAAGCACTGGAACGCGAGTACCTGTTCCCGGATATTGTAGGGCCGGAAATAATCAGCACTCTGTCGCCAGAGTTATTTGAACAGATACGCGGCGGTATGGATACAGTGTCCGAACAACGCAGTGCGCATGGCTTACAAGTCAGTGCAATTGAGTATGTCGCCGCTCAGAAACGGCGTGAATACCTGAGTGCAAAAGCACTCAACACCTTTAACGAACTCGACTGTTGGCTTACACCAACATGTCCTTTTCTACCAATGTCTTTAGCGGATATTGAATCCGGCAAATTACACCAGCGCGGATTGCAGGCATCGCGTAATACTCAACCGGGCAATTTGTTAAACCTGTGCGGTGTGTCATTACCGATGCACAGCAATACCCTGCCCACCGGCCTACAAATATTAATGAAGCCAAACGATGATAAAGCGCTGCTGGAAACAGCTGAGGCTATGGAGCGTTGTATTAACGGCGTGCGTTAAAAAACGCTTGCATACGTTCAGCACACTCTTTTTGTAATACACCTTCAGTCACGCTAATTTGGGTCAGCGCGTTTGGATCGCTCAGCGTTTCATTCACACTGACAACAGCACCAGTGCGAGGCTCACGCGCTCCATACACCAACCTTTGAATGCGCGCATGTTGTAAGGAGCCACAACACATCAAGCACGGCTCAATCGTTACATACAAGGTAGCATCAAGCAATCGATGGTTTTTTAAGTGTTTTGCAGCAGCCCGTAAGGCCAACACTTCGGCATGCGCTGTTGGGTCGTGTAGCTCACGTGTTTGATTATGCGCTTTAGCGATTATTTCGCCATTCACAACCACCAGTGCACCAACCGGAACTTCGCCACACACGGCAGCCGTGTCTGCCAGCTGAAGCGCTGTTTGCATAAAAGCAATATCGATTTGATCTTGCCGGGTCATTTGAAGAGCCCTGCCAGTAAAACGAAAAACGGGCTTGGACGCATAATGCGACCAAGCCCGTTTGTGGTACTACTAAACTGTTTACACGAGTGTAGCAGTTTCTTATTCAGCAATATAACGTTACTTAAGAGCTGGCAGATTCGCCGGCCTCAACCGCCTTCATACTTAAGCGGATTCGGCCCTGCTTATCAACCTCAAGCACCTTAACGGTAACCACCTGACCTTCAGACAAGGCGTCAGCAACATTCTGCACACGCTCTTCAGAAATCTGAGAAATGTGCACAAGACCATCTTTACCAGGCAAGATATTAACGAATGCACCAAAGTCCATGATTTTCTGTACACGGCCTTCGTAGATAGTGCCCACTTCAACATCAGCGGTGATCAGTTCGATACGACGACGCGCTTCTTCACCAGCAGCACGATCGCTCGACGCAATTTTGATAAGGCCATCATCGCCAATATCAATGGTTGCACCCGTTTCTTCTGTTAATGCGCGGATAACCGCACCGCCCTTACCGATAACAGCTGCGATTTTTTCAGGATCGATTTTAACGGTAATAAAACGCGGCGCATGCTGCGATAGGTCGCTGCGTGCTTCACTGATGGTTTTAGCCATTTCATCAAGAATGAACATCCGACCATCTTTTGCCTGAGCTAATGCAGTTTCCATTATTTCGCGCGTGATACCCGTGATTTTGATATCCATTTGCAGCGCGGTGATACCCTCTGAGGTACCCGCAACTTTAAAGTCCATATCGCCAAGGTGATCTTCATCGCCAAGAATATCGCTTAGTACAGCATGGCCATTGTCTTCTTTGATCAGACCCATGGCGATACCGGCAACCGGCGCTTTTAACGGTACACCAGCATCCATCAGGGCAAGACTGGTTCCGCAAACCGATGCCATGGAACTGGAACCGTTCGATTCAGTGATTTCTGACACGACGCGAATGGTGTACGGGAAATCATCTTCGTTTGGCATTACCGCTTGCACACCGCGCTTGGCTAATTTGCCGTGTCCAATCTCGCGACGCTTTGGAGAACCGACGAAGCCCGTTTCACCCACACTGTATGGAGGGAAGTTGTAGTGCAGCATAAACGCCATGCGCGTTTCACCCGACAGTGCATCGATAATTTGCGCATCACGTGTTGTACCGAGCGTTGCTGTGACGATAGCTTGTGTTTCACCGCGTGTGAACACAGCTGAACCATGAGTCCGTGGTAGCACGCCGGTGTGACAAGTGATTTGTCGTACTGTGGCATTATCGCGACCATCGATACGTGGCTCACCAGCGATGATTCTGCCTCGTACAATCGACTTCTCTAAAGAGCCGAACGCTTTCTTGACGTCGTCTTTCGAGTAGCCTTCCTCGCCTTCTTCCACAGCCAGAGCTTCCACGACCTTATCTCGTGCCGCACCAACCGCTTCATAACGCTGCATTTTATCAGCGATTGTGTAAGCCGCTGTTAAGTCGCTAGAGATTGCGTCGGATACTTTAGATGCCAGACTTTCATCGGTTGCAGGCGCTTGCCAATCCCAGGCAGGTGTACCCACTTCTTCTGCTAACTGCTTAATGGCTGTAATGGCTGTTTGCATTTGATCATGACCAAACATAACCGCATCCAACATGACAGACTCTGACAACACGTTTGCTTCCGATTCAACCATCAGTACGGCATCGTCGGTACCTGCAACAACCAGCTCAAGATCGGAGGATTCAATCTGCTCAAGCGTTGGGTTTAAAACGTAATTACCGTCAATGTAACCAACACGTGCGGCACCGATTGGACCAGCGAATGGTATGCCTGAACAAGCTAAGGCTGCAGACGCGCCCAACATGGCAGGGATATCGGCACTGATTTGTGGGTCCAAAGACATCACGGTTGCAATGACCTGCACTTCATTCATGAACCCTTTCGGGAACAAAGGCCGAAGCGGACGATCGATTAAACGCGAAATAAGTGTTTCGCTTTCTGCCGGCCGACCTTCGCGCTTGAAAAAGCCACCGGGGATTTTACCGGCCGCATACGTTTTTTCCTGATAGTTAATAGTTAATGGAAAAAAGCTTTGTCGTGGGTCGGCTTCTTTTCGGCCTACTACGGTGACTAAAACAACCGTGTCACCCATGCTGGCAACAATAGCCGCCGTGGCTTGGCGAGCGATCTCACCCGTTTGCAGAGTAACGGTATCGGCACCGTACTCAAAAGTTTTGGAATAAGCAGTCACAAATTATCCTTAGCGTTTGTTTGTTTGCACTTTATTAATGCCAGACTTTGCTGGCCATTGTCGAGTTGCAATTTTGTGGATGATTAGCGACGCAAACCGAGGCGCTTAATCAGGTTCTGGTAACGGCTGGCATCTTTACGGTGCAGATAATCGAGCAGCTTGCGACGTTGGTTAACCATTCTCAAAAGACCGCGACGAGAGTGGTGATCGTGCTTATGTGCTTTGAAGTGGTCGGTAAGGTGTGTAATACGTGCGGACAATAATGCAACTTGAACTTCCGGTGACCCTGTGTCCGTAGAGTCGATCTGGTGTTCTTTGACAATTTCCGCCTTGGTTTCAGCGCTGAGACAAGACATTAAATTTATGGCTCCAAAAGAGTAAAATAACTTAGGTTAATAAACCGGCGCAATTGTATCACTTCAGCCCATTTGCAGCACACGTTTGGGGGCTAATTGCCGCTCGGGGGTTAACTCTGCGAGGCCGAGCAACTGTTCTACGGGTTGGTAAACCCGATATAGCGCGCCATCTGTGTGATTAGCGTTGGGTTTTTGCGGCAGCTCGCGAGCAAGTGCAATCGCCTGACCGTGCTTGAAAGCGGCCACTTCCGCGCTACCAAGCACGATTTTGGGCAAATGGCCGAGACCGGCATCCACTGGTAGCAACAACCCATCCTTGTTTGCATGCGAATCCAGCTGCGCCTCGGTCCACATGGCTTGCCCCTCAAAAGGAGATACAAACGTGCGTCGCAACGCAACAACATGCGCTCCACATCCTATTTTCTCGCCAATATCAGTGACCAGCGACCGGATATACGTGCCCTTGGAACAGCGAACCGACAAGGTTGCATGATCGCCATCAAATGACAGTACTTGAATATCGTGAAACGTCACGGCTCGTGGTGCTCGTTCAACTGTTTTGCCTTCTCGAGCCAATTTATACAGGCGCTGACCATTGACCTTAATGGCCGAGACCATGGGCGGGACCTGCATTTGATCACCGAGGAATTGCTGCACTACGGCATTAAAATGCTCGGCGTCCAGGTTATCCGGGATAGCGCGCTGATCGATAATGTCACCATCAGCGTCAGCCGAATCCGTTGTCACACCGAGTTTTAACGTGGTTTCGTAACCTTTGGCTGCATCAATCAGAAACTGGCTGAGCTTGGTAGCTTCACCAAAACAGATAGGCAACATACCAGTCGCTAAGGGATCCAGACTGCCGGTATGACCAGCCTTATTCGCATCAAAGGTACGGCGCACCCGTTGCATGACCTGATTGGAACTTCCACCTGCCGGTTTATCGAACAGCAGGATACCGTGCAATTCGCGGCCGCGTTTACGCCGGGCCATTCATGTCATCGTTGGAATTGGAATTATTGATCGAGTGTTCGGAATCTGAATCTTTATTAGCAGCATCGTCAGACTCATCGACAGAATCAGCTTGAGTGGTATTGCTGGCAACGGCCTGATCGATCAGCGCTGACATGCTCGCACCGCGCTCTATGGAATCGTCGTAGAAAAACCGTAACTCCGGCACAGAGCGGATGTTCATGCGTTGAGATAACTGGCGCCGTAAAAACCCAGCCGCGCGTTTGAGCGCGTTATCGGTTGCTTCACGTTCACCGGGCTGCGCACCCATAATCGTGTAATGCACTTTTGCCGTACCCAAATCGCGAGAGACTTCCACAGAGGATACCGTGACCATGCTGGACACTCGTGGGTCTTTAATTTCGGTGCGAATCAGCTCAGCCAGTTCGCGTTGAATAAAATCAGCAACGCGATGGCTTCGTGGAAAATCATTCGGCATTAGAGAGTCCGGGCAACCTCTGTTCGCTCAAACACTTCGATGATATCGCCGGGCTGAACATCGGTGTAATCTTTAACCCCGATACCGCATTCGGTACCCATATGCACATCTTTCACGTCATCTTTAAAGCGTCGCAGCGATTCAAGCTCGCCTTCATAGATAACCACGCTGTCACGCAACACACGAATAGGCTCATCTTTTCTGACAACCCCATCGATAACCATGCAACCCGCAATTTGGCCAAATTTAGGCGATGTGAACACATCCTTAACTTCGGCGTTACCAATGATGCGTTCGCGAACCTCAGGTGCAAGCATACCGCCAGCCACCGATTTTGCCAGATCGATTAATTCGTAAATGACACTGTAGTAGCGAAGATCAATACCCGCTTCTTGAATCAGTTTGCGCGCTGAGTTATCGGCACGAACGTTAAAGCCAACCAGGATTGCATTGGATGTTGCAGCCAGCTGAGCATCAGATTCTGTAATACCACCAACACCGCCACCTACGACACGCACGCTAACCTCATCCGTAGACAAGCGTTCCAGTGAATCTTTAATAGCCTCGTAACTGCCTTTTACATCGGCTTTAACAAGCAGGTTCAACGAAGGTGTACCGCTGTTGTATTGCGTGAATACATCTTCCAGTTTGGTTGGCTTGCGTCCTGCCAATCGTGCATCACGGCTTTTATCTTCTCGAAGGCTTGCAAGTTCACGCGCAATTTTATCGTCCGCCGCAACCAGCATTTCATCACCGGCATTGGGTGTTGACGATAAACCTAATACTTGTACAGGCGTTGATGGACCGGCCACTTCAACGTTTTGACCATTCTCGTCAAACATGGCTCGTACACGCCCGGTTACCGCACCACAGATGATGATGTCCCCACGCTTGAGTTGCCCTTGTTGAACCAGTACGGTTGCAACCGGGCCACGTCCTTTATCGAGCGATGCTTCAATAACAACACCGGTAGCACCGCCTTCGTCGACTGCTGTTAGTTCCAGCACCTCGGCCTGCAAGGTAATAGCATCGAGTAATTTATCGATACCTTCGCCTTTCAACGCAGACACTGGCACAAACTGTACGTCCCCACCCCATTCTTCCGAAATAACTTCATGTTGCGACAGTTCATTTCGTACTCGCTCAGGATCGGCACCTTCTTTATCCATTTTATTCACAGCAACAATCAACGGTGTTTCAGTGGACTTAGCCAACTCAACAGCTTCAATGGTTTGTGGCATAACACCATCATCAGCAGCCACAACCAAAATAATGATATCGGTTGCTGACGCACCACGAGCACGCATCGACGTAAACGCCGCGTGTCCCGGTGTATCCAGAAATGTAATCACACCGTTATCGGTTTCGGTTTGATACGCACCGATGTGTTGCGTTATGCCGCCGGCTTCACCGGAGGCCACACGCGAGGTGCGAATGTAATCGAGCAGCGACGTTTTACCATGGTCTACGTGGCCCATAACGGTAACCACTGGGGGTCGCGGGGCGGCCTCGCCTTCACCGGCTGCAAGACTCGAAATGCGTTCCGCCAATGCGGCCTCGATATCATCAGCGCTCATTGGGATGGCGTTGTGACCCATCTCTTCTACAACGAGAATCGCAGTATCCTGATCAAGGATTTGATTGATGGTGGCCATAACGCCCATACCCATCATTGTTTTGATGACTTCGTTCGCTTTGACAGCCATTTTGTTTGCAAGCTCTGCAACCGTAACCGTTTCGGGTACTTCTACATCGCGAACCACTGGCGTTGTAGGTAATTCAAAACCGTGCTTGGCTTCAATGTTGGCAGGCAATGCACGACGCGGCTTGCCCTTACGGCGACCCGACTTGCCTTTAGCCACATGTAACTGATTACGACCGTAACGGGTGTCGCCTTTATCGCCACCTTTGCCGTCTTTACCCTTGCGACCTTTCTGGTCCTTACGACCGGCGCCACGCTCAGAACCGCTGGCGGCTTGTTGTGCTTCAACGGCTGCGCGACGTTGTGCTTCTTCAAGCAGACGTTGCTGTTCGCGCTGCTCTGCAAGGCGTTTTTGCTCTTCGTCGCTTTCACGACGACGCTCAGCGGCCACTTGGCGTTCCGCTTGTCGCTCGGCAGCGGCTCGTGCTTGCTCTTCAGCTTGAGCGCGAACCCTTGCCATCGCGCTGTCAACCTCTGGCTCTGGCTCAGGTGCTGGTTCTGGAGTTGAACTTTGCGTTTCAGGAGCGGCCTCCTGTGGTTCAACCGCACCTGCACCAGCCGCGGCCGCGCGTGCAACTTCCGCTGCTACCGCATCAGCAGCTGCAGCTTCGGCACTTTGATTGGCTTCTGCGGCAGTTGTATCGACTTCGCTTGCAGTAGTTTCAGCTGATGCTGTTTCGGCCGCCTCAGCAGCAACTGACGTAGTTGCTTCTTGTTCTTCCGGAGCTGCTTGTGGCGTTTCCTGTGCCGGGGGTTGCTCGGCTTGATCCGGTTTAACGATGGTGCGCCGACCCCGAACTTCAACGTTAACTTTGCGCCGACCAGACGCATCGGTTTTAAGTTCGCTAACACGCTTACGCCGCAGCGTAATCTTTTTGGTGCCGCCACCCGAAGCCGCATCACCGCGCGAGGAGCGCAGGTGCGAAAGCAATGTCAGCTTTTCGGAGTCGGAGATCATGTCTGTTTCACCAGACTTCTCCACACCAGCATCCTTAAGCTGCACAAGCAACTTCTCTACGGGTGTGCCTACGACTTGAGCGAGCTGTTTTACGGTAACTTCGGCCATCGATTCTCTACTTTATTCTCGCAAACTGCGATTACTCGCCTGCCTCTTCATCGGCAAACCAGCTCTCGCGTGCTTTCATAATCAATTTGCCGGCGAGCTCTTCGTTCATGTCCTGAACAACCATTAGGTCGTCAATAGACTGATCGGCGAGATCGTCGACTGTTTGGATTCCATGACTGGCCATATCAAGCGCCAGTTCTTCATTCATACCTTCCATCGCAATGAGTTCAGCTGTTGGTGTGTTACCGTCAAGCTTCTCTTCTGTGGCGATCGCTTTGGTTAACAGAGCATCGTTTGCTCTGCTACGCAGTTCATCAACAATATCTTCCTCGAACTCATCGATATCTAACAGTTCCTGACGCGGCACATAGGCCACTTCCTCTACTGTCGTAAACCCCTCTTGTACCAATATCAATGCAACTTCTTCATCAACATCCAATGCATCAACAAAAACCTGCAATGTGACTTTCGATTCCGCTTCGCTCTTTTCATCAGCGGTGGCCTCATCCATGACATTCAATTCCCAACCCGTGAGCTCTGATGCCAAGCGCACATTCTGACCGCCGCGCCCAATGGCCAAGGACAGCTTTTCGCTTTCAACAGCGATATCCATGGACTTTTTGTCTTCATCTACCACGATGCCTTTGACTTCTGCTGGTGCCATGGCATTAATAACGTATTGCGCCGGATCGTCGTTATGCAAAATGATATCGATACGCTCACCTGCTAACTCGTTTGACACGGTTTGCACACGCGAACCGCGCATACCAACGCAAGCACCAACTGGATCAAGGCGTGGATCAAGCGAGGACACAGCAATTTTTGCACGTGCACTGGGGTCGCGCGCAGCGCCGTTAATCACGATAACGCCTTGCCCAACTTCCGGCACCTCAAGCTTGAATAACTCTATTAAAAATTCCGGTGCGGTACGCGATACAAATAACTGCGGGCCACGTGGCTCACTGCGCACATCTTTTAAATACCCGCGTAATCGATCACCCGGGCGAACCGCTTCGCGCGGAATCATATCTTCTCGAGAGATATACGCCTCGGCATTTGCACCTAAGTCAAGGTACACACCGCCACGCTCTAAACGCTTAACAATACCCATGACCAATTCACCGATGCGTGACTTATAGGCATCGACTACACGCTCGCGTTCGGCTTCGCGGACCTTCTGAACAATAACCTGCTTCGCTGTTTGCGCAGCAATACGACCAAAATCGACTGAATCGATTTCTTCTTCGGTGAAGTCGCCTAGTTCCAAATTGGGCTCTTCTACTTGGGCCGCAGAAATAGTGATTTGCCGATACGGAAATTCCTGCTCGGCGTCATCTTCGACCACCTCCCAACGACGGTACGTTTTGTAGTCGCCGGTGTCACGATCGATCTCTACGCGAACCTCAATATCCTGCCCGTGACGTTTTCGAGTTGCTGATGCCAGCGCCGCTTCAAGTGCTTCGAAGATAATTCGCTCTTCGACGCCTTTTTCATTAGACACAGTATCAACAACTAGAAGTATATCTTTACTCATGGTGAGTGAGTCCCATAGCCAAGTCGCGCAAGCGCGCCTCCGTAGTAATGTTCGTTATTCGTACTTTCATATCTTTTGCGATTACCGCAGTTACCTTTACTTTTTACGCTTCCCGCGTTTAGCGCCCTTGCTTGCGAATTCAGCAATCAAATACGCCTCTTCAATATCAGCGATGGTTAATGAAAAATCGAGGTTGTCGACTTCCAGCACCGCCGTACCGTCCTTCACTTCTACTACTTGTCCTTTAAAATTACGCCTACCATCGACAGCCGACGCCATTTTCACTTTAACTGTCTGGTTTAGCTGGGCCGCAAACTGCGCCTCAGTAAACAACGGCCTATCCACCCCAGGCGACGATACTTCCAGTTGATAGGCACTTTTGATGGTGTCTTCAACATCGAGTACTGCACTCAGTTGATGGCTTACCGCCACGCAGTCTTCGACAACCACGCCATTTTCGGTATCGATATACACGCGTAACGTTTGACCGTTCTCGCCCTGGCCAAACTGGGCACCGACAAACTCGTAGCCCAATCCTGTAACCACCGGCTCGATAACCGTTTCAATTCCTGGCGACACACGTCGCATGCTGCTGCTATCCCCTCGCGTCTGTGCAGTTTGCTGCTTACGTCTTGCTACTAGCTCTGACGCGACAAATGAAAAAGGCTCCCATAGGAGCCTTTGTTCTAAATCTGATTTTATGGCGTGATATCCTCGACCACGCTCTTGCTCTCATGTGCGCGTTGCTATCTCAATGAGGGAGTTCGCACACTAGCCGCTAAGTATAACAGGCTGACGTATTGCCCGGCAACGTTGCGGGGCAATTAATCGATATCGTGCAAAGACAGTGCCTTGATTGGACTATATGGTAAAAAATTGCACTATTTTTCCTGTTCTTAGGTACCACACGCCTCGCCCTAACCCTATGCCCCTCTGAGCCTAGCCTTCGCCCAATCGCCGCAGCGAGGTTGGATCTGTGGTTTCGCGTTCGCGTTGGATTGTCTTTATTGGATACTGCCGTCAGGCTTTGCGTCAAACTTCAAGGCGTCTATATCTAAAGGAATAAGGCAATCCATACACCTGGTGAACGTCATTACCGTTGCACGATGCAAGGTTCTGCAAAGCAGCGGTTGTCACTGATTTTGCATGGCATCCATGGCTTATAATTCCCCTGTTGAACAATTCATTTCAACACATATTAACTTGAGTGATAGTCGCTTAACATAGCTTGTATGAATATGAAACCACTACCGCCGTTAGATTTAGATTCGCACCCCGAAGTTTATCCGTTTTTTGATAAGGCTACTAACACGGTTACGTACATTGTTCGCGACCCTGCAAATAAGTCATGTGCCATTATCGACAGTGTATTGGATATCGATTACGCCGCTGGCGCTATCGATTACGTAAGCGCTAAGAAAGTAATCGATAAAGTACGGGAACTGGATTTAACGGTTGAGTGGATTATCGAAACCCACGTGCACGCCGATCATCTGTCTGCAGCTCCGTACTTGCAACAGGTATTGGGTGGCAAACTGGGTATTGGCGAACACATTATTGAAGTACAAGATACTTTCGGTAAAATTTTTAATGAAGGTACTGAATTTCAACGCGACGGATCACAGTTCGATCAGTTATTCGCTGATGGGGATACCTATAAAATTGGAACATTAATCGCAACCGTTTTGCATACACCGGGACACACGCCGGCTTGTACAACGCATGTCATCGGCGATGCAGCGTTTGTAGGTGATACGTTCTTTATGCCTGATGGTGGCACAGGTCGAACCGACTTCCCCGGTGGCAATGCGCGCGATTTATATCGCTCCATGACACGCGTGTTAACCCTTCCCGACCAGGTCAGAGTGTTCGTGTGCCACGACTACGGCCCGAACGGACGCGACATAAAATGGGAAACCACCATTGGAGAAGAACGCAGCAGTAATGTGCATTTACTGCAATGCGAAACGGAAGATGATTACGTCAAGCTTCGTGAAACCCGCGATGCTACGTTATCTGCCCCCAAATTAATCATTCCGTCATTACAGGTTAATATGCGTGCAGGCAATTTGCCACAAGATGATGACGGCAATGTGGTGTTGAAGGTGCCAATCAATCGACTAACGGGCAGTTGAACTTTTAGCGTCCCCTTGGCACAACTTCATAGCCGGGCGCTTCCGGCTCATCGTCTACCATCTCGGCCGGGAACCCATCGGCTAATATGGATAAACCCGTTGCTTCTTCTAAACGTTTAATAATGTTCGGCGACCACTCACGTGGGCCGTACCGCGACTCGCCATCTTTAAAAATGTCGATTAATACAGGGCTGATATCCAATGGCACCGATGCGCGATCAGCAATACTTTGAAACAGACCAATATCCTTACTAACCAAGTCCATAGTGAAATTGATATCGCGAGATCCATTTAAGATGACCTGGCTTTCGGTTTCATGCACAAACGAATTACCGGACGACACTTTAATAGCTTCATAGGTTGTGGCTAAATCAATTCCAGCGGCTTTCATGGTTGTTAACGCTTCGCATAGCGTGAGTAAGTTTGCTGTTGCAAGATAATTGGTCATGACTTTTAAAATGGAGGCACTACCCAACTCACCCGTGTGCAGCACGCGTCTACCTAATACAGTAAGAACCGGCAACATACGCTCGAACACCGAGCGCTCACAGCCGGCAAAGATGGCGATGTTACCCGTGGCAGCACGATGACAACCACCTGATACAGGGCAATCAACTGCAGCTGCACCCTGCGCTTCTACTTTTGCACCCAGTCTCTTAACTTCGGCTTCATCGGTGGTGCTCATTTCTGCCCAGATTTTTCCGCTCGACAATCCGCTTAGAAGTCCATCCTGTGCTTCCAGAACAGCCGCGCTGGCAGCAGGCGATGGTAAACAGGTTACAAGCAGCTCACATTGTTGCGCCATTGCTTTTGGTGATTCACCCCATATTGCTCCTGCATCCAGAAAAGACTGCGCGACCGTTTTATCCAGATCACGCACGGTAAGATCAATGTTGTTTCGTAGCAAACTACCTGCGAGTTTGCCGCCAACATTAC
>CAYMHU010000045.1:0-6461 GCA_964390335.1 uncultured Granulosicoccaceae bacterium | reverse complement strand
GTAAGATCAATGTTGTTTCGTAGCAAACTACCTGCGAGTTTGCCGCCAACATTACCTAAACCAATAAAACCAACTTTCATAAAATGGGTACTCTTACTTTGGTGTCAACTGAGCTTCGATTAAAGCGATGAAATCTTGAATACTGTCTTCGCGGGCAGCGCTGTTATCAATCTCGACTATGTCATCGCCAACCAGCTTTGGCATCGAGTGATTGCGTGCCAAGCGCGCTTTTATTTGCGCATCGCTTTCTCGCTTGCGCCGTCTTAAACGCATCTCCAACATATCGTTAGATACGGTTATGTGCACAACCAGCAGTTCATTAAACGCCTTGCGAAACTGTGAAATGGCCGCTCTGCTGCCATTGGCGACCAGTACTTTGCCTGCGGCCACTTCGCTTATACAACTAACCGGAAGACCATAGTACAATTCGTTTGCCTGCCAATGCACCGCAAATGCACCTTCACGTTCCGCACTCACAAACTCATCAACGCTTAAAGTATCGTGAAGCTCGGTGTCAGGATTGCATGGCCGAGTGATAATGCGTTTTACAAATCCAACGCGCGGATGATGTTGAAATTGTTGGTGAGCGGCTCTGATGATGCTGTCTTTACCAGCACCACTTGCGCCAACAACAACGATCAAACAACCTTGTTTAGCAGCATTCATTTAGTGAGCGTAGCAGATAAATACCGTGCCAACAGTACTCGCCCACACCGCTACTTAAAGAGTACGTTTTGATCAAGTAAATACCGGGAATATAATGGCAAGCAGGCAGCGCCAACGGCTCGCGCGCTTGCGCCTAGTTGACCTTCCAATACCGACGGAGGCGTGATTCCTTTCAGGTTCAGTTTGTCCAGCTCTGATTGGGTAGTACTCACCAGTTTAGAGCGCACGTCGGCAGGAAAACTACCGTCGATTACCACAGCGGCAAAATCGATTACTGCACACGAGGACGCAATAGCAATTGATAAGTGCGCCGCAGTAGTTGCTATCCATTGTTGTAGCAGATCTTCATATTGACTCCAATCATCAGGCGATAACCACAATGCTGACGGATCGCGATTGTGTTCACGCACTATGTTTTCAAACGTGAAAACCGAAGCGTGATCGATTAACTGCGAAACCCGATTATTGGCTCTGATCACTGGCATACTGCCCACAGCACCAGCGTTTCCAGTTTGTCCTGTAAACACAGCGCGATTTAATACAATCCCACCACCTATAAATGTACCGATAAAGAAATAAATAAAGTCATTGAGTTCGCCACCTCGACCGAACACCAATTCAGCACCGCACGCTGCCGTCGCATCGTTTTGCGAAAACGCCGGTAAATGGCACTGCCGTGATAGGTATAAAGCTAGGTCGAAATCCTTCCAGTCCTGCATTGTAGTTACAGGTGCACCAAGATTTTCTGCCCAATTCCAAAGTTCGAACGGAACCGATATACCGATACCGGAAATTCGTTTACGGTTTCGAGCACTTAAGGATTGCTTGATTTGTTCTACACCGTTTACGGCGAAATCCATAACTGCAGAAGGAACTGGGTAAGCGTAGCGTTGTTGTAAACACAATTTTTGTTGACCAACGAAATCAAGCAAAACCAATTCAGCGCTGCGCCGACCAATTTTCAATCCAATAGAGAATGCACCGTCCGGGTCTATTGACAATGGAATTGACGGCTGACCAACTTTGCCTCTTTGGGGTTCACCGCGCATTAGCAACTGGTCGTTTTCCAGGGACGTAATGATGACCGACACTGCCTGAGCGCTCAGCCCGGTGTGTTTTGCTAGCTCAGATTTAGACATTTTGTCCCGACGCCGAATCAGCGACAAAACCAATCGCTCGTTGTAGGCTCGCGCGCGACTTTGGTTGGCCGCGCCTACTGAGGCTGTCGCGTCGTCTGTTATTTTATCGCCACTCACCTCATTATCCCATTAATTTTCAATCACTTATCATAGACCTGAAAACACAAAATGCATTTCCAAACCCATGATCTTAAAGATAAATCCATAGTTATGCGGATTTAAATATGTTCAATATTTCCACTAATAATGCCCAAACGATCTTAATAAATCAATTCAATTGTTTTATTGACAATGCTGCATCGCGTGTGCGAACCTGTCAGTGTGGATGCATAACCATGACCACAAAATTTAATTTTGTTGATTAGCAACCTAGAACTCTTGGAGGAAAAAACAGTATGTCTTTGAAAAAATTTATGGTGCCAGCCGCTGGTGTATTAGCGCTTGGTTTATCTGGTGGCGCTTCGGCAATGGATGCGGTATCCGCTTGCCTGATCACCAAAACTGATACAAACCCATTCTTCGTAAAAATGAAAGAAGGTGCCAGCGCGAAAGCTGAAGAAATGGGCATCACGCTAAAATCATACGCGGGTAAAGTTGACGGTGACTCAGAAAGTCAGGTTGCCGCAATTGAAACCTGCATTGCCGACGGCGCAAAAGGCATTTTAATAACGGCTTCAGATACCAAAGGTATCGTTCCTGCTGTCACACAAGCTCGTGATGCGGGTCTTCTGGTTATTGCGTTGGATACACCGCTTGAGCCAATTGACTCTGCTGACGCAACTTTCGCTACCGATAACTTTAAAGCAGGTGAATTGATTGGTGCGTGGGCGAAAGCTGCCATGGGTGACGGTGCAGCCGATGCGAAAATTGCAATGCTGGATTTAGCGGTAAGCCAACCCTCTGTTGGCGTATTGCGTGACCAAGGCTTTCTACAAGGCTTCGGTATCGACTTGGGCGATCCTAACAAATGGGGAGATGAAACAGATCCTCGCATTGTAGGTAATGAAGTGACTGCCGGTAACGAAGAAGGTGGTCGTAAAGCCATGGAGAATCTGCTGACCAAAGATCCTGGCATCAATGTGGTGTACACCATCAACGAACCTGCTGCTGCCGGCGCATACGAAGCGTTAAAGGCCGTTGGACGTGAAGATGATGTGCTAATTGTGTCGGTTGACGGTGGTTGCCCGGGCGTTGCTGATGTTAAGGCCGGTGTTATCGGTGCAACATCGCAACAGTACCCATTGCTAATGGCTTCGTTGGGTATTGAGGCAATTGCTGCTTGGGCTAAAGATGGCACAAAGCCTGAAAATACACCTGGACTGGACTTTTTTGACACCGGTGTAAATTTGGTTACTGATCAGCCTGCACCAGGTGTTGAGTCTATCGACACCACAGAAGGCACTGAGAAGTGCTGGGGTTAATTCGTTAACCACATTGCAGTAAAAAAGCAATTACGCAGAGCAACTCTGCACAGGTACATAAACGGCGTCAACCCGACGCCGTTTATTACCCTTTCATCAGATCTTAAAATCACATAAGCTATTCATTTGCGGGCTGTACGCCTGTTGTCAGTAGGAGAATGCGTTTTGGCTGTTCAGGACTATGAATCTTCATTAGACGATAGCGTCGATGAAGTCGCTTCATTTGACTCAGATAAAAATAAGCTTCTTAGCTGGATTCAAACTACGTTGCATCACAATCCTTCTTTGGTGCCGTTTCTGGTTTTGGTGGCTTCCATCGCAGGCTTTGGCTTTTATCTAGGCTCAAAATTTTTTAGTCCATTTGCTTTGACGTTAATACTTCAACAAGTTGCTATTGTTGGTATTGTTGGCGCTGCACAAACGCTGGTTATTCTAACCGCGGGTATCGATTTATCGGTTGGTGCAATCATGGTGTTGTCGTCCGTCATAATGGGGCAGTTTACATTTCGATATGGACTGCCCGCCGAATTTGCCGTGCTGTGCGGATTCGCTGTTGGCGCACTCTGCGGTTATATCAACGGTGTGTTGGTAGCCATCGTGCGTTTGCCACCGTTTATCGTCACACTGGGTATGTGGCAAATCGTGCTAGCATCGAACTTTCTGTATTCTGCAAACGAAACAATCCGGAGTCAGGACATAGCTGAAAACGCAGCCATACTGCAATTTTTCGGTAATAAAATTAAATACGAAGGCGCTGTATTTACTTATGGTGTGATCGCATTTGTTTTATTAGTACTGTTGCTGGCCTACGTGCTAAACCACACAGCCTGGGGAAGACATGTCTACGCTGTCGGCGATGATATCGAAGCGGCAGAATTATCAGGTGTCCGTACAAAGCGTGTCATTATTTCAGTTTACGTCGTTGCAGGTCTTATTTGCTCGCTAGCCGGATGGGCTTTGATCGGGCGTATCGGGTCGGTCTCACCGACCGCTGGGCAGTTTGCGAACATAGAATCTATTACCGCGGTGGTTATTGGTGGGATTTCTTTATTCGGCGGTCGAGGGTCCATATTGGGTATGTTGTTTGGCGCATTGATCGTTGGCGTATTCTCACTAGGTTTGCGACTGATCGGCACCGACCCACAATGGACATACCTACTAATCGGATTGTTAATCATATTAGCCGTCGCAGTCGATCAGTGGATTAGGAAGGTCTCATCATGAAAACAATCGAACCAGTATTGCAGGCAAAAGGTATAACCAAGCGATATGGCCGCGTTGTCGCATTGGACAATGCCAACCTTGAACTGTATCCAGGTGAAGTGTTAGCCATTATCGGCGACAACGGCGCGGGAAAGTCATCGTTAATCAAAGCTATTTCCGGTGCTATGAAAGTTGATAGCGGCACAATCTTGTTAAACGGTGAAGCGGTAAACTTCAATTCTCCAATGCAAGCTCGCGATGCCGGCATTGAAACCGTGTACCAGAACCTGGCCTTATCCCCTGCTCTGTCCATCACCGACAACATGTTCTTGGGTCGCGAATTACGCAAACCCGGCATTATGGGTGATTGGTTTCGCAAGCTAGATAAAAAAGCGATGGAACAACAAGCACGAGATAAACTGACAGAGCTGGGTTTATTAACCATTCAAAACATTGGTCAGTCGGTTGAAACCTTATCAGGTGGTCAACGACAAGGTGTGGCGGTTGCAAGAGCAGCAGCGTTTGGCTCGAAAGTTATCATCATGGATGAGCCCACAGCCGCGTTGGGTGTGAAAGAGTCCCGGCGTGTGTTGGAACTGATACAAGATGTCCGTAAACGGGGCATCCCAATTATCCTGATCTCGCATAATATGCCGCATGTATTCGAGGTGGCAGACCGCATTCATGTGCACCGACTTGGCAAACGCCTGTGCGTTATAGATCCTAAAGAACACAGCATGTCGGATGCGGTGGCTTATATGACAGGTGCAAAAGCACCACCCGAAGAAACGATAGCTGCGTAGTTGCTAATGGCTCAAACAGAAAAACCGGCACGTATTAAATTAGGCATGGTTGGCGGGGGCCGCGATGCGTTTATCGGTGGTGTGCACCGTATTGCATCCCGTATCGATGATCACTACGAGCTGGTTGCCGGCGCATTCTCTTCTACAGTTGAAAAATCCAAGCTTAGCGGTCGTGATATTGGTATAGCTGAAGATCGCAGTTATGGCAGTTACAAAGAAATGGCTATTCGAGAAGCGCGAATAAAAAATGGCATCGAAGCGGTCAGCATTGTTACGCCAAACAATTTGCATTATCCGGTAGCTAAAGAGTTCCTGAAACGCGGCATACACGTCATTTGCGATAAACCCTTAACCTCCACAACTGCCGATGCAAAAAAACTGTTTAAACTCGTCAACGAATCTGATGCACTGTTTGTACTAACACATAACTACACCGCCTACCCTATGATTCGACATGCGCAAGCACTTATTGAGTCCGGTGAGCTGGGAGATATTCGCGTTGTACAAGTAGAATACGCGCAGGAATGGTTAACGCAAGATATAAATCCGCAAACCAACAAGCAAGCCAGCTGGCGCACGGATCCAGAAATCTCTGGTGCTGGCGGCTGTATCGGAGACATTGGTACCCACGCTTTTAATTTGGCGAATTTCGTCACCGGATTAGAAGCTGAATCATTATGTGCCGACCTTGATACTTTCGTTGCAGGTCGCCAGCTAGACGATAACGTGCATATAATGCTGCGCTATAAAAATGGCGCTAAAGGTATGCTGTGGTCAAGCCAAGTAGCACCAGGCAATGAAAATGGATTGCGGCTGCGTGTTTACGGCTCTCAAGCAGGCATCAGTTGGCAACAAGAAGATCCAAACAAATTACTTTTTTCACCTTTTGGCCAAGCAACGCAAATAATAACCAGAGCGGGACACGGCGCTAACAGTGCCGCAGATGCTGTTTCACGCATACCGGCCGGGCATCCTGAAGGGTATCTGGAAGGTTTTGCTACTCTGTATCGAGAAACTGCAGAGGCAATTTATGCAGCCAGGGCTGGCGTTAAACTTGAAACTGTCTGTCCCGGCGTAAAAGACGGCATTGATGGTATGGCATTTATAAACGCGGCTGTTAGCTCGAATAAAAAAGGCGGCAGCTGGATAAACTTCAGTAAAACCTGATTGGCTAGCAACACCTACGCGCCAAAATTGTGGTGCTCGGCAATCGTTAAGTAGTAGCCGTC
>CAYMHU010000044.1:28524-32305 GCA_964390335.1 uncultured Granulosicoccaceae bacterium | reverse complement strand
GCTTCATCTGAGAAAAGTACTCCAAACTGAATACCTAGATGGATTTATAAATACCTAAACTCAATACCACCAAAACAACACTCAGTGGCAGCATTGCGAATAGAACAATCTTTTTACCCATCTTGATCAAGTTAATTCCCAGTAGAACTATTAGAACTCCTGCCACCACATCAGCTCCAATAATTGTTTCCCAAATACGTGGAGCAGAAATATAGTTTTGCACAAACATTACTAAAACAAATAGCGCCACGAACACCAAGGCTATTTTTGAAATAAGCTTAAGCTCTCTCGGAATTTCAGTTGAATGATTGCTCAAAAATAGCGAATACATCGCTAGTAGAAAACAGTAGGGTATCGGGAGAATTAGCCCGAACATATATAGCGCAAGGTATAATATTCCTTGCGCCATTGCTTCAGCAGTGGCGGCAAATATCAAGTTACTTGTGCATGCTGCAAGTACGGTTACTACGCACTTACTTAACCTAAGACAGTGCCGATTCGTCAATCTCATACCTCCATGTTTCTGTGGTCTACACGTGTAGAGTCGAATACCCGCTTTAAACCGAGCGCAGCTTAGCTTTGACCAAATTCAATTGTCGGTTATCAGTAAATAGTGCGAACCTTGCGCTATTTTATCTCGCTGTTTAAAGGCGACGGTTTAAACCAAGCCAACTTATCATGCAACTTGACTACCTCACCAATTATAGTCAGTGTTGGTGGTTTTACTTCAGCGCTGTTTACTTTATCCACAATATCTTCAAGCGTGCCCGCAACGACTTCCTGATGTTGCGTTGTTCCCTTAGAGATCAATGCGATGGGCGTGCTTGCTGACATACCGTGTTGAATAAGTTGTTTTACGATGACTGGCAAACCGACCAAGCCCATATAAATAACCACCGTTTGTTGCGGCTGTACCAGTGCATCCCAATTAAGATCGATGGTGTTGTTTTTTAGGTGGCCGGTTACAAATAAACAGGCTTGAGAATAATCGCGATGGGTTAATGGAATGCCTGCATAACTTGCAACGCCTGCAGCAGCGGTAATGCCAGGTACCACTTGAAACGGTACGCCTTCATCAGCCAGGGTTTCTATTTCTTCGCCACCGCGTCCAAAAATAAACGGGTCACCGCCTTTTAATCGCAACACGCGTTTACCTTTTTTTGCGTGTTCTACTAGTTGTTGGTTAATGGTGGTTTGTTGCATGGCATGCTCAGCGCGACGCTTACCAACATAAATTTTCTCGGCATCTTTTTTCAATAGGGCAAGAATAGCGTCAGACACTAATCGATCATAAAAAACCACATCGGCCTGTTGCATGAGTCGCAAAGCGCGAAAGCTTAGTAAATCCGGGTCGCCCGGACCGGCGCCAACTAAATACACCTCTCCATCACTGACTTGTGTTGTTGGGTTCGCTATGGCTTCTTCTAAAGCGTCTTGGGCCTCTTTGCTGCGACCCAGTAAAATCATTTCGCCTACGCGTCCTGATAATTGTTGTTCCCAGAACCGCCTCCGCGTGCGCCAGTCTTTAAATGCGCCTTTTATTTGATCCCGATAGCGACCGGCAAGATTGGCAAGTTCACTATAGGTATGCGGAATGTAGGCTTCCAACCGTGCGGTTATTAGCCGCGTTAGTACCGGTGATGCACCGCCACTGGATACTGCAATTAAAATTGGTGATCGATCAACAATCGATGGCAAGATAAAATTACCCGCTTGAGGATTGTCTGCCACATTCACATAGCAGCCAGCTTGTTTGGCGTACTGTGCAACTTGGGCATTAACGTCGATGTTGTCAGTAGCAGCAATAACAATGGACACTTTGCCGGAACTGTCATTAGCACCGTCGCCTGTGATGTCATTGGGTTCGAATGTTTTTTGCAACAATGTAATGGCTGCATTGCCGTGCATTTCCTGAAGTTCGCTTTGCGCAGCGGGTGCGATCACGGTGACCCTGGCGCCTGCTTCGATCATACGGCGTACTTTACGTGCTGCTACGCCACCGCCGCCAACCACAAGTACGTGCACGTCTTGCACGTCAACGAACATACCTAAACGATGGTTACTGGAATTCATAATGTTTGTTGACGCGTTAGTTCAACTGCGATTTGCGCAGCTAGCTTAGCGTTGTTTTGGATTAATGCTTGGTTTGTTTTCAAACTGGTTCCGTCACTTAATTTTACTATGTGACCTAATAACCAAGGGGTAACTGCTTTGCCGCTAATGCCGGCGGCGTTGCAATCCTGAATAGACTGCTCGATGATCTTGTCCATTTGCGCTTTGGGTATTTCTTGATCTTGCGGTACAGGGTTGCCGATTAGCATACCGCCATCGATTGATAGCGATTCACGCTTACGCATAAACCGTACAATTTCCTCGGCAGTGTTGACTCGAAGCGGAGCCTTCAAGCCACTGTCGCAAGACCAGAATGCCGGTAAGTTATCTTGTCCGAATGCCACCACAGGTACGCCCAACGTTTCAAGTACTTCCAATGTTTTAGGAATATCAAGAATGGCTTTTGCACCGGCTGATACAACGGTTACGGGTGTACGTGCCAGCTCCTGAAGGTCGGCTGAAATATCGAAAGTCAACTCAGCGCCTTGATGCACACCACCAATGCCCCCGGTTGCGAATACTTTAATGTTTGCTTTATGTGCGGCGATCATGGTGGCTGCAACAGTCGTTGAACCCGTTACGCCTTGCGCCACAGCGAAGGCCAGATCGGCTCGTGATAATTTCATGGCATTGTTGGTCTGTGCCAATGCATCCAGTTCATCGTGGGTAAGGCCAATTTTTATTTGCCCGTTGATAACGGCAATGGTTGCTGGAATGGCGCCGGCATCTTGAACGGCTTTCTCAACAGCCAATGCGGTTGCAAGGTTTTCAGGGTAGGGCATGCCATGGGTGATGATGGTACTTTCCAGTGCGACCACTGGCCCGCCGTGTTGACGCGCTTGTTGCACTGAGTCGGATAAATACACGTCCGAAGTCATACGATCTATTCCTAAAGTATGGGGGCCGGATGGTTTCCGGTTAACACATCAGCTGCTGCTGGCATCCCATGTAAGCGTACCGCATCGGCCAAACTTTTACCGTGCAACCATGCAGATATTGTGGCACCGGAAAGTGCATCACCGGCGCCGTTGACGGTTTTAACCTGCGCTGTTGATGGCACCGGAATCATGGATTGGGATTGGTGTTCGACAACCAACGCTGGGTTAGCGCCATCAGTTATGACAAAACAATTGAACAACATGGCACTCAGTTTGCCCCCGAGTTCCTGTAATAACGCACCAGGCGCTAGCGAGCATAAGGCTTCGGCTTCTCGCCGGTTGCACAGCAGTAGATCCAATGCACTGGCATGCCGCATGAAGCGCTGAACTTTCACGGGAGATACCGCAAGTGCAATAACCCGAGTTGAGCAACTGGCCGACGACGAGTGTGCTTTCAGGTGCTTGAAACTCGAGATGGATTGCGTCAGACACTCCGATGATAAATTCGCGTCTAACACAATGGCATCGGGTGCACTGGCGGGTAGTTGGGATTGAATTTCTGGCCAGGTGAGGGTTTGGGCTAACTTTGCATCTGACAATCCAATCAACAGATCGCGGTTCTCATCAAGCACTGCGGTGTATGTATCACTGGCCTGATTGGTTCGTTCTATGAGTGATGCTGAAATGGCCGAATCAGTGAAATAGGATTGTATGTCAGCCCCAGAGGCATCATTACCAACGCAGGCTATCAGTTGCGTAGCGCTGTTGACGGCACACGCTCTGGCTACATT
>CAYMHU010000044.1:21578-28424 GCA_964390335.1 uncultured Granulosicoccaceae bacterium | reverse complement strand
GCTGTTATAGGTGCCGGCACCATGGGCTCCGGCATTGCCGGGCAGATTGCTAATGCCGGATTAGACGTATTGCTGATCGATCTGCCTGACGATCAATCACCG
The DNA here is from genome assembly GCA_964390335.1 of uncultured Granulosicoccaceae bacterium. GTDB lineage: Bacteria > Pseudomonadota > Gammaproteobacteria > Granulosicoccales > Granulosicoccaceae > Granulosicoccus. The sequence goes on along the minus strand of CAYMHU010000044.1, from coordinate 28,322 downwards.
AATTTGCGTGCAGAAGCGGCCGTGCAAAGATTGGTGGAATCCGACCCGCCTGCGCTGGTGCATAAAAAGCGTGCCGGGCATATCAACGTGGGCAATACGCGTGACGACTTCCACAAATTGGCTGCAGCCGATTGGATTGTTGAAGCCGTTGTTGAGCGTCTGGATATTAAGAAGGCGTTGTACCAACAACTGCACGACACCATTAGTGCCAACTGTATTGTCACATCAAATACATCAACCATCCCAATCTCCCTGCTCATAGAGGACATGCCGCAGGACTTCCAAAAACGCTTTGCCATCACGCACTACTTTAACCCGGTGCGCTATATGCGCTTGCTTGAATTAGTCCGCGGCGAGCACACCAGCGATGAAGTCATTGAAGTGTTGGCTGACTTCAACGACCGGATTATGGGTAAGGGCGTGGTGCAGTGTGGCGATACTCCCGGATTCCTTGGCAATCGCGTTGGTGTATTTGCGTTGCAAGTCGGTATTGATGAAGCCATAAAAACGGGTATACCCATTGAACACGCCGATGCACTAATGGGTCGCCCAATGGGGATCCCTAAAACCGGGGTGTTTGGTTTATACGATTTGATCGGCATCGATCTGATGGCCGATGTGGTGCGCTCGCTGAGAAGTATTTTGCCAGCCGATGATGCCTTTCATGCCGTGGGCAGTGAGAACGATCTCATTAACAGCATGGTTGCTGCGGGCTACACGGGAGATAAAGGCTTAGGCGGTTTCTATAAAGAAGACAACGATAAGCGGTATGCACGCGATCTAAGCACAGGCGATTATAGAGATGCCATAGCGGAGTTACCTGAGCGCGCGCTGGCGGCAGCCGCAGCGACGGCTAATCAGGAAGAACCATTGCATGGATTAATAGAAGGAGATGATGCGAATGCGCAGTTTTGTAAAAACTTTTTAGCTCGGGTCTTAGGTTACGCTGCCAGTTTACTTGGCGATGTCACCCAATCGCCACAGGCAATTGACGATGCCATGAAACTCGGCTTCAACTGGATAAGAGGCCCGTTTGAAATGATCGATGCGCTTGGTGCTAGCCAAGTTGCACAGTTGTTAAAAGAATGCGGGCAGCCTGTACCTGCCGTGCTGAATACCGCGGAGCTGTTTTATCAGGTTGACAACGCAGCTACACCTGCAGCATTAACAGTGACGCATGCAGATGGTTCGCAACTCCCCGTAGAGCTACCCGAGGGCGTGGTTCGGTTTCACTTAAAGAAACAAACCTTAAGTCCTGTAAAGCGTAATCGAGCTGCCAGCCTGTATGCCATTGAAGATGATTTTCGTTTAATTGAATTTCATTCCAAAGCCAATGCGTTAACAGATGACTCCATGGAGATCGTTCATTACGCTGCCGAGAATCATGGCGCGGGCATCTTGGTGCACAACGATGCGCAGCACTATTCGGCAGGTGTTGATTTAAACGCGTTTTTATCACTCATTGATGCACAAGACTGGAACGGTATCGATGCATTTTTGCATCGCTTTCAAATGGCGGTTAAAGCGTTGAAGTATTCGCCGGTGCCGGTTGTAGGAGCGCCGTCAGGATTATCGTTGGGTGGCGGGTTCGAGGTATTAATGCATTGCGATAGCCTGGTCGTACACAGTAATTCGGTGTTGGGATTAGTGGAATCCGGTGTTGGTGTATTGCCCTCGGGCGGTGGGGTCAAGGAAACCTATTTACGTTGGTTTAAACACTTTGGGAATTGGGAAGAAGCGGCATGGCAAACCTGGATGAACATTGGTTACGGTGCATCCGGCACATCGCCTGAACTGTCCGCACGCTTAGCGTATTTCAATCCTGACAACGATAGCACGGTGATAAACCGCGATCGACTGTATAACGAGGGTTTGACTAAGCTGCGTGCGTTGGCCAAGAACTACACACCACCAGAAGCACCGGCATTTGAATTAGCTGGCGGTGACTCCTTACAACGCATGGCTGATTTTATGGACAAAGGTGTGGCATCCGGTGATTTCTTCCCGCATGATAAAACCGTGGCAATGCAAATTGCAGCGGTCATCTGCAGTGCGGATGGTGTGCAAAAGGCCGCATCAGAAGACGATCTTTATGCGCGTGAGCGGGAGAATTTTATTAAACTTGCGCAAACAGCTGAAACACGAGCACGTATCCACCATGTGTTGCATGTTGGTGGTGCGCTCAGAAATTAATGGTCGGTAGGTTTATCTAACAAAAGGAAAGGCAGTGGTGGCAGATCAATACCCTCAACGAAAAGCAAATCATGTTGCGTTAACACCATTGTCGTTCTTGCATCGTGTAGCCGATGTGTATCCTGATCGGGCATCTGTAATTTATGGTGACCGGCAATACACCTGGCAGCAAACACATGAACGCTGCTGCAAGCTTGCAAGCGCATTGCGCGATGCTGGTATAAAACAAGGCGATACTGTATCGGTGTTAGCGTTCAACACACCCGAAATGGTTGAAGCGCATTTTGGCGTGCCAATGAGCGGAGCTGTGTTAAACACCATTAACACCCGATTGGAAGCCGAGACCATTGCGTATATTTTAGAGCACGGTAATGCTCAAGCGTTAATTGTGGATTCAGAATTACTGCCGGTTGCACTAGATGGCATTGCCAAGCGGGGTGCGTCACTGAAAGTCATATTAATTAATGACACTCAAGCTAATGCATATAAACCGACAGATGCCGATTACATCGATTACGAAGCGTTTATTGATAGTGCCGATGGATCTAATCACGGGGAAATGCCAGCTGACGAATGGCAAACACTGGCTTTGAACTACACATCGGGTACCACTGGTCGACCAAAAGGTGTTCTGTATCATCACCGTGGTTCCTATTTAATGACCATGGGTACCGTGCTGGGTTGGTCGATTCCGCGACATCCGGTTTATCTGTATTCCGTGCCATTATTTCACTGCAACGGTTGGGGACATGCGTGGACGATGGCTGCAGTGGCCGGCACTATTGTGTGTTTGCGTAGCGTCGATCCAAAAGTCATGTTTAATCTAATAGAGCAGCATCAGGTAACGCATTTTGGTGGCGCACCCATTGTGCTGAGCATGTTGGCAAATGCTCCAGCAGCGGATCAAAAGCAGTTTGATCGAACCATCGAAGTCATGACAGCCGGTGCACCGCCGCCTGCAGCTGTAATAAGCCGCATGAACGAGTTCGGATTCAATGTTATGCATGTGTACGGGCTCACTGAAACGTATGGGCACGTATTACAAGCCGCACCTCAGGAACACTGGGCTAATTTATCGGTTGCCGAACAATCAGAACTCATTTCGCGCCAGGGTGTGTGTTTTCCAATGACAGAAGCGGTTGATGTAGTCGCAGGAGAACCACCCGTATCCGTGCCACACGATGGTGAAACCATGGGTGAAATTGTGCTGCGTGGCAACACCATAATGAAAGGGTATTTGGATAACCCTGAAGCAACGGATGACTCTTTGCGTGATGGTTGGTTTTGGTCTGGTGATCTTGCGGTGGTGTATCCCGATGGGTATGTGCAAATTAAAGATCGCGCTAAAGACATCATTATTTCCGGTGGTGAAAATATTTCATCGGTTGAAATTGAAAGCGCGCTTTATAAGCACGCAGCTGTTGCAGATGCAGCCGTGGTTGCCATGCCAGATGAAAAGTGGGGTGAGAGTCCTTGTGCGTTTGTAACTTTAAAGCCCGATGCGTCTGCAACTGAGCAAGAGCTGATTGATCATGTGGCTGCGCACATTGCACGCTTTAAACGACCCAAACGTGTTGTGTTTGGTGAACTGCCCAAAACGGCTACCGGAAAGATTCAGAAATACGAATTGCGGGTTCGCGCTAAAGAGGCATAATTTATCGGGCACTTAAGCCCGCATGCAAGCGCCTGTAGGATCAAACAGCGGCTCGGTGACCAGCGATGCATTGCAACGTTTTCCCAGAATTTCTACCTGTAACGCTTCGGGATTAGTTTTCGTTGCTAAAGCCGCAGGTAAATAGCCTTGAGCTAATGAGCGTTGCACGCTATGGCCATACCCGCCTGATGTAACCCAACCTACTACTCGCCAGTCGCCGTCGCGTTGCGATGCTTTATTGGGAATGGCCTGGCCGCTTTTATCAAATCGAGTAGCGCCATAGCCGTGCGGTGGTTCAATGCAGCCGTAATCGGTGTCGCCGCACTGCGCCCAAATGGGTTCGTCACCCATAACGTCGGTATTCTCGGTATCGATTGCCAGCGTTACGCGCAGCAGTTCAGGGCCTTGTTCGTACTCGGCTTGTGCAGCTTCGCGACCAATAAAATGGTTTTTGGATAATTTAACGAATCGGCCTAAATCAGCTTCAAATGGTCCGTAGATTGGGCGCAGTTCGGCAAACCATGAAGGGAAGTTCTTCTCTAAGCGCATGGACAATAACGCTCGCATGCCAAAGTCTTTTATATCAAATGCGTTGCCTGATTCTTTTAAAGCGAGATAAACTCGGCGTTCATAGGTGGGTTCCATCCAGATTTCATAGCCTAAATCGCCAGTGTAGGTCAGCCTGTTTATAATGCATGGGCAGCCAGCAACGTCGGCCATTTTACAATCCATAAACTTGAAGTGTTCGTTATCGATTGGTTCATCCATAAGCGGCGCAAGCACATTGCGTGCATTGGGCCCCGCGATGGAGAGCCCCACCAGTTTTTGTCCAAGGCGATTCAACTGCACAGATTGATCTTCTGGTAAGTGTTGTTCGAACCAACGTTGATGGTAAATTTGCGCAGCGCTTGAACCCCACATCATAAATTCGTTATGGGCCATTTTAGCGATAGTGAAATCGCCAATAATTTTGCCTTCATAGTTGAGCATGGGCGTTAGCACAATTCGACCAATGGCCGGCATCGTGTTTGTCATAAGCGTGTTTAACCAGGTTTCGGCACCCACACCCGTGATTCTGAATTTGGCGAAGTTGGCGATTTCGGTAATGCCCACACTGTTGCGTACGGCCATGACTTCCGCGCCAACATGATCAAAATCGTTAGATCGATGAAACGATAAAATATCTTGTGCCGGCGTGCCTTTAGGCGCAAACCACAACGGTGTTTCTAAACCCCAGGTGTCGCCCATGATCGCATTGTTTTCGTGAACCATTAAATCGTACAGTGGAGTGGTTTGTTGCGGGCGTCCGGCTGGTAATTCTTCGTTTGGAAAGCGTATGGAAAAACGGCGCGAATAATTTTCCCGTACTTTGGCGTTGGTGTATCGCAAGGTTGTGTAGTCACCAAAGCGCGACACATCCATACCAAAGATATCGTGGCCGGGGTCGCCATCGATCATCCAGTTAGCTAGCGCCAGACCCACACCGCCACCTTGACTAAAACCTGCCATGACGGCGCACGCACACCAGAAATTGCTTAATCCTTGCACGGGTCCAACCAAGGGGTTGCCATCGGGTGCAAATGTGAACGGGCCGTTGATGGTTTGTTTTATTCCGGCTTCGGCAAAACCGGGGAAGTGTTCAGAGCCTAATTCCAGTGACGGGGCAATCCGGTCTAAATCTGGTTGTAAGAGTTCATGACCGAAGTCCCATGGCGTGTTGTTTGGTGACCAGGGTTTGCATGCTTTCTCATAAGTACCAAGCAGTAAGCCGTTGCGTTCCTGGCGAGTATAAATTTCAGCTTTGAAATCGATGACACCGACTAATTCGTTTCCGGTTGATTGATTAAACTCAACCACCTGCGGAATATCGTCGGTTAACAAATACATGTGTTCCATCGCCAGCACCGGTAACTCAATGCCGGCCATCCGACCCACTTCGCGCGCCCATAAGCCGCCCGCATTAACCACATGCTCAGCCCGAATGGTGCCCATCTGAGTAACCACATCCCACGCACCATTTATTTGAACTAAATCGAGAACCCGATTGCGTAGCATGATTTCTGCCCCCAGCGCTTGTGCGGCTTTAGCGTACGCGTGTGTTGTGCCGGACGGGTCGAGATGACCTTCAACCGGATCCCATAAGGCGCCAACGAAATGCGATTCATCCATCAGTGGAAACAAGGTCTTCGCTTCTGACGGTGTAATAATTTCGGTTTCCATGCCTAACGCGCGACCGGTGGCGTGTACATAGCGCAGAAAATCCATGCGCTCTTCAGAGTCGGCCATCATGACGCCGCCGGTTAAATGTAAAGAGCACGATTGTCCCGATACCTTTTCCAGTTCTTCGTATAGAGACACGGTGTATGCCTGTAAACGTGCCACATTGGGATCGCCGTTTAACGTGTGGAAACCACCTGCGGCATGCCATGATGAACCACTGGTGAGCTCCGAGCGCTCAATGAGCAATACATCGGTCCAACCGGCCTTGGCTAAATGATAAAGGACGGAGCATCCGACGACTCCGCCACCAATAACAACAACTCTGGCTTCTGTTTTCATGGGTAGGGTGGCTCTTAATTCAGAGGAATTGAATTGTCGCTTTTGCTGTCCTGGTAATCATTAGACAACTGTTCATACGCTTTATAAATTCGATCAATCGTTGCTTGCAACGGTGCTTGTTCTGCTTCGCTGGTTTCGCTAACGAGCTTGTTAATGCCGTAGCTATCCCAGAATGCATTGCTGCTGTTGTATTCCCCCGGATTAACATCAAACACTTCTTTGAGTATTTTCAAATCATGAGGTATAGCGAACGCGTCTCGCGAATCTTCATGGCTAAACAGATAGAAAAAATTATCAAAGCCTGCCCAGGTAATAGCGGACAAGCATAAGCTGCAAGG
>CAYMHU010000044.1:0-21478 GCA_964390335.1 uncultured Granulosicoccaceae bacterium | reverse complement strand
GGGTACGAATTGAATCGTAGCATGCTGATCAGCTGGGTCGATGCAACTATACCGGCTTTACGTTAAAAAGCGTTGATCGAACGGATACTGGGTCAGGTTTTCAAAACCGGTTTCTGTAATGACAACTTGATCTTCCAGCTTAATTCCGCACGGGCCACCAACCTCACCAATATAGACCTCTACGCATAAACATTGGCCAACTTCGAGTACGCCGTCATAGCCGGTGCTATCCAAATCTTCGGGGTATCGGATACTGGGATATTCATCGCACAGGCCAACACCATGATAAATAACACCGTAGCGCTGATGTCGAAATTGTTCGTCAAGTCGATGCGCTTTTTGAGTTAATTCCGCGAAGCTTGCTCCCGGCTTTAGTAACGCCATATTAGTGTGAATATGTTCGTACGCATGCTGGTATAACGATTTTTCATATGCTGTTGGAGGTTTATCGCCGACCTTCCACGTGCGACTGAGATCAGCGCAATAACCATAAACGCCGATAAGATCGGTATCGAACGCGAGTATGTCTTCGTCTTGTAGTTCACGGGGGCCGGCTTCCTGAAACCAGGGATTGGTGCGTGGTCCGGATGACAGGATGCGAGTTTCTATCCATTCACCGCCACGAATATGATTACCTTTTTGTAGTTCTGCCCACAATGCGACTTCAGTAATGCCGGGTTGAAGTACGGCTTGCATTTCATGCATGGCCGACTCGCATGCGTGTATAGCACAGCGCATGGCATTTAGCTCATTCGCGTTTTTTATTTTACGTGCGTGCTCGGTAACCGCTTGTCCACTTTCTATGGTTAAGCCTAATGACTCAAGCGCTTTTTCTCCGGCGTATTCCATTTTATCCACAGCAATGCGTCGGTTGCTACCAGCATGCGTTCGCATGATGTCATCGACCTCCCGTGCAAATATTCTTGCGTGTTCATCGACTCTATCGCCGCTTTCAAAGTAGAAGAAGCTTGCACCATGACGCACTTCCTTTACCAAAGGTAGATGCGCACTTAAGTGTTCGCCCGCATGAAAATCCCATAGAATCATATGGCCTGCCGGTGACACATAACAGGCTCGACACGGGTTGTGCGTAACCCACAGCTGCATGTTGGTACAATCGGATGCATACCGAATGTTTAGGGGATCAAACATGAGTAAGCCGCCGAGGTCACGCTTGTTAATTTCCTGTACCAAGCGAGACAAACGATATTCGCGTAGTTGCTCCAGATTGGGTGGCGTAATGCCTGCGGCTTGCCATTCGGAAAACGCGAGATCAGTCGGGCCTATCTCAATTCTGTCGTTATCATTGGGGGAGCCATCGGGCAAGAATCTCTGGGTGGTTATACGCCGGCGTGTGGGGTCAATTTTCCTGAACATTTTTCTAGTTTACCGGCTGCCAATCCGGTTTTCACTACCAATAAGAGCCCATGAGCGACACCGAGTTTAATATTAATCCAGAGATTCAGAGCGCCATTCAGCAAGCCTGCGGTGCAAGCAGGCTGTTGACGGCCGAGTTGGTTCAAAGTCTGTGGAGCGGTTATGGCGCCATAATGCGGATTGCACTGGCAGGCGCAGAACAGCAGTCCGTTATTCTTAAACTGATTAACCCACCGGATGAGCCACTGCATCCCAGAGGATGGAATACGCCAACCTCTCACGCGCGCAAAATTCGTTCTTATGATGTAGAAACAAACTGGTATCGACATTACGCGGCCGATTGCCTGCCTGAATGCCGCGTGCCAAAGCTCATTGCATGCGGGGTTGCCCGGGATGTGCGATGGCTGTTGCTTGAAGATTTAGATCATCATTACCCGATTCGCAAAAGTCGTTTAACGATTAATGAAGCTGCCGGTGTGCTGCGTTGGCTTGCTCGTTTCCATGCAAAACATCTGCACGTAAAACCAACCGGTCTTTGGGAGATTGGTACGTACTGGCATCTGGATACTCGGCCGGATGAATATAACAGTATGCCTGAATCGAAATTGAAAGCGGCAGCACAAAAGATTAATGAATCATTGAATACATGTCCGTATCAAACGTTGGTACATGGCGATGCGAAAGTGGCTAATTTCTGTTTTAGTAATGCAAGCGATATCGACACAGCCATTAACGATGTTGCTGCTGTTGATTTTCAATATGTGGGTGGTGGTGTTGGTGTGAAAGATGTGGCTTACTTTCTTGGTAGCTGTTTAGATGAGGCTGTGTTGTTTGAACATGAACCTAGTTTGCTTAATATTTACTACACATCACTTCAGCAACAATTAATTAAAACTATCGACGAACAGTTAGTGGAAGAAGTAGTTCAAGCTTGGCGCATTCTTTATGACGTAGCTAATGTAGATTTTCATCGTTTTCTAGAAGGTTGGATGCCAGATCATACAAAAATAACCAGTCGAATGAGAGAACTCACAAATCGCTTAATTTAAATTTCAATTAACAGTCTGTGGATATGGAAAAACAATCTCGATTAACTTAAACTTCGTTAAGTACTTGTTTGCAAACTAGTTAAATATTGAATTAGTTTTTTGCAGCTTGATTACACGAGATATAAAAACTAATGATCGAAGACAAATCGGTTGAGTTACTTGATAAACCTTTTTATCAATACTTAACTTCTTCAACAACTGTCCATAATCGATTACGTCAAACTCTTGCTGACGGTTTGTCTCGGCATAACATCGATTTGCCCACTTATGACATTCTTGCGTCCGTGTATTGGAACCCCGGATTAACGCAATCGGAAATGGCCGACAAACTCTTTGTTGGACGTTCGAATCTTTCCATGCTGATGCCAGAGCTTGAAGAAAATGGTTTGCTCCGGCGTGAAGCCAGTGCCACCGACAAACGTGTGCGCAGATTGTTCCTAACCCCCGAAGGTGAAAACAAGGCCTTAATCGGCATGAACCTGCAGCTGCAGCTGGTTAAAAAGGCCACAGAAATCATCGGTGACGCCGAATCTGAGCAAATTGCGGCTTCCATGGCCAACTTGAGTCAGTACCTCGATAAGAACAAGTTCGCTCTGTAAAAACCTTGTACTATTCCGGTGGGCAAACCGGAACTAGCAATACCTTGGAAAGTTACATTATTGAATGGCTGAGCCTGCTCGGCCGATGGGTCCACATGATTGTGGGTATCGCGTGGATTGGCGCATCATTCTATTTTGTGTGGTTGGATAATCATCTGCAGCAACCCGTCAAGCAACAGGATGCAGATAGTGGAGTGGCAGGCGAAATTTGGTCAGTTCATGGTGGTGGTTTTTATCACGCTCAGAAATATCAAGTTGCTCCTGAAGCCCTGCCGGACAAACTGCATTGGTTTAAGTGGGAAGCCTATACCACTTGGATATCGGGCATGTTTTTACTGGCACTACTGTACTGGTACAGCGCTGAAATTTATCTGATCGATCCAAACGTTGCTGACTTATCAAAACCCGTAGCAATTTTAATTGGCATTGCTTGCATTGCACTTGGTTGGTTTGCTTACGACTTCTTATGTCGATCGGCAATTGGCAACAATGAAAAGCTTGTTGCGTTAATAATGCTTGTTGTGCTAACGGTTGTTGCCTACGTGCTTTGCCAGTTGTTTAGCGGCCGTGGTGCATATATGCATTTTGGCGCCATGCTGGGCACCATTATGGTAGCCAATGTGTTTTTTATTATTATTCCGGGGCAGAAAGATCTTGTGGCTGCAAAGCTTGCAGATCGTACGCCCGATCCAATACACGGCATACGCGGAAAACAACGGTCCGTGCATAACACCTATTTTACGTTGCCAGTGCTTTTCGTGATGATCAGTAATCACTATGCCATGACATACACGCATCAGTATAACTGGCTCATACTAATGGTGATCTCGTTAGCCGGTGCATTAATCAGAGTGTATTTTGTTGCAAGGCATCGTGGTAAAGCGTCGTTATTACCATTGATTATTGCATTCGCTTTATTAGCCGGTGTTATAACTGCTATTGCACCTAAACCGGCTATTACATCAGCTCAGACCACAGACTCTGCAACCCAAGGTACCAACGATGCTCTAGTTATCAATGCATCGTTTGCACAAGTACAAGAGATAGTTGAAAACCGGTGTACGGGTTGTCACGCAATGAAGCCAACAATTCCCGGATTTTACGCACCGCCGGCAGGTGTTGTGTTGGAAACTCCTGAGCAAATAGTAGCGCAGGCACAGGCGATTCATCAGCAAACGGTACTAACCAAAGCCATGCCTATCGGTAACTTAACCAAAATTACCGATGAAGAACGGGCAATACTTGGCGCATGGTATGAAAAAGGTGCATCGGCGCAGTAGCAGTAAATGACAGTGCTGCCCGAAAAAGAGCTACACGATCTAATCGAAAATTAAGGCGTTGTTGCTTGCATAGTCCAGAGCAACTTCGCATTGCTCGGGTAGCAGTTCAACTTGTGACGGTGAGGTGCGGGTCTGCATTAGATTGTTCGGCAGACTTGTGTGTTCTCCGGAATTACTGAGCACATGAAACAGTTCGTGTGCTAACGCCACACCGCTATCCTGGATACCTTTCATTAACCAAACACTGTTTTGCAACCATGGTCGGCGGCGCGTGTTGCCACGACCAAACGCTTCGCCATCAAATTGGGTTTGCATGCGAGTATCGCGCGCAAAAAAGACTTTTAACGCATTTTGCTCATCTTTATTTTGCAATGAACTTATAAGGGTTTTGCTCGGCCCGGTTGCAAGATCTTTTAGATAATCTGGTACGTTCAATTGGCTGATGGTGACATTGGCAAACTCAATATTGCATTGCTTCAGAATGTTTCCGGCAGTTTGGAGCGTGGTCTGAATGGATTCGTTAGACCAATTGCTATCCAATACATACACATTCATCGGTAAGAAAGACGGCGCCTGTTCGACTTCCTCAGATTCGGCTTGCAGACTAAAGGTTTGCACTGTAGTAAGCTCGATTGCAGCAGCATCGTTCAGGGTTGGGTCGGCGATATAACCACCGCCCACATACCGAACACTGCTGCCATCGGCAAACCGGCGCGCAAACTCTTTTATTATCTGTGTTGCTTGCCACTCCGGATGCGCAAGTTTTAATTTAGCAGCAAGCGCTACCGCGCGAGGTACGGCATAGCTTGAACCCGAAGCGCGGGTTTGAATACCATCGAAATTGATTATCGCTTGGTTCTCGGCTGGTAGCATGTAGTCTACGTTGGCACGGCCCCAATTAACGCGCTCCGCTGGCATGACAAAATCATCAGCAGATGTCACTACCAATAAATTATCAATATCTAACGCTGCGGGGTAAACCGGTTGAGCATCGATATTGCGGCCGTTGTTGCCAGCCGATGCAATAAAGAGTATGTGCGGATGCGCAGCAGCAGCTTCTGCAAATACCTCCCATTGATCAGCCTTGTTACTACCCAGCGGCAATCCAATGATAGACACATCAAAAGCATCGGCATGTTCTATAAGATCGCGCATGCGCGACATGTCCGGACGCGGATAGCGATACGGGATGAGTGTTACAAAGGGTGCTTCGCGAATTAACAATGACGCAGTGCCGGTGCCATGCCTTGTTACATGAAAATCTGAGCCACTAAAGTGAGCATCGAATGGCAGGTGGTCGTTGTCCCAATAATCGTAACCAATGAGTTTGCCGTGCTGATCGGTCTTAAGATTGTTGTAAATTTCTGGTATCAGATAATTCACACCTGAGTCCACCAATGCAACCCGCACATCGACGTTGGGCGAGGTTTGCTGAGGCAATCCGATTGGCAGTGGAGGGTTTAGTGGTTCGGTTTTTTGAACCCGATTGTTTGCCGGGTTAATAATTTTTAATGACTCAGGGCTCCCGTTTTCGTAGGAGAGTTCGCGCTGTTGCACAATCTCGCAGGTATTGTTAAATACCCATTGCACAATCGGTTTTTGTTGCGCAGACAGTGTGATTTGCAAAAAGGCCAGCTCATCCCCATTGGTAACCGACTTCCACTCCACATCGTTCAATAGTCGCGTTTGTGCGGTGATCAATTCACCCGTTTGACGACGCGGGTTGGTATAAGGCGCTCGTTTTATGCTGGTCGATATCAACGAATTGTTTGAATCGGGTGCCCAACGTATCTGGTCGTTGGTGCTGAATTGCTCGCAACTAGCACTTGCCGTGGGCGTCAGTGCCAGACTGACAGGCTCGGCAGCGCTCGCAGGTAGCGCAAGCGCGGAAAAAACGGCAATGTTCAGCCATAGCATCTGCATTTTATTGCCGAATAATAATTGCTGACTATATATTGACACTTGGCCGTCTTTTTGCATTTGTAACAGAAAACAGGATAGCGTAAATACGTTGTTTTCTAAACGACTAAAATCAAAGGTGCCAAAGGCTGCTTTCGTGCGGATGCGTAATAGCGCTCGACGCGTACGACACCGGCTTACAGGTAATCTCATCCAAGGGCCGCGCACACTTGCGGACAACATTCGTCACTTTGCTAATCCTGGTCCCGAATTCGAAAGTGCGAATACACAAGCGGTAGATCAACTGGCATCCCGTGCCCGCACGATCGCGTTTTACTTACCTCAATTTCATGCGTTCGACGAAAACGATGCATGGTGGGGTGACGGATTTACTGAATGGCGCAACGTTGCACGTGGGACCCCACGTTTTGCAGGACACTATCAGCCGCGCATTCCGCGAGATCTCGGTTTTTATGATTTGAGTCATACCGACACTATTCGTGCTCAGTCGGAGTTGGCCAAGCGCAATGGGATAGATGCATTCTGTTTTTACTACTACTGGTTTAATGGTAAACGGCTCATGGAAAAGCCACTCGATTTGTTATTGGCTTCTGATATAGATCAGCCGTTTTGCATTATGTGGGCAAATGAGAATTGGACTCGAACCTGGGATGGTTTTGATTCTGATGTCTTGATTCATCAGGACTATCTTGATGACGATGAAGATGCGTTCATAGCCGATACAGCGAGGTATATGGCCGATTCACGCTATGTGTGTATTGATGAGCAGCCATTGTTTATTTTATACAGACCGGGCTTATTGCCGGACGCGAAAAACACACTGCAGCGTTGGCGTGACAAATGGACTGCAGTGCTCGGTGTCACGCCACTGGTAATGATGGTGCAAGGTTTTGGTGACGAGGATCCACGTGACTTCGGGCTTGATGGTGCAGTTGAATTTCCGCCACACAAAGTGTGTGTTGATGCACCGAATATTACCGGTCGGTGTCGGTTGTTAGACAAGAAATTTAAAGGTCTGGTACGCGACTATAAAGATGTAATTGTTAATTCGCTGAGTGAATCACCGCCGCCGTTCCCGTTAATAAAAACTGTTAGTCCAAGCTGGGACAATGATGCGCGACGCCAAGGTGCTGGTATGGCCATCCATGGGTCTAGCCCGGCACTTTATGAGCGTTGGTTAACAGGCGCAATAGATTTTGCGAACGAGAATCCCGTGCAAGGTGAGTCGCTGGTTTTTATCAATGCGTGGAATGAATGGGCGGAGGGTGCGTACCTTGAGCCCGATGTACATTACGGACATGCGTATTTAAACGCCACGAAGCGAGCAGTAAAAGGCCTGCCGAGCCTGGATGATGCCGATACTCTATTACTTGTTGGGCATGATGCGTATAAGCACGGCGCACAGATGTTATTAATTAATATTGCCAAAACCTATCAGCAACAGCTTGGTATGAAGGTCGTCATTGCGTTAAAAAGTGGTGGGCCATTACTCAGCGAGTATCAGCGTATTGCGCCAACGCAAGTGCTGGGCGCAAATGCAAACCGTCAGTTGCAAAAGTTGGTTATGCAACATGATATTAAAACGGCTATTTGTAATACGTCGGTAACGGGCAATCTAGTGCCAGTGTTGCGTCGGGCAGGTGTAAAGGTTGTATCACTTATTCATGAGATGCCCAATCTAATTCGTGAATACGCATTAGAGTCTTGTATAAAAGATATTGGCCACAGAGCCAATCATGTGGTTTTTCCAGCGCAAACAGTACTCGATGGATTTACGCAGTTCTGTGATGAGATTAGTGCAAATATTCATATACGTCCTCAAGGAACCTATATGCCAGTGGAGTTCAATGCCGAAAAACGAGCAGCGTTGCGACAAGAGCTGGGTGTCAACGATACCGATAAACTGGTGCTCGGTGTTGGGTATGCGGATTTACGAAAAGGTTTTGATTTGTTTATGGATGCAGCTCGTCGCATGTGTGCAGCCGATTCCAGCGTACATTTTGTGTGGGCGGGAGCTTTGTCGGGTGATATGCAGCGTTGGATTGAGTTCGATCTTCAGGACCGCGAGCTGGCTAAGCAGATTCATTTGCCAGGCTTCACGACCAATGTGGCCGACTACTATTCTGCCGCCGATTGTTTGTACCTGCCATCGCGAGAAGACCCATATCCAACCGTGGTTTTAGAGGCCATGAATGTGGGTATGCCGGTTGTGCTGTATCGCGGAATGACCGGTTTTGATTCCTTAATGCAGCAACACGGGTTCCTGGTGTCGCTGGGTGATAGTCAGGCTGTGGACGAAGCACTAGTGCAAGCGTTAAATGAAAATGACTTAGCAAAACGCGAGGCACGCGTTAAGCACGTAGTGGAAGCGTGTAGGTTTGAGGATTACTGTGCTGATCTTATAGCGATGTTACACACTGAGAATGTTGTAATTGAATTGCAGGAGCAGGGTGAGGTGCAAGAGATGGATAAGGCTGCTTAGTAAAGGCTTGGCGGCACGCGTGTTAGTCGCTATGTTTGTATCGTTTGGTTAGCAGCAGGCTATACATAAACCACAATCGGTAACGCCAATCTTTCTTGAAAAATCCATACTTCAATAGATTGATACCAACCTTTAGACGCGAATATCTGAACGTCAGATAATCATTAAACGTTTCTAATATATACCTTTGCTTAGCATCCAGTTCGGGTAACGATAATTGATTATTTAACAGCGCTTGCACAATGTGTTGTCGCGAGTCTTCTTTATAGGGCAGCTTATAATCTCGATTCCATAGGAATTTAAGTTTGCCAATAAAAGAAAGATCCCGTACGCCATATTGAAGTTGCGATGTGGCATTGCTGGTGTTATCTGCATGGATGCGGTAATGAACTAACTGATCACTAATCAGTAGGCGTGTTCCGTAAAGCTCACAAACAAGCGAAATCCAGAAGTCGTGTACGTGTAGCTTGGCAGGGAAGGGTAATGCCAGTTCGGCCAATTTTCGATTCATTAGAATGGTGTTGCCCATTACCCCATTTTGCCCCAATGCAATGGGTAACGATTTTTTATCAGAGATATCGTATCGACGAAACTTAAAGTAGGAGTCAATCTGAATGTTGCCGTGTTCATTGATCACGCTTAAATCGGAATGAACCAACAAGGGTTGATTGGTATTTTCGACATTCAATAATGCCTGCATACCGGCATCTAATCGGTTCGGTAGCCAGATATCGTCCTGATCGCACAGCGCTACATAATCAAATCCTAAATTGAGTACAGTACGAATCCCGGATTCAAAGTTGGCCACGAAGCCTTTGTTCGGTGAATTTTGGTGTATCTGAATGTCCAATTTGGATTGAAAGCTTCGTGCTATGTCAACCGTGTTGTCACTTGAGGCATCATCAAACAGATATACGCTCGCTGGCCATGTTTGTGATGCTAGCGATGCGAGTTGATCGTGCAGGTGCTCCGAGCCGTTGTAGCTGCACACGACCACAGCCACGGCAGGGTTTGTGTTACTGGCAGGCATGCTTATGCTGATTTTGCGCGTGATGATTTTGCGCCAGTGTCATACCCCATTTATTTTGCATATACCGAACTTCACTTTTAAGGCGCTTGCGTTGCAACCAGCTACGTTGATGCTTTTGGCCGCGGGTTTTTGATTCGTGGTGAATCAACTCAGCGTGTGGTGTCCATATATTGGTGTAACCAGCGCTGAGTACTTTTAAGCATAGATCGACGTCGTTGTACGCCACTGCCAAATCTTCTTCAAAACCGCGAACTTCTTTGAACACGGATTGACGAATCAACATACAAGCAGCGGTTACCGCGCTAACAGATTGCGTGCTGGTGAGAAAATTATTGATGCCCTGAGAGCCTCGCGGTTGGTCTTTATATAAATGCCCTGCAACCTTGTCTGCATCGAGAAACACCCCGGCATGCTGGATGGTGAAATCGGGGTAGTACAACATGGCACCAACACACCCAGCGGTGGGGTGCTGCATTGGTTCATGCAAGGCAGTCAGCCAGTTTGTATCGAATACTTCAATGTCATTATTCAAAAAACACAGGAATTCACCCGAAGCGTGTTTCGCTGCCAAATTATTTATCTTCGAATAATTGAATGGGTGCGGGTAGCTTAGTACCTGCACATGGGCGAAACCGGCATCGCTTAACTGCGATGGCAGCGTGTGAAGATATTCGATGGATGCTTTGTCTTTACTGTTGTTATCAACAACAATCAATTCAACAGGGTAGTCAACGTGTGTAACGGTGTTGCGCAAGCCCTCAATTAAACGCGCCAGCATGGCGTGCTCGTTGTAGGTTGGCACAATAATACTGGTGTGGATATTGGTTTGGATGCCTGACTGTGTATTGGCTGCGTCCGTCATATCATCGAGGAAGCAAATTTAACGCCACCTATTATATGCAGCGGCCGCCATCAACTTCCATGCAAACACCCGTGACCATGCTGGCTTCATCGGAGCACAAATAACAGGCTGCATGCGCCATATCTTCCGGGGTGGAGAATCGGCCAAGTGGAATAGTGGACAAGAATTTTGCCCGTATTTCGGGGGTGTCTTCACCCATGAATGATTTTAATAGTGGGGTTTCTCCAGCCACCGGATTGATTGCATTAACGCGGATTTGCATGGGTGCCAACTCGACTGCCATGCTTTTAGTCGCTGTGATCATCCAGCCCTTGGACGCGTTATACCAAGATAAATTCGGGCGTGGGCTGATACCTGCAGTGGATGCCACGTTAAGTATTGCACCGCGTTGCTGGGATTTCATAATGGGCACGATGTGTTTTGCACTTAAGTAAACCGATTTTGCGTTCACCGCCAAGACGCGATCGAAATCGGCTTCGCTAACGGTATCCATAGGCATGGGCAGGTGAGTGACACCAGCGTTATTAACGAGGATGTCGATGCAGCCAAAGGCTTGCATGGTTTGATCGCTTAGTGCTTTTACATCGTCTGATTCTGCAACGTTAACTTTTACGCTGAGACATTGATCACCAAGCTCTTGTGCAAGCGAGTTGGCGGAATCAATGTTGATATCCGCCACAACGACTCTAGCGCCTTCGGCGATAAATTTTCTTGCTATGCCCTCACCAAACCCGGAGGCCGCGCCCGTGACTATTGCAACTTTGTTGTTGAGTCTCATGCCATTTTATATGCTTAAAGTTAAGTTGCTACCACTATAAATTAACCTCCTAAATTAACGACGAAGCAACATCCGCAGCACACCGGTTCTGTGTAAGTAGTACAGCAGTGTCATTAATGAGGTAATGGCGGCGGCGAGGTAGGTTAGGAACGCGGCGTTTAATACGCTGCCGGCACCATCCGCCTCTTGTTCGTTAACAATACCGGCTTCTAGCATCGCGGTTTTTGCGCGCGCACTGGCATCCCATTCTACGGGCAAGGTGACGACAGAAAAAACAACCGCTGCCGCAAACAATGCTACGCCTAACAATAGTACAGGCGTACCCAGTGTAGGCGCGAGTGCCATTAGCATACCGCCAAGCATAATAACCGGCATGGACATTTTACTGGAGATGCTGGTCACCGGAACTAGCGATGAACGCATCTTTAACCAGGTGTAGCCTTTTGCGTGTTGCAGCGCATGGCCTGCCTCATGACACGCCACACCAATTGCTGATACTGATGTGGAGTTGAATACCGGTTCTGATAAACGCAGGGTTTTATCCCGCGGGTCGTAGTGATCGCTGAGTCGACCGGAGACGGGTTCGATTTTACAATCGGTAACGCCTTGACGTTCCAGCATCAACTGCGCGGCTTGTGCGCCAGTCATGTTGCGCTGTGTGCCGACATTTTCGTATTTGGCAAACGTGCGTTTGACCATCATGGATGCTAAACCCGATAAAACCATGGTGGGTAGCATGACAAATAGCATATAGCTCATTAGTTTCGTCCTCTTGCGGTTATCAGTAATGATACCTGTTGTGGCAATGCGATTCAGTTAAATACTAATAATATGTTGTTGCAAATTGCCATTTCAATAGCTTGGTTTCGCTGAATTCGTGTATATTGATTCTGGAGATGAGTTGCCAACAAATGTCTACGTTAGATAACAGTGCATCGATTTGCGCAGGTGTTGTGTAGAATTTCTCAAGCAATGCAATTGCTATCATAGCCTGTAAAGATGGATCTATAAAATCGCCGTGCTCCAGGCTCCAAAATGCGTTTTGCACTTGGTGGTGGATGCGAATCAGTTTGTCGTCATACTGAGCTTGCTTTCCTGTGCGCAGGCTGTGACGCGTACACATGAATGCCTCGAATAACTCGAGTTCACCCTCTAAGCGGTTGTATTTGGTTCTGGCTACAAATAGGGCTTGCTCGTGAGAATTTGACGATTCATTTAAAGGCAGCATATCCCAATGTGAAATTTGCCGACCTTCTACCGTGTTCAAGTAGTGGCTGAACTGCATTGCTTGGCTGGCTGTATGGCCGGGTTGGTTTGAAAAACACACGGTGTGAGACGCGGTGAGTCGGTTATGTTCTTCAAACTGATGGTTGGGTGTTTTAACAGACAGGGCAGTCGTCTCACCATCAAACATAAAGTGTGTTTTCATTAGCAGACTTGTATAGTGTTTGATTTTGAGTGTGCCTGTTTCCGCGTCTACCGATAAAGCGGATTGATTCGAAAACTGATACTGATGATTTAAATTTAACTTATCAGCAACATAATTTTTTGTAACAAGATAAAACTCGTTGTTGTTGCTATGTTGTTCGATAATTAACACGCTTTCTTTTAAACCCAAGTTTATGAAAGTCGCGTTAAAACCTTCAATAAAAACTGCGCTGGTAAAATTAACCTTATGCACCGTTAGCGTGGTGTTAAGCGCCAACAGATGGTTGAGCACAACTTGACTAAATTCGCGCTGAACTGAATCGTAGTAGCTATTAGACGTTTGGGTATTGAAGCTATTTGGCGCGAGCGCGCCTGCAATTAAACAAGTAGACATAAATTAATCCTTTAATTTGATGTTTTTCGTCGGACGAGTATGAAACCATAGGTTTAGGTGGTCGCGCAATCAATTTTTGCGTGCTAATGTGTTTGCAAACGATTTTAATTTCATCCAAAAGTTGGGTCGTTTATGAAAAGAGCCGCAGTTATACGCAAAACCTCGGTCGCAATAGCGTGCGCAGCACTATTGTTTGGTCAGCAATTACTTGCAGATGCATTTGTTACCTGTCAGTGCAGAGACCGTAATGGACAAATGCGCAGTCTGGGAACAGTCGCTTGTTTCGAGCTCCCTACGGGTCGATACCTGGCCAAATGTGAGATGTCGGCTAACACGCCGTATTGGGCTCCACTCAATAAAGAGGGCTGCCCTCAGGTCTAGATGTAAAGTTGTATTGACAACTTGTGACATTTGCGCTTACACTGCGCAAATGACGCTTAATGCCCAATCGCCAATACCCCTGTATCGACAGCTCGCCGATCTCATTCTGGCTGATATTGAGTCGGGTCGGCACGGCGTGGACACCCGCATTCCGTCTGAAAATGAGTTGGCTGAGCAATTTCAGATTGGCCGACCGACCGTGCGTCAAGCCACTGATTTGCTTGTGCGACATGGCCGGCTGGAACGCCGTCGCGGTTCAGGCACGTTCGTTTTACCGCCCAACCGATCCATCGATGTGCTGTCCCTGGCCGGAACCAGTGCCGCGCTACAGCAAAGCCAGCTTGAATCCTCGCTTGAAGTGTTAAGTGGTCCGGTTAGAGAGTCATCCACTGAGTTTGACTCTGAGGTATTCAGAATTGAGCGCAGGGCCGTTGTTGATGGTGCGCCGGTCTTATATGAAAAGCTGTTATTCGACAGCGTGTTATTTACCGATCTGGATAAACAACTGATTAAACAACAATCCATTTCTGCACTGGTCAGAGATGTCTATTTTCTCGAACCAAGTTCAGCGGACCAAATGTTTTATGTCATTCAAAGCGATACTGAGATAGCCAAACACCTGAATATAAAAGAAGGTATGCCGTTACTACGGGTACGCCGTGCATTGCACTTTGGGCAGCATCAATGTGCATTACTTGCTGAAATTGTTTGTTTAACCGATCGATTTGAATTTTCCCAAACTTTATACCCTGCAAATGCAGACACCGGATTTAATACATGAAAAATAGTGGTTACTACAGTCAGTTCGGGGGTGCATTCATTCCCGAAATTCTTGTGCCTACGTTTGATGAATTGGAGTCAGCTTATTTGGTAGCGCGTGATGATGAATCGTTCTGGCAAGAATACACAGAGCTGATGTCGACATATTCTTGCCGTGCAACTCCTATAACATTCTTGGATAACTTAACTGAAGAGCTTGGTGGCGCCAATATTTATGTGAAGCGCGAAGATCTCAACCATACAGGTGCGCATAAGGCTAACAATGTTATGGGACAGGGTTTGCTTACACGTCGCATGGGTAAAAAGCGAGTTATTGCTGAAACCGGTGCAGGACAACATGGTGTTGCTACGGCCACCATGGCTGCCAAGTTTGGATTTGAATGCACTATTTACATGGGGGCTCACGATGTAGCAAGGCAGCGTCCCAATGTATTCTGGATGGAGCAAATGGGTGCAACCGTTGTGCCTGTAACCGAAGGCAGCCAGACATTAAAGGATGCAATTAACGAAGCCTTCCGTGATTGGGTCACAAACATGGACGATACCCATTATGTTTTAGGTACAGCGTGCGGCCCGCACCCGTTCCCTGAAATGGTCAGCTGGTTTCAATCCATTATAGGGACTGAAGCGCGAGCGCAAATGCTTGAGCGTACCGGTAAATTGCCGGCAAAAGTCTATGCCTGTGTTGGCGGCGGTTCTAATGCCATGGGTATATTCAGTGGCTTTCTCGACGACCCAGAGGTGGAGCTGGTGGGTGTGGAAGCCGGTGGTCGTGGCCGTGGTGTTGGTCAGCACGCGGCGCGCTTAGCCTATGACGACGCAACTATTGGGGTTGCGCAGGGCTATAAAACGTTTTTCCTACAAGATACCGATGGTCAAATGCAGGATACGCACAGCGTATCGGCGGGTTTGGACTATGTTGGCGTGTCACCCATATTGAGTCATTTTCATGAAAACAAAAGCGTGCGCTTTGAAGCCGCGAACGACAAGGACGTCGTTTATGCCATGCAACTGACTGTACGCCGGGAAGGTTTGATACCTGCGCTTGAATCATCGCACGCGTTTGCACAAGCTTATGCAGAAGCGCCGAGTATGTCTAAAGATGACAATATCCTGATTAATATGTCTGGCCGTGCGGATAAAGATATTTTCACGGTAGCTGATGCCATTCACGATGAAAAATGGCGTGAGTTTATCATCGATAAAGCGGATGCGTACCGTCGGGAGATGCACAATGGCTAATCCAATCAGTCAGCTTGAGCAATCAATCAGAAAAGCGCGTGAACAAAAAGACATCCTGTTAATGACGCATATAGTGTTGGGCTATCCCAGCTTTGATGACTCATTACGGGTTGTTGAAGACATGGTAAAAGCAGGGGTTGATTTAATGGAATTGCAAATTCCGTTTTCTGAACCGATGGCCGATGGTCCGGTTATATTAAAAGCCAACGCCGAGGCATTGAAAGCCGGTGCAACCGTTGAGCACAGTATGGAAATGGCAGAGCGAATAACAAAAGAATTTGAGATTCCGTTTCTATTCATGACGTATTTTAATATTTTGTATTGCCATGGCGTTGAAACTTTTGTTGAACGGTGCCAATCCATTGGTATTCAGGGCTGCATTGTGCCCGATTTGCCACCGGCCGAAGGGCAGGAGTACTTGGACGCTATGCATAAAGCCCAGTTGGCGCCCGTGCATATCTTTACACCTAATACACCGCCATCACGCATGCGCTTTTTAAGTGACAGCAGTTCGGGATTAATTTATGCGGTTGCCCGTAAAGGTGTAACCGGAAAGAACACGGCGTTCTCAGATGAATTAGAAAGCTATTTGGGTACCTGCCGCAGCAACACAGAACTGCCACTGGCCGTTGGATTCGGCGTTAAATCGCGCGAAGACATTGAGTTCTTGAAAGGCAAGGCGGATATTGCGGTGGTTGGCTCGGAAACAATTCGGGTCATGGAAACGCAAGGCGTAGAAGCCGTGAAACCGTTTATTGAAACCTTATGCGCGTAACTACTGGCGCAATACTAGGGTCCATTGCACTTGTGTTAAGTGCGTGTGGTGGCGGTGGCTCAACGACAACGACCGGTGGGCAAAGCGACGATGACCATGTTGTTGAAACTGTGCCAGCTGCAGCCGATCCTATTGTATTAAACAATGAACTCAGCTGGTCTTTCAGTCCGGTAGAATCCAATTTACCGGTCAATATCAACGTGTTTACGGAAATGCCGGTGGCCAGTAATGGTGGTCCAGCTCGTTGGAATGACATGGCAACGCTGGGCGATCGTTTGTTTGTGGTCGATGAGCAAGACGGGCGAGTGTATGAAATTTCCGATTCCAAAGTCAATTTATGGTTCGATATACGCGCAAGCATGATTGCGAATACCGGTCGGGATCTTAATATCGCTAATCCGTTTCACGGTGGGGTAAGAGGCATCGCGTTTCATCCGGATTTCAGCTCCAACGGAAAGTTCTACGCCAGTTTAATGGAAGATCGTCCTGCTAATCCGGGCAATCATGTGTACTTATCCGACGCGGCAGCGATTGATGCTGACAGCGTGTTAGTTGAATGGACTGTCGATATACCAAAGTTTACGGTTGAGCCTGATAGTTACAGAGAAGTGTTTCGGGTTGGTGTGCCGCAGAATGATCACCCAATAAAAAAGATTGCTTTTAATCCTGTGGTAAAACCCGGCGACGCTGATTATGGGCTGTTGTATATTGCGCATGGCGATGGTAGCCAGGAGTCGAATACCGCAATAGGTGGGCAGGGTAACGATGCCTTAGGGAAAATACTGCGTATTAATCCATTAGTTAGTGGCACGAACACGTATTCCATCCCAGCAGATAATCCGTTCGTAGATAATCCATCGATGTTGGATGAAGTGTATACCTTAGGGCATCGCAATCCACATCATTTAACGTTTACCACCGATGGTCAGTTGTTAGTTGCAGAAGCAGGTCGCGATAATATTGATGAAGTGAATTTAATTGTAAGCGGCGCTGACTACGGGTGGTCGCAGCGAGAAGGTGCGTACGTGCATCTAGACCAAGGCACTTTATTCGATGGTATTGCGATGTTGCCCGCTAATGATGCTGTAAATGATTTTACGTACCCAGTGATTCAATTTGGGCACTATGGCACCGTAGGTAGTACGTTTATCCGACAAGCGTTGGCCGGGGGATCGGTAGTAGAAAATGGATCGGAGTTGGATGGTCACTATTTTTATGTCGATTTTCCGCGTAGTGGCGATGTGTTCCACTCGCACTTTCAGGATATACAGGCGGCTGTCACCAAAGGTGATCCGCAGGCATTAACCATTGCGAAGTCTTATAAGGCCAGCATCACGTTTGATCATGACAATAACCCGGATACGAAAAGCATACCTAGCACACTGAGCGAGATTATTCGTACCACCGGCAATTATGATAACAGCGACCGTTTGGATATCCGGTTTGGTCAGGGTCCTAGCGGTGAACTGTACATTATGAACAAGCGAAATAATGTGATTTATCTGGTGACCAACTCCCTGCCTTAGACCATCTCACCCGCTTAGTAAGTAGTGCCTTACTGCTTAACCCAGTGGTAGGTCTCGTCTGCGATTTCCGTCTAGTGCTGCAAGTGCGTTGCTTACCGCTGGCGCAATTGGTGGTACGCCAATTTCACCTACACCGCCAATAGCGCTGCCAGTGTCGACCAGCGCAACTTCAATACTTGGGGCCTCTTGCAGGTTCACCATGCGATAGTCGTGGAAATTACTTTGTACAACACCGCCATTTTGTAAATCGCATTTGCCATACAGCGCAGCCGTTAAACCATAGATAACAGCACCTTGCACTTGGGCTTCAACCGCCTGCGGATTAACCGCGGTGCCGCAATCGGCTGCACACCAAACGCGATCGACTTTGAGGCCTGAGCCGCTTTTACTGATCTGTGCAACTTGAGCAACGGTAGAACCAAAGCTGTGTACCATGGCAACTCCCAGTGCGCGTTCATTGTTGTTCGCTGTTGTGCTCCATCCGGACATGTCAGCAACTTTGTTTAGCACAGCTACTGCAGCAGAGTCTTCGGGTAATAAGTTGATTCGGTATTGCAATGGATCGATACCGGCAGCAGTTGCCAGCTCATCAATAAAACTTTCTACAAAAAATCCATGCTGGGTGTGTTCGACGCTGCGCCAAAACCCGGTCGGAACCGGAAAAGATTCGTTAACAGTAGAAACTTTAACGTTGGGGATTTGATACATGGGCGCGGCCGCATGGATATTCATCTCTTTGCCGTAACTGGTAGAGCGCCATAATAGCGGCTTGCCATCATCAGCTAATTCACCGGCAAATTGTGCGGTTACCATTGGTCTATAAACATCGCTACGGGTATCGGTTTCACGAGACCAGGTTGTCTTAACGCTTTTGCCGGTATCAAGCGCAATACGCACAGCTTGTACTAACCAATTCAGCGGTTCAGCACTGTTTTGACTAAACGCGACCCGCCGTCCAAAACCGCCACCCATCGCCCGGGCATGGAATTTCACTTGGTCGAGTTTCATACCGGCTTCTTTTGCGACACGCGCTCGCGCGCCTAAGGGGTTCTGTACACCTGCCACCACGTGCAGTTCACCATCTTGCATCCATACAGTTGCGTTCATGGGTTCCAACGTGGCATGCGCCAAGTAGGGCACAGAGTAATCGGCGTTGATGGTTGCATCGATTGAGTCAGGCTCGCCAAGGCTCAAGCCTTCAGTGGCATTGTTTGTTAATGCAGCACGTTGACGCGCTAATTCACTCTCTGTGCTTAGTGTGCTGTTGGCATGAGGCTCTACATCAAATTCGACTTGTCGCACCGCTTGTTCTGCGCGCCAAGGATTATCGGCGACTACTGCCACGCCATCGGGTACGGTTAGTACATCACTGACGCCGCGTAAGGACGTAATTGCTGAGGTGTTTTTTATCGATGATACTTGCGCGCCGAACACGCCGCTGGTAACCACAGCCGCGTATTGCATATCAGGTGCGGTAGCGTCTATGCCGTATTCTGTCGTTGCCATCACTTTGTCGGGAATATCCTCGCGCGGCATCGACTGGCCAATGTATTTATATTGCTCCGGCGTTTTTAACGCGACTTCTTTTGGGCTGTCCATGGTTGCTGCAGTGCTAGCCAGCTCGCCATAACTGACCGACTTTCCTGAAGCGCTGTGGTTGACCGTGCCGTTTTCTGTTGACAATGTACTTACGTCTACATTAAGTTGCTGCGCCGCGGCAGCCAGTAGCATCTGACGAGTGGCAGCAGCAGCCTTGCGCATGGCTTCCCAACCGGTGTAACGTACAGCGGTACTACCACCGGTCATTTGCATATTCATTAAATCACCAACACGATAAAAACCGTTTTCCAATAAGGTGTTGGCCCACGTTGGTGGTTGCATCATTTCGCGCACAAATCCTTCTATCACTTTACCGTTTGAATAAGCACTATCAGGTGGCGCGATTTCGCTGCGCATTTGGTTCCAGTCAGCATCGAGTTCATCAGCGACAATTTGCATTAGACCAGTTGCGGTCCCCTGGCCCATATCGCTGTGTGGGTTGACCAGAATGATTTGATTATCTGCCGTAATACGAATCCATAAGTTAATTTGCGCAGCATCGGTGTCTTCATTCCCGTTGCGTTGTACTGCTACACGATTGTGCGTTTGTAAGTGAGCACCCAGTGCACCAACGCCCAACAACAACCCTCCGCCAATAGTTGCGCCGGTCAACATAAAAAAGCGTCTGGTGATGGCCATTACACAAGCTCCTTCGCGGCTGACTTGATTGCAGCGCGAACGCGATCATAAGTTCCGCAGCGGCAAATGTTTGTCATCGCAGTGTTGATGTCATCGTCGCTGGGATTCGGATTGCTGTTTAACAACGCGACTGCCGCCATTTGCATACCCGATTGACAGTAGCCGCATTGCGGAACCTGATGTTCGATCCAGGCGCGTTGTATTGCATGCGGTGTGTCGGCGTTACCGAGAGATTCAATCGTGCTGACGTCTTTCCCGACCGCAGCGCTAACCGGATACACGCAAGATCTGACCGGCTGTCCGTTGACATGCACAGTGCACGCACCGCACAAACCTAACCCACAACCGAATTTAGTCCCGCGGTTTTCTGTTTCTTCGCGAATGGCCCATAGCAAAGGCATTTCCGGCTCGATATCGAGATCGTGCATTACGCCATTAATTGTCAGTTGAATCATGGTGGTCGAATCCAAAGTTTGATTGCTTGAATCGGTTGCAGCTTATCAAAGCCTATGACTTGTACGAGCGGACTTGCAGATCAGACACTTGGCTGAGTGCATTGCAGCTTGTCATTGTCTGTTTTAATTTTGAACAATCAAATCTAAATGCCAGTATAGAGGTTGCTTTGTAAGCGCAATAGGCGATAGTATTTTGACGCTTACTGCACGGGTCAGCTCGAGTTGTTCCAACCCACGCTTAATTTCTTAACCCAAATTCAGAGTTTATAGATTAATGTCATCTTCCAAGACGTTGTTTTCATGCGTGTTTGTTGTTTGCACACTCTTCTCCACCAACCTTATGGCCAAGACGTTTGTCGAGAACAATGGCATCGTCATTTGGGAAGCAGAGTCTTCGGGAGCTGGCGGCGGTTGGTCGTTACAAAAAAAATTCGGTGGCTACAAAGGCAGCGGCTATCTTATTTGGACCGGCACTGATGCATTTGCAAAAAGTTCGGCCGGGCGAGGCACGAAGACCTTCACCATAAAAATTCAGAAAGCCGGCAACTACCAGATGCGCTGGCGCTCACGTATTGGTAAAGGCACATCTCGTACCGAGCATAATGACAGTTGGATTCGCTTTCCAACTGGCAAGAACATTCCCGGTGAGCAGGCGCTGAATGGCTGGACCAAAGTATTTATGAATACGCGCGATTCATGGGTTTGGCAGTCTGCAACAGTTGATAACGTGGGTAAGCCCGTTAGACAGTACTTTTCAAAAGGTATTCACACTGTTCAAATTTCAGGGCGATCAAGCGGGCACGCAATCGATCGAATAGCCTTGTATCACTACCCATCGGTTAATTACTCAGCGTCGAAGTTCGATGCGTTCGGGCAGTCTGG
>CAYMHU010000043.1:0-32724 GCA_964390335.1 uncultured Granulosicoccaceae bacterium | reverse complement strand
AATCAGCTACACACCAAGATACTGATGTAACTTCTGCTGATTGTTAACTAATTCACTAGCAGGCATTGTCTCTGGATTTCGTCCATGCTCAATAAACGCCACTCTATCAGCAATAGACAAAACCGCGTCTACATGCTGTTCCACCAGTATGACGGCTACATTGTCTTGCTTTAATTTAACGATAACATCTCGAATTAACGATATCATTGAAGGTTGTAGCCCCTCAGTTGGTTCATCCAGCAAAATCACTTTTGGGTTCATACATAATGCTCTGGCCATGGCAAGCATCTGTTGCTCACCGCCCGATAAAGTCTCGGCACGCTGTTTCAAGCGTTCGCGTAGGCGAGGGAATAAGGCTAATACAGACTCTTGCAGTTCAGATCCGCTGTTACTGGCCATTAAACCGACTTGCATATTCTGTTGCACACTGAGTTCTGAGAATAATCGACGTCCTTGGGGCACGTAGGCGACACCTTGCAGTGGAATTAAATGGGGTGACAGCGTATCGATTCTTTGGCCATTGAGTTCGATGGAGCCAGATCGCACGGGAACTAATCCCATGATTGACTTTAGCGTAGTGGTTTTACCAGCGCCGTTTCTACCAAGTAAGCACAGTATTTCACCAGGCTTAACCGATAAGGACAATTCATAAATAACTTGAACTTGGTCATACGCAACATCGATACTTTGAATATTTAACATGATCAGGAACCGAGATACGCAGATTGTACTGCTTCATTACTACGGATTTCGCTTGGTGTGCCTTCGGCTAAGGTTTCTCCGAAATTCAGTACCGTAATATAGTCAGCGGTTTTCATTACCACATCCATATTGTGTTCAATCAGAAGAATCGTTGATTCAGCGGATAAGGTTTTTATCAGTACAATAAAATCGTCGATTTCCGATTCTGCTAAGCCTTGAGTAGGTTCATCCAAAATAAACAGCTTTGGTGATTGTGCCAAGCCCATTGCTATTTCCAATAATCGTTGATGCCCGTAACTCAGATCGCCTGCAATTTGGTTTATTCGGTCTTGTAAATTAACTCTGCTGAGTACTTCCATAACCCGATCATTGACTTGTTTACTGTTCAATTCGGTTATACGCCGAGCGGCCAAAGCAACATTCTCATGCACACTGAGTTTGGCAAAAACAGAGGTAATCTGAAACGTATAGGCCATGCCCATACTCATGCGCTCATGTGCGGGCATGTGTGTTACATCGATATCGTTGAAGTACACGCTTCCGCTACTGCAAGGAATTCGACCACTGAGCATACCAACAAAAGTGGTTTTGCCAGCACCGTTTGGTCCTATCAATGCTCTGATTTGACCTTCAGGTAACTCAAAACTAACGTTATTGACCGCCTGTAGTCCAGCGTAGTTTTTGGATACATTGTGTGTTGTTAAGATATTCATGGAAGCCACGACAACACTTTGCTACGGATGACACCTGCAATTCCTTGCGGAGCAAACAGCGTTAAGAGTATAAGCGCAATACCTGCATACAGCATGTAGGCACTGGTGTATGCACTGCTTATGTCGATTAAATAGAACATAAACACGGTGCCAATAAGTGGTCCTATAGTAGTACCGGCTCCGCCCAGTAAAACCCATAACAACGGCAAGATTGAGTACTGGACGGTAGAGAATGTGGCACCGACGCTGCCAAATAGCAATGCATAGGCAGCACCCGAAATACCGGATAGCGTTCCGGAGATAATGACCGCGAGTAATTTGTGTTTTTGCACGTTATAGCCCAGCATCCGGGCTCGCTCTTCGTTTTCTCTAATTGCAATGAGTGTTTTTCCGAAGCGGGTTTGCACCAACCACGCAGTGAAGAAAAAACACACAGCAAACAGAACCAATGCGATAAAAAATCGATTGTCAGCCTGCGTTATGTCGAAGGTGCCAACCATCCTGTCGGCTTGCTGGATAACGAAACCCTCGTCACCGCGGGTATATTCACCAAATAACAAAATAGTCAGATAGCCCGCTTGCGCAAACATCAATGTCACTATCATGAATGCAACACCAGTGGTTCTTAGTGCAAGAAATCCAATGACAGCAGCCACAACTAATGCGCAGATGGCACCCATGAGCATGCCTGTGGTCGGCGAGAACGATAAAAACTGCATGGATAACCCTAATCCGTACATACCGCTTGCGAAAAACAGGGCATGCCCCAAACTCAGCAAGCCCGTGTAGCCAAACAAGACGTTGTATCCCATAGCGTATATGGTTAATACCAAGATTCGCGCAAGGTTGCCTGTATGATATTCACTGAGTACGAAATACAAACCAAACAATAAACCCACAATGAGTACGTGCAATAGAATGCTACGATTGTTTGATGTGTGAATGGATGTTGTTGACGTTGAGGCTGGCATTAGTGTGCTTTCTTACCAAATAAGCCTTGCGGTCTAAAAATTAATACGAACGCAACGAGTAGTGTTGCTAGTATTTTTGCAAGCGTCGGTGTGAAAAACACTGATATGATGCCATCGCTTAAGCCAATCAGAATGGCTGCTACAACGGTTCCTGCGACGCTGCCCAATCCACCGATGATCACAACAATAAACGAGAGTAGCAGTGGGTCATGACCCATTAAGTAGTGGGCTTGTTGAACGGGCACAACTAGCACTGCACCCAGTGCCGCTATACCTGCGCCGAGACCAAACACTAAGGCATACACTTTCTTAACTGGAATACCGTGCGCTTGGGCCATTTCCTGATCAAGTTGTGTTGCGCGCATAATCAAGCCAATGCGGGTTTTAGTCATGACTATCCAAAGTACCAATAAAATAACCATCGCGGCTGCTATAACAGCAAGTTTATAACTGGTGGTGCTCAGTCCCCAAGGCCAGGTAATCGCAAATCCGTTATCACCAAATTCAAACCAGGGTAGAGCAATTCGTTTATTAAACGGGGCCTCTACTGGACGTGCGTCTGGACCAAAGGTCATGAGGGTTGTTTGTTGAATGACGTACATCAGTCCTATTGTGGCGACGATGGTACGTTCTGGATCGTAGTTAATCTTGCTTAGTATTAAATAGTCGCTAAGCGATGCAAGCGCAGCCACCAACAGAGGCGCAATAATGAGTGCCGCGAAAAAACCCAGTGCAGGATGAGCACCTACAAGGCTGGTAACCCACCAGGCTAAAACTGCGCCCAGCATAAAAAATTCGCCATGGGCGACATTCACCACGCGCATTATTCCGAACACGATGCTCAGTCCAACCGCTGTTAGAGCAAGTACCGCAGCCGTGATGGCGCCTTCAAGCGTGGCAAAGAACAGGTAAGGACCAAAATCCATAGATCAGTATTGTTATGAGCAGTAGTGTTAAGCAGCTAGCGAGCGATGAAACCGAAATTTGTATTGACGCTCACCATCCTTAGTGAGCATCAGGGTCTTGCCGTTCATACAATTTGACTTATATTAAAAAGCTTGCTTTGTGTAGTCGACTTCGTCTTCATAGAACGTATCTTCAATTGATGTTGTGTGCACCAATTTCAAACGATTGTTTTCAACTTTTGTGATGTATTGATGACCAAACACCTGGTGGGTTTTGCCGTTGAATATTTTGGCGCCTTGCGGGTGTTCTGCCGAGTGTGGCATGGACGACATAGACTCTACAGCCTCAATAAGTTTCTGACGGTCGGCAGGGCCTTTATAATCACTGGCTTCCATACCGGCTTTTACAATGTACAGCGTTTCCCAGCAGCCAAACATATGTGCGTAAGTTGATACGTCTTTTGAATCTGAAACCGATGCACCGTTGGCATCCACTCCTACCGCTTCGCGATAAATCTTATCGTATTCAGATTGGTCGTCTTGGGCATAACGCGGATTGCCTTCCCAGAAGTAGGTGCCATCTAAAAATTCTAAGCCTGGGCTGGCGAGGTCCACAGCCTCCAGGCTATCGATAAAACCAAAAATCTCTGGTTTACTTGGGCCAAAAAATTCACCGAGCTCTTTTACAAACGTGAGCACGGCTGGCCCCACCATGACGTGGTAAATCACTTCAGTGTCCCGAGGAATTTTAGGGAAGTATTTTGAGAAAGATGTTTCTGTTGGTGGGATAGCAATCTTGGCTAGAATTTCTCCACCTTGATTCTCAAATGCAGTACTGAAGTAATCTCGATGATCATGACCGAATGCAAAATCCGGAAAAATCATCGTGACTTTTTTACCAAGATTGTCAGAGATAAACGGCGCCATCGCTTCGACCTGACTCTTTACATCCGTAATACCCGGTTGCAGTGTGTAGCGGTTCAGCTTACCACCAGCAACATGATGACCCTCTGATACAACAAAGTATGGAATTTTTAATTCACCAGCACGAGGTGCCGAACCGTAAACAACGTGACTGAACAAGGTACCGAATGCGATATCACATTTATGCTGGCTGGCGAACTTTTCAACCACTTCTGCACCGCGCTTTGGGTCTGTACCGTCGTCTTCAGCAACGATTTCGATAGGGCGACCGTTAATACCGCCTTCATCATTAATTCTTTTGACTACCGCATCGGTTGTTCGATCGTACCAACGTCCATATGCGGCACCAATGCCCGTTCTGTGTACTTGAAAACCTATTCGAATGGGTTCCGCACTTTGAGCCTGCGCATGTCCCATAACACCGACGAGTGTGCCCGCAGATGCTGCGGCACCCGCACCCAGTGCCAAGGTTTTTAATGCCCGACGACGCGTAATGTCGGCGTCTTTTTTGATTTTGTCACTCATGCGAATACCCTCATTCAATAGTTGGTGTCTGTATCTATGCACCCCTTGGCGCTGCTAATAGCCATAAGCCTATAAAGGTGTAAACCACCATAAAGGCTGCTAATGGTACTTGGCTTATCATAGCGCGACGTGCGTCGCCAAACAAATTTATTGCCATTGCGTGCGCCAATAGAACGGACAATATATGCCCAATAACCACGGCAGCTGCTTGAATAAGCCAGATTGCTTCGACCGTATGATGGGAATTCATAAATCCGGTGGTTACGTAAAACTCGCCCAAACCCAGTATGTCAGCACCATTAGCAAATGGGTCGCTAACGGCGGCCACTGTGTATTGAATATTGACCAGAAACGCTGTCAGATAGTGAGCAAAATGATACGCAAAAGCGATGGGCAAAATGGAGATCGACAGCTGACTAAATGCCTGCATGAAGCTAACCGCATGGCCGTCGTGCCTATACGCAAGCCTCACACCCATATATATGCAAATGCCGTAAACGATAATCAGTAGCACGTTGGCGAATACCAATCCAACAACGGTAGGCACAACAACAGCGGAACGACCAGGGAATTCAAGTGGATTGACACCAATAAGGTGAAGCCATAAAAACGTTTCGTTTAAACCATCAAAGCTACCGGTCCCTAGTAGCACGAGGATAAAAATTGCAGCGCTGACACTCAATTCTGGTTTGTCGAAAAACCGCCAACCCGGCATACCAATACGCAGTGCATTATTTTGTAATCCAAACGACGCTAATTGCGCGAATCGATGAAACATGATGCTAAAGCATTCGCCGTGTTTGAACCACGCTTCGCCAAAAAGCAACACGCACACCATTGTAAAGGCCCAGTAAGCAGCAGCGAAGATTGCGAGTCTCGATGGATCATCGGGAGCAATGTCTGCCAATGCAAATGCGACGAACATTAATATGAGAATAACGGCGGGCCATTGCCCAACGCCATTGGGCAGTATTTTGTGCTGACGATTGCTGTTGGTATTTTTTTGTAGAAGTAGATACAAGCCTGACCAGGGGTTAAACCAAAACCACATATTGCCGGTCAGACCATGCAGCACTGCAACACCAATCCACCAGAATGTCCAGATGAACAACGGTAGTAGATTCTCTAGTGGGTCTCTGGTGCCGGTAATGCCGATATAAAGCAACAGCACAAAAACACACAATGAGAATAGGCTGGTTATCATTCTGACACGATCACCGGATGAATTAACAGCTGCAACAGCGCGCCAAGAAAACATATTGGCGGTGTTTTTGGCAGGCAATATCGCCAGTAATAACAACGTGAGCAGAACGGCTAGAACACCACTTGCAATATAGAGTTTTGTTGGTAGTAGTAAGACAAAGCCTTGTTCAGACGCATGCGCGTGGGCATCCTGCGGCAACAAACAATGGAGTGTTAGAACAAATAGCAGGGCACGCATAGAAATTGAGGCATAAAGTCCTGCCTGAATACTAGGTGATTTGTGGGGTTAGAACAACTCCCGCAAACGGGAGTTGTTCGTTATTGGCCGGACTACTTTCGCTTGTATACGCGTACGTAGTCAATTTCTAACGCTGGGTTTTGGAAATTATTGATGTCGTTTTGGGTTGGGAAGCGCTGATCCGATGAGCGACCCAATCCACCTGAGGAGGCTGGGAAATTGGTCCAGTTACCGCCAATCGCTAAGTTGAGAATAAGGTATAGGTCTTCGTAGTCGACATTGGAGTTCCACAGTTCACTTACCTTCACACCATCAATGAACCATGCGACATAGCCTGGTGACCATTCAACAGCATAGACATGGTAGCCATCACTGTAGTCGGTACCGGTGTAAATTTGTCCCTCTGGCTGTGGTTTTATAAAATGGGCATTCCCGGAGTAACCCTCCCTCACATTCGTAAAATAATGGAATGAATTGTAGATATACCAAGGTGCGTGGCCCAGATTTTCCATTATGTCGATTTCGGTTCGTCGTGTGCCTTCAGATTTGCGCTTCTGGTGATGCAGCCAAAATGCCGGAAACGTGCCTACATGGCTCGGTATCTTAATTCGAGCTTCGAAGTAACCGTATTTTTGCGTGAATTTATCGTAGGTTGAAATAGCGCCAGATAAAAAGGTTTGCTGAGATAGCATGCTGAACAGATCTCCATGGCCAGCATTGCCTTGCCACTTTTGGGCTGGGTTTTTGACTGCTCGAATCGCAAGACGCGAACCATCAAATTCAAATGGGTTGTGCAACGGCAAGACAGTATCTCTGTGACCGCCGTCCGGGCTGAAAATATTGACGTAGAATTGGTCCTCGCCATTGACTACCCGATATTCATACCGCTCACCGTTAAATTCGCCATCCCAGCGCAGTTGTGTATTCCATCGATTCTGATTCAGCGACGAGCCATTGAATTCATCACTGAAACTCAGTTCATAACCAGGCTTTTGATAGACCTCGCCGTAGTTCCAAGATGTTGGGTCGATCGGGCCAGTATCGTTCGCTGTGGTTACGTTATTGGATACTGGAGGTGGAGCTGGCGTGTTGGCGTTTGCCTGCTGATTGTTCATGTCTTGAACGAAAAATTTTAAATCGTCTGAAGCTTGGCTGACGCTGCCGTCTGCACCTATTGCTCTGATTCTTAAAGAATGATCGCCTACCCACAGGTTGCTGCTGGAATAATTGGTGCTGGTGGTTTCACCTACATATTGGCCATCCACTGTGACTTCGTATTTTGCTGCTGATGCAACCCAGTCCCATTCCCAGCGAACTGTTCCAGACGCGATTTGGTTACCGCGTAAATTGGTTGGCTTGGATAGTGATCCGCTACCACTCGGTGAGCTGGGTGGACCATTGCTTTGTGGTGCAGCATTGTTATTAGCAGCACTGTCCATTCGTTGAACAAACGTTTTTAACGTGTTTGAAGCTTGGCTAAAAGAGCCGTTGCTGCTCACGCTTTTAACGGTCAATGAGTGATCGCCTACCCACAGGTTATTACTTGTGTAGCTGGTGGAATTTGTTTCGCCTACGTATTGTCCATCGACGGTGACTGCGTATTTAGCGGCACCGGCAGCCGCATCCCAGTCCCAACGGACTGTGCCTTGACCCGTCTGGGTTGCGCGTAAATTCTGCGGGATTGCACTCGAGTTATTTGAATTGCCCGAGTTTGATGGGGCATCAGCCAACACGGCTGCAGCATTGTTGGACTGTGCATTGGCTGTGTTAACTTTGAACGTTGGCGAGGGCCACGAGTAGTTCCAGTTTTTGTCGATAGCCTTTACAGATAAAGAGTGTTCTCCCGCCCATAGGCCAGTGCTCGTGTATCGTGGGTCTCGGGTGAAACCAACCACGTTGCCATCGACGGTGACTTCATATTGATCTACGCCAGGCACCCAATTCCATTCCCAGTAAATTTCAGACTGGCTTTTTACCGTCGCCCTGAGGTTTGAAGGGAATTCGATGGCGAAGCTAATGGCTGGCAAAATCAGCAAAAATACCGATAAAGTGACCGCAAGAAACGACTGTGCCTTGCGCGCATCAGTGTGATTATTCATGTTTGTTGTGAAGCTCTAATTTGGTGACGTTCGAATTTTTTATTAATGTGCAGCTTTAGGTCTGCTATTCAGTTGCAAGACTGCTAACAAATGTAAAACGCAATTATGCGTGAAAATTACCGCTCTTTTCTTAATTCAGACTGAATATATACAGATTCCGTGCTAATCGCTTAGTTATAAAACAGACATTGCAAGATCTTAATTTGTGCAGCAATCGAAATTGATCTTTAGCAGTACAAATACGCAAATCTGAGAATCACGTCACAGTTTGGTTTGACTTGCGTGAATTCTTTGCTACGCAGCCTATGGAAATTTTTGTTCGGGTTTCGTCCAGCTCAATTTTGTGTGATGCAGTGTGTATAGTCTAATATCAGTCATTTTTTAACCAATTCTAGGTTATTCATTGGAAAGTTAGGCGGGTTCACGCACAGAATTTCGCGTTTAGAATTACACTGTTGCGGATACTTTGAAGGGGCAGCGGGCTCGGAGTCGTCTTGCAAATCAACTTTTACCGAATGCGCTATGCAACTAGAGTAAAGCCGGGCATTCATGACACTGTTATCCAGGTTGCACGGCTATGTGCCGGTATGCTGCTGCTATGCACATTTGTGGCCTGTGCTACCGAGCAGAATTCAGCTCAGTCAAAGCCTGGCGTAATGCCATCAGAATCTGGGGCCAGTAGTGACAGCAAAGGTAAAGCGGATAGCGTGACAGACAAGCAAATGAAATTCGACAATCCTGAGCCAATCAGTGGATTCAAGTTCAATGGCAACACGATTGTGGCTGAGGTGATCAGTCACGGCTGTACCAGAAACGATGACTTTGAAATCGAGTATGTCGTTAGCAATAATCAATGTAACGTGCTTGTGACTCGAGTTAAGCCGGATCTGTGTCGTCGGGCCCCGATGCTGCAAACCATTGAGGTGGAGTGGCAAGCGCCAGCCGACTGTCAATCGCTGCCCATCATTTTATCCAATCCCGTGTTAGTTGCGCCGGAATCAGGCTTGCTGTCAAAACGATTAAACAAGGAAATATGAGGTTTGAATCTTTTGCAGCGATTTGATTTGGTAAGGCACTTCGCGTCATCCTCCACGGTGTCGATCTGGACAGTGCTCTTTTTATTGTGTTGTCCTCCCTACATATATGCCAGTTCGCAGCAGGGCGCTGAATTATCAAGTGAGCCGCAGATACACCCGATAGTTGGTGGGGATGAGGTTCCAGACGAGACAAAATATCCATTTATGGTCTCCGTGTATTCTGACGCCAACCTTGATGGCCTGTTTCAGCCGGTGTGTGGTGGAGCGCTGGTGGCGCCAAGATGGATAGTCACTGCTGCGCATTGCGGATTTAACTCCGATACGCTATCGCAAGTTTCCAGTAATAGTCTTGCCGTGTTACTGGGAGAACATAATTTGTTGGAGGATGATGGCACTTTATTGCCCGTGGAGAACGTTATCCTGCATCCGGACTATGATCCCGAAACGGATAACAATGATATTGCACTTCTCCAATTATCACGACCGTTTTTCGGAACCCCGATAGAAATCCCCGCTGCGAATTCATTTATACCTGAATTGAATGACGACGGTATTGTCATGGGGTGGGGTGCAACTGTAGAAAAAGGCAGCCTGTCATTCATTTTGCGCGAAACAACGCTTGGCATCGTTGACGATTTTACGTGTTACAGAACCTATCCATCATCATACGACTCCACTACCGGATTTTGTGCCGGGGGTTCCATCGATGGAGGGAAAGATTCTTGTCAGGGCGATAGTGGCGGACCTCTGGTTGTTAATCGCAATGGTACATTCGTGTTAGCAGGTATTGTCAGCTATGGTAGTGGATGTGGGCGTGCCGGTGTTGCCGGTGTTTACACGCGCGTGACTTCGTATGTCGCCTGGCTACAAAGTTATGTTGAAGGTTTGAATATTTTCACCGGAGACCGTACAGACGTATCGCCAGTAGTGAGTCATTTGACTTCAGACAATTCCTTGCAAGGCTTTGTCGAAAAAGGCGGCGCAGCGCTCTTTAGTGTAGATAGCTCGCTGCAGTTAAGCTTAACGTCCGACTCTGGTGATGCTGACTTATACGTATTTGACAACGCAGACACTTTACGGTTATCGAAAGATACGTTTATATGCAGTTCAAAATTATCATCGGCGTTGGATTACTGTTTTCTAAATAACGGTTCGCAAGCTGCGCTCGCCTATGTTTATGGTTATACCGAATCCAGTT
Organism: uncultured Granulosicoccaceae bacterium; assembly: GCA_964390335.1. GTDB lineage: Bacteria > Pseudomonadota > Gammaproteobacteria > Granulosicoccales > Granulosicoccaceae > Granulosicoccus. The sequence goes on along the minus strand of CAYMHU010000043.1, from coordinate 22,209 downwards.
TCACCATTACGTCTCAGACGGTCAGAGATCCGAATTTGGTTAAACCGTTTACCAATGACACGAGAGGTTCTGGTTCAACATCGACGATGGGCGGGAGTCTTGGTTGGTGGGTTTTGACGCTGTTTGTTTTGACTTATGCTCGAGTCAGGTTCATTCGCGCGGTTCGTTAGTCTCTGGGAACAATTGCACCCTTTACCATAATGACTTTGGCAGCAGTTTCATGTGCCGCCAGTAAGCATTCAGGTTCAGAGGCCGACATTGCCAGGCTTGCCAGATACGCACCATTAAAACTATCGCCTGCAGCAGTACTGTCGACAACCTGTGTTTGCGTTGTTGTTATTGAATCATCCAACTCTAATCCAGTTTCCAACGATCTTGGACCAATGTGACCGCGTTTTACAGCGCCCCTGGCAACACCATATTGTTTAAACCGTGATAACAATTGGTTTTCGTTGTCGTCGTTGAATATCGCCATTTCATCATCCATGGAGGGTAATGCGATATCGCACAGACGCCATGCTTTCTCAATGCAGCTACTTGCTTCATCGGCGGAATCCCAAAGCTTTGGACGATAGTTAGAATCGAATGCGACTTGTTTGCCCGGCAATTTTCTGTAATTTTCCAGCCAGGCAAACCATTGTTCGCGAATGGAGGCAGGCAAAATAGCTAACGAAATCGCGGAATAAAAAATGACATCGAAATCGAGTAAATTATCCATGATGGGGTAGTTGTTAGCCGAAAACAACTCTTTCGCGGCCGACTCATTGCGCCAATAGGTAAAGCTACGCTCTCCATGAGAGTCGGTAGATATGGCATACAGCCCCGGGATTTTTTGCTCATGACGACCAATGAGGTCGGTGTTCAGGTTTTCTGACTCTATAAATGACAGCATTTGGGATGAAAAGCTATCTGTGCCAACGACAGATACGTAGCTCACCGTGCAGTCATGTGCCGCTTGTTCGAGCGCCCGATTTAAATAAATTGCCGTGTTTAAGGAGTCGCCAGCAAAATTTATGGCTGCCGCATGATTGTCGTCATTGGATACGGAAAGCTCTATCATGGCTTCACCGATACAGGCGATTGATTGCATAGGGTTAACTAGCTGTGGTTGTTTGTGATTTCAGCCATCATGCAGATTATTTCAAACATAATAGCGGTGGCTGTTAATGCGGTTATCTGATTAGGATTATCTTTTGTTGGCATCATGCATACAATATCTGCCCCAACAATATTCAAACCGCGAACTGATCGTATCAATTCAACAGCTTCATCGATATCAAATCCTTTGGCCCCCGGCTCTAAATTGGATACAGCTGGAGCAATGCTTGGATCAAGGCAATCCAGATCGAACGTAATATAAACGGGCTTACCCGCCAGCGTGGATTGAATTTGCTGAATGACATCGCTCGCACCACGTTGTCGATACTCTTGCATTGTAACAACGTTGTAGCCGTATTCGTATGAGGGTTCTAACCAGTCGAGAGTACGAGCGTGCCCGCGAAGCCCGATTTGCATAGAATGTTTCGGGTCGACTAGGCCTGCGTCGGCTAAGTATGCGCCCCAATGAGCAGCAGATTTTTTAGCACCTAGAAAATGATCGACCTTAGTGAAAACATCGGTGTGTGCATCTAAATGTAAAAAGCACACTGGTTCCCCGTCGCTTAAGTTACCGTTGCCCAAAGCCTGCACAATGCCTCCGGTGATGGAGTGATCGCCACCAACAGAGACTGGTCTGGCACCGCATTGATCAATGTGCTTGAAGAAGTGGGTGATTTGCTCAATGCAATGTTCGTTATCATTTGCGCGTGGAAAAGGGACGTCGCCTACATCAACTATAGATGCACTGTGCCAAGGATCCAATTGAAATTCGTTGTGTGTGCGCCTTTGCACAGCAGACACGTTTCGTACTGCACGCGGACCTAAATGTTGGTCTCTTTCCGTTGTGCCATTACCTGCCGAATGCGGTACACCGACCAGCGCAATATCCTTATTTTCAGGGCCTTCGTTTGGGCAACGGAATAATGTTGGAATACCCCACCAATAAAGGTTATCCATCATGGAGTTGTCGTGTTCTTCAGCCATGCTCGTTATAGGGTAGGTTGATCAATGATTATCCAGCACATCCCATACTGCGCCTAAGGTATGGTAGTCCGTTTTGCCAGGAGGCGATTTAAGATCATCGAATGCGCTGCCATCGCGGTTTCTGATGCGATACCAAGCGCCATACTGATGGTCGATCAAGTAATTCCAGCTCCATTGCCACGCATCATTATAACAATCCAGATAGTGTGGCTTACCTGTGACTTTGTACAACCGCCATGCGGCCGCAAACGCTTCGGCATGTACCCAAAAGTACTTATGAGCATCACTAAAAGTTTTATCTGGAGCAAAGCCATACACGAGTCCGCCAAATTCGGTATCCCAACCGTAGCGCCATGCTTCATCGAATAAAAACGCCGCCTTTGTAACGTAGCGATCTTCTGGTGCGGCATCGTTCAGCTGTAATAAGAGCTTTGTCCATTCCACTTGATGACCAGGTTGAAAACCCCATGGCTTGAAAAGATCGTCTGGCTTATCAATGTTGTATTGCATATCAACGTGCCAGTTTGCATCGTAGTGTTCCCAGATCAAGCCATTCGACTGTTCAGCCAATTCAAATGCAAATCGGTTGGCCAGAACTTTAGCGCGCTCCAGATAACGTTGTTCTTTCGTTGCTTGCCATGCTGCGATCAAGGCTTCGCACATATGCATGTTGGCATTTTGTCCACGATAATTGTCGAGATTGGTCAAGGAAGCATCTCGTTCATCCGCGTAAGCTTGATGCGCGGGGTCCCAGAAATGTTCCTCTACAAAATCCCAAGTCTCGCTGATTAAATTGGCTGTGTTTCCGATGCCTGCTTTTATGCAGCTTGCCGCGCACAACATAACGAACGCGTGACCATATGCCATTGCCCGACCGTCTGTTACCTTCCCATCGTAAATTTCCCATGCATAGTTGTTATTACTTTGGCGATGAACGCGTTGCAGGTAATCTAAACCGTGCAAGGCCCAATCGCGATAATGGTCTTTGTTATACAAGCGATAGGCAGTTGCATAATTGAATATAAATCGTGTTGAGCTGACTAAATGGCGTGTGTGTTTGTCATAGATCTCACCGTCATCTTTGTAGCATTGATAGAACCCGTTGTTTGGATCAACAACCCTCGGTTCATAAAAATCTAGAATGAACTGAGCGTGTTCTTGTAAAAATGTACGAGAGTGGAACTTCGGTAGTGCGGGGGTGGTCATGCGTTTTGGAAAGTCTGAGTTAACTGACTACCTAGTTTAATCGCGGTAGCCAGTTAACTCAATTGCCGTTATAGATTATTCAGAAACAATAATATCCTCGTTGCTGATAATGATTGTTCCAGTTGCTGCAAATCTAGAGGTTTGACTTTGCAGTTCCAAGAATGCGGCTCCGGCTTGCTCCGCTGTTATATCGTCATCCGGGTTGGAATCTGCAGGCGTTAATACAGAGCCGTGATATCCGGTTGCAAAGCGTACAAAGCCCGAGCCTTGAGTTGTGGTTGAAACCAGTGGTAACTGCATGACACGAGCAATCGGTTCTGTTCCCACTAATGGAAAGCCGGCTAGATTATTAATCACAACATCATCATTATCAATTTGCACAAGATGTACGTTGGTGTCGGCAGAGATACGAGCTGCGTGATTAATCGGGTCTGCTGAATCTACTGCTGCTTGCGCAGCATTTAAAAATGAATTTAATGCAGCTGGAGTCGTAACGCCAGCGCCCGCGAGACCGGCTTGAATGGTCGGGCCAAATGTAGGTGAACCCGCTAATAGGCGTGGTAATCCCGACCCAGGGCTTAATAAGGTTGCACCGGTAAAACTGTTATCGAAACCAAGCATAGACGTGCCAACAATTGCACCCAGTGAATGACCGATAAATACTTTTTGCGAGGGGTTTATGTCGGCAATAGTACCTACGCTAGCACTTAATGTGAATAAATCAGCGATTGCTTGGCGGGTGTTATCACGCGTGTTTAACAAATTCGCCAAGTTATAAAAGTGAGTGCCGGAGCTATCCTGTACGCCATCCGGACCAGGCGCGCTGGTTTCATTGTTGACGTAATCCACATCGAATGTACGTTCAATGCCACCTACACGAAAACCTGCCACAACGGTGTTGTCTTCTGTTATGCCGTGCATCGGGATATCAATAGCGACAACGGCAAATTGCGCCGCTGCCATTGCATCAGCAATGGCAAGCATGTCGGTACGGTTGCGAGTAATACCGTGCTGGAATACGGCAATGGGCCATCCACCTGCAGGTGCCGTACCTTTAGGCTTGGTCACTAGCACTGGCACTTCTACATTCGTTTGTGCAACCGGGGTGTTATCAAACGGGGTCAAAAATGAGCCTGACGCGTTTCGCCAAAATGCGTTGAGTGGTGCAGTCGGGTTTTCAGCGCTTGGTGTGCTTAAGTAATAAGGCAGCGTCATTCGACCAGCGTAAATATCGGCTAAACCCGGGCTGGACTCGGATAACGCCGATGTGTCAAGGCCGGTAGCCGCAACGGTAATAGGAGATGACACAGCCGCATCTTTCACTGCCTGTAATGCTGGCGTAATTGATTGAGTTGTAAAGCTCCACGCTAAAATGACGTCGTCTGGTGAGACGCCCGCGCTTGCACCGGCCGCTAACATGGCACGTATTAGCCCTTGCAAGCCCGCAGCTTCCCCAGCGAGATCAGTTGCACCAGAGGCCAGTCTGAAGGTAGCGTTGGCTTGAATGGCTGTGCCGTTTTCGTCCCGCAGACCATTGGTCACCATAACCATATAGGTTGTGCTTTCCTTCAGAGGCACAACAGGCACTACAGCCAAAGTAGTACCGTTAGGAGAAGTAATGTTGCCATCTGCATTCGGAGTGGGAATTAGCTGTGCTGCTACCCTGTTGCCAGCCAGTTCCTCAACAATGCCGGTCACAGCACCGTTCGCCGCGCGTGTAACTTCAAATACGCGTACCGTGTCTTGCAGTACGACGCTGGTGGCATCTAACAAAATGGTTGAAGGTTGACCTGGCTGTTGCGCGAAATTGGCAACAATAGGTTCAATCGTTGAGAATCCATCGAGCGTATTCAGCGCGACTTGAGGGTCGCTGTAATTTGTATCATCGGCAACACCTGGAATGTTTAACGTTCCATCGGTACTACCTAAAAACAGTAGATCGTTGGGCAAAGGCAGTTGCCCATTGCTTGGATCGAATACAGGCGCGACCGCAATTTGGGAAATGCGGTTCGCTTTAGCAGGCTCGAAATCGTAAGTGGAGTCGCCGCTACATGCTGATAATAATCCAAGAACAGAAACAGCACCGATGAATAGTTTTGTTGATTGCGTCATATTAGATTTCATGGCGATTCCTAGTTAAAAGACCAATTCAGCTGGAACGCAGCCAGGTTGATTCCATAGTCGTAAACTCCGGTTAAAGTTGGTGAACCGGCGGGGCCTCTTGGGCTATCGAGCGTGTTATCAATGGAAGCCTGATCCATTTGTATGTGCGTTACGCCGAAATTAGCCGTGAGTTTTTCTGAGAATTTGTATGTTGCACCAGCCGAGTACCAGTAACGATCGTTTGTGGGGCCGCGAGGAGAGCGGAAGTCAGGCCCGGGAATAGGTTCATCATCGTATGCGAATCCGGCACGTAACGTTAGTTTCGGGCTGACTGTATAGTTAATGCCGGCGCTAAGCATAATGGCATTTTCCCAATTGAACGTGAGCTCAGACACTTTTGGCTGTGACGCAGGTATCGCTGCATTGCCATAGTCAGTGACTAGCTTGTCGAAAGAATCCCAGCCGGTCCATTTCAAGGTGCCGAGAACTTGGAGCTTATCGTTTAATTGTTGTGCTATGGATAGATCTAACACGGCTGGCAAGCTTGCTGAAATAGTGGAACTTTGGTCGTTGAAAAAGGGCAGTCCGCTATCGGTTAACAGGGTCTCATAAGCCGCGTTTAAGTCAAATACTGCATTGCCTTCAGCACTGTGATCCGCACCATGGCGATAGGTCACGCCAATTTTTGTACCGGCACGCGGCTTAAACAGTGCGCCTATATTGAACGTAACGACGGTATCTTCTCCGTCTAGTTCAACACCGGAATCCAGTTCAGCGACATTGGGTGCTAATCCAGCGTTAAAGCAGTCGCCCTCTGAGTACGTGAAGTCACTGGCCAAACCAAAGCAGGTGGTTCCGGTGTCTAATTTACTGCTAAGCGATATTGAAGACAGCTGTACACCAATGCCAAACCCTACTGAGACTTTATCGTTAATTCGATAAGCAACCGATGGGTTTAATTCAATCGCGCGTACAGATGTGTTCACGGCATGGTATCGACCAACCCAGTTTGGATCGTATTCGGACGAGGTGGCAAACGGCACCCAAATACCGAAGCCGGTCGCCCATTGGTCGTTTATCTGGCGAGCGTAAAATAAGTTTGGCGCGACACTGGCCGAGCTAAAGCTCTCTGTTAAATGAGATGTGCCTGCAGATCCATCCTCGTTCATAAGTCCGGCAATAGGCCCACCGCCTAGTGCTACCCCAACCGTAGAACCGCGGTCTTCGTAGTCCGCATTGGCAGCGGTAACTGAGGCCGAGGCTGCAAATACAGGCTTTGGCAATTCGAAAATGCCGGCTGGATTGGTGATAACCGTTGACGCATCGTTGGCAACAGCAGCATTTCCTGCATACGCATTACCCATACCGTAGGCGGATTGGGCAGATACAGCGAAGCCTGCGGCGTTCGAGCCTTGACTTGTGGTTAAACACACAACGCCGAATGTGGTGTAAACAAAAGGGCGAACTTTCAAAGTATAAATCTCCAAAGCATGGTTACTAGCACGATGACAAATGTTACCGGTTTGGGTAGTTTACTATGTAGAGTCGTAAATAGCTGTAACGATTAAAGTGATAAGAATGGACGAGTCCGCTGATGCAACTGTAAATAGCGTCTTTCGTTAAAAGTGAATAATAATTATGTAACAATTGGCAAGCAATTCGAGCCTATGTTTCAGATTGGTGCTTAAATTTCCACAATTATGTCGTTTAAGTTAATTGCAGTGTCGCAGCCTTCAACATCGTCGCTGGGTACTCTAGGGTTAAATCCGCAAGGTACAAGTGAAGTGCTAAGAAAGATGTGTGAGTTGAGTAATATTTTATGTTTTCGCTAGAAAATTCAGTGGCCCTTATTTCAGGTGGGAATGGCGGTATCGGACTGTCCGTTACCCAGCAGTATTTGGAAATGGGAGCGAAGTGTTTCGTTGTTGACTATCAACCAGCTTCAAAGCACATAAATGCGTTAAAAAGCCAATACGACCGGTCTCTCGTTTATCTTCAAACTGACATCACCGAACCAGCTGCTGCCGATAAGATAGTGAATGCTGCTCTGGAGCAGTTCGGCAAAATTGACGTACTGTTTAATAATGCTGCTGTATTCGACATGGCACCGTTTCTGGAATCGGACGAGGCCATGTTCGATAACCTTTTTACCATTAACGTGAAGGCCATGTTTTTTTTGATGCAGAAAGTGGCGCAGCAGATGATTAATGACTCAAATGGTGGCTCCATCATCAACATGGCATCACAAGCTGGTAGGCGAGGCGAAGCTTTGGTATCGCACTACTGCGCCAGTAAAGCGGCTGTTATCAGTTACACTCAAAGTGCTGCCTTAGCACTCAGTGCGCACCAGATTCGTGTTAATGCTATTTCACCTGGTGTAATTGATACCCCTATGTGGGAAACGGTGGATGGTCTGTTTGCAAAATACGAAGGGCTGCAAAAAGGAGAAAAGAAAACTCAAGTTGGTAAGGCGGTTCCGTTGGGGCGTATGGGCGACCCGAAAGACGTTGCAGCCATGGCGGTATTTTTAGCTTGTGAAGAATCCGCGTACATCACTGGCCAAACCTACAACGTAGATGGCGGCAACGTACTGAGTTAATTATTGATTAACGTAACTGAAAAGAAGCAAAACTGATGACTCAATTTTCTGCCAATCTAGGGTTTTTATGGACCGAACTCCCACTGCCCGATGCAATAAGAGCTGCTAAAAAAGCTGGTTTCCATGCAGTGGAATGTCATTGGCCATATGATACGTCAGCGGCGCTCGTTAACGATGCATTGCAAGAAACGCAAATGACGATGCTCGGCTTAAACACTCGGCGCGGCAATCTAGAGCAAAAAGAAAATGGGCTGTGTGCTTTACCGGGCCGCGAGGCGGATGCTAAAGCGGTTATTGATGAAGCAGTCTCGTACGCACGCGAAATCCACGCACAAAACATCCATGTTATGGCCGGATTCAGTAGCGGCCCCGAAGCGCACGATGTGTTTAAGCAGAACCTAAACTACGCGTGCAAGCTTGTAGAGAACGATCCAATAAACATCTTAATAGAGCCATTAAACCACTTCGATGCACCTGGCTATTTTTTATCGAATAGTTCGCAGGCGCAACAAATCATCAAAGAAGTTGATCATCCAAAACTAAAGCTCATGTTTGATTGTTACCATCTGCAAATCATGGAAGGTAATTTATGCGCATCATTAAAAGAGCTGTTGCCCATAATTGGTCACGTGCAGTTCGCATCTGTTCCAGACAGGGGGCCGCCAGACCACGGCGAAATAAATTATTCATTTATTTTCACGTATTTGAAACAGCTGGGCTACACAACTCCATTGGGAGCCGAATACAAACCCAGTTCAACTACAGAGGCTTCATTAACTTGGTTGAAACACAGCTAATTGATTTAATTAGTTGTATCAATGAGTGCGTTTGTTGCCAGCAAGATGTTGTTATTGGAACTTTCCACCGAAGGCGTTGAGTGCAGTCGTAATTGGTCCTGTTTTACCCGTATTTGGATCGAGCCACCAAATTTGATTGTATCCTACTGAAGTGTCTTCTTCGGTTGGAATAAATAACGAATACACGATATAGCCGTTGTCTCCCCAACTTAGGCTGGCGTAGATATCGCCATGATCTACTAACAGCAGTTCTTTCACCGCACCGGTATTGACGTTAAGTTCCTTGATAGATTCCGCATAGCTACCAGTGGGCAGAACATCACCGGCGCGCTCCAGAAAAATGATGCTTTGGCCATTGGGTGACCAATCGATGGTTTCGCCAGAATTGGTGTTGCTCTCGTATACGGTGCGCACAGATTCCGGGTTATTGATTGGATCATCAATAACGTTTATGGCCGCCGGAGTGTCAAATGTGGCTGGTTTTACATACGCCAGCTGACCGTTAACAGAAAACGCCGTGTCGTAACCCTTAATTTCAACGTCATGCAGGAAATTTGCATTGGAATCCACGATGTTCATTAAACAAAGATCGTCGCCAACAAATGCAAAGGAACGCAGGTTTGCGCAAATGGAGATTGCACCAAGGCTTCGCTCATTGTCCCAAGATACGCGTCTGACCCGCACATCTAGTGCATCGGTATTGTTTGGGTCGGCATCGAAATTGTAGAGTCCGGGAGAACCTGTTGTTTCAAAAATAATACTGGTTTGTCCAGTGCTTAGATCGTGTAAAAATAATTCTGACTGCGCCGCCGCGATGAGCGAGCCATTGCTTATTGGATTGGAAAATGTTGTCAGTCCATAGGTAATTTGTGTATCCGAGTACCACACTGGCGCACTGACTATTAAATCATTGTTAAGATTATTGTGTGTAACCAGCTCAGAGCCGTTGGCCAGCATGGTTGAGATGCCAGAATCAGTATTGTTGGTAAAAACCAGTTGTTGGTCGCCTGGGTTATTGAGTAGTGCTGCAGGCATGAGTTCAGCTTGCGTTACTTCCCGGCTTACGGTTAGTCGAAGATCATCTATTTCAACGTCTACTGGGTCTGCAAATGAAAAGAATATGGATAGTCTTTGCGGAATGCCGTTTTCCACCAATCCATTGAATTCATTGTTATCCAGTTTATAGCGTATCTTTGTCCAGTCTTCATTAATGAGTTCATCGTGCAAGTTCAAGAAACCCACGCCAAAAATATTCTCGCTTAAATCTTGGTCAGCTGTTCCATCATGCAATTTTATTTCGAACGGAATGGCGAAAACATTGGCTATATTGGCCGATGCTTTTATGTAAAAGCTGACATAAAGTTGATCGGGGCTGTAGTCGAGATTGATTGCCGTTGATGCTACGGCATTGATACCGTCAGAGAAAAAGCCAATCCCTTCAGAACACTTTGTCCCACTACTGCTTAATAGCAATGAGTTGGAACCTTGCGCAGCCTCGGTACTATTTTTAACCGAGGCCGAGCCACAGAACTGCCAATCGCTGCTAACGTTGGATTCAAACGTACCGTCTGGGATGAGGTTTTGTTCTAATGGGATTTTTTCCCATACGTCGGATGGGTTGTAGGCGGAGCGAGCAGAGCCTGGCAATTGACCAGGTGGCGTCATGCTACCTTCTGATGTGGAGCTTCCAGAGGAACAAGCCTGAATTAGAAGGAAAACGGAGTAGGTAAATGCTATTTTAAATTTGGGCATCGTAATCCCTGAATCACATATTATGAAACAATAACTATCACATTATCGCAATAAACTCTAGTAAAAAGCCTTGGGTTACGCGGGTAAAAACACATGAGGATAATTAACAACGAATGAAATTGAACAAAACGACGTTATCAAGCAGTATTCTCATACTGATCATTATTTTTATACAAGCCTGTAGTTCGACCGGAAAGCCGGACGGCGTCACACCAATATCGGATTTTCAACTGGATCGGTATTTGGGAAAATGGTACGAGATAGCTAGACTTGATCATAAATTTGAACGGGGTCTTGAACAAGTCACCGCCAACTACTCTTTGAACGCGGATGGCACTGTCAAGGTGACTAATCGAGGGTTCTCCGTGTCAAAAAAAGAGTGGCAACAAGCTGAAGGTAAAGCGCAATTTGTTGGCAGCACCGATGAAGGGCATTTAAAAGTCTCTTTCTTTGGACCGTTCTATGGCAGTTATATTGTGTTCGCGCTGGATGAGGTTAATTATCAATACGCGTTAGTATCTGGACCCGATAAGTCGTATTTATGGGTATTGTCACGAACGCCAACGTTGGATTCTGATGTTTACAACGACCTTTTATCAAAAGCACAGGTAGCGGGTTTTGATACCTCGCAGCTGATCAAAGTCATGCAGCAGCCAGCCAGCTAGGCAGTCCGGCTTCGTTTTGGACGCTGCTTGTACAATGTGACGATGTTTCGGTCCGAAGTTCACCTTATAATATGAAAACAGACGGGAAAACACATATCGCCAGGTGAAGCGCGAACGTATGAGCGAATCGCATAATTTAGCACTATTTAATCCAAAACCGAGCGAAATGGACGATCAACAGTTTGTTGCGTCTTTTGGTGAATTGTATGAGCATTCACCATGGGTCGCAGAGCGCACTTGGCAGCGCGGTATTAACGCTTCCCATGACACGCTGGAGTCTCTTGCCAAAGCGTTGGCATCCACGCTGGACCACGCCAACGAAGCTGAGCAACTTGGGCTTATTCGGGCTCACCCGGATTTAGCAGGCAAAGCGGCTGTCAGTGGCGAATTAACTGCAGCGTCTAATAATGAGCAAACCAGTGCCGGCATTCATCAGTGTACGGAAGCAGAATTTTATCGGTTTCAGGTTCTGAACGAGCGCTATAAGAAGAAATTTGATTTTCCATTTATTAAAGCGGTTAAAGGCAGTAATAAGCGCGCCATATTAGATGCGTTCGAAACGCGGATTGAGCACGATCGCGCGTCAGAGTTTAAAGTGGCGTTACAGGAAATAAACAAGATTGCCAAGTTTCGCTTGGTGGCCATGCTTGAAGCCCAAACTAAACATTAGTCAATAACAATGAACCACGATAACTATCCCAGAGACTTAATCGGCTACGCCAACAATCTGCCGAAGGTTTGTTGGCCTAATAACGCGAAAGTCGCCGTGCAGTTCGTTATTAATTATGAAGAAGGTGGTGAGAACTGCATCTTGCATGGCGATGAGGCCTCGGAGGCTTTTCTATCGGAGATTGTTGGCGCTCAAGCATTGAAAGGTGTGCGGCACATGAATATGGAGTCTATCTACGAGTATGGTTCGCGCTCAGGCTTTTGGCGATTGCATCAGATGTTTACCGATCGTGATTTACCCGTGACTGTTTTTGGCGTGGCCATGGCGTTACAGCGAAACCCAAGGGCTGTTGAAGCCATGCTTAAGGCTCAATGGGAAATCGCCAGTCACGGTTATCGGTGGATAGATTATCAATACATTGACGAAAATACAGAAAGAGAACACCTACAACAAGCGATAGACATTCACACCAAAGCCACCGGTAGCCGGCCGGAAGGATGGTATCTGGGGCGCTGTAGTCCTAACTCACACCGTTTAGTTGCTGAAGAGGGCGGATTCGTATATAACGCGGACACCTACGCTGACGACATCCCTTACTGGGATACACGAACCGGTAAACCGCAACTCATGTTGCCGTATACATTGGATGCCAACGACATGCGATTCGCATCCCCACAGGGATTTAATTCTGGCGATCAGTTCTATAGCTATTTAAAAGACAGTTTCGATGTGTTGTATGCCGAGGGCGCGAGTGCACCAAAAATGCTGTCAATTGGATTGCATTGCAGGTTAGTAGGCAGACCTGGAAGAGCAGCGTCATTAGCCCGATTTCTTGATTACGTAAAAGCGCATCATGATGTCTGGGTTACAAGACGCATTGATATAGCGCGACATTGGTTGCAGGAACACCCTTACAGTGCATGATGTGCAAAACAACAGGTTAAAACAGAGCGAAGCAGGTAGCGGTAAAAATGCTATCAGGTTGTTAATTAACGACAAGCTGGTCTCAATCACCGACGTTGAACCAAGCCTTAATTTGTTATCGTATCTGCGTAACTATTTACGATTGAATGGCTCTAAAGAAGGCTGTGCTGAAGGTGATTGTGGTGCGTGCACCGTTGTTATCGGTGAGCTAGTTAATGGATCGCTAAGGCTTAAAGCCATCAATTCCTGTATTCAATGGTTGTCTGCCCTCGATGGTAAAGCGGTGTTTACTGTTGAGTACCTACGACAAGCGGATAATAGCCTGCACCCCGCGCAACAAGCAATGGTAGAAAGCCATGGATCACAATGCGGTTTTTGCACACCCGGTTTTGTTATGTCGCTGTGGCAAATTTATAACGAACATACTACTAGCGGAACCACGGTTACGGAGCGGCAACTTCGATATGGCCTAAGCGGTAATTTATGTCGATGCACCGGCTACAAACCTATCATTGAAGCTGGTCTGAATATGTTTGACCTGCCCACCGTCGAGTTCGATCCTACGGTAACCATTCAGCGCTTAAAAAACATCCAACGACCGCAGTCGTTTGTGTATGAATGTCAGCAGCATCTATTTCAGGCACCTAAAACAGTAGAAGAATTAACGCAACTACGCGAAAGCCGACCCAATGCCACAATTTTAGCGGGCTGCACCGACATAGGATTGTGGGTTAACAAGCAATATAAAGCTATAGATGACATCATTTATATTGGGCAGGTAGCCGAACTTGGCAACATAACACTACATGATTCTGGTTTACGTATTGGCGCAGGAGTAAATCTTACCGATGCATACGATGCAATAGAATCTTTATACCCGCAACTGCAACAAATGCATGAGCGTTTTGCATCTGTACCAGTGCGCAATGCCGGTACCTTAGGCGGTAATATCGTCAATGGCTCACCCATTGGTGATTCAATGCCATGGCTAATCGCGTTGGGCGCGAGTGTAGTATGTGCGAACAGCTGCGCAACCAGACAATTACCTCTGGATACGTTTTACCTCGACTATATGCAAAACGCCCTGAGCCAGGATGAGGTATTGCTGAGCATTGAAATTCCACTACCCGTACACAATCAGCTGTTCAGAACTTATAAAGTTTCTAAACGCTTCGATTCAGATATTTCAGCTGTGTGTGCGGCGTTCAATATTACGCTGAAAGACAACAGTATCAACGATGCGGTAGTGGCTTTTGGTGGAATGGCGGCAATTCCAAAACGCGCTCAACGTTGCGAAACGGCGCTAATCGGAAATCAGTGGAACCAATCCACTATTGATTCAGCAAAACACGCTCTACAACAAGACTACACCCCACTAAGTGACATGCGGGCAAGCGCTTCAAATAGACAGCAGGTCGCGCAAAACCTATTACAACGTTTTTTTCTTGATATGCAAATGACGACATCGTCAAAATCATTGAATACAACGGTGTTTGAGAACGATTCATGAGAGCTTGGTATGCGTATTAATAAAGTGCTACCACATGAGTCTGCAGAGCTACATGTTACAGGCGAGGCAATATATACAGATGATATTGCAGAACTCGCAGGTACACTGCATTGCGCTCTAGGTTTAAGTTCACAAGCACACGCAACAATTACGCAGTTAGATTTATCGGCAGTGCGTGAATTCGATGGCGTTGTGGATGTGTTTACAGCGGGCGAGATACCTGGCCGTAACGATTGCGGTGCTATCGTGCAGGATGATCCTATTCTTGCAGACGGTTTAGTGCAGTTTGTAGGGCAGCCTGTTTTTGCTGTTATCGCGAGTTCGTACGAAATTGCTAGAAAAGCAGCCCAGCTCGCAATAATAGAATATTCAGAACTGCCCGCCATTCTCACGCCTAAGGAGGCCTACGAACAGCAATCGTTTGTGGTACCACCTATGCACTGTGTGCGAGGAGAGCCGGATATAAAATTGGCATCTGCACCGCAACGACTATCAGGAGAGTTACATGTTGGTGGGCAAGAGCAGTTTTATCTTGAGGGTCAGATCTCCTATGCGATCCCGAAAGAACAGAACACATTGCATGTGTATTGTTCGACTCAACACCCAACAGAAATGCAGCACCACATTGCGCATGCGCTGAATTTATCCGCTAACGAAGTCACTGTTGAAGTTAGAAGAATGGGTGGCGCTTTTGGCGGTAAAGAATCTCAGTCGGGTTTGTTTGCCTGTGTTGCATCAATTGCAGCCCAGCGATTAAATAGACCGGTCAAGTTACGGCTTGATCGCGATGATGATTTTATGGCTACTGGAAAGCGGCACTGTTTCTATTATCAATACGATGTTGGTTTTGACGAGTATGGGATGATACACGCGGCAAAAATCGACATGGTCTTAAGAGCCGGATTTTCGACCGATTTATCGCCACCTGTAGCAACGCGTGCGCTATGTCATTTCGACAACGCCTATTATCTTAGTGACGTTAGTATCAGCGTAATGTGTGGAAAGACCAATACGCAATCCAACACCGCTTTCAGAGGATTTGGTGGGCCGCAGGGC
The DNA here is from genome assembly GCA_964390335.1 of uncultured Granulosicoccaceae bacterium. Classification (GTDB taxonomy): domain Bacteria; phylum Pseudomonadota; class Gammaproteobacteria; order Granulosicoccales; family Granulosicoccaceae; genus Granulosicoccus. The sequence continues at coordinate 6,845 of CAYMHU010000043.1, read as the reverse complement.
GCTATTGCTTTGGAATATATACTGGATGATATTGCCAGAGTAACGGGGCTAGATCCGCTACAAGTGCGGTATCGGAATTTCTATGGCAAAACAGAACGCAATATCACTCCATACAAACAAACATTAAAAGACAACATCATTCATGAGCTTGTTGATGAACTAATCGCAACCAGCGATTATGAAAAGCGCAGAAAACAGTTAAATCGCTTTAACACTGATAGCGCGATTATAAAAAAAGGGCTGGCACTAACGCCGGTCAAGTTTGGCATTTCATTTAACGTTGTGCATTTCAATCAAGCTGGCGCGTTGGTGCACATCTATACCGACGGATCGATATTGGTCAACCATGGCGGTACTGAAATGGGGCAGGGCCTGCACACGAAAGTTGCTCAGGTGGTTGCTAATGTATTAGGTGTTGATGCTTCAAGCGTTCGCTCAACCGCAACCGTCACCGACAAAGTGCCCAATACGTCGGCTACCGCTGCATCCACCGGTGCAGATTTAAACGCCAAGGCGGCAGAAAATGCTGCATTGGAAATTAGAGAAAGACTCTATGAGTTTGCCACTGACCAATACGATTGTTCACCACATGAGATAAACATAGACAGCGGTGTTGTCACCATTAGCAATCAAACATTGAGCTTTGCAGAGTTCGTCACCGCAGCGTACGAGTCGAGAGTTCAACTTTGGTCCGATGGATTTTATAAAACGCCAGACATCAGTTGGGACAGGGAAAGCGTTTCCGGTAGCCCTTTTTACTACTTCGCGTATGGCGCGGCCGTGTCGGAAGTCGCAATTGATACTCTGACTGGAGAATGGAAGCTGCTACGCGTTGATCTACTACACGATGTCGGGAACTCCATTAACGAGGCTATTGATATTGGGCAGGTTGAAGGCGGGTTTATCCAAGGGATGGGTTGGCTAACAACGGAAGAGCTGTATTGGAGTAAAGAAGGGCGCTTATTAACGCATGCTCCATCGACTTATAAAATACCTGCCATTAACGATTGCCCTGAAGATTTTCGAACTGCATTGTTTAAAAATGAAAACGTATCTGACACCATTTTAAAATCAAAAGCTGCTGGCGAACCGCCATTGCTTTTATCGTTTTCTGTGTTATTTGCTATTCGGGATGCGGTTGCAAGTATTAGTGAGTATAAACAGAACCCTAGCTTACATGCTCCCGCCACACCAGAGAAAATATTAAACGCCGTTTCAGAAATGCAAAACCTGAAGCGAGAAACACTTGAATAACTACTCGCTATCATCTGGTACACACGACTGGCTGGAAGCCTTGCGCTCGGCTGTAAGTACAGGTGAGCAGTCCGTGCTAGTCACAATATTGGCAGTAAAAGGGTCGGCTCCTAGAGAACCAGGCACGAAAATGCTGGTTCAGTCGACAGTGTGTACTGGAACCATCGGCGGAGGGCATCTAGAAGCAAAGATTATCCAAAAGGCACGCGAGATACTGGTGCTCGGTACCCCGAATTATGAACGCTTGCGGGTGCCTTTAGGTGCATCACTTGGGCAATGCTGTGGCGGACATGTTGAACTGATACTAGAAATTATTAGTGTGAGTAACGCGGCATGGGTTTCGGACTTATACCAGTTAATTAAGCAAGATTTGCCATGTGTACTGACTACGTCTCTGCAGATACGCCATGCTAGTACGGCTGCAAGTGATTCGCAAAACGCGAAACTATCCACTAAAGCTGTTATAACAACTAGTACGGAGCCGCACCTGGCTGCCAGCACTGAAGCAAATAAAATCGACATAAGATTTGCGCAATCGATGCTTAAGGCGGGTGCGTCATCTAATCCCGTCATTAAGGAGCAAGTGCTTTACGAGCCACTGAATAAAAAGTTATTCCGCTTATACGTATTTGGTGCAGGTCATGTTGGTAAAGCCGTTATACAGGCATTACAGCCTTTACCTTGCGACATTGTTTGGATCGACAATAGAGCTGAAATGTTCGCAAATTTTCCAGAATTTAAGAACGTTCGCATAGAACTGACAGATGACCCGCTCGCGCTGGTATCAAAAATTATACCCAACTCATTTGTTGTTGTTATGACACACAACCACCAGCTTGATTTCAGTATTACAGAGCACGTATTGACGCAAACAGCAGCGTCTTATGTTGGATTAATCGGGTCTGATACAAAGTCTCGGCGTTTTAAACAACGTTTACAGGCAAAAGGCGCTTCTACTGCTGTGATTAACAAGCTAACTTGCCCGATAGGCATAGATGGTGTGACGGGTAAACACCCTGCACAAATAGCGCTTTCGCTGAGCGCACAGTTACTGAAATGTGCTGAGACTAAATTACCGGCGTTAAAAACATGATTGCAAAAATCAACAGACCATGGCCGCAAGAGCCGTTTTACGATCAATTTGGGATAGCGTAGAGGCAACTTAGTTGGTAAGCCTGAGGTCATTTTCGACCAATTTATGGCAGTGAAGATCAGGCGGCCAACCGGCAGCGAAGAACGCACTAAGTTGTTTAATTGACCCATTACAGGGCTGATCAAGGCGAGCTGCTCACTTGAGGGGCATTGGATAGCGCCCCGATGCAATTGATTTCTTTGAAATTCTCGTTGTAATTGGCATATCAACCGCACTTGGTGCGACTATTTCCCAATTCGATCTTAGGTGAGGAAATCCGCCGCCTCGCATGCTATATTGGCGCTCATAAAAAAAGGGGAGGCACCTTTTTATATCCCTGTTGGCAAACTATAAGAGTAGACAATGAAACTAGTAAAAATTGCATTTAGCCTTGCACTGTTAGCGGCATCCAGCGCTACATTAGCAAACACCACCATTAAATTTTCAAACGACTGGAAATGGGAAGGCCCAGCCGCTCCATTACTGCACGCTTTAGATAACGGATATTTCACAGAAAATGGTCTTGATGTGACCATGGATACGGGTAAAGGCTCTTTAGAGGCTATTCCACGTGTTGCTTCGGGTACCTACGACATGGGCGCTGCGGATATCAACTCGCTGATTAAATTCCGCGACCAAAACCCGGACCTTGCCGTTAAAGCCATTTTCGTTTTGTACAACAAGCCACCGTTCGCCATTGTTGGTCGTAAGAGTCTTGGGGTGAACTCTCCAAAAGACCTGGAAGGTAAAATCCTGGGCGCACCTGCTCCTGATGGCGCTTATGCCCAATGGGATGCGTTTGTTAAAGCAAATGATATCGATGCGAGTAAAGTCACCATTGAAAATGTTGGTTTCCCAGTTCGTGAGCCAATGCTTGCTCAAGGAAAGGTCGATGCGATTACCGGCTTCTCGTTCAGTTCGTTCATTAACTTGAAAGCGAAAGCCGTTCCGGAAGATGATATCTCTGTGATTTTAATGGCTGATCATGGCCTTGATTTATACGGCAATGTGATTATCGTTAACCCTGCTTTTGCAGAAGAGAATCCAGATGCGGTTAAAGCGTTTCTGGCATCGGTAGTGCGTGGCATGCAAGACGCCATTGCTGCACCGGCAACAGCGGTTAAAGCAGTTCTTAACCACAACGATGTTGCTCGTGAAGCCGTAGAACTTGAACGATTGCAAATGGCTCTTGATCAAAACATCGTAACCGATGAAGTACTGGCGAACGGCCTGGGTGATGTTCAGATGGATCGTTTAGAGAAATCGATTGATCAAATTGCTGATACCTACACGTTTACAAACCGCCCAGCGGCTGCTGACATCTTCGATGCTAGCTTTTTGCCTGCTGCAGGCGACAGAATGGCCAAGTAAATTTACGCGTAAATTCTTAAGTAAACAAAGACGATTCAATCTGTATGAATACTGAGACTGCGGCCGATCTGGTCGCTATCGACGGCGTGTCTCTTCGTTATAAGGGACAGGCCGGTGCAAGCAGTACGCTTGCGGTTGAAGGACTGGATTTACGTGTTAAACGTGGTGAATTTGTTGCCGTGGTCGGACCCTCCGGCTGCGGCAAGTCCACATTGATGAAACTGGCAACAGGCTTACAGTTTCCAAGCCGCGGCTCTGTAACTGTGGCTGGAAAACCGGTCAACGGCCCGGTTTCGATCGCTGGCATGGCCTTTCAGAATCCGGTTATGCTGCCGTGGCGACTCACTAGAGACAATGTGCTGTTGCCGTTAGAAGTAGTATCCAAACACCGAAGCTCCTTTCGTAAAGATAAACAAAAACATCGCGATAAGGCTGACAAACTGTTAGAGTCGGTCGGCTTGGTTGGCGCAGGCGATAAATACCCGTGGCAACTTTCAGGTGGCATGCAGCAGCGGGCATCGCTTTGCCGGGCGCTTATTCACGAGCCAGAACTACTCATGCTCGACGAACCGTTTGGTGCACTAGATGCGTTTACGCGTGAAGAGCTGTGGTGCGTTATGCGAGATCTACATGCTCGGCAAGACGTTACCATTATCTTGGTAACGCACGATTTACGTGAAGCGGTGTTTCTTGCCGATAAAATATTTGTTATGAGCGCGCGACCCGGACGCATAGTTGAAACGCGCTTGGTTGATTTACCTCGCCCCAGAGATCTGGACATAACGTACACGCCAGAGTTTGCGAAAATCGTCATGGAATTGCGTGGTTACATAGCAGAGGCGCGTGAATAATGAGTGATCTGCAAACCGACAAGGCGGCACAGGCTGCAGCCGAACAATACGATGATCTGCTAGACGATGGCGGTATTAATTGGGTTCGGTGGGCTCCGTGGATCTGCACAATTGCATTGTTTGTTATTTGGGAAGTCGCTGTTTGGCTTTTTAAAGTACCTTATTATATTTTGCCGGCGCCCAGCGATATCTGGGTTGCGTTTACCGAGTTTGGCCCGGGTCTTTGGAAAAACTCAATACAAACCTTATGGACTACGCTAGCCGGATTCTTTATTGCCATTGTATTTGGCTTGGCGTTGGGTTTATTCATAGGATGGGATCGCCGAATTTATGCGGGTTTATATCCGCTGATGATTGGCTTTAATTCCATTCCCAAGGTTGCGGTGGTACCTATCTTAGTGCTCTGGTTTGGCGCGGGTTGGGTTCCTGCCGTACTCACAGCCTTTCTCATTTCATTCTTTCCGATCGTGGTTAATGTGGCAACTGGTCTTGCAACCATAGAACCGGAGATGGAGGATGTGCTAAGAGCGCTAGGTGCAAAGAAGCTGGACATCATGACCAAGGTTGGTATCCCACGTTCGTTGCCGTACTTTTTTGGCTCATTAAAAGTGGCGATAACGCTTGCGTTTATTGGTTCTGTACTATCAGAAACCATTGCGGCTAATTCAGGTGTTGGGCACATGATGTTAACGGCGCAGGCAAACTTCGAAGTGCCGCTTGTGTTTGCGTGTTTGATTGCGTTGGCAGTTGAGGGCATTGGTATGTATGCGTTAATGGCATGGGTAGAAAAGCGCATGACAGGCTGGGCGCATCGCTCGGGCTTTAGTCAGTAATTTACGCGTTCACCGTTAGTGTCTGTTTTCGATCACAACGAGTTTGAGCACGAACAAGTACTTTACTGCCATGATGCCGCAATCGGTCTAAAAGCGATTATTGCGATCCACTCAACCGCATTGGGACCTGCGGCTGGTGGTTGTCGTATGTATCCTTACGCGAACGACGATTTAGCACTAACTGATGTGCTGCGGTTATCCAAAGGTATGAGCTATAAAAATTCGGTTGCCGGGCTGCCACTGGGCGGCGGCAAATCGGTGATTATTGCTGACCCTTCACACCCAGATAAAGCGAAGCTACTCAGAGCCTTTTCACACTACGTGCAGCAGCTGAACGGAAAATACTGGACGGCCATTGACGTGGGCGTCGGTCCGGAAGATGCTGACATATTGGCAGAGCAATGCGACTTCATTTTTGCCCGAGCATCGCAGTACGAACCGGGCTTCAATCCTTCATTGTTCACAGCACTCGGTGGCTATACGGGCATACGCAGTGTGGCAAAGCATGTTTGGAACCGCGACGACGTGAAAGGATTGCGCGTTGCAGTGCAGGGCGTTGGTCAAACGGGTGCCGACATATGCCGGCAATTACATGAGGCAGGGGCGAGCTTAATTGTAAGTGACGTCAATGAAACTGCAGTGCGAGCGATTGTCGAGCGGTATGGTGCGCAAGCTGTTAGTCCAACGCAAATTCATGCACAGGACGTAGACGTGTTCGCGCCTTGCGCAATGGGTGCGGTTATCAATGACAAAACGCTACCCGAAATTAAAGCACGTGCGATTTGCGGTGTTGCAAATAATCAATTGGCAGAACCAAGGCATGGCGACGCGCTACAACAGCGAGGTATTGCTTATGTTCCAGATTACGTTGTTAATGCGGGCGGAATGATGGGTGCCTCAACCGTGATTTTCTCAAAGCCATCGCGTGAACAATCTGAAAAGAACATTCTTGGTCTTTATCACACGATATTGTCAATTCTTGACGAAGCAGCCACGGATAAAGTGCCGTCTTCACAGGTAGCGGACCAACGGGCCATCAGTAGAATAGACTCCACCAAATCACGAGATATCTAAAATGCCAGCCTATGTCGTATCGATGATGACGATCAATGACCCCAAAGTTTATAGCCAGTACACGGATAGAACGCCTCCTATTGTGAAGAAGTACGGAGGTAAGTTCCTGACTCGCGGTGAGGAGATCACGTGTGTAGAGGGCAAAAATTATGATGGCAGAATGGTGATCCTGGAATTTCCAAGCAAAGCAAATGTGGAAGCTTGGTTTAAAGATCCCGAGTACCAAGAGGCAATGACGTTTCGGCATGCAGCTTCAACAATGAACTATTTGTTACTGCAAGAGGGTGGGGCCAATACAAACGATCCTGATCCCAGGTTATAGGTTAAGTT
>CAYMHU010000042.1:27739-33206 GCA_964390335.1 uncultured Granulosicoccaceae bacterium | reverse complement strand
TAGATCTGCGAATAACTTTCAACACTCAAGTCGGCCAGTTAGGGAAACTGTTCGCAAGTTCACAAAAATAGCCAGAACTCAGACGGATCTACCGCTTCGAGTAATCCCAATCCGTATTCAGAATCACGCCGCTGTGCCGCTTTATAGATGTATCCACATAGTATTTATAGGCGCTAGACATGGCACGTTCGTCTGATTCAGTATTCCCATTCGCGTTCCTGCGCGATAAAACCTTCCAGGCAGCTGAAATTCGCCGAGTACTAGTGTTATCGATGTTCTACCTATTCGCTACAACGTTAATTGTGGGCCTGTTTTACAACCAGATCATTGGCGATCTTGTGGAAGGTGTAGCACCACTGTTCTTTGTGTCTGAAGATATGAATCTGGTAAACGAATCAGTGCCATCGCTTACTGCTGTTGTAACCAAGTGGATGCTGGCTATGTTGCTGGTTAATGTATTAATCACTGTGTCGTTAAGCGTGTACATTGCCAGAAAGCTTGGACAACCCATTCTCGCCATTAAACGCAGCCTTAAAGAAATTGGCAACGGTAATCTCGATGTAAAACTACGCGCAACAGATAAGAGCGACTTCGGTGAAATCTCTGAAGAACTGCAAACAGCCATGCAATCAGTCCGGGAACAAATAGCTGCTGCAAAGCAAGAGATAGCGCAAGCCGATGAACAATCTAAAGCAAGCGATGCTGACAAAGACGATATGAATCAAGCGGTCCACAACTGTAAAATGGCGCTGGATTTTTTCCAGGTTGATAGCGCTAACCCCGATCAGTCCAAAGCTGCGTAAGTTCGCCTTATGTTTAATTCGAAAAATATATTGATTGTGGCCGGTTCGCTTGGCGTTGCGCTAATGCTGCAAGCCTGTTCGAGCGGCGCGAAAAGCCCCACTCCCGGCGCTGGCGGCAGTTACCTGCATGTATCGGTACCTGACTTTTATTTCGGTACTCGCAATATAGGCACATCTGCAACGCAAGTCATCGAAATTGCCAACCGTGGTGGCGACGTTTACCCAATCAACTCCGTGAAGGTGGTTGGCGATAACGCGGATGAATTCAGCACCGATTTCTACGACAAGATCGTATTGAACCCAACTGAAGTTATAAAACTGAATGTGACGTTTAAACCAGTCACTAACGGTAGAAAAAACGCAAAACTCGATATCGATTTTGACACCATAAAGCAGGTCTCTGATGAGGTGAATCAGAACGAGCAACGGTACTACCAAGCAATGGATTTGGAAAATAACAAACAGTTTGATGAATCTTTGCAAACATACTCGGATTACGTTGCGAATAAGCCTGTCACACCCAACAAACACCGCGCCGCCATTAAACTACCAGTAATTAAAGAAGCGTCTTTATACGGTGATGGTCCTGACTTCTCGATGTACTTAACCGCTATGAACGCGCGCTCTGCTGGCGAACTTGACCGGGCGGTTGCAGAATTAGAGGCAATAGAAATGCTGCACAGTGACAGTTACATTGCTGACGATGCAGCCTATCTGAATGCATACATTGAGCTCATGGACAAAAAGAATTACGCAGCCGCCGAGCGCAAAATGAAAGCGCTGCGTGCGAATTATCCGGACTCTAATTACTACGACACCGCCTTATACAGTGAAGCCTTGGCACACATGGAAATGGGTAACCGGCAATTAGCGCGCTCCATTTTCGAAGACTTAAAATACCGTCATACTGGCATTGATAGCCTTGGTTTTACATTCGCTAAAGACAACATCATTTCGCGAATGTGGTTTGAACGAGCAGATAACGCGCTGGCAGAACTAGACGGCTAGATCTTCCATAGTCAATTGATACTGCGCACGCTACACTAGCAGCTTAGCCAGTAGCAGTAGGTCAATATGAAAATCAGTGCAATAGACGTTTTCGTACTGAAGTCTCCGCTGGAAAAACCGTTTGCGTTTTCCCAAGGCTGGGTATATCAGCGTTCTGCCACACTCGTACGAATCACTACCTCTACCGGTCTTGTTGGTTGGGGGGAAGCGTTCACACAAGGCCTTGAACCCCCTGAAATTGCCGCTGCTGCAATTCAACATGCACTAACCCCATTACTTCTGGATCAAAACCCACTCGATACTGTTGTGCTATGGCACAAAATGTACGCACACACTCGCGACTATGGACGTAAGGGCAGCGTAGTGTCAGCTATCAGTGCGGTCGATATCGCGCTATGGGATATTGCTGGTCATTTTTACAATCAACCCATTTCGCAACTGCTTGGCGGTGCACATAGAACCAGCGTGCAACCCTATGCAACCGGCTTCTATCGAATAAACGGTAAAAACGAATCTCAACGATTGGCAGAGGAAGCCATTGAGCATCGCGCCGCGGGTTTTACAGCAATGAAGATAAAACTGGGCTTCGGCGTGCAAGACGATATCCTGGTTATGCAAGCCATTAACGATGCGCTTAATGATGCGTCGATCGAGCTCATGGTAGACAGCAACCATGCATATGGGCGTGCCGATGCATTGAAGCTGGGACGTGCGTTAGAGCAGTTCAACTTACGGTGGTATGAAGAACCTGTCGTACCCGAAGACATTGAAGGTTATGCAGAACTCAGAAAACAACTAAACCTCCCTATTGCAGGCGGAGAAAACGAACACACGGCGTTTGGTTTTATGCACTTGTTTCGTCACAACGCGCTAGACATTGCGCAACCGGATATAGGTTCTTGTGGTGGTATCAGTGCTGCGTGCGATATTATAAAACTGGCTCATGCAAATGGTGTTCAAGTTAATCCGCATGTGTGGGGAGCCGCTGTAGTGCAAGCCGCCGCATTGCAAGTTATCGCATCGATACCAGTAACGCACCACTCCGTTTTTCCTACCGAACCTCTATTGGAATACGATCGATCAGACCACCCTTTTCGACAACAGCTCGTTGCAAACCCATGGCAAATGGAAAACGGTTTAGTCGCTATCCCAAACGGCCCCGGATTGGGTATTGAAATCAATATGGATGTGGTAAACGAATACAAAACGGCCACTTAGCGACTGCTTTACGGGTTTGATCGTTTTTTCCCAACGGCCGTCAAAATATGTTCTATAAGTCATAATTCTACATTATGATCTATGAATCATAAAAAACTGTACCGCAGCGTCAAACAGCATGCGTAGCTCGACCAATAAACCCGTTTCATTTGTTTCAGACGACGGTGGCTAATGATCCTCTATGATCTATGGACCATATTTTGCTATAATGATCTACAGATCATAATACAATCAAATAAGGCTGACAATGAAGCATTTGGCGCGTACAGCAAACGATATCGGACACGCTATTCGTAGCGCTCGCAAAGCGCATGGCATGACGCAAACGGAACTGGCATCAACCAGCGGTATCTGGCAAGAAACAATCTCTAAGATAGAAAACGGATCTTCAGGCACCAAGCTCGAGACGGTTTTTGATTTATGCGCCGCGCTCGATTTAGAACTGGTTGTGACTAAACGCAGCAAAGGCGATATCGATCAGCTGGAAACATTGTTCTAGCATGGGACGTAAACGCACTTACATACCACTAAACGTATTTCTAAACTCGCGTTTAGTTGGACAATTGGTTCAAGCACGCACGGGAGCCATTCGCTTTAGCTATGACCAGTCGTGGATTGACTGGGAACACACCATGCCCATATCCCGTTCGATGCCGGTGCGCAAGGATGCTTATGTTGGACATCAGGTTATCGCTGTATTCGACAACCTACTCCCGGACAATGAACCCATGCGTGTGCGCGTTGCTGAAAAAACTGGCGCGCAAGGCACCGACGCTTTCAGTTTGTTGTCTGAAATAGGCCGCGATTGCGTTGGCGCTTTGCAGTTTTTACCAGAAGACACCCAACCTCAACCATTGGATGAATTGACCGGGGATAGCTTATCCACTGCCGATATCGCCAAGCTGTTATCCAAATTGGAATCTAACCCCTTAGGTATTCGCAGCGACACAGAATTTAGGATATCGGTAGCCGGTGCACAGGAAAAAACCGCGTTCTTATACCACAACGGTGAATGGATACAACCCACAGGGACAACGCCAACAACCCACATTGTTAAGCCACAAATCGGTAAGTTATCTAACGGTGCTGACTTATCAGACAGCGTTCAGAATGAATATTTTTGTTTAAGGTTAATGCATCATTGCGGCATCCCTACAACCAACGCAAACATCATGACATTCAACGAACATAAAGCCTTGGTTGTTGAACGATTTGACCGGCGGTGGACCAAAGATGCTCGCCTTATTCGACTTCCACAGGAGGATTGTTGTCAGGCGTTATCGGTTGCGCCAACCAGAAAGTACCAAAGCGATGGCGGCCCCGGCATTGTGGATATCATGGCCTTGCTCGATGGCAGCGATGAGCCGATCACTGATCGAATAAACTTCTTTAAAGCCAATATACTATTTTGGTTAATCGGTGCAACCGACGGTCATGCTAAAAATTTCAGCATTGGGCTGTTACCGCAAGGCAGGTTCAGGATGACACCTCTGTATGATGTGATAACTCTGCAGCCTTCAATAAACAAAAAACAACTAACCCGAAAAGAATTTAAGTTGGCCATGCGTATTGGCGGCTCAGGGCATTACAACGTTGAACATATTCATGGCCGCCATTTTATGCAATCCGGTTTGAAATCAGGTTTGTCCAAACAGCAAATACGGTCTATTTGTGACGGTATAACATCCGGTATTGATGCGTCAATCGAAAACACGATTAACGAAGTAAAAACTGACGTACCGGCGCAAATAATTGATTCAGTTGTGAGCGGTATCCGACATCGCGTGCCACGATTGGATAGGTTGGATTAACAGTGACTAAACGATGCGCACACAAACCTATGTGACTGTGTCGTTAAATAGGAAAACTAAAAAACAAGGATGTGCCCGGACTAAACTCAGGCTTTCTTGCTTTCCAGAAGTTCCCACCGAGCGATTCAACAACAGCGCGACAGATCGATATGCTTATACTCGTTTCTTTTAACTGATGAACCGGCTGAGTCTCATCTTCCGGTACTGGCCATAGCAGACCGGGTCCATTGTCGTGAATGCTGCAAATCATGCAGTTGTCGACCATTTCAGCCCTTACAAGAATTATTTTACTGAAACCCGGTTTATCGCCAGCCACCGAACGAATGCTGTTTCTCAGTAAGTTTAACAGCAGCTGAGCAAACTTGAGTTCATTGCCTCTGATAACAACACTATCCTCTAAACTGTTATCGATATCGACAAGCACATTGATTTCGTATTTTCTTGCTTCGGAAGAAGTCAGTTCAATTGCGCATCGGATGATATGCTTAGGATTAAATAGCGTTTTAGTTTTTTTATCTGTGGTTATATTCTGGCGCAGATCTTTTATCAGTTCCCCTGCTCTTATTGATTCCGCAGTGATTTTATTAATGTAATCCCTGAGTTCGCCTTGTTTGAGTTCGCCTTGTT
>CAYMHU010000042.1:0-27639 GCA_964390335.1 uncultured Granulosicoccaceae bacterium | reverse complement strand
TGAGTTCGCCTTGTTTGAGTTCGCCTTGTTCTACTGCTCCAGTTTCTGAGAGCACAGACTCTGCAGCATCGGCATAGCCTAAAATCGCCATTAGTGGTTGATTCAAATTGACGGCGGCATGCACAGCCAACTCACCGGCAGTGCTCTGTAAGTCGGCTATTGCGATTGTATTGATTACGGCCGCGTCGCTATTGGTATGTTGACTCTGTTCCTCAGCGGCCAACGGTACATTGTGCGAATCCGGAAGTCGACATTCAGTTAATCTTACTGCGGCATTCGCTAAATGCACCAGCGTACTTTGTTGCAACTGACTCAGTTGGCGCGGCTTTGAATCTAAAATACACAGTATTCCAATAGCATTGCCACCTGCTGAAACCAACAGCTTGCTGGCAAAAAATATCACGTTTGGCTCATCAACCACCAACGGCACCTGTTTGAACCGATTATCCAGCCTGGTATCGCCAACCCAAAATAGATCCTGCAGCCGCGTTAACGCTGGCGAACACAAGGTATCGATTCGCAGACACTGCAGATCATTAAGGCCCACACGAGAGACTACGCTTAAGTTTTGTTGGGTTTCCAGAAGCGCAATAAACGCGATGGGCACATCACACAAATCTTTTGCAGCATTCGTAATACAATCGAATATGGGTTCCGGGCTCATGCCCGACTCGGCCGACTTGGCCGACTTGGCCATTGAGTTCTTTGTTTCAACACACCTTTGCAGGAAGCTTGTCATGGACATCCAGTTGACTAGCAGAGTACAGGAACCCGAAACAACACGTTTCGGCGTTTAATTTCAATATTAGACGTCTGATCTGCATCATACTAGTGACTAAACCGCTGTTTCAAAACCCCCATGTAACCCCCTGCTACACAAGATGCACTGAATTATTTTGCGTACTGCGGTTTACGCGCGTACCGACTTATTCAAAATCTTTGTTTCTTCGCTGTGATTTTAATTTGCTGTGCTTAGACTTCTTATCCAGTCGTTTCAGTTGTGCGCTACGATTCGGCTTAGTTGGCTTGCGCGGCTTGTCTGTCGTTGTTGCATCCACAACCAGTTGTCGCAGCCGATCCAATGCATCTTCATGATTTTTAACTCGGCTTCGAAAACGTTGAGATTTTATGACGATGGTTCCGTCGTTCGAAATACGTTGATCAGACGCATCGCGTAACGCTTGTTTATAGGACTCTGGCAATGATGAAGATTCAAAATTAAAACGCAGGTGCACCGCGCTTGATACTTTATTCACATTTTGACCGCCAGCACCCTGCGCACGAATTCCTTGTATTTCTATTTCATGCGCCGGAATCGACACTGAATTTCTTATGTGCAACATGGTCTTAGCCGACGAGTGATGGATGGTAGGACGAGTAGATACACAGTTTACTGCGAATAGACTACCGGAAACCAGTCTTCTCGAAGTTCATCGCCGCTGCTCATACCATGTCCCGGAAACGGTGGCGATGTAGGCCCTGGCCGCTCAACGTATCTCGCATCATCACCAACAAATCGCAACGAGAATGCCCGGCGCCGATTATTTGCATAATTACCTCTGGCCCCATGCAAAGTTGAAAACGCGAATGCTACGGCATCGCCTGGTTCTAAGTCCCACTCCAAAATAGTCATGTTTTCTTCATCCGGATTGGGCACAGGCATGTAGGCATCTGTGTCTGCATAGAATTCATCATTATTAAGCCAGCGTGTGGGCAACACTTGTTTTTCCCATTGATGAGACCCCGCAACGCATCGCAATGTTGCACTGCTGACTGCATCCATCGGTGCCCAAAAAGAGACATTTTGTTTACCGCCCACAAAATAGTAAGGACTATCTTGATGCCACGGTGTTGGTTTAGACGTACCCGGTTCTTTTACCAACACATGATCATGAAATATTTGCACCCGCCTAGATTCCATCAGTTGCGCTGCCACCGATGCCGCTGCGGATTCTCTTATCACTGTTTCAAATTCTTTGATACGCATCCAGTTACAGTAGTCATCGAAAAACCGTCCCGATTCACCCGATTTCAGGTTTTCTGCAGCATACTCACCAGGATTCATTAAATTCGTTTCTATCCCGGCTCTAATGAGATCCACATAATCGGTAAAGAGACCACGTACGACAACGGCACCGTTTTCTTTGTATTTCTGAATTTGTTCTTCGGAAACCATACTCACTACCGGGCATCGGGCTGCTTTAGCGGGTGAGCTAAATCGAACGCAGGTAAGCTCATGCAATGCTCCACTATGCGATTAATCGTGGGATACGGCTGGGTAGGCACATCAAATCGCGTATTGTTTACGGCTTGTGCAACCAAACAAATATCGGCCAATCCGGGCGTATCGCCATGACAACACAGACCCGTGTCTGCTTCGGTCGCAAGCCGCTTTTCAACCGCTGTAAAACTTTCGCTGGCCCAATGCACAAACCACGCTTTCTTATCAGCATCATCGGCTGAGAAATGTTTGCTTATGTATTGCAGTACCCGTAAATTGTTTACCGGATGAATGTCTAAAGCGATGGAGTGAGCCAACGAACGCACACGCGCTCTGCCCGCTGAATCATTGGGTAACAGCGGGGGCTCTGGGTGTTCTTCATCCAAATATTCCATGATAGCAAGCGATTGGCCAATATAGCCATTGGGTGTTTCCAATGTGGGTACCAGTCCATCCGGATTCATGTCAAGGTAGGCCTGACTCTTGTGTTCGTTTTTGAGCAGCGCGTAAGTGCGATACTCGAACGGCAATGACTTTAAATTAAGCGTAATCCGAACCCGATAGGATGTTGAAGAGCGAAAATAATTATGTAAAACATACATGGCTACAGGATCTCAGCTAGCTTGAATCACGGTCTGATCGATTAATCCGAAAATTGACTGACCATTATCATCGTGCATATCGATTCTGACCGTGTCGCCAAATTGCATAAAGGATGTACTTGGTTCGCCGTGATTAATGGTTTCAATCATTCTAATCTCGGCGATGCAGGAGTAGCCCAAGCCACCTTCGGAAATCGGTTTGCCAGGTTCGCCTTTAAGCTTATTTGATACGGTTCCAGAGCCAATTATTGTACCGGCACACAGCGCACGTGATTTGGCAGCATGTGCAATCAGTGTTGGGAAATTAAATGTCATATCAACACCTGCGTTGGCGCGGCCAAACGGTTCGCCGTTGTAATCGACTCGTAACGGCAAATGCACTTTGCCATCTTGCCATGCCGCGCCAAGTTCATCCGGGGTAACAGCCACTGGCGAAAATGCAGATGAAGGTTTACTTTGGAAAAAGCCAAAACCCTTTGCCAGTTCTCCAGGAATAAGTGCTCTAAGCGACACATCATTAACCAACATAATCAGTCTGATGGCATCAGCGGCCTTTTCAACGGACACGCCCATGGGCACATCGTCAGTGATGACCGCAACCTCACCTTCCATATCAATACCCCAGTCGGTCGTGGGCATAGCAATGTTTTGCCATGGTGTTAAGAAGGTATCCGACCCACCTTGGTACATGAGCGGATCGGTCCAAAAGGATTCGGGCACGTCTGCGCCTCTTGCCTTTCGCACTAGCTCTACATGATTTACATACGCAGAACCATCGGCCCATTGATACGCTCTGGGTAACGGAGAACTAACGTCACTCTGTGAAAAATTCAAAGTGGACTCTGCCACGGAGTTTGCCAGCTTTATTAACTGTGGCAATACATCTGACCAGTTATCCAGTGCATATTGCATTGTGGGAGCAATACTGTCAGCAGGCAGGTAACGGCTTAAATCGGTTGATACCACGACTAGCTGCCCATCACGGGTACCGTTGTTTAAGGTTGCAAGTTTCATTATTGCTGTTCCAAGGAGAAAAAAAGACAAGCCAACTGATGTTAATTCGGTGAGACTAATCCGGCGCTTTAAATCGGCGCTCGAGCCCCGTCCAGCATTCAGTATAGTCGCTTTGCAACGAGTCTAATGATGCGGCGTAGTCACTGACTTGTTGCGGGTATCGAGTTTCAAACATGAATGCCATCGTACCATCGAGCTTTTGAGGTTTAAGTTCCGCTGCACTGGCTTTTTCAAAGCCGGCAGCATCAGGCCCATGCGGCAACATTTGGTTATGCAAACTCATACCACCAGGAACAAAGCCAGTTTCTTTTGCATCATACTGTCCGTAAATTAGCCCCATAAATTCACTCATAATGTTGCGATGAAACCACGGTGGCCTAAAAGTGTTTTCTGCGACTAACCAACGAGGTGGAAAAATCACGAAATCGATATTGGCGGTACCCTCTTGCTCTGTAGGCGATGTTAATACGGTGAATATTGATGGGTCTGGATGATCAAACAACAATGCGCCAACAGGTGAAAAAGTGCTGAGATCATATTTGTATGGCACGTAGTTACCATGCCACGCAACAACATCAAGTGGTGAATGGGTAATTCTGGTTTCGTTAAAGCTACCACACCATTTGTAAATAACCGTACAAGGTGTTTCTTTATCTTCAAACGCTGCCACGGGCGTTTTGAAATCACGCGGATTAGCCAAACAATTAGCACCTATTGGCCCCCGGTCCGGCAACGTTAATGGCGCACCGTAGTTCTCACAAACATAGCCTCGCACTTGTTTGTTACCACAGATCATTTTGAAGGTCATGCCTCTGGGCACTACCGCAATCTCACCGGGCGCTACGTGCATAACACCTAATTCAGTTACTATTTCCAGTTCACCCGATTGCGGTACAAACAGTAATTCTCCATCGGCATTACACAGGTATTCATCCGGGTTATCTGTATTGAAATCGAAGACATGCGCTGCCATGCCCACCTGTGTCGTGACATCCCCGGCCGTCGTCATCGTATGCATGCCATGTAAAAAACCAGTGCCTGCGGGAGCCTCCGGTATTGGGTCCCAACGATATTGGCCAAGGGCAAGCGATGACGAAATTGGTTGCGGTGCAGATAACCAATCATTGACGGCTATTTGGATAAACTGGCTCGTGTGTTTAACACTGGGCCTTATGCGGTATAACCATGAACGTTCGTTTTTTCCACGTGGCGCAGTGAACGGTGATCCGGACAATTGTTCGGCATAGAGTCCATAAGCACACACTTGCGGACTATTTTGCCCTTGCGGCAAAGCACCAGGAACAGATTCCGTTTCGAAGTCGTTTCCAAAACCGGGTTGATATTGATAGGTCATGATATTTCACTACAGACTGAATACTGCTATGATAATAGTTACAAATGTAACTATCAACCCTAAAATTGCGATGCCACCAAATAAATCGGAGTTTAAATTAGACGAGTTCTTGCCGTTTCGACTCATGAGCGCTGCGGAAATCATGAGCCTACAATTCGCTGAGCGGTATCGTCAAAAATACGCAATGACGCGCCCGGAGTGGCGCACGTTCGCCATTGCCGGAGAACACAAGGGCATTACCGCAAAAGAAATCGGCGCAATTTCGGGTATGCACAAAACCAAAATTAGTCGTGCCGTTGGTTCACTGGAAAAAAGAGGCTGGGTTACCAAGCAGCGCGACACTCACGATAAACGCATTGAACACATTAAACTCACTGCAAAAGGTCGAACTCACTATGCAATACTGGTTAATGAAGCTAATGAATTCAGCGATGCACTAGCTCAAAAGCTAGGACCAAAAGCCATGGCAACTATTTGGAAAGCGATAGCGCTTTTAAACAAAGACAGTCGTTAAAAACACGCGCCTATTCGCACGCTAGTGCACCTTGCGGCGCCGCATCCGGATAAACAGGCAATGCAAAATAAAACTCACTACCCTTGCCCAGCTCACTGATAACGTATATTTTGCCGCCCAGCGATTCGCACAGTTGTTGACTAATGGCAAGCCCCAATCCAGTACCGCCGTACTGACGCGTTGTAGATTCATCGACCTGTGCAAACTCAGTAAAAATGCTGCGTTGATCTTCTTCCTTGATACCTATGCCATTATCCGTGACTGAGAATTTTAAGCCGGGATTATTTTGCACTTGCGTATCGCTTATGGTCAGTTGTATGTGACCATTCGTTGTAAACTTTGCAGCATTGCTCAGTAAATTCAATACAATTTGCCTTAAGCGAAGTTCGTCGCTGTACATTATATTGTGTTGGCTGTCGTTAACGAGTTTTAGTGTGTTGTTAGCTCGATTCGCTAACGGTTCTACTATTGGCTGCACATCACTTATCATGTCTTCTATGCTTAGCTCTGCCATCTTAATATCCATTTCTCTGGCTTCGTATTTCGCAAACAGCAAAATATCATCGATCAGGTGCAACAAATGCCTGCCTGAACCAGCAACTCGATCATAAGCCTCAGTATCACGCTCATCCTCCTCAGCTTCCTCTCGCAGCATCTCCGTAATGCCGATAACGGCATTTAACGGTGTTCTCAGCTCGTGACTCATGTTAGCCAAAAACTGACCTTTGGATTGAGTCGCTTTTTCGGCATCCACGCGCGCCGAGACTAATTCATCCGTTTTCTCCGAAACCTGAGTTATCAACCCATTGTAAGAGTCTATTACCTCCCCAAGTTCATCATTAGACCACCAGAGTACAGACTCGCGTGTGTCGGCCTCTTTAGCCTTGTTAATAGATGCCATTAGTAGCTCTAATGGTCGACCAACAATATGGCGTAAAGACGCAAACGCGACCAAGCCAGCTACGAAAGTTAATATTAAGAAGAATACGAATCCTATTGCAATCTCGCGGTACAGCACTTGTAGCATTGGCTTTTCTGTGTAACCCAAATACAACTGCCCAATTAATTTGTTTTCATACGAAAGCGGTTTCGTAAAGCTCTTAGCACCATTTAGTTGTTGGCCACAGGACTCAGGCCAACTAAAGCGTATGCCTTCGCTTAAATCTTCAACCTCAACACAAAGCACTTCCGGGTAAATGGCAATGGTTTTCAGTTCGCGGTCTAAGCTGTCATAGTCTAGAGTCCACAACGGGTAAGACACAGACTGACTGTGCACTTCATTTATCGTATTAAGCTTTTTTAATACTTGCTCTTCGGCTGAAGCGATTACAACGAAAGCATAAATCGTTGCTAGAAATATCGCACACAAAGTCATTGCCGGTATTATGTGGGTCAGGAATTTCCAATAGATACCGCGGGTAGGAGAAGCATTCGAACTGCTGTTTTTGGCCGACGCTTGTTGAGCAGCTGCAGGGAGAGTCATCCAGACTACCCTATTGGATATAACTATCGATAATGCGTTGCAGTTTACCGTTAGATTTTTGTTCTGCAATAAATTGATTTAATGCGTTATAAAGTTTGCTTTTTTTGTTGTGTATCATAAACGCATATTCAACTTCAAACATAGCCGCGTCTGAGAAATTAAACTCGTTTTTAGCCAATCCAACCTGCTTCATATAAAACGGTGTTACATGAATATTGCCAAAGTATGCATCTACGCGACCTTTTGACAACATCCCGACAGCTTGGGTGTGTCGATCGACCTCTATCGGCGTAACCAACCCTTTTTTAAATAATAGATCGAACTCGCCGTAGCTGTATCCACGCAACACAGCAACATCTTTACCGTATAAATCTGTGTGTTCTTTGTAGTCCAATCCACTGTCGCGCTGCGTCACAACGATATCTTTACTCACAAATAATTCTTCGGTGAAGCGGTATTTTTTTTTCGTATCTTCGGATGCAAACAATGGACTAAAGAACATTAAATCGGAGAACTCGCCCCGTTTAATATGTAAATTGGTGCGCGCTCGAGACATCGCATTGTAACTGCGGCTAAATTCCGGGTTAGCCTCTTCAAACGCATCAAGTAAATCAACAACAATACCCGAGTAACTTTTTTTACCCGCATGCTCATGCACAAACATAAATGGCGGGTAACCATTTGGTCCAGTATGCACAAGATACTCTTCCGCAGACACCACTGCAGAACACACACCGAAAAACACACTCAACAGTACCGATTTGTACGCAGCGATTTTAGTCTTGAGCATAAACATAGCCTAACCCTCTAACCGTTTTAATAATACTCGGTTTAGATGGGTCAGATTCGATTTTCCGCCTTACTCTGCCAATTCTGATATCGATGCTGCGATCAAATGGCTCTGCTTCCTGTTTGTGTGCTATCGACAGCAGCGTTTCTCTCGACAACACAATTCCGGGATTCTCTGCAAACGCCTTGAGAAGGTCATATTCCATTGCGGTGATGCTGACATGTTCTCCGCTGGGATTGGTTAGGCGTTTGGCACTTAGGTTTAATGTGTACTGCCCGAACTGCGCCGTTAGAATGGGTAAGCTTTGCATTGCGCCATCGCTTGTTGATGACGCCTCTGCAGCCACGCCTTTTTGATCGGGGTCGGAGCTTGTTACAACGCCATCGTGACCTACTGTTCCAACAGGCCCTACGTCGCTTGTATAAGTGGGCGTTGAGTCATCAATTCTGCGCAACACACTTTTAATGCGGGCTAACAACTCACGGGGTTCAAACGGTTTTGTGACGTAGTCGTCTGCACCAATTTCCAGGCCAAGCACTCGGTCGAATAACTCAGCCGCTGCTGTAAGCATAATGATGCCGACTTTATGGTGTTCTCGTAAATACCGCGCAGCTGAAAATCCATCTTCACCCGGCATTGATACATCGAGCAAAATAAGTTCGAACTTTTGTTCCGCGAGCAGCGCACGCATGACTTCACCATCTTCAGCAGCACTGACCTCGAATCCGTGTTTTTGAAGATATTTCTTTAACATCCAGCGCTGATTCTCGTCGTCGTCAACGACGAGTATTGAGGCTTTTTCTGCGCCCATTTCATCTTGTGCCGTTAAGGAGCTAGAGTATCCCATGATTGTAAATCACTACGAGCAAAATTGGAATTTCCGCGTATTCATCTGCCATGCATCACGCGAATTCTTGGAACTTGCTACTAATCGATAACCCACCCGGCGAGCATTAATGAGCTCCCAGCCCGTTTTTTCAAAAACCAAATTCATCTTTTTTCTGACCCTGCAGGCGGCTGTATCAATACGCCGGGCGTCAAGCTTGGTGGGCAACGACCAGACACTTAACATGAGTTCTGATTTCGGAATGACTTTATCTGGACGGCTAAACACATATTCGGCGAATTGATATTCCATGGGTGTTAACGAAATCTGCTCGTCATTGAGATAGACCAATCGGCGCTTTACATCGAACCGGAACGGTGGTGCAACGATGTTTGTTATTTGCTTTGTCACGTACATACGCAGTGCTGCTTGTATCCTGACAGTCAACAGCGTATCGGATTCGGAAATATTAAAAAAATGGGTGGCGCCATTCATCAATGAATCAACTATTTCAGGTTCATTTACTGACCGGGCAATAATCACAATTCGTTCAATATGCGCAAGCTGCTGCAGACTTTCTACCAGTTCGGCGTTCATCACGTCGGTAATCAGAATGGCAGCGTTCGGTCGGCCGACTGATGCGGCCACTTGGTGGGGGAAACTGAACGATTGAGCACTGATTGACAAACTATTAAGCATAGACTCAACGCGATTCCGATATCGTAAGTCAGTACTTATCACACTCACAATATGCTCGTATTTTTGCCCTATCACACGCTCTACTCCATAGATCAATAAAGATGGCGCACAACTCTGATCGCACTTGCAGCATGTTACGGCGGTAATACAGCAAACTGCATTTCAGATGTGTATCAGTGGCACAAATATTTTGTATCAATTGTATCTGTGCATTAGAAGACCAGCGAAACGTTGCCAAACTGAGCTTGTCGCTGTATAGCGATATGAATCGATGTATGACTTAGACGAAGTTGTTATACACTGTCGATATGCCTCATCACAGATCGTTACTATGATTGAAGAACCTCCAAAACTAGTGATTAAACGCAGCTGGAACAGACCCAGCCCGCTACAAATAGCCGCATTCGAAAACATACCGACAGGATTCGTTGTTGATGCGATGAACGGCCAAGGAACATTAGCGCCGAATATAAAACCTATCCTACCCGATGCGTTCAATACGTCTATCTGGGGCCCTGCGTTAACAATTGATACTGGACCCGGCGATATCATGGCGTTACTTGCGGCACTTGATTCAATACAGGAGGGCGACATACTCGTTTCCTCGTTCGCCGGCTTTCAAGGTTGTGCAGCCATCGGTGACAGAGTTGCCGGGATGGTAAAAAACAACCATGCAAAGGCGTTCATAACAGACGGTCCCGTCCGGGACTATGTGGGTATGGTCGGTATCGGGCTTCCAACTTGGGCTACCGGTATCAATGCAAATTCGCCAGTATCGCAAGGACCAGGCACTGTTGGTTTAAACATTCATATTGGCGGACGTGCTGTGTCCAGTGGCGACATGGTTATTGCTGATTTAGATGGCGTAGTCACTGTACCGTTCAACGAGATAGATACTGTTATTAAGCGACTAGAACACATAAAGAAGTTGGAAAAGGAATTCGACCAAGAAGTGCATGATGGGTTAAAGATTCCGAAGAGCACCCATGAACTACTGCAATCAAGTGATGTTAAGTATATTGATTAAGCTCATCGCCGGTCGCACTTACGCGACCGGCTGAGCTTTATCAAAGGGAAGACTTAAAGAATTGCTCACCTAGATTTAAATTCAACACGTTCGGTATATTGGCTTCAGAATTAGCGCAACTGCCTTGGCCTTTTAGCAAACACGTGCCTACAACCAGCTCGCCGCGCGAAATACCCCAGATATCGAGGAAGCGTGTACCAACTGACCGTAAAGTGGGGGGAGATGGTACATCACTACCGATCGTCAGATCATCGAAAGCGGTTTCGCGTAGCGTGCTGTTAACCCGATAAACCGAATCACCAAAGACTGTATTTGCTTCACCAATATACTCCGCATCATAGATTTCATATAGATTGTAATAGGAATCTCCAGAACAATCATCTTCTACAAAACCGACACGAACTTCGCGAAATTCAGTTTCGCTAAACGTACGAGTAATACGTCTGCCACGAAAACATTCACTCACCCACGACCCCATCAACGCCTCCTTGGACGCCTGATCAGTTACACCCGTATAAGGCACAGCAGTGGAGTTATCAGTGATGCTGATTGGTCTTGGTAGATTCGGATCGTCTTCAACCAGCGATATACGCGCAGCACCGCCACCCACCATAATTGTGCCGCGCGTGATTGACCCCACTTCACCCAAAATGGGTTCTCCGCCATCGACACCAGACTGGACTACGGTGTAATCGATTTCCCACGCGTTATCACCTTCAGTCGTTACTACAGGCTGACCCAATACCCAGTTTTCCACAGCCAATGCACTGCTATAGCTTAACGGGCGATTATCGCAATTGGTCGTATCAAAATACACAAGGTTGTCCGCGATGTATTGACCATCCACCGTATAAGCCTCAATAAACTGGTAGGAGAAATTGTCGTCCGGGATGGATACACAACCGTAGTCTCGGATGCCCACCAATGATTGTCTGAACAGATTAAAGTCTTGATCAGTGTTGTTCATGTCTTGGTTATTCATATCCTGATCAGTATTGTTCGTATCGTCTACGTCCTCCCCGTCGCTTTTACCCGTTACGGTCAAAGTGATGGTGCGAGTTACAGTGTCGCTTGGATCGTTGGGGGCTGATGCAACAAAACTCACATCGTATACACCTTCCTGCCCCACTTCCGGACGAAACACAAAGGTTCGAGTGCCATCGCCATTGTCGTTGAACGATGAATTAGCAAACATGGGAGAGTACGTTAAACTTGCGACTTGACCATCTGTTCGTCGTGGAATAACTCTGAGCAGCATGGCATTTTCCACCACTGTTTGCTGATCGGCCAACGGTTCTATAAAAAAATCCGCGCTGCCGTCACCACTCGATGGCATGTTAACGTTGCTATCGCTACTGACATTTATTGTTAGCGATTGCATCGCGGTATCGTCTGCAGACTCTGCACTGGTCGCTATGAAGTTAACCACCGTTGCGCCAGTATCCGCAGATGAGGTAAGCCATGAGAAGGTTCGAGTTCCGTCCAGGTTGTCGTTAAAGGTAGCACCGTTCGGAAGATTACTGGCGTATACACCGGGTACGCTGCCAGAGGTATCGCTTGGTACCACACGCACCTCCACCAACTGACCCGCATTCACATTGATGTCGGACATTGGTTCTATACTGACAACCGCTTGGGCGTGAGTTATCGTAAAAAGCCAAAGCGAAACGAATAAAAATGCAAGCTGCGTTGCTTTACCAACCGTGTTCAATGCATACTCCCTATTAACTTAGCGACTGAATCGCTAACCTAACGGAATTGTCGGGGAGCATCCATGATCCATGCAGACCCAGCAACGGTATTAGCACGAATATGTCATGGTTATCGAACGAAATTGAACCTCGGCAAGCTGGTCTTAGACTTTGTCTATCGCTAAGCTACTGCCTCTTTCATGAATTCGATGAGCTTGTCCCTATCCACATGAAAGTTGTTATAAACCACCACCCCATCAGGATTAATTAATACCAACCATGGAGTGCCGCGGGTGCGATAGTTGATCATAGTCAGCGCCGGAATCCCCGCTTCATGGTCACCGGCATCATGGCCCATCGTTGCGGGGATGTCATAACGCAGTTGCAATTCTCGAACAGCAGCCTGGTCGTTGGTTTTAAACCCTTCAAACACAGTTTGAACAGCGGCAATTTCAACTTTCGGGTGCCCATAAAACTCATCACAAAAGGCTTTCAATGTGGGAAATCCACTGGAGTGGCAACCGGGACACCAGTTCTGAAAAAATTTCAGAAACACCCATTTGCCGCGAGCTTTGTGCACTGAAAACTCGCTTTCGTGGCCACTGCCATCAATCCAATAATCCAGGTTAATCTCTGGAGCCTCTAGGCCCTCAATGCCGTAATCCTGAGCCGCAACGTTCTCTGTGATCAAAAAACCGGAAGTGGCAACAGTACAACTTGCAACAGCAAGGATTTTTCTACGCGTGGGATCAAACGTTTGATTGTGGTTTGAAAAACGTGTGACGATAGATTTCATTGGTAATGATCCCAGAAGACGAGTGGATTTTGGCTAATATATCAATAACGTATTGGGACCACCTTTGATTGCAATAGTTTTGATGAATAGCAGATTTTGCAGATCTCCTGCATATTGTGATATGTGACGCAAATCATTTTCCAGCACCAATGGATATATTTTCATAGTGATTGCGTAACGTACTCCCCATTTCGCACAAATTACGTAAAAGTGCATCGAATATACAGATCAACTCGTTTAGCTTGAAAACACATTTTCGACTTACACTGTCTAAGCAGGGGTTATATCCGCTCGAATAAAGTTACAGAATATGACGTTCTTGCCAATAAAACGTAGATCAGTGGTAGTGAATACAACAATCTCACCTGCAAAGGAAACAGGGTTGAATTGTTGAACACCAGAGCGAATATGCCACATCGCGGCATTCGTCTAAATTGAGATGAAATCAGTTGTTTAACGTTTCGCGTATAAGTAAAAACCTGATTGCTGTTAGCCTTTTCACAACCATTCTGGTTGTGTGGATGGGCAGCCGTTACTTATCAGACGCACGCACTCTTTTCTCGCAAGCAACACAGCTTGAGCGGTCCGTTATAGCTGAAAGTACACTGTTTAAAATACAAAATAGCTTAGATCAGGAAAGAGCGGCTACACAGCAATTTCTATTAAGTAATCGGCAAGAAATCAAAAGCATCCAGCCATTAAGGGATTTATCACTGAATACAAAAGACTTGTTTGCACAAGCTCGTACCGAAATAACACAATCACGTAGTGCCACTGGCAAAACATTAGTGCAGCGATATAGTCTGGAAGAAATCAGCTTACTCATTACTAAATTAGAAGACAAATTCAAACGCATTGCGATTACCCGTTATGTCATTGTCGGTCAAACTCAACGCCCAGTCGAAACACGTGACGAAAATGTGCGAATGCAATTATTCGACTTGTATGTTGGGATCATTAAAACCGTAAATAGACTAAGGCAGCTTAATAACACGTATCCGGCAGAGGACTACATCAAGGTGCTGGATGCGCACGACTCCACGAATGCTATCTGGAGTGTCAATGAATCCATAAAGCAGACCAACACGCTAATAAAAAGCTTCCTAATGAAACTTCAAAACATTGGACTGGATTCTATTTATATAGATAATTTGTCGTTGCGTATTATGCAACAGCATGAAGTTATTGCTCAGGAACTTGATTTTCTAGAAGACATGGCAGTCAGCACGAAAATATCGGAAGACGCTGGTAAAGCGGTTACAGCCCTGAAACAGCACTACAACGATGTATACAGACCAGAGGTGACGCTTTTGCTAACAAGCCCCGTACAAACAATTGACCCAACTCAAAAAATCGCTACATGGCATCAAACTGCTGAAGCAGCCAATTTAAAAGTCGAAGATTTGCGCGCATCCCTGCTTACAAACACCGTGAGTACCGCAATTAGTATCAAGGAATCAGCCAGAAAAAATTTGATTTTTAATTCGTTTCTGGCTGGGTTATGTATGCTTATGGCTTATGCAACATTCAGTATTGGAAAAAAGATCCAACACCAAGCGAACCATGATGAACTAACAGGCCTACCCAACCGCCGCTATTTCAAAGCTATTCTTGAAACTCTATTTAATCAAACCAACACCGGCAACAACGAAAAGTTAGCAATGATGACTTTAGACTTAAACGGGTTTAAGTCTATAAATGACACCATGGGCCATTGGGCTGGAGACATTTTATTAATAGAGGTGGCCAGGCGATTGAAAGTAGCGTCTGGTTCTGATATGACGATTGCTCGTATGGGAGGTGATGAGTTCGCGATTGCGTTTATTACCGATAACGAAAATCAACTATACGACGTGGCTCATAAATTACGCAGTACTTTTGACAATCCTTTCAAGGTAGAAGATGGTCATGTCGTAATCGATACCAGCATCGGATTTAGCGTCTACCCTGACGACGCACCCACACTAGAACAGCTACAAATAACATCAGATTTCGCTATGTTCAGCGCTAAGCATGCTGGCAGGAAAACAATCCAACCCTACAATCATCATATTGCAGCGAAATTTGAGAACCGAATAGTAATTGAGAAAGACCTACAAATTGCACTTGAAAGCAATCAACTGGAGCTGTTTTACCAGCCGCAGGTTAATTGTAAGACCATGCAAGTTGAATCAGTTGAAGCATTAATACGTTGGAATCACCCAAATCATGGCATGATTCAACCCAATAATTTTATCGGCATAGCTGAAGAAACCGGCCTCATGCCGACCATTGGAAACTGGGTATTAAACGAAGCATGCCGACAAACAGCAGAATGGAAGGAAAACTCACAAAAGGCTATTCGGGTGGCCGTTAATGTATCGGTGCATCAAATAGTGCAAAGCGATTTTGTGCAATCGGTGCTAGACGCCATTGATCGTCACAATATTCCAGCCGAGTGCCTTGAGCTTGAAGTCACCGAAAGTGTTGTTAAGACGGATATGGACTGGATAATTAAAAGTCTTTCAGCATTAAAAGCGCATGGCATCAAGATCGCTCTAGACGATTTCGGCACTGGGTACTCTTCACTCAGTCAACTACAGGAATTACCGCTGGATACCCTAAAAATTGATCGCTCATTTATAAACAAACTGGATGGTGATTCCGATAACATGAAGTCCATCACCGCAACCATTACATCTATCGCTCAAATATTCAATCTTGATACGGTTGCTGAAGGTATTGAAACCGAGTACCAACTGATTGAAGCCAACAAACTCGGTATCGATATCGCACAAGGATACTATTACTCAAAGCCCGTCTCCCGTGAGGCGCTGATTGATACAGTTAATAAGATTGATGCTTGGGCTGGCGGTCAGCAGGATGCTGCGTAGCGGTTTTGGCTCTAGCTGCGTTTGAACTCAATTGGTGTAAATTCCTTTTCATCGGCAGCAACGATATTGGCCAATTCGGTTAGTAAGCCAGGCGCTGCTGCATTGACTCTGCTCCAATTTGGAATAAACGGCGTTTCATTCGGGTTATCAAGAAACACTTTTCCAGCAGTCATGATATTTTCAGCAAACAACTCAACGTGTTGCTCTTCCGCATGACGATCAAAATCCAAGCCATTCATTTTTGCATCATGTGCGTAGGTTTCCACCATATCTAATGCTCGACGATAGTACGTTGCTTTTAAGGTTCTAAACACATTCGGCGTAAACACTGTGCCGTCAGCCGCAAGCTTCCTAAAGACGGCTTTACAGATGTCAGTGGACATTCGATTTAAACCCGCTGCGGCATTCTCTTCACTAACCGGTTGGTGCTTGTGATCGTAGGTATCGGCCACTTCAACTTGACACACTGCTTGTGGTGCTAAATTGCGCCAGGCTTCGGACAACACACCAATTTCAAGCCCCCAGTCCGACGGGATGCGTATATCGGGCAAGAAGGACGCTCGCATCGCAAACTCACCCGATAATGGATAGCGAAAACTGCGTAAATAATCAAGATAGTCTTTATCCCCAATAACTTTCTTTAACGCGATTAGCAGTGGACTTACCAACAAACGCGTAACGCGTCCATTCAGTTTATTGTTGCCCACCCGGGAATAGTAACCTTTCGATAATTGATATGGAAACGCTGGGTTTGTAACCGGATACACCATGCGCGCTAGCATCTCACTGTCATAGGTAATAATATCGCAATCGTGCAACGCCATAACGTCTGTATCGGCGCACGATAATAAATACCCCATGCAAGTCCATACGTTTTTACCCTTGCCGTCTTCAATTGGCCCAATGTCGAGCTCAGCGAGTTTATCCCAAAACCCCAACATTCTTGGGGAGCTATTCCAGATAACTTGACATTGCTGAGGCAGCTGCGCGAATACACTACGCGCCATGCGAAATTGTTCTTCAGTGGCCCTGTCTAAACCGATTATTATTCGGTGTAAATAATTAACGTTTACCAGTTCTTTTAAGATGTTGTGCAAAGCATCACTTTCCAGCTCTGAATACAAGGACGGAAGCACAAGCGTAATACGTCGGTTAGCGGCGAACATCTCAAGTTCGCTGATTAAATCTTCCACGGGCCTTGCTCGAAGATTATGGAACTGCGCAATATTCCCGTTTTGATGAAAATCTGCCATAGCCTTTTATATACCCAACAACTTATCCAATAAAGTTAACACAGCATCGTTCCAGCCGACTGGGCCTGGTTCATCTGTTTTCATAGCCCCTGGGATGACTCCCATGTCAGGCGCATAGTCGTTCCTTATAATAACTGGATAATCAACCGCCAGTAACATTTCGCGATCATTTGGTGCATCCCCTAAAGCAATCGTAACGTCAGCGCACTGTTTTGATGCAATCTCATGGAGCCTGTCGGCTTTCGTGTGCCCAAAAGACAACGTTAAAAACCGACCACCATCCCGTGCTGAGATATTGTGTTGTTTTAGTTCTGCAAGGAACTCAGCCTGTTGTTGCTTACAACCGTTAAACACACCTGGTTCAGTGAATAGGCGTTGTTTAGCGAGCGATGCCGCACTGGTTGAAAGGCCAGTTACCGCTGCAACCTCTGCAACCGTCATATCACCAAAACCACGGTAGAGTTTCGCATGCGTTGACACGACTACCGCTTTTCGTATTGTGTCGTAATCATTGGACTGACAAGTTGAATTCTGGTCTGAGGCTCTGTTGCTTTGAAAATTAGCCTCCAAAACGCCGCCGCCGTTCTCCACTATGCATGGCCAATGAGTCATGCTCAGTGATTCCCTTATGGTAGTCAGTTCGGCAGCCGTTTTGCTTGATGCCAGTACCAAAGGAATATTGTGCTGTTTCAATTTTTCGAGTGCGGGAGATGCTGGGGTATAGGCATAGCTAGTATGATCCAACAATGTTCCGTCTAAATCGGTGAATATGCAAAGTTTCATTTTTTACCTGTGGCATGATTGCCTCTGTGGCTATTCTACATTTCAACTATTGTAATTAGAGCACCAAATATTAAATCCAATGCGACGCAACATTAACCATGGCATCAAAGTATAAATTTAAACTACACTGAACTAACAGCACTGATCATCATGAGCAACTTGATCACATTGTAACAACATGCGTCCACCCATCCTATATTCATTCCGACGTTGCCCTTATGCCATGCGCGCACGCATGGCTCTGGTGCACTGCGGCATCCAGTGTATTGTTAGAGAGGTGGCATTAAAAGCCAAACCCGCGCACCTACTAGAGGTATCAAACAAAGGCACCGTTCCAGTGTTGTTAATTGAATCTGATGATGACAGCACAGCCCAATATCGCGTCATTGATGAAAGCATCGATATCATGGTATGGGCAATGACAGAAAGTCCGTCACGAGACTTAGCAAAGTCTGATCATTGGCTGGCAGCCGAAATATTGAACAAAACTGAGATCAGGCAACTAATCGAACACAACGATACCGAGTTCAAAACGCAACTGGACAAATACAAATACAGCGACCGACATCCGCAACATCCTCAGGCTTTTTACCTGGAACAAGCTATGCCTTTTTTAGAACAGCTTGAGAACTTACTGTCGTACTCAACTTATTTAGGTGGCGATGACTTTCGTTTTCCCGATGCCGCTATATTGCCTTTTGTAAGACAATTCTCAATGGTTGACCCAACACAATTCAACTCTTTGACGTTACCAAATTTGCAAAGATGGGTGCATCAAGGAATTAATAGCGCATTGTTTTTAAGCGTAATGCGAAAATTTCTACCTTGGGCAGGGCTAGAGGATACGAACGTCAACAAGCTCTTATAGTAATTACTCTTAAAGTGCTATTCACATCCGTACGCCCGTTAAAAACTGGAGGCCATGTTGTATCCATATCCGATATATCTGCGCTTAAGCAGCACGAGAAGCGACTTGCCAATGCACTGAAACGAGCAGAGTCAGCTGAAAGTGATGTGCAAACATCATTAGATGATCTTCATTTCAGAACAACCGAAATGGACAAACTGTCAGAGCTTGGCGACTGGTTACACAGCTGCGAATCACTTAAGGAGTTATATGTGGTGGTTAAAGAGTCACTGAGCGCCATCTACCCTGGTAGTCATGGGCAATTATATATTTACAGTAATTCGCGAGATGTGCTTGATGGCGTTGTTAGCTGGGGGTCGACACGGATTCATGAACATATTAAAGCACATGATTGCTGGTCCTTACGGCGCGGCCGCCTGTTAACTTTTGGCAATGGATTACTGCGTATCCCGTGTAATCACGTTCAGAATAAAGATGGTTCTACACAAGAAAACTATTATTGCATCCCTTTGCTCGGTCGCGGTGAAACCTTGGGCTTACTGCATATAGACTTATCAGACTACGTGGGTTCAGAGCACTATCATCGCAATGCCGAATTCAATATCGATTTTATCTCTAGTTGTGCAGAACAAATCAGCCTGGCTATCGCCAACACGCAGCTACGTGATGAATTGCATGAACAATCAACTCGTGATGCACTTACAGGACTGGTTAACAGGCGTTACTTTTTCGAGCGATTCAGAAGCGAGAGAATGAAATATGAATCCACTGACGTAGAGTTTGGTATTGCATTGTTTGATGCCGATAATTTCAAGCAAATTAATGACGTTTTTGGTCACGATGCTGGTGATACTGTATTACAAAAGCTAGCTGATGTTGCCCGAAAGTTTTTCAAAGATGATGTTGTAGCCAGAATTGGGGGCGAAGAGTTTGCCGTTTTTGCTACCGAAACTGAAGGCACCAAATTTTATAAAAAGATGGAAATGTTCAGACAAGAAGTTGCAGAACTAGAACTCCACTATTTCAAGGAATTACTGCCTACAGTCACTGTGTCAATCGGATGTTCAATGTATCCAAAAGATGGTGTCAGTATTGTTGACCTATTAAAAATCGCTGATGCTGCGATGTATGAGTCAAAGAGTGCAGGTAAAAATCAAACAAAATTTTCTTCCGACAAAGCTGCTTAGTTAAGAACATCCTCAATCGCCAACTTCACTCTTTCGATATCCGCCGTCCACTGAATTACGCCATCCACGGAAGACTCCTGGTAAACTCGCTTGCCTAATTGCACACTGTATTTATGCCCACAATCGGCCGCAAGTTGTCTAAATGACGACTGCATGTAGTATTCAGGGATAAGCTCAAATATACTTGTTCCAGAGTCGGCGAAAATCATGTTGGCAAGGCCAGCGCCATGCGGTGCAACGATAATATCTGCATTGCTTGCTATCGCCATTTGTTCCTCAAGATCATATTTCTCCATGCACACGACATCGAATCCATAGTTACGAAGCAAAATCTGCAATTCTGCTTCATTGACCATCTTACGATCTGGCGAATTTTCCCGCGATATATATATACGTTTCCCAAATGGACTGCTGGCTTTTGGCATAGTCATGCAATAGCGTGCAAACAGCGCTTTTAGATCCGCTACTACCGGTACGATCGCATTGTTAATCAATATTTCGCTGTCATGATCATGTGTAATCCGATCAACATCTAAACCCATTCGCTCTGCGAAAAACATTTCGATTTTATTTAATGGGTAAGTTGATACGATAGGCAAATCGACTCCAAGCTCAACATAGCCATACAAGGCCGGCAGTCTGTTCAGTAACGAACAATAATAATTACCATCTCCAGTTCGTGGTAACACATATGCTCGATCAATATGCTTAGATACAGGTCCAAATATGGTTTTACCACTTACTCGAAAATAATGATAGATGTCAGCCGATTGGTTTAAATATCGCCATTCTTCATTCAAACGGAATGCGATACCCGTAGGTGCTTTTGATATACGAGCAGACGGCAGCAAAAAGCAATTGATGTGATTTACGGGATTCGTATTAAGCCGACTTAACCATTTGGGTTCTGCAATATCACAGTCGTCTAGGCTCGTTAGTGTAATATTTTTTCTTTCTATTGGACTCTGCAATGCTATCTTGCCGTGAACCGCTTGATTGTTATTAGCAGCATTTATAAACGAACCGCATTGCTGGCTAGCGAAAGTCTGATTTTTCCAACCATTGACCATTGGCAGAATAGAGAATGAGAAAGTTTCTTCTTCTTGATGCTCGTAGGTACGAATAATCCCTTTGGCGTGTTTTGTGGACGATAAAATGCGATCAAATCGAACCAGGGAATTGGACAAACGCAGAAACGATTCTTTCGCTTTTAAATGAAATGCTTCAGCGGCATCTAAATCAAAATTTGAAAAAAGTTGAATGAGCTTCAGGTAGCGTTGGTCAAACGATTCAACAAACCCGGGCTCCTCATTGGATAGAACTTGATCTAGAATCTCACCACCAAATTCGCGATAAAACTGCGTATCAGCATCCCGAAGGTAGTCAAAGAAATCAAAAAATTGATCAATGCAACTGAATGACTGAACAATCCTGTACGCCAGTTCGTGCCGAGCCCAAAGTGCAGACGATCCAGTCCAGCTGTATTGGGCGGGCGTCGCCTTACTCTCCAGTGTAACTGTGTAATCGTTATTAGCAAGCGTTTTGGCGGGAACAGACATGCACAGACGATCTACAAGATCTATGCCACACGTTACACGACAGGTGGCGGAGTATACTTTTTGGTGTCCAAGGCCGGATTGGAGTTGGTAATGCAAGTCGTTGAAATTTCGTAGCTTATAGCTGTGCCACGCGATATTGGACTGCTATTACGAAGAACCAGATCTTTAACCACTCATCGCAGCATATAGTAGCAGTAGGCGATATACCTGTTAAGCCGCCTTTTTGAATTCGTTCATTAGCAAATCCGTAAAATCATTAAACTCAATCGGTTTCTCGTAAAAATACCCTTGGTATTCGCCACAATAAAAACTACGGAGCATGTCTAACTGTTCTGCTGTTTCGACCCCTTCTGCAACCACATTAAGGTTAAAAAGTTCCGCCATAGATACTATGAGTTCGATAATCGGTTTGGCACTGTCTATGGAGCAGATAAAAGATTGGTCTATTTTCAAACAACTGATCGGATAGCGGTGAAGATACGCAAGATTCGAATAGCCAGTACCAAAATCATCAATCGCAATTTTAAACCCACTATCAACCAGACGATGTAATTTTTGCACGATAGCATCATCATTCCCTAACAATACTGATTCGGTAATCTCCAATTCAATTCTATTAGGATTACCTTGATGTTCGCGCACAATACTCAGTAAGTCCTCAACAAGGTTTTCTTCGTTGAATTGGATGGCTGATAGATTCACTGAGATGCATAAATCGAATCCCATTTCTTGCCAAGTACGCTGAGCAATAATCGCATGCACAAATATAACCATTCCCAATTGGGATATCAGGCCACATTCTTCACACAGCGAAATAAACACACCTGGCGGTATCAGGCCTTTGGTCGGATGGTTCCATCGAGCAAGCGCCTCGGCCCCGACTATGGCATTAGTTTTCACATCGACTCGGGGCTGAAAGTAAGCCTCAAATTGATTATCTTTTAAGGCCACTCGTAATTCTGACACCAAGTCCATCTTCGACTCTACCACATCGCTTAACGATTTTGAATAGAATGCGAAGTCGTTCTTTCCGCGAGCCTTGGCGTGGTACATTGCCAAATCCGCGTGTCGCATTAAGTCCAATATATGCACCCCACTGTTAGGATATAACGCTACACCCATGGAGGTTGTTACTTGAATTTCACGACCCTGTATGACTGTTGGTACTGAAACAGTTTCAATTAACTGGCGTAAAGTCTCCTCAAACTGTCGTTCACTTTCAATCGCGTTTATCAAAATAAGGAACTCGTCACCGCCAAGCCTTGCAACCGAGCATTGCGCATTTGCGACACTTTTAAGCCTTGAAGATACTTCGACCAGCAACTGATCACCGGCATCATGACCCAGCGAGTCATTAACGTTCTTAAAATTATCGAGATCGATGAAAATAAGCCCGCCAGTTTGCCCGTCAGCCAAGGCTTTATCAATTTTCTGCTGAAAATAAATAGACACAAAATTTCGATTAGGCAGCTTGGTTAGTGTATCGTGCTCTGCTAAAAATTGAGCATGTTCTTCTGTTGCTTTCAGTTTAGAAACATCAACCTCACTGATTAACCACGCATCCTCACCAGAAACTGAATCTAAACACCGATGTGCAGTTATGTCGTGCCAAACCACCCCATTGACGGTGTCGACACTGGTTATTGCTTTGACCTCATCATTTTTTGGATCGTTCAGTTGTAACAGTAATTCGCTGTCAACGAAATGCTCTTGTAGGGTGCAATCGGCACTTTGCACAACGCTACGTGAAGCTGGGTTTCGATACAACGGTTTACCGGAATATGAGTACAGCGAAATTAGGACTGATGTGTGTAACAGCGCCTCCGCGCTGCGCAATGTGTCGGCTGCCACATTATTATTAACAGTACATTGGCAAAACATACATAAACGACCGGTATGCAACCATATAGCGCTGAAAACCACATCCAGTGTAGCGGGCTCACCATTAGGGTATAAAGTCCAATACTCTTTAAACTGTGCAGAGTGATCCCTGCTAAAGTCCGTTTTGTATTGATTCATACGTTTAGAGACTGACACTGACATGTCAACCCCCATATCCCGATTGAATAACTCTGTTTTAGATTCAGCTTGCCAAACCGGCAAAGCCGTGTCGTTACACCAAATTATCCGGGCACTATCAAAGTCATAAACCCAAGCCGGATGCTGTAGCCTGTCCAGTTCGCACAATCTTGTCGCTAGTTCAGAAATTTCTTCTGATAACATATTTTGAAAGCTCATAAAGTGCGAACTCAAAACATAACGGCATTCACTAATCGCTATGGGTATGCCGTTACGCAGCTAACACTTGGTTTTGACCCGTTAACAATTGATTTATGGGCAAGCAGCCCGATTGCGCTTCTACTCTGGTTATCCGCTGGGATACATACTTGTAACTAGCTAGATCAAACCCATCCTCATTTGCAAGATATGTAAAACCAAACACAGCAATGCCTGCAACGGAATAGCCATGATCTGTTATGAAGTCATTGTGCTGCAGGTGATTATAGAGAGTTGCTAATCCCTGATTACCTCGTTCTCTCCATCCCGGAATGTCGGCTGCGTGCTCTTGTTGTAGTTCCGGCACGATGTACGTTACAAAGCGCACAGGAGTGATATTAGCGTCTAACACTGTTTGCTCGTAGTTCATCCGTCGAATGCACTGCGCCCAGGATAATGCGCTACTTGGCATAAGTTCAGACCCCTTTGACAGATACCAGGCAATAGCATTGGACTCTCCTAGGCTAGTGCCGTCCTCTAACACCATAAAAGGAAGTTGCCCAATGGATTTATCGATAGAAATTCAGTCGTTCTGGATTCCCCGGCCAATACATTCAAATAATTTATCTTGCACTCTAAACCTAACTGGGCATCAACCTGCACCGGCTTAAAACTGTTACCTGAACCTTGCGTTACATGTAATGTTGGTACTTGTGTCATGGGTAACTCTTGTTTTGGTTTTAACACCAGCAATAGCGGCACTAGCATTAGGTTTCTTTACGCGGGTACTGTTTTATCTGGGTACGAAGATGTTGTTCCATTTGATAACGTAACGCGTATTAACATGTGAGATAACATAGAGTCGACTAAAATCATAAAACGACCGCTGCGCAAGTAATACGAACGAGATGGGAATTAGCACAGTTGAATAGCACGCACGCAATTGCTTCAACAATCGTAAAACGACAACAGTTTTCAATCATCATCCCTGCCTGGAATGAATCTGATTACATTGAAGCTACGCTGGATGCAACAAAAAAAGCTATTGCCCAACTACAGCATCAAGGTGAAATTATTGTTGTAGACAACAATTCAACCGACAACACCGCGTCTCTCGCCACTAACAGCGGAGCAAGAGTGGTTTTTGAACCAATCAATCAGATTGCAAGAGCGAGAAACACAGGAGCGCGAGCATCTGAAAGTGAATGGCTGATCTTCGTCGATGCTGACAGCATTATTAGCGCCGAGCTACTGAATGCGTCGTTACACGCCCTTTCAAGCGGTAGTGCAATTGGCGGTGGCTCAACGGTTGCAATGAATCCTGAAATAAATGGACTGCCGGGGGCAGTGCTTAAGTTTTGGAACTGGTGGTCAGTCAAAACCTATACGGCAGCTGGCTGTTATATCTTCTGCACAAGAGAGGCTTTTGATGCAGTCGGCCAATTCGATGAAAGGCAATATGCTGCTGAAGAACTGTATCTGTCAAAGCAGTTAAAGAAACTGGCTAAAAAGCGCGGACAACAGTTCTTGATTCATACACATGCACCGATTGTATCTTCATCCCGTAAAGTGAATTGGTATTCACCTCGGCGAATTTTCAAGCAAGTGTTGCTTTTGCTTATACCAGGCGCCACCCGATCGCGGAACATGTGTTTCCTTTGGTACGATCGCGACGAGCTATCGCAAGGTAAACTGCGTGGGCATTCGAAACGTGAGTAATGTAACCCAAGTGCTGTTGGCTCGCGGCATATAACCGAGCGATTTATTTCAGGCAATGCACTGCAACCAAGTGCTATGCGTTACCCCCGCTTGCCGTTTCTATCAAAACACGATCGCCCGCTTCCAAGCTTATACCGCTTGCGAACTGATGATGCTCATTATGAGTGCCGGGTTGTTCAGTACGCAACAATTCTGGTTTCACACTCTGTTGGAAGCCGATGGACAGCTTGTAAAAATACCTCTGGGAGATTTAAAATGAGTGCCGATAGTCCGATCATATCAGGCGTAGAGCAAGTCAATATGACATGGGCATCGCCAGTTAATGTGGACTCAGAGAGTTTGAGCGATGACTTGGACAGAAATACTGTCACACGGCTTTCCAGTCCCGATCGCTCCTGGTTATCAAACTCAACTGATGTTATGCCACGTGTTAGTGCCGACGGTAGCGACATAAGCCCATGGTCTGCTGGCGATGAAACGGGATCGTATCCGCTAGCCGTCGCATCAACGGGCCAGTTTAGTTCGTATTTTGCTGGCAAGCCATCACCGTTAGTTTCAGATTCTTCCGACGCGGTGCAAAACGAACACCCGTTGGCAGCGATAGATTCTGTAAACGATGCCGCAACGGATGCCACCGACACAGAACCGGTATTGTCTGAGTCAATCGATCACGTTATCGAACGCTCACCTGAATCTGCACGGTTAATTGGTGCTGGACACAGGAAACAGAATTTCTTAGAAAATTATGAAGCCTTACTCAGCCAATTATGGTTCATTCTAACGCGCATATGTCTCCATTATGGTGTCGTATTTGCTTTGTATTAAACCAAACTCTACAATCTAATCATCATATGGTCGAATCAACGGGTTCATTTTGATACATATAAGTCGCCATTTTGGTGTCCTATGAGCACCAAAGTAAACCAATTACTGCAGCATTGGCCTGCCCACACGGTAGCTACACAAGCATTGCTTAGCGAGCACGGCATTGATCGACGCACTGCTAGCAAGTACGTCAAATCCAACTGGCTAGAGAGAATCGGAGAAGGCGCTTATCGCCGGCCCGGACAAACAATAGAGTGGTTTGGTGCGGTGCAGTCGTTACAAACACAGCTGCACATAGCCGTACACCCCGGTGGCATCAGCGCATTGGAGATTCATGGCTATGCCCACAATATCACGGTGGGCCAGCGCACCACGTTTGTGTTTGCAGAAACAGGCACACGTTTACCCGCATGGTTTAACAACACCGACTGGAATACGTCTATACAACTCGTTACAACCAGTGCGCTTTCCTTTGACAAGCAGTACCTCAGTAACCGTACTATCAACGACATGAGCATCGATATCGCGTGCTTGGAGCTGGCTGCCCTGGAGATGTTTTATCAAGTACCTCAACAGCAAAGTTACGAAGAGGCTTTTCATGTTATGGAAGCACTAACCTCCTTGCGCCCAGCAGTAGTTCGACAGCTGCTTGAAAGCTGTACCTCAATAAAGACGAAACGACTCTTCATGCATGTGTCGGAGCAATTAAAACTGCCTTGGGTTAATCGCGTTAATTTGGCTCACGTTGATTTTGGCGAGGGTAAGCGGACGATTCATGCTGGTGGCCAACTGTTTCCAAAGTACCAACTCGTTATCGACATGATGTAGAGCTGTATGCCGGTAAACTTTGTGCTGCGTTGGATCGACAACATCCAAGAGACCTATTCGATTTAATGCCACTGGAACCGTTTGAGTCTGTTGGTGATCAGTTGCGACAAGTTTTCGTCGTGTATTTGGCAGCACATTCCAGGCCCATTGCTGAATTATTGTCACCTCGAGCGAAACCAATCGATACGCTGTTCAGACAGCAGTTCGTAGGTATGACAGCTGAGCCTGTACAGCTGAAAGAATTTGAGGCAATTCGTGAACGGCTGTTCCACTGGGTCAGTGCTGCATTATCCGCCGATGAACGTGCATTTTTGCTATCGGTTAAGCGGGGTGAGCCAGACTGGCAACTGTTGCCATTTGAACACCTGCAAGTATGGCCAGCGATTCGATGGAAACTTCACAATGTTCGCAATATGCCTGCTGCAAAACACCGTGACGCCTTAGCGAAACTTGAGCAGTTGCTCATAGCTAAGTGAAATAGGTTCTTCATGTTGACTGGTGCCCGGGGCC
>CAYMHU010000041.1:0-33481 GCA_964390335.1 uncultured Granulosicoccaceae bacterium | reverse complement strand
GGTTGTTGCTCGTTTACGGACAATCTGCACCAATATTCTGCTCCGACATATTAGTGATATCGGTGTTCGTCAGTGAAAGCTGACCGCCAAAAAAGGAACTGCAGCTAATACCAGACCTTCCATCAGTTATTGTGGTACTGGTAATCGTTACATCACCACCGTTGGTATACAGAAATAAGCCAACGTCAGCACCTTGCAGGTTGGCGTTCTCTATAGATACAGAACCTGACCGAACATCGATTCCAAACCAAAGCTTGTTATCCGGATCGTCTTTCAATCCCGAAACGCTCACAGGCTCTAGCGCCGTTCCATTAATAGCTAAACTTGCCGCACTATCAGTCAATTCTAAATTGTAAAACATGCGCAGATCGACGCCTGGCTCAACGATCATTGAACCACTCAGTTCAAGTGATGGAAACACCCAAGGAACGCCAATATCGAGCAGTCGCAACTCACCATCCACCCTGACGTATTCAGCAATATTTGAGAAGAAGTTGCTTCGTATTTCCCGATACGAACTAAAAAACTCTCGATCAGAAACGTAAACCCCATTGCTAACAAATGACGGCTGGGTGGGGTCTATCTCAACACCCTCAGCCAATACTAAGACATTTTCAGGACTTACAAACGCTGCAAACCCCCCTACATTACTTATTGAATTTTCTGACAACTCCGTAAATGTTGCGTTAGCCCCTGTGAAAAGGCCTGAACCAGCCGACCTATTAATCGTGGAGTTCGTCATGGATGTTGAAAGGCCAGTGAACTCGATTGCATGTGCCCTCAAATTAACTGCATTTGACAGTTGACGTTCAATACCGTCGTCACTGGCAGTCGATATAGAGTACCTGCCTTCGGTTGCACCAGCATCAAGCACGGTCACATACGACAGATTACTTCCGTTTCCGGTAACACTCAGACCGTTCCAGTATCCAGGTGTTGCACTGTTACCACGAAACACAATTGGCTCATCCTCGGTACCAATAGCTCTGATAACGTCGACCTCCAAACTTGCGGCTCGCTCGAAAATCAATGTTGCACCAGCTTCAATTGTCACATTCGACGAGAATTCAGAATCGCCGACGAAGAGATAGTCGCAGACAGCGGGACCGTTTTCTAACGTTAGAGGAGTTTCTATTCTTTCATCAAAAATGACATTGGCACACTCGCCTGCGTGCACATCGTATTCGCTGTATGCATTAATGGCTTGGATTTCAGATTCTGCAGTAGGTGCAATCTGATTTGCAGTAACACCACAAACTGGGTCGATTAATCCGAACGCTGCGTTTTCAATACTGACGTTACTTAGATTCGCAGTATAAACAG
This sequence comes from uncultured Granulosicoccaceae bacterium, assembly GCA_964390335.1. Lineage (GTDB taxonomy): Bacteria > Pseudomonadota > Gammaproteobacteria > Granulosicoccales > Granulosicoccaceae > Granulosicoccus. Next base: position 32,158 of record CAYMHU010000041.1, on the reverse strand, counting down.
AGCCATTAGGATCGCACTTTAACCCTACACCCTGGCTGTTTTCGATACTGCCGTGCTCGATGCGAAATGCGTCACTGATTAACGGTCGATTAAAACCAGAGGAACCCTGTAAATATAATGATGACCCATCGGTTTCCTGCCCCAAGCCTCCACCAATGATTTCAAAATGCCGCATAACCGATTCCCCATCAACACTGATGCCAGCCCACTTATCCTCATTACCCGGCAAGCCCTTAAAAACAACTGGGGAATCAGCTTCTCCTAAAACAAAAAGCGTATTGCCTGACAGGCCTGAATCTTGATCGAACCAAACCTCTACACCCGGCTTAAACAACAGATCAGCATTGTTCAAAGTGCGGCCTTGAACAAGATTAGCGAATATGTACGGGATACCCACTGCGCCAAATTGTAAGTGATCACCAAACCTACCTCTGAATTTCTCAAAATTTATGAGTATGGGTTGCTCTGTTGCACCGGCAAATGACAAATTGGCAGATTCATTTATGATGTTACCAGAGCTGTAAGTCTCCAGCACCATGCTGTACGAGTTATTACTTTCAAAGTGGTTTGTTGAAAAGGAATCAAGCTCAACTCGATCACCCAGTAAAACACCAGCTGATGCACTGTCGGTAAAGGAACTATTGGTTACACTGCCCGAGCTTATACCCGCCCCACTAAAATCAATATAAACAGCAGCCTCAGTGTAGGTCTCAGGCGAATAAGCGCTGGCAGTAGATTGGGCTTGCCCTCCGCCTGTGAAAAGCGCGAAATCAATCAAGAAACTACTTGCATCGAACTTTATTGATTCCCAGGGCTTTGATGCGTCCTTCGCCTGAAATACAATTGGCGAATCAGCGGTACCTAGGAGTTCTATTGATTCATTGTTGAATTCCAAATTGACGCTTTCACCCAATGCCACAGTCACGCCCGCTTGTACGGTCGCTATTTGAGCCAATGAAATGGATTCTGGCGCAAAGTAATCGCAACCGGTGGACAAGTTATCGAGCGATTCGCTACCCATCATGTCAAGGTTATCTAAAAACGCCTGATCAAGCGTAACCGCACATCCAAAGTTTCCCGCAATAGGATTCAGGTCACTGCCATCAACTGGATCGAACGGATTGGTGTCCGGTGTTTGGGTAGCGCCTCCGCCTCCGCCTCCGCCACAAGACACTGCCATCAAAGCAATCAGTAATACCCCATATTGACGAGTCACACCTTATTCCTCATTTTTAATTTGTGGTTAACAGAAGAGCACACCATCACCGCACCGGCACAATGTTGTGTAGCCGGACAGTATCTATAATTTGATCTGAAAATACGGTGAACGGTGAAACCAACAAAGACCCGCGCCTGACATCGGCACTGACGTTAGCGTTTATTTGAATTTGCTGATTGGCACCAGCTGCAATTGTTCCCAACCTCCATATAACTTCGGAACCTTCAACGCAATTACTGCAGTTGCGGGTTGCATCTGGCTCAACATCATCACGATAATTCAGTGTGATATTAGCAGGCAATCGATACACCAAAACCACGTTGTTGGCCGGCACCAATGAAGTATTGCTGAGAGTCACATTCAGACCTAAATTACCTCCCGGCGAAACGCTATCGGTTGTAGGTTGAATGCTCAAGGTAATAGGTGATGCCAGCTCCGACACTGTTGCCATGTGATTTGCAGAAACTCCTCTGTCGCCTATTCCGTTATAGGAAAACTGCGACTCAAATTCGAATATTGCCGCAGGCTTTGCATCTGTGCTTGCAGTCAATGCTGCAGTGCGCTTCACGCTATTAAGCACATCCAGTGAATTAGCTTGCCATGTGATAGTTTGCAATTCGCTGTCCACAACACCCGCGTCACTGGCAGAATCAATGATTAAACCATCAGGCACAGTCAGTGAAAGCACGGAGGACGACAATGTATTGGATGTAACATTCCCCGCCACAATCTCAACATCAAAACTTTGCCCAGCCTGAATAGGATCTTGGCTAACAGACACTGCAAGCTCTGACTCTGGCGCTCTACTTACACCAACAGTAATACCGCTAGACACGGGTCCATTCACGTTGTCCGCGAAGGCAAAAAACTCGCCTCGTAACAAACTACCAGCCGGCACATCTGCACTTATCTCAGCATTTATAGATATTGTGACTGACGCTCCTGCTTCAATAGTATCTAAGTTCCAAATGACTTCACTACCATCAATACAGTTCGAACAATTTCTTGTGGCTGAGGGCAAGATGTCATCGACATAGCTGAGCGAAACATATTTTGGAACCCGATATGCCAGTGCGACATTATTTAAAGGAACCAATCCAATGTTACTCACTGACACCTCATAACGCAGTCTGCTATCTATCACTACTGGATCTTCATTTGCGATGATTCTTAAAGCCAGCGGTACCTGTTCTTGTGAAATACTCACTGATCGCTCTGCTATGTAAACATCATCATTACCTGCAGGGTCAACAAGGCGTGAACGGAGCGGAAGCATTAATCCAGGTATTGCATCATCAGGCAATTTAATCATCACTGACAATTTTCTGGAGTCTTGTAAAGCAATTTGCGGAACAGGCAACACAAGCTCACCAGTAGCTTCATCTAAGAACCGCCCATCTGTTAACTCCGTGCTTGAGACATCAACACCCGGCGGTAAGATCACTCTGATTTCACGCGGTGACAGATTTGCACTTGAGATATTTCCTATATCGAAATGCACTGCCATGTCCGAACCAGCCAACTCTGGCCCAGCATATGTTGTCATTGAATACTCACTGGTAGGTCGATTCTTTACAACAGTGCTAAATTCGCGATTTATAGTTTCAATCAACGCATCTGAACTGAGGATAAACGAAACAGGAATTGATGTATCCGGCGCTATGTCTGGCAAAACATCTGCGTTGATCGCATAAGATCTACTTTCACCTGCCTCCAAACTGCCAATGCGCCAAATAACTTCATTGCCTTCGCGACAGACTGAACAGTTGCGTGTTGCATCAGGAATGCTGTCGTCGGCGTAATTCATCTCGATTCCATTAGGCACTCGGTGCAATAACGAAATATTGTTAGCCGGTATAAGTGATACATTAGAAAGTGTCACTTCATATTGCAAACGCTCACCCGGTTGTACAGGTCCGTTGTGCGTGATCGACATCATGAGCGGGTGAACAACAACCGTCTTTTCCAGTGTCACGGTTTGATTAAAAATATCGGTGACCACAAACTTAGCAGTAAAGTCGCCAGGCTTTTTGTAGATAAAGCTTATAGAGTCCGTGCCGGCGCAATCCTCAACAACAAACTCCGATACGCCATCGGAATCCACATCGAGACTACACGTCAGTTCATCATCTGTATTTGCATCGGATACATCCCACGAAAATTCTAATGGGTCGTTAACCATTAACGGAGACGGGGACGCATCAAACTGATTGATTACAGGTGCGACATTGAGTTCACCATTGGGGAAAGTAAACTGATCACCTCCACCGCCGGTGTCTCCAGCACTTGAAGTCGTTGAACCTGTGTCAGTGTCGCCTTCATCAGCACCTGCAGAATCAGAACCACCTGAATCAGAACCACTTGAATCAGAACCACCTGAATCAGAATCACCAGTATCTGTTGCTCCTGAATCCGTCGAACCGTTGGATGTACCACCATCCGTCTCACTGTCTGTATTACTAGAGCCTGAGCCGCCACAGGAAACAAGCACTAATGCGATTATCAGCGTCCATATGGCTTTACACCCATACCGAAAGATTTTATTTTTCCACAATAATTTCATATTTTTTACAACTAATTTTTCTAATTAAAGCCATTCAGCATTTAAAGAAGTACTTTTTGTAGACCTCAAGATGTCGGACGAATGATGGTGTGATAACTCAAGATTTCACAACGATTTTCAGTTTATGGTCAAAGTACCCGCATAAGCGACACATGGCAAAGTGACAATTATCACGTTGAAACAAACATAAACTTCGTTGTGTCATTTCGGCGATGTAGCGAGGCAATTTGGTAAGCTGAGTTTGGGGTTTTGTTCTGACCGATCAGAAAAGCTCTTGAGCAAGGCTTTATCTATTACGCCAAGTGTATTGCTCTCACAGATTACTTAATTGAGGCAGGCACTCGACAGCGTTCAGCGAATCAAGCCCGGTTTCTGCCAGTTGGTATACCAACGGAGGACGCGCTCCCACCAACACAGACGTTGTTGTCAACAGTCCCTGCTTCATTAACTCTTTTCGGTCCAGCATTATCCTAGGCTGAGTGAGCGTACCACCAAGCTCCACAAATCTGATTAATGACAACGCACTCCAATCCAAAATTTTCTTCTTTCGGGTGCGAAATGCAAAACCTATTTTTTCTGAATGTAGATCGATATACCCTGAACTTAACAAGGTATTATCAGGTAATTCAGCTACAAGCCCATTAATTGCTTCGAGATAACCGTCGTTGATGATTAACTTTACCGACGCACACTTGACCGGCAGAGAGCCTTTTTCAATAGGGATATCATTATCCGATTTCGTTTTTTTTCTGAACCGATCAATATTATCGGCTACCACAGATACCACACCGCGATCCAAATCTCTGGCATATCGTTGTGATATTTCAACGTTATGAGATGCCAACATGAAATACCCTTTTAAAGAGCGGGCTAAGGATGCCGCACTATTTCCAAATGCCTTAATAGACACCTTTGCATCCGCCTCCCCTTTTCTAAATAGCAAGCGTTTATCATTGGTAATTTGTAGTCTGCTCAACTGCGCGTCGTTAATATAAGTGTTAACAGACACCTTGTGTTTGTCTTCTACCGGCACGGCCGAAACCTCAATGCTTGCTGCGCCGCCTAACAGCACCAATTGATCACTGTGAAGGGTCAACTCATTATCGAGTGCTGTAGCGACAAAATCACCGCTAATAATGGGTTGATTATTAAAACGAACCGCACCCAGCGTCAACTTAAGATCCAGATCGAGCAACTCAAATAAGTCTAATCTTGTATTGCTAAACAAAGGCGCTTTGTGCTCTTTATTTCGTGCGCTGGAATCCCAAGAAAACCATTCCCGGCTTAGTTCTAATTGATTCACATTAAAACTTGCGTTTAACTTCCATTTCGTTTCTATAGATCGTTTTTGAGTTTTGGCATTCACGTTTCCGGAAATATCTAGATCTGAACCTGCGATAGTTATTTGCTGAATGTCCACACTATCATTGGAAATCTTATATGTTCCATCAAGACTTATCTGCCGGTCCTCGTCCTGCATATTAATACCAGCTTTGAAACTGCCATTTATATTGTTTCTCCTGTTTGGAATGCTGGCTTCAATTTCGTAAGCATGATTCAGATTCTGCGCACCAACTGCAAAGCCTTGTAGGGCAAAACGATCTGATATCAACTCTAATTGGTTATCCAATAGCTTATAGGTAGAGGCCGACTGTCCGACAGATCTGGTAATAACAACCAACTCTCTGATTTGTGCGTCCAGATTTGCATCCGATAGATAAGGCAATATAGCTTGCACTCGTTCTTGCAGGTTTTCCGCTGAATAGGCTTTGTTTCTAGGGATATGCTCAGGGATAGCATCAGTGTCGACTATTGCGGTCATTGACTCGACATCGAGAGCGACATCACGCAAAATATTGCCCCCAATACTCGGAAATTGCAAAGACGTTTCTGCGTTAGTTAACCTAATTCTGTTGATGCTGCCTGCACCATCAATTGACTTGATTACAACAGTTGGAAAGGAAACCGTAAGTTTGGGGAAAACACCGCGTACAGAAGCACTCTTACCTAAATCTATTTGATAACCCGTTATCGATTGAAATTCATTTTCGATTTTTGAGTAAACCCAATTTGATTTCACCGCTACCAGCATCAACAATACGATGCCACCTGTAAAGAGCAATACTCCCAATATGTATTTATTAACACGCATACAACATTCGAAGATCAGGTATCTACCAACACCTTTGTCTATTGATTAGCTAACATTTCGCGTAACTTCTCAGTTGGTCTACCATCGATACGCAAGCCATTATCTAACTGATAGTCTTGTATTGCTGCTTCCGTTGCTGCATTAAAATTACCATCTGCTTTGCCAGTAAAATACCCGAGCTTGGCTAATTTGGTTTGAATTTCAGAAATCCGTTGTTGCTTCGGTGTTACAAAGAAACTTTCATCTTCATCAAGTCCAGAGCTTTTTAAAATACCGGTTTTTTGACCCACTTTGCCGATGTCGGATTTAACCCCTTCAATAGTTGAAGCGCAGCCCATTAGCATCGTTAATATGCCGAACAACAGACCGACACGGCGAAAGGATTTCAATATCAACATACCTAATCGTCTAGACTTGGTTAAGTCACTGGCCTGGCAAAGAAGGGGTCCATTGCTTTGCCTCTATAGTGCAATTCAAAATGTAAATGTGGCCCGGTAGACTTCCCGGTAGATCCAATACTACCTATTGTTTGACCCTTTACTACTTTATCGCCTTCTTCTACGCCCTTAGCAAACTCATGCATATGTGCGTATGCAGTTGTAAATCCGTTCGCATGTTCAATTTTCAGGTAGTTGCCGTAGCTCTTGCTGACATATTTTCTAACAACAGTCCCACTTTCAGCTGCAAATATAGGCGTACCTTCAGCAGCAGCATAATCAACTCCTTTATGTCCTTTCGGAATGGGTATTCCCGCAGGGTTTAAACGAAACCCAAAGCCAGAAGTTAGCCGACCGTCAGCCACTGGCTTTGTTAACATCGTGTGCGGCATTTCGTTCTTTGGGAATTTAGCCGCTATTGCAAAGGCTTCCATTCTGTTGGTTTTGCGTTTATTACCGAGCTTGCCGTTTCGCATTGATTTAACGCTCTTAACACCGCTTCCAACGCCTTTTTTAACATTGGCGAAGGTTTTAGTTGCTCCTTGCTGAATTTCTTGTCTTGTAACACAAGAGCTAATCAACAATGCCACTGCAAGTAGGCAAAACACAATAACTCTGTTGCCACTTCTAGAATTGCTCGCTACCACAAACCTACTCCGTTGTACTCTGTTTTCCATACATCTTTTTGGGCTTCATCTACTACTTAAACCGGTAGTGAAGACCCATCCCAAAGCTAATCAAATCAAAACCTCTATAGTTGCTAAACGCAGCATACGTAGGACCGGCAGTAAAGTTAATTGAAACCGGAATGGGAATATTTTCTAAATTAGATAGGTCATAGTCCGCCCCGACTCCCCCAATAATTCCCACAACTGTTTCAGAGCCGTATATGGAGTTACCTCCCCATGAATAGACAGATAAACCGCCATACCAATAAAACCGCCAGTCACTCGCTTCGGAATAATAAGATAGATAACGACCGCCAATGCCGTTTACGCCACTGCCCCCGCCTAACGTAATTTGCCAAGATGTATCAGCCGAATAGGGAAATTTCATGCTCAAACCAGAGCTCAGATTGCCCCCTTCCATACCGATCGCCACATCATTATCGACAAACCAATTGGCATGAGCGCTTCCATGCATAAAAAGCATGAATGAAAACACTGTAATAGCGAGTAATCGGGCTTTCATTTGCGATCGAATTTTCATCTTTCTGAATCTCTACGACGTTAGTGTGAAACTGCTGAGTCTTGCTACAAGACTTCTTCACAGCATTTATTGCAAAACGTAAACAAGGGTAATTTCCGATGAGATTAAGAACAACATGATAATTTTCACGCATCTAATTTCTCAAAAATCAATTTTTCATATTGACAACTGAGTTACAGCTTGGATCTCTTCAGGTAGTTTTATTATGGAGGAACTGGTCTCGACACCCATAATTCAGTGACCGAGTTACCACTAAGCAACGCCGACCAAGCGTCGGTATACGACAACAACGTCCCACCTACAACGGACGTAACGTTGTCTGGCAGCCCTGCAACAGCGAGCAATCGACTTCGGGTCTGCCACGGCGGAGTTTTAGACGTATATATTTCAACCAAGTTATCTACAGCCAACAATGAATCGCCCGAATGGTGTTGATATAGATCAAACTGAACACCCTTTACCGAAGCATGATGGCGTGTCCAATCAGTCAGTATTTTCTTCGTCTTGCCTTCACCAACATCTGAACCGATTCGCACCAAAGTGCGAATGCTTGACGGTGGATTGCGACCGCCTACACAATCCTTATCACCATTCAACTCGACGCAAGCAATGGCCAGAAACGGAGATGCTACGCTGTCTGCATGCGCCACCAAATAGGCCCAGTGCTTTTTAGCATCGCCATGTCTTTTGCGATCGCTCAATACTCTTGCCAAGTTGAACCGAATATTTTTATCTGTATTTCCATTAGCGATTAGGGACTCCAGTACCGCTTTCGATTGCGACAGAGTAGAAACTTCAGCTGTACCCTCATGCAACAGCGCCAAGGCACCCAGCGCAATTAACTGCTCATTCCGTGGGTAGTGTCGCAAAGCTTCGGCTACAATCGCACGCACCATCGTAATTTCACCTAAATACCAATGTGCAACGATGAGATTGAGGTATTCAGGTAGTCGTTTGTCTATTCGGGGTGATCTGGTCAACAAATACACCGCGTTTTCAAGATATTTGGTTGCCGTAGGCGATACCCTGTCTCCGTATGTTCTTGGCAATGCATAAGTGGGAATGCCTGAGTCCATTTCCAGCAGTGTTGGAAACCAATATCGATAGGCTAAATGAGCAGGCATATTTTTTCTTGCCAACTGAATATAGATATAAGCCAAATTGCTCATTACCGCAGGCGACGGATATTGAACTTGAAACTTCCGGAACATCAATAAAGCATCTTCGTAGCGCCCAAAGTGAGCCAACTTCAAACCGCTTTCAAAAAAGGCCACGTCTTTCTTCACTGCAGCAAATTCTTCTCGTAAAAATTGCATGCGCACATCAGCGCTGCGATGAGTAACTTCACTAGTCGTATAGTCTGGCCAAATCTCCAAAAGCGTCTTACCATCCTCAACAGGTTCGAATAACAAACCGGTGTTGTAACCGGCAAGTGTTGCATAAAAAAACCCATCAAAATCTGCTTTTAGTTCTTTATCTTGTATTTGCTTGATGTCCATTCCGTTATCAAACAAACCTTCATATACTGGGTTTAAGGTAGGATCTGAGGTTGCGCTACGCCTAGCTTGCTGCGTCCGATGCCAAAGATCAGCGTTACTTAGATGAGCTAATTCATGCCCAAGCAAAAATGCCATCCAAGCATCCGAAAGCGCTCTATTCGGCATACCATAAATAAAAGCAACAGCACCATCAGACATTACAACATGTCTGTCTTCGACCGCTTGCGCCCACGGCTTTTGATCTGACACTATCACCAATTCTGTGCCGAACAGATCTCGTCCGCTAATTCTTGCAAGCTCAGAAAAGATTTCAGTTGCTCTATTTGTACTCTTGTTTTCGCTCGCTAAGCCGTGAGTCTGTATAAAATCGCTGGCTTGTTTCGCGTAAGCACTACTGGCGAATAAAAAAATAGCGCCAACCCATAAATGTAGAGAAGACATTTTCATGATAAGCCCCTATCCCAGCAACACATCAAGTTGCTGGAGAAGCTGCATCAATTGTCGTCTTTCAGATAAGGACAACTTACCTTGCACTAAACCGTGTATCTGAATTAATACGCCGTTTAGCTTAGGCAGGTCATTGCTGTACCAAAGATTCAGTTGCAACTTAGCTACATCGCTACTAACGCTTTGTAGTACAAATACGTTATCCTGTGTGTCAGCAATCTCTAGCGCGAGGCGTAACGCTTCCATATATTGACCCAGCACAAAACCATCTAACGGCTGCTGACTTTGTTTGTGAACGGCCTGCTTCAGCTCTGCTAACGCCCGACCTATTTCTTTTCTCGCCGCTTTACTTAATAACAGAGCCCTCAACGCTTCTACTTGCTGCGAGATATCAGGCGACAATCCAGTGGACGACAGACGCCCATAACTAGCAGCGAAATAGGACATCTCAGAATCGTCTTTCAATGCCATTGATAGTGCTAACTGCGTACTGACTTTACCCAGCAAATAATGAGCAGCCAACTCATGACCGGAAGGGGTAAATCCCATTTGAGCCGATCCACTGATGGCCTCAATTCTCGAAACTGTCAACCCAGCTTCAATGACCACTTCGGGTATAAACGTTTCCCATGGATACGGCTTTTGATTAACAAACAAGCCAACCACAATAAAACCGCATAAACCAAGAACTGCAAATTTAAACATTGGCCCCGGAGCCGACAACAATAAACATTGCGCAAACCATTGCTTCACCGTCTCTATGAGGCTGCGTTGTGAATTGTCAAGGGCAGCTTGATTATCGGGAATTGATGCAACAATTTTGTCGATACGCAACTGATGAGTTTGTTCGGTTCCCAGGTGTCTGCTAAAACATTGGATCGCATCCGAGGTGTCACGATCTTTTGCGTTAAGCGCACGGAATTGACGATAAAGTTCACCCGCATCTTGTGGTTTAGGACTCATTGTGAATCCCCCTGTTTGCCAAAATCAGCCAAAGCACCGGCAACAATTTTCTCAGCGCTGTAGTACCGCTCTTTGAGCGTACTTTCCGGCACCCCCACCCAGACACTGATCTCTTTCAACGTATATCGACCCTGATGTACAGGTCGTTGGCTATGAGTCCACACCAAATAGATCAATAACGACTCTGTATCAATATCGGCTGCAGTCGGGTCTCGATAACGCAACAGCAGTTGTGCTCTGGCAGCTTCAAATTTCTGCCACGTAATCTCTACCGACAAACCATTTAACTGCGCAAGAGTCTCCCAGGTAATGGTTGAATCAACAGTGGCAAATTCAGCTTCGTTGCGCAGCAACCACACTAAACGCTTTAGGGGCGGTAAATTAGGGATAACCTCTGTGGCCAAAAATGCGAGCGTATCTCTGTTCACCTGCAGCTCTTCCGGATTAGCTTCTTTTAACTTTACCCACAGAGAACCTTCCACATCAAATTCCTGCAAAGACACAACAATGTCATTGGGTGCCGACTTCTTCCAATAGTGTTTTATTTCGGTTGAGACTACTTTCGATAAAAAGTGTTTAAACCGTCCATCATCTGAGTAATTTTTTAGCGAAGTGTTGAACAGGCGTTGCCAGATATTCTGCTCGTAGTCCTGCGCGTCATGATAGGGCAATTTTGCTCGCAAGCGGCCAAACACAAACTGTGAGTGTCTGTTAATCAACACTTCTGCTGCGCGGTTGTCACAGCCGGCCACATAGCGCTGGATCAACTCGCCGTCGCTCAATATTCGATAATTTTCCATACTCACTGCTCCCGTATTTCTATATCCATAAGGGCCCAAACTGGAAAAAGTCGGATTTTTTGAAAAAATTGGATTTTTAGCGTATTTTTTTATTCGAGCACCCTGATCACCCGAAAACCACTAGCCGGGCCTTCAAAGTCTGGGGGATCATTACTGCGATTAGCGGAGCGAAGGAACTTTGGTGGATTAAACCATGACCCACCTCGTGCAACTCGAACCCCTGCAGTGCCTTGCACACACGTTTCTTCCTGGCCGTTGTAACTAGTGTCATATCGACTGCAGGTCCACTCCCACACGTTGCCATGCATATCAAATAAACCGAACGAATTAGGGTCGAAAGTACCAACAGTGAACGGCTGCAAGAATGGGAATAGATCAAACTGCGAACCGTTATATGTAAATCGGCCATCAAAATTAGCTTCATCAGGTTCGATGCGCTCCCCTGTTGAAAATGGCGTATTGGTGTCCGCACGAGCGGCATACTCCCATTCAGCTTCGGTCGGTAACCGATAGTTTTTGCCTGTCACCTCAGACAACCATGCCGCGTATGCCGTTGCATCAAGCCAACTGGCTAGTACAGGTTGATTCTCCCTGCCCCAACCATAATCGTTCGCGGGTGTTCTAGAGGTGGCAGTAGTGAAGGCATCGTACTCACGGAAGGTTGCCTCAAAACGACTAATCTCAAAAGCCTCAACACAAACGTTTTTCTGAGGGCCTTCATCTGCTTCACGTTCAAGCTCAGTTAACGGACTCCCCATGTCAAAACAACCCGCGGCAAGCGCTACCATATCAGGCTCATATTGAAATTCACCCGAACAAGGATCTGTCGAAGCGAGCCGCTCGGCTAAATTCGAAACGCCGTCGCTATCACAATCGAATTCCCCACCTTCGCTACTAAACGGAGCGGTAACAGTAAACTGGGATGCGCCATCTTCCACGAAGAAGGTTTGCTGTTGGCGCGCGAGCAGTAAATCGTAATCGAGGAATTGTTCGTACCAGGCAATAGCGACAGTATTTTGCGCACCGCGTATAATTCCTGAAACTTTTACCGACCAATTGATTCCTGAGAATCTTTGAGGGTCTGTGCCGTTAACGCTAACGGTTACGTACAAGCTCTCGCCAACTTTGCTAGCCAGCTGCACAATAGGATCTGGCTTTTCCGGCTGGACTTCTACGGGTTGGCTACAAGCAGCAACAAGTACACAAAGAACAATACAAACCAAGCGAAACATTATTGAGCCGGCGGTGTCAGATTGATGGTAAATCGATCTTCATCGCCACCTTCGCCGCTGCTGACACTGTCATCAGATTGCCCCAACAATATCGCAACCAGTGCAGCACCTAGCACGGCATACCACCAACGATTCTGAGATTGTGTCTCGCATTGAGCTAAACACATTTTTTCGCTAATGGTGTTGTCAGCTATCGGATTTTGCTGATTGGCCGTATTCGTTTTTACTTTACCGCTGACTTTTCGAAACAGCACATCTATTGCTTCGCCGGGGTATTCTCGTAATGCGTTCAGCAATGCCGATGTAAACACACCATTTCTTCCCACACCGTCGGATGCGGTTTCGCCTTCATTCGACGCATAGCCAATAAAAGTACGATTAGCGACTGGATTAAGTTTGAGCAGACCGTTAAACGGCTTACCTTCCAGCGGTGTATCACGACATGCATCGAGGAAGATGATGTTAAATCCTTTGCTGTTTTTTGATAGTAGCGTTGCAAGTACATCACGCAAACCAACAGCTTTCGAAGGCAGTTCATTCACATGTGTTAATTGGGCATTAACGGGTATTAGATAATTTTCGCGATAGGTGCCGATGCCATGACCAGCAAAGTACACCACAGCGATCGACTCCTCCGGCAGCTCATTACTAAACGCTTGAAGTTCAGCTTTAAAGCGTTCATGAGTAAGATCGAACAAAGGTAATCCATTGTGAACAGCAAAACCGATATCTTTCAGTACAGCAGCTATGTCTTGCGCGTCATTTCGAGGATTATTTAATATCCAACCACTGTCTCTATATGCACTATTACCTATAACTAATGCGTGCTTCTCGAGTTCTGCATAAACTGGCACAGAAACACAAATCAGGCAAATGGCAAAAAACCATCTCAAGAATGGTAGTACCTTCCTCACACGTGCCTTCTAAAGCTCGATCATGTCAGTGAGCCGATGCTTGCCCGCAACAAATGACAACTCGCTAGCGTTGGCCACGTTCAATCGCTCATAAAGCTCAGACAGTACGTTGCCCGTTCTAGTGGGAGATAGCCCTATGAACTCCTTGCTGTGCTTTTGCAGACGTCCTTTAACAACAAATTTTAGAACCAGTTTCTGCGAATCAGTCAGAGAGTCGATAATTGGTTTATAGAAAAATGCTGATGTACTTGAGCGCATAAATACAAATTGATGAAAGTGGCGCACGAGTTCGAGCACTTCTACGTAATATGAGTGTTTCAGCTTCTCGAACGCCAAGCGATTCGAATAGGACAACACACTCGCACCAGCAATGACATCTTCATCAGCTTGGGTAGGAATGGTTAGCGCATTTTTCATTCCATACTCATATACTGCGAGGTCAATCAGTTCTTGTTGCTCTACTGAAACCCTTTTTTGATGAGACTCTAACTGCCAGTCCATGCAATCGAGCAACCCATTTTGAATGCGTTCTATCGTAAAATCCTGCCGCCATAAATTATCCTCATCATAATGGGCCAGAAATTCTTTACTGTAGTCGCTTGAGGTTAAAAATACTGGCTTAAAAGCACCGTGTACACCAATTCCAGCTGGCAAAGCAGAGTACGCTATAGCGTCAAATCCCAGCCCAGTGATATGCGAGTTTAACAGCGCGAAACCACTATCCAGACTGACCGATGTGCTGAGCAGATACACATATTCTCTTAGTCTTGCTTGCCCGTCGCCTGAAACAGACATGTCCATGGGGATGATACCTCGTTTAAAACATTACATCTCCAACTTAACAGCTGAAACCAGATTAACCCCTCGTTCAAACAGAGACGTATTGGTACCCGTAATGCAAAATCCAGCCTGCTTTATCTCGTCTATGAGAGTGTCGAGTGAAACAAAACGCCCCTGAGGTAACGCGCTGAGCATCCGATTGTATTCAACATAAGTTGACCAATCTGGGTGTAAACAAAACCCTCGAGAACATTGCCTAATCAGAAACTCAATGTCAAGCATATTGTTAGCCGTAGCGAGATGCAGTTCACCTCCTTCGGTCATAATTTCATACAAGTGCGACAAAACGCGAGCACTGTCGTTCCAGGCGTAATAACTTTGAATCGATACTATAGTGTCGAACGAGCCTTGCGTATCTTCTATCCAGCACTTTTGGAGTTGAATATCAGATCTGTCCAAGGTGGACAACAGTGACTGTCCCAACTCAACCATTTTTGCACTGCTATCGACACCCAGATAGGATTGCATTTGGCTTTCTTCCGGAATATACGCCGCAAGCTTTCCACAACCAGCACCGGCATCTAATACGTGCCCTCGCAAACGCGGGACAATCTTCTCATAGATTTCTTCTTGATATTGAGTGGTGAACTGCGCGAACACTCTAGCGTATTCATTAAACAACGCATCAGACATTTCTATTCTCCAATGTTGACATTAATGCTAACAAGCTTTCCCGATTGTTCCCGAAACGCTCAATAAACGAGTCCGGCGTATTGGCTATTGGCCAAATCATGTTGATGCAATGCTCGGGCGCTGAGTATCCTGCTAACACTTCTGCCCCACATTGGGACTGATAAAAAGCACGATGGTCTGCACGACACTGCATCATGTAAACATCAATACCAACGTAGTGAGCAATTTCATAAGCAGCCGAGATCAAACAATGAGATTTTGCTGTACTGGATGCAAAGCGCCCCGGTTCGGCAACCACCAGTCCTTGCTTTCGATACTGATCTATAACGTTTGCTACGCTATCAGCCATGGGTAGCCCAATATCCGAGTCCAGACACAAGCGCAGAGTGCCATTAACCCATCCATCCCTATCGACTGAATAAACAAATATCGAATGTTTGTCATGTGGTTCCAGCATGCGCATTTTCGCGACGTAGGATTCACCCTTGTATCGTTTGTCATAGACAAACTTGGCAAAGGCTTTACACTCTATGTAACGCGGATAGCTATCCTCGGCTTGATCAGCCGATAGATTTATCTGCTTGAACACATTTTCTTCCAAACGAGATGCAACTTGTATCAAAGTTGGACCACTAAACAAGTCACTGTTATTTCGTCTTATTAACAGCGCATGCTCTCGAGATGATGATACTGACCCGACCATACCAACCTCAGTTAATGATTTAATGAATCGATTAACTAGGTAAGGGAGGGTTTAACGAAAAAGTCGGTTTTTAAAAAATATTTTAAGAAGCATTTGCTTGAGAGTCAGCGTTTCTCGTTGCACGTCAAACTAAAAGCATAATTTCGCAACGCTTGTCACAATTTCCTAGCAATTGCTGTAGCACAGGCTGAATCAGTCGTTAAAAACTGACAACACCGTGTATTTTTAAAGGGAATTTGATGAACTACACACAGCTGACTTCAAACAATTTAGCGTTCCTACCGCTTGTATGCCTCATCATCGTAGGATGTGGAGCAGGCGCACCGTCAACAGATGAAAACAATTCTAGTAAAGAGATTGTGGAGCCGCCTAACGTTGAGCAAACAGCATTAGAGCCCTATGCTCCAGAACTTCAAGCTGCGACTCAAGTTGATACTTCCGCAGTTAATACCACCGCAACTGAAACTGAAATAATTACTGGCGAGGCTGACAACACAGCCACAAACGTTGATGCCGGTCCAACAGTCACCAACCCGGAAGCATTCATCGGTATTGAGTCACCCGAAAATTTTGGTCCTTTCTCAGATTATGTTAACCAAGCCATCATTAGCTACAACGGGTGGAAAACAGAAGAACCACAAACATTGGAATCGTCACAAACCTTTCTGAATAATGCATTATTTGGTATCGAACGGGACAATTATGACCTGTCTAAAGAAAGCAATACAGATCTACCCTGGATTGGATTGACTCTAGACTCTCTATTTCAAGCTCCGCTAGTACAAGTTAGAGCACAAAATAACAATATGCCATTGCGCGGAAAACACGATTGCTTCTATGAAGGCAAGAACGGCACCGTGTCTGTGGAACTAGAAATCAATGATAGCAGCAACGATCAAGAGCTTTGGCAATATACACTGGACTATGACAACTGCAGTTATCTTCAAGGAGATTCATATACCGGAAAATTGCATGTTGAATACATGCGCAATAAACAAACCGGCAAACACAGCAAAACTTATATCGGTTACGACAACATCACCATTTCAGGCAGCAAAGGCCAATACGAAATCAACGGCGCATCAAAATGGCTTAATTCCGCAACCTGCGGTTTGGAAGGCAAAAAAACATTCTTTGTCAATATCAAAAATCTAAGTAATGGAGAAAACGTTCTCTATGAAAATTATGCCACAGCATTGGTTGCCAACAATGACTCACTCTGCGAAAGCAATTTCTATAAACCAAACTATTTTCACGGAAGAATACTGAATAGCTATTTAGGTGTCGCACGCGTATCGACACCAACGGAGCTTCTTTATTCAATTGAGGTACCCAAAGACGGACAGTGGGAATCCAGCGAGGAGCCAGGAAAAGTCACAATAGAAGCCGGGATTGATACGGTTGAATTCAGTCTGTCTAAATTCGATAACAAGTCTGACACTTATTCCAAAGACTATTCCAAAACTGCGACAGTAAAAATTAACCACCCGTCTTCAGGCGTTGTTAAAGAGTTTACCCAACTGTCAACGAATTTTTGGCAGGGCGGTTTTTCAAACCTGAAAGACAGCGATGTAGATGGCATGATCGATAGCTGGGAGCTTCTGCATGGTCTTAACCCGTTTAACCCAACTGATTCGCAGTCTGACGAGGACGGAGATGCCGTCCCGGCAATTATGGAATATGAATTTCTGGGCGATCCCGGCGCATCTGAGAGAACCGGGCAAGTCCTTGACCGTAACATCGATATGGAGCTTGTCCATGGACAAACGAATTCACGCGATACTATAGAAATCGTGATTAACAAAGCACAGCAAGAATCCTATGGCGCTAATGACTCCGACTACACAGTAACCGTGGTTGCTAATACCATCGGGCAGTGGAATTTCAACGGTGATGAATGTGTACAAGGTGCCACACTGAGCTCAGCCGAATGCCTATTTACAGAAAGCGCCACCTCGCATACGCTGTTTTTTACGCCTGCTCAAGATGGACTTGTTGAATTCTCGGCAACCACAGATGTTCCAGAAAACGATATTCGACCAAACAACAATAGCGTTGTTGGCACTGCCGACTTTAAGTTTCCGCAGACTAACTACAAGCTCAGTGCAGACGAAAAAATCACTATAGAGACCAATCAAGAGCTAACCTTGCGCGGAAGTATCACGCAGACATTAGGAGACAACACTTCGCCATTGCAGGTAACCATCACACATCCTCCCGAAGTAACCATAGTTGAGACCCGGCCTAACGAAAATACTTTTGGCAAATCGTGCCAAATAAACAGTGATACATCGTCAGTTGTATGTGCGATGAACTATTCAAGCTCTTCTATTGACTTAACCTTTGCCGTTTCGGAACCGGGTGTATACGAGATAAGTTGGCAACTCGATCCGGTCGATTATGAGGTAGAGCTTTCAGACAATGCAGCTTTGACTCGGCTTGTTGTGCAAAACGGTGTTGGTGAACTTCAAGCGTTAATAGACAACGCATTACCCGGCGACACGGTCACGCTTCCATCCGGTGAATATGTAGGCGAGCTTTCTCTTCGTAAAAAACAACTGGTGCTGCAAGGCGCATCGGGCGACACGCCTACTGTATTGCGTACCGCCGATAGATTTGACTTTGGAATCTCGGAGATTGGCAGCAACTCGATAATCAGAAATATTCATTTCAAAGTTTACGGCTCAGCTATCTCATTTGAATACGGTGATTTTCTGACCGTAGCCGATAACGTATTCGAACCAGACAACGCTAGTGTCGGCGATCCTACGCGCCATTTCAGAGGAAATTCAGGCTTGCTTATAGACTCCGGATTGTACGGTGACAGTCGCAACGCGTCCTTCAGATTCATTAACAACAAGGTGCAGTACTTCGGTGGTGAAGGAAAACTCTCTTGCAACGGCTTAATTAATGTAATCGGGTGGCGTGATGTTTATATTGAGCACAACGTCTTCACTAATAACAGTTGTCCAGGTAGCTTTTTTACGGGGGAATACGGTATCAATACTGATTATGAAGAGAACATCTACATCAGTAATAATACATTCGTTGATGTCAATAGATTGTATGGGCCCGTTCTGCACCCTGGAAACACTCCAGGTAAAAACCACACCACGTACTTTGTGAATAACATACTTGTTAACGTGGACTCAATTATCGACAGTTCCACATTAGACAGTTATATTGACAGCAATGTTTTCGTCCACACTGAAAACAACTTGTTATTTGAAAGTGAGAGGGACAAAATTGTCACTGATCGAATGATCATAGATGGCAATGCCACTCAACTATCTCCAGACCTGACTGGCGATCCTCAATTCGATGATAAAGAAAACAGCGTGTATACCTTAAAAGCCGATTCACCAGCCATTGATACAGGCGCGATGCCATCCGCTGGGAACATGGGTGTGGTTTACGACGGCGAACCTCTGTATTTGGATGGTAATTTAGACGGTGTGATTACGCCGGATATAGGCGCGTTCGAATTTAACCCGCTTCCCTAGTTTGTCGGTTCAGATAGCGTGCTAAATTTTGGCGAACTAGCTTGCGGACATCCACAACTGTAGAGTAACAAACACCGCAGTTTGTTACTCTACATTCTGCACCTGCTCACGCATCTGTTCTATAAGTACCTTAATATCAACACTGGCACCGGTGGTATCCAAATCATTCGCTTTAGACCCAATCGTATTCGCTTCACGATTAAATTCTTGCATTAAAAAATCGAGTCGTCGACCAATAGGCCCTTTACGAGCAAGTGCTTTGTTGAATTCGCTAACGTGCGCATCTAAGCGATCAAGCTCTTCATCAATATCCAAACGCTGAGCTGCATACACCAGTTCTTGTTCCAAGCGTTGTTCATTATGTTCAATATCGAGATCTTGCAGTTTGGTCACCAGTTTCTCACGCTGACGTTCAACCACTTCTGGTCTGTGTACTCGCAGCTGTTTCAATAGATCTGTAATTTGGTTCGCACGCGTGCTTAGCATGTCATGGGTTTTTTCACCTTCGCGTTCACGCGTGGCAACTAAGTCATCAATGGCAGCATCTAGCGCGGTGAGCGCTTGCGCTGACAACATTTCCTGCACATCGTTGCCGCTGGCCATAACGCCAGGCCACTGAATCACTTTTAACGGATCGACCGGTGCTGTTTCACCCATCACTCTTTTAACATGACCCACAGCGTCGTTTAACGCCGCTAATGCATGCTCATCTATAGCCAGCCGTCCAAGTGATTTGGCGCCGGTGCGAAATCGCAGTGTGGCTTCGACTTTGCCGCGACTGAGTTTTGCTGAAATGCGTTCGCGCACGGTGGGCTCAAGCGCTCGCAGTTCTTCGGGCAAGCGAACACTGGCCTCCAGATACCGGTGATTAACCGAGCGTAACTCCCAAGACACCTCGCCAGCGTCAGTTTCCACCGAGCTACGACCAAATCCTGTCATACTTTTTAGCATTAAATGATCCTATGGATAATGTGTTTCAATCCGCCAGTACAGGTATACTCGTGCGCCTCGCTGCAAAGCGAGTTGCAGAAACTGTACACCAACACAACACAATCATAACTGCATTAATAATCTAACTGCTTAAAACATTACTGCACGTAATAACAACCGTAAAACAAAAGGACTCACCATGCGACCCAGTGGTCGATCAATCGATGAATTGCGCAACGTCGTAATAACCAGACAATACACCAAGCACGCAGCCGGATCGGTGCTGATAGAATGCGGCGACACCAAAGTCATCTGCACTGCCAGCGTGGAAGATCGCACCCCACCGTGGTTAAAAGGCTCTGGCAAGGGCTGGGTAACGGCTGAATACGGGATGTTGCCCGGTGCAACAAACTCTCGTGTTCGGCGCGAAGCGGCTGCGGGTAAGCAATCCGGCCGCACTCAGGAAATTCAGCGCTTAATTGGCCGCTCTTTGCGCGCTGCGGTTGATTTGCAAGCCCTCGGTGAGCGAGCTATCACGTTGGATTGCGATGTTATCCAAGCCGATGGCGGTACGCGCACAGCCTCTATCACGGGTGCATACGTTGCGCTGTGCGATGCCATCGACGGGCTCATAAAAGAAGGTAAAATTAAACGCAACCCCATTCACGGCATGATCGCTGCGATCTCGGTAGGCATCTATGAAGGCACAGCCGTACTCGATCTGGATTATGCAGAAGACTCAAATGCCGAAACCGATATGAACGTGGTCATGAACGATGCCGGCGGGTTTATAGAAATTCAGGGTACGGCAGAAGGCCATGCATTTCGTGAAGACGAACTGAACAGCATGCTGGCGCTGGCAAAGTCGGGCATAAAATCCTTAACCGAGATTCAAAGCGCCGCACTGGCAACACAATCATAAACACAAACATGAACGCATCAAGCAACAATGCAACTGCTAGCAACGCGTCTGGCAACACACCAATTGTGTTTGCCAGTAGCAATGCTGGAAAAATTGCTGAGCTTGATGCGTTACTAGCACCATTGGGCTGGAGCGTTAAATCACAAGTTGAACTTGGTGTTGAACCCTTACCAGAAACCGCAGTCACGTTTGTTGAAAATGCCATTGTGAAAGCGCGTCATGCCTCGGCAGAAACCGGATTGCCAGCCATTGCAGACGATTCTGGTTTGGAGGTAGATGCCTTGCAAGGCGCACCGGGTCTGTATTCTGCACGCTACGCGCAAATGCACAATGCCGGCAGTGGCGATGCTGCTAACAACACCTTACTGCTAAACCATTTACAAGATGTGCCCGACGACAAACGCACCGCTCGCTTTCGGTGTGTGGTGGTGTACTTGCGTCATGCCAGCGATCCATCGCCCATCATTGCGCAAGGTGTGTGGGAAGGTTTTATCTTGCACGAGGCGGCCGAAGGTGGCGGCTTTGGCTATGACCCGGTTTTCTGCAACATCGACACCGGCACCGCCACATCATTGTTGGACAAAGACGTAAAAAATAAATTGAGTCATCGTGGCAAAGCGGTGCAAGAATTAATTAATGCGTTGTCGCCAGTCGCTGCGCGACACACAACGTAAGTTGCGCCCCGGCTATGCGCTCTTTTACAGAATTACCGCCGCTCTCGTTATACATACACCTCCCTTGGTGTGTTCGTAAATGCCCGTATTGCGATTTTAATTCGCATGAACAAAAGGGCGAGATTCCTGAAGACCAATACATAAACGCAGTACTGGAAGACTTGGCGTTGGAGATGCCACGCGTGTGGGGTCGTTCGATTGTCTCGGTTTTTATTGGTGGTGGCACACCCAGCGTCATGAGTGCAAAAGCCATTGATACATTACTCAGCGGCGTACGCGCACTGACTGCATTGGCACCAAACGCTGAAGTCACCATGGAAGCCAACCCAGGCACCTTCGAGCAGGAAAAATTTAAAGACTTTCGCGCTGCCGGCATTAACCGTTTATCGATAGGCGTGCAAAGTTTTAATGACGCTGCACTTGAAAAGCTGGGGCGCATCCACTCTGCGGGGGAAGCACAACGTGCGGTAGACATTGCACAAAACGCCGGGTTTGATGATATCAATATCGATTTGATGTTCGGTTTGCCGGGGCAAACCTACGCCGAGGCCTTGCACGATATCGACACTGCGATTGCACTATCGCCCACGCATATTTCTTACTATGAACTAACGCTTGAACCCAACACGTATTTTGCCAAGTACCCGCCCGCATTACCGCCGGATGATACGCGTTGGCAAATTCACGAAGAAGCCATTGATCGCTTATCTGTACACGGTTACGGTCGGTATGAAATTTCTGCCTATGCTAAGTCGCAGCACCAATCCGAACACAATAAAAACTATTGGTTGTTCGGTGATTACGTTGGGATTGGCGCCGGCGCGCATGGCAAGGTGAGCTTTGCTGATTCTGGAAAGATAGAACGTAGCTGGAAACACAAACATCCCACACGCTACATGGATTCGATGAGCCGTAACATCCAACAACCGAACACCGTTGCCGGTAGTCCGTTTATGGGTGGTCTTGATCCCATTGCCACAGAAGATACTGCAATCGAATTCATGATGAATGCATTGCGATTAAAAGACGGCTTTGAAATTCCGTTGTTTCAACAACACACTGGTGTCACGATCGATCGTTGGCAACAAGCCATTCAGCAATCCATAGACGCTGGTCTGCTGCAACAATCCGGTTTGCGATTACACGCAACGCAAGAGGGTTTTAATTTCCTGAATGATTTGGTGGCGTACTTTATCCCAGACAATGAACCTGTCAGGTCTTATCCTACTTTTTCCATCAGGCCGGAATAGGAAACACCAGAATGGGAGAACCTGTTAGCCAACAACGCTCGCTAACAGGCGCATCAACTCGCGCATCCCGCAGCTATTGCTCGCGCTGCATGGTTTGCAGCAAATCCGACAAGGTAGCGGGATCCATCGACACGGGCAGATTCATACCGGCAACGCCTGGCAGGGGCTCACCGTTCGGGCCAAGATTCGCGGCACCTAGTTCCTGAGCTAGCGGCTCGGGCATAACCGGCTTTTGTGCCGCCACTACATTTTTGTTGTTATTGATAACCAACGTAGTGGATGCCACATCTTCAGGAGCACGTTGACCAAACACCGTGACGCCGTTCTCATCTTTCCATTGATAAACCGTGGTTTTGCTTGCCGGCGCTGAGACTGGGCTGGCGATCTTTACAGAGTCCCCAGCATCCTTCACAGAGGACTTGGCGTTCTGGACGGTCTTATCCACGATTTTCGCGAAAACCGCACCAGGGTCACCACCCTTCAGATAATAGCCATAGGACATGACCCCGACGACAGCCACAATGGGTATTGTGGCCTTGAACAACAACTTGAATATGAGCTTAACCAACACCGAAGCTCTCCGTTTCCGATGGAATTACCTAGTAAAGCGGCTTTTTTTGCATGGTCTTTACGTTTTTACTTGCAATTTGTTCGATTCAGTCATAGTATCCCTCACCGTTTTTGTTCGATTGGGAGAATAATAATGAAGCCGGATATCCATCCCGCGTACAACCAGATTAACGTGACTTGTAGCTGCGGCAACAAGTTCACCACCGGCTCAACTGCTGGAAAAGACCTCAGTGTGGAAGTTTGCTCCGCCTGCCACCCGTTCTACACGGGCAAGCAGAAGGTACTCGACACCGCTGGTCAGGTAGACAAATTCCGTCGCCGTTTTGGTGGTGGCGCGAAGTAAACAGTGTTGCCGCGCACGGATAGCGCTTATTAATCAGTACCTTAAAAGGCGCTTTGAACGAAGCGCCTTTTTTGATCCAGCCCTACCCACGCGTTTCGTGTACGCATGGAATAATACTTCCAACCAAATGAACCCAAACACTCGGATTAACTAGTTTGAACCCCACCGCAGCGTCTGTTTGTATCCTGTTGCTTGCTCAGTTGCTGCTGATTGCGCCGCAGGCGCTTGCGAGCACGTCAGTATCTTGCGCAGCATCAACGGCAGATGGCTTTCAATCAGGTGAGCTGGCTACCATTCGCGAGATTACCGATGGCGACACGGTGGTGCTTAGCTCTGGTCAACGCGTCAGACTGATTGGCATCAACACCCCGGAGCTGGGCAACAGTAAAAACCGGCAAGCGTTTGCCGCTGAAGCTCGCGATGCATTAACAGCGCTCATCCCCGCGGGCACACAAGTGCGTTTAATACGTGAGCAGGAACATCAAGATAGGCACCGGCGCGTGCTGGCCCATGTGATTCGGGCAGCAGATGCCCTGCGGGTCAGTGACGAGTTGCTTACCCAGGGATTAGCGGCGCAAAGCGCGGTTTTTCCCAACACCGGTTGTGCAAGCCACTTTGATCAACTGGAAACGAAAGCTCGAGCCAAACAAGTCGGCTTGTGGGGTGATGACAATCCGTGGCACATCAGCGCGAATGAATTATCATCAAAGCGAGCCGGATTCAAAATCGTGACCGGTAAAGTAACGCGTATGGTTAGCACTAAAAAATCCATGCAATTGATCATCGACGATAAACTGACCCTGAAGGTTCGGCATTCAATTTTCGATCGGCTCAGCTCTCAGCGTTTACTTAATGCAACCGTGCAAGTACGCGGCTGGATTAGCGTTCGAAAAAACAAAGCTTCATTGTGGTTGAATCATCCGGCCAATTTAATGGTGTTAGATTAACGCATGCTGTATTTAATCGATTGCAGTATTTATATTTTCAGAGCATGGCAAACCCTGCCACCAACCATTAACAACACACATGGTGAACAAGCCAACGCCGTGCTTGGGTTTACCGAAACGCTATATCAAATACTGACTGCAAAAAAACCGGAGCATATCGTTTGCGCGTTTGATAAAAGTCATGGTACTGGCGATCGGTATCGTATTTATCCTGAATACAAAGCCAACCGACCACCTGCTCCACCGGAACTGCTTATTCAGTTTGAACGCTGTGTTGAAGTCGCAACGGCCATGGGCATTCCGTGCTTCTCCAGTACCCGCGTTGAAGCCGACGACATCATTGGATCGTTCGCGCAGGTCGCGCAAGCGGCTAAGAAGCCCGTTATGATTATCAGCGCCGATAAAGATCTCACTCAGTTTATTGGCGAGCAGGACATCTATTGGGATTTTGCACGCAACCAGTACATGAATTACAGCGACATTGTTAAGCGTTTTAAAATTCGACCAGAGCAAGTGGCCGATATGCTGGCCTTGTGTGGCGATAAGGTGGATAACATTCCGGGCATCCCTGGCGTTGGCATGACAACCGCAGCCAGATTACTCAAGAAATGGAAATCGTTGGACGGTGTTATTGAGAACCGCGATAAAATTGCCAGCATGCAATTTCGTGGCGCACCACGTGTAGCGAATCTTGTTGACGAGCACCTCGATGAAGTCAAAATAGCGCGTCAACTCACCGGCCTTATTCAGGATGATTCGTTGCCCACAACACTCGGCAAACTAAAACGAAAACGCCGTGGCCCTCAAGCCATTGAAAAAGCGTTATTGGCATCGGGTACTGCACCCACTCGTGCGCATAATATTGCGTGCGCCATTGCCAATAACGCGACAAGTCAATCGTAAGCGATCAACCACCGTGTCTAAAAACAAACATTCGTCCAAACGCACCAAGCCCAGATCACACGGTGCGGGCAAAGCTGGTTCAGTAAAAACCGGTGCTGGTAAGTCGAGAGCGACGAATCAACGTGCAGCGCGACAACATAGCTTAAAAAACAACTCGCAAGCGAGACGTAGCCCTACATCCAGCAATGAGGCCGTGTATGACAACGACGTCGATACCATTGTTATGCTGTTTAACAAGCCGTATCAGGTGCTATGCCAATTTACAGATCAAGACGACCGCGAAACTCTGGCAGATTACATTCAGCAACCGGGCATTTATGCGGCAGGCAGATTAGATCGCGATAGCGAAGGGCTATTGTTGCTAACCAACAACGGGATACTGCAACACCGCATTGCGCACCCCAACTTCAAGCTACCCAAAACTTATCTGGTTCAGGTTGAAGGTGAGATCAGCAATACTGCCATTAGACATTTGGAAAGCGGCGTCAAACTCAACGATGGCCCAAGCGCTCCAGCCAACGCAAGCCGAGTGGAACAACCTGCGTGGCTGTGGCCCAGAAATCCGCCTATTCGTGAACGCAAAGACATTCCAACGAGTTGGTTACAACTCACCATATCTGAAGGCCGAAACCGACAGGTTCGACGCATGAGTGCTGCGGTGGGCTTTCCTACCCTACGACTTGTGCGCACGCACATAGGATCGCATTCGGTTATCGATATTGCTCCAGGCGATCACAAGCTGATTGATGGCTCGTTGTTATAGCTGATTGACGATGCCTGTGACCGAAAGACTGAACCACAACGGTATAGGAACACATTTGAATTGCTGATATGCAGCGCTGAAAAAGCTTTATGGCTTACCGACATTTACGTATAAAAAAGACACGCAGATCATAAAAATTGATCAGTCTGAAAAATGCGGACTGTGCAAATCAATCAGAGGTACGCGACTGATATACTCGCCGCGTGAAAACCGACTACTTCAATCCACTTCGCGCACTGCTGTGCGCACTCTTGCTAGCCATGGCCTCGCCAGGCTTTGCAACAAACGCTGCTAATGGTGTGCACCCGGTTACGCTTGCCGACAACAACACCGAAACGCGCATACAGTTCTCCGCAATGGGTCGCGACTTCACCTTGCTTTTGACACCATCACGATTTAACGATGTCGATGTTTTTTATAACACTGATTTAGATCAGCGCAATTCAGTAAACCCCACAAACTTAACAACCACAGTGCTGGAAGGCACAGTGGAAGGCGATGCGCAATCTTGGGTGCGCATTACACTTAACAATGGTTTACCAAGTGGATATATTCAAGAATACGGACAACTGCTCAGATTAGCGCCGTGGCAAGAGGTAGCTGATTCACTATCCCTAACGCACAAGCCCAGTGATCTGGTGTTAATAGATACCAGCAGTCAACACTTGATCGCTACTCCAAAGAATTTTTCGACGCGCCCTGTCATTGACGAAATTCGCAGCGCACCACCGATTAATCCCAGCTTGCAAAACAATGCACCTTACGATCTGTTAACCGATGCATTAAATGATGCATTAAACGATTCGCAATCCGCTGTATTCAGCGACACTGGCAAAGATGTCGCATTCAGCCGTAGCATTCAAACGCGGTCCAACATTAGGCAAAGAGTCACCCGCGCGATTCGCATCGGCATCGTTATCGACAGTCGATTTAATGATGTGCATAACCAGCGTGGTTTAGCACGTGCATTAAGCATTATTAATGCGGTTGATGGCATCTACCAGGAACAACTTGGTGTAGCTATCGAGCTAGAAGGCATTCGAGTTTACGACAACCCAGATACCGACCCTATGCGTGATCAAGGTGGAACCGTTGAAACCATTTTAAATAACTTCAGACAGCTGCGTTTAGAAGACGAGCGCCTAAGCCCTGACTTAACCTTGGTGCACTTGTTTACGGGCCACAAAGATCCCGAATCAATCATTGGGCTTGGTTGGTTGAACACAGCCTGCCGCGTTGATGGATTCGACTTAAGCGTTTCGACACCTTATCCATTTGACACGCTGCTAACCGCACACGAAATAGCGCATAACCTCGGCGCCTTTCACGATGATGACCCACGTTGCGCAGTGTTTGATCTGCCGCAGAACAACACGCTGATGTGGTCGAACATCTCCGGCAATACAACCAATACGTTCTCCGCGTGCAGTGTGCAAAGCATGCAAGCTTCAATTCAAGATAGTTGTAACTTAGACAACATCGATATGTCCTTGGCACTACAGGCGTATCGTGGCAACCAAACTCTGCAACGCTCAATCCTCATTGAAGTACAGAATACTGATTTCGCGCGTACAGCACGCAGCGTACAAAGCGTTACCCGATTTCCAGATGGCACTGCACTCAGCAACATTAGCGCTGGCTGTACCGTAGAACAAAATCTACTGCGATGTAATCACGGGGACATGGGCGCATCGGATGTACGACAAGCACTCGCGGTTGCCACATTGCCCAACTTTTCTCGTGACGATGTGCAATCGGAATTAATACTGCCTAACAGCGCCGACATAAACGGCACAAACAACTGGGCCGCTATAAGCATGCTCAATCCTGTCGCTGTGCGGTCTGAGCCTACGCCGGAAGTCAATAGTGCTACTGATAACCAGCTTGTCACCATCGCAACGGTTGGCAATGTAAACGCAAGTGGTGGTGTAGAGTCCGCAGCTGCCGAGGTAGGTGCTGTGTCGCGATGGGCTTTGTTGGCTTTAGTGATGTTCGGAATGATTGGTATCAATCGCGTTAAACGTTGCTAACTGGTCCGCTTTACTGAGTACCGCGCAATGGTAATCAACGCTTGCTTGTATTCAGATTCAGGTAATGCTTGCAATGCATCCACCGCCTGGTCGGCAAAGTCATTAGCTACTTGCAAAGACTTTTGTAACGCATCTGTATTGTTAATTGCTGACAACACCTCTGGTAACAACGCAATACCCTGATCTTTTACCGCACTAGCCACAGCGTTTTTCTCAGCCGCCGTACCATCACGCATGGCAAAAATAAGCGGCAAGGTGTTTTTACCTTCGGCTAAATCGTCACCCACGTTTTTGCCCATGTCCTTGGTATCGCTGTGATAGTCCATGACATCATCAACAATTTGAAACGCACACCCCAGCTTGTTGCCGTAACTTGCCAACCCAGTGCGCACATCGTCGTCCTTATCTGCCAACACAGCACCCAATTGCGTGGCTGCCTGAAACAGTCGAGCGGTTTTGGCTTCGATAACCTCGATGTATTGGTCTTGAGCTAAATCCGGATCATGCACATTCATTAGCTGCATGACTTCGCCTTCGGCAATGCGATTAGTGGTGCGCGCCAGAATATCCATGACTCGCATACTGCCCACTTCCACCATCATTTCAAATGCGCGTGAATACAGAAAATCACCCACCAATACGGCTGCCTCGTTACCCCACACGGCATTCGCGGTTTGTTGCCCGCGGCGCAGCTCGGATGAATCCACCACATCGTCGTGCAACAAGGTGGCAGTATGGATAAATTCGATAATGGCCGATACGGTGAGATGATGTTGACCCTGGTATCCACAGGCACCCGCGGCCATTAACACCAGCTGAGGTCTCAATCGCTTTCCACCGCTGCCGATGATGTAGCTGGACAGCTGGTTTATCAGGACGACATCGGAACTCAATGACTCACGAATACGCTCGTCTACGCGTTGCATCTCGGCTGCAACCAGCGCACTACATTCATCGATCGTTTGGGGCATGGAACAGACAGCTAATTATTAGGCTTGTTTTGGCGTAACTATACTGGCTAGATGCCAGTTTGTGACAGTTGGTACGGCCTTTGTGTATTGCTGGATTATCAATTGGAATCAATCGTTGTCCTGACGGAGGGTAATTCAGGTGTCACGGTTCATTGACGATCAAACTCCAGCCTATTATACTAGCTGGCTGTCTACGGCAACATGGCCGTAAAAGAGTTAGAACCGCCATCTGATGCGGTTGTGGAGCAAAAACACATGTACGCGGTAATCAAAACCGGTGGCAAACAGTACCGGGTTAGCCAAGGCGACAAGCTAAAAGTAGAGTCAATTGCAGCCGATGCAGGCTCTGACGTGCAAATCGACGAAGTCCTGATGATTGGCAACGGCGACGATGTCACGGTTGGCGCGCCACTCATCAACAATGCGTCCGTCAGTGCAAAAGTATTGGAGCACGGTCGCGAAAAGAAGGTCAACATCATCAAGTTTCGTCGTCGTAAGCACCATCGCAAGCAGATGGGTCACCGACAGAACTACACAGAACTCGAAATCACCGGCATCAACGCTGGCTAAACGCAGTTTAGAGCAAGCAGTTTAGGACAAAAAAATGGCACATAAAAAAGCAGGCGGTAGTACCCGCAACGGTCGCGATTCAGAGTCCAAACGACTCGGCGTAAAAAAATTCGGTGGCGAAGAAGTCTTAGCTGGCAACATTATTGTTCGCCAGCGTGGTACACGTTTCCACCCAGGCGTTAACGTTGGTATCGGCAAAGACCACACCTTGTTTGCAAAATCGGCAGGTGTTGTGAAGTTTCAGGAAAAAGGCATGCCGAAGCGCAAATACGTGAGTATTGTTGCTGCCGACTAAGCTGCACCCAATACGCTAGAGACTGGATTCAGTCCGACGTTACCAGTCAGGCTTTGCTAGCCAGACTTATTTAGTCTGATAAAGGCTCTCGAGAAACCCGCCCTTTGCGGGTTTTTCTTTGTCCGCGATTCTCTGGCGTTCCAGGAAGGCGGGTGTCAGGGATAGAGTCTGCGCGAATAGGCCCTTTTGGCTGTCTCGGCTTAGTCACGCTGCGCAATACCTTGCCGTGACGACTGACCAGCTTCCGCCACTCGGTCGTCTTTTCGGTTTCAGCGATTGTCTGCGCGCTGGAATCCTCTTTACGTTCCACTCTGGGAGCAGCTTCCCGGCTTCGCTGACCAGACAACACCATCAGCTCACGAATAATGTACAACTGGGAACGCGTCCAGGTCTCTCTGGGCTCAGCTAGCGCTACCTGTAGAATGGCTTGGGCAGCATGCTTTATCGAAACAGAGTCGGGCAGCGTCAGGCGCCACGCCATCACTAGCGCATCCGGTCGGGTTGCTGGTTTATCGGTTTTACACAGCAGTGCATCCATCAGAACGCTATCAGCGTCACAAAGTGGAAACAGCAGCACGTCAGTTGTTGGTTTATTTACAGCCATGACGCCAGTGTGACACCTTGATTTACGATAAACTTTGCCACACCTCGCAGTTCTGTCTCCCATCATCAAACGTGCATAACACAAAGTGAAATTTGTAGACGAAGCCAAAATAAATGTGATCGCCGGTGACGGTGGCAACGGCTGCATGAGTTTCCGTCGCGAGAAATACATTCCACGTGGTGGCCCTGATGGCGGCGATGGTGGCGACGGCGGGAGCGTGTACCTGCGCGCAACTGACGACTTGAACACATTGATGGACTTCCGCCAACAACGCACCTACCTTGCCAAACGCGGCGAAAACGGGCGCAGCAGAAACTGCTCTGGTGCGAAAGGCGATGACTGCATTATCGATGTGCCCGTTGGCACCGTGGCCACAGATCGTTTAACCGGCAAAATTGTGGCTGACTTACAAGTCGATGGTGAGACAGTACTGGTGGCCAAAGGTGGCTGGCATGGCTTGGGTAACACGCGCTTTAAAAGCTCGACCAACCGCGCACCCCGACGCACCAGTGATGGCACACCGGGCGAACGCTTCGAACTGCAACTGGAGCTTCGACTGCTGGCCGATGTGGGTTTACTGGGTTTACCGAACGCCGGCAAATCAACTTTGATTCGCAGTGTGTCAGCGGCCACACCCAAAGTCGCGGACTACCCGTTTACCACGCTCGTGCCTAATTTAGGCGTAGTCGCGATTGAACCGCATCGCACGTTTGTGATGGCTGATATTCCGGGGCTAATCGAAGGCGCTGCTGACGGACACGGATTGGGCGTACGATTTTTAAAACACTTATCGCGCAATCGCTTGCTGCTGCATTTAATCGATATCATGCCCGTCGATAACAGCGACCCTGTTGCCACCGCCACAGCTTTGATTGGTGAGCTTAAAACCCACAACGAAGCACTGTTTAATAAACCGCGATGGTTAGTGTTGAACAAAACCGATTTAATACCCGAAGAAATGGTGGATGAAATCTGTGACGGCATCGTAACTGGCCTTGCTTGGACGGGACCCGTTTATCGAATTTCAGCGGCAACCGGGTACGGCACCAAAGCATTGTGTACGGACATTCTGCATCAACTTGAACAATGGCGCGAACAGGAACGCGAGCAAGCCGAACAAGAGGCTGCGAAAAAAGCAGCTGAACTGCGTGCTAAGGAAGAAGCAGCCGAACTTAAACGGGCAGAAATGATCAACGCAGAGTTACAGCGTGCTGAGTCCGATATTGATGAAACTGATATTGATGGAACCGATATAGGGACATTCGATCATGA
>CAYMHU010000040.1:0-34474 GCA_964390335.1 uncultured Granulosicoccaceae bacterium | reverse complement strand
TTGATCTTGCACGCCAGCACTGCGTTGCACGCCGACCTGCGCTGCTCATGTATTATTAGACGAGCCGCCGTTGATTTACTAGAAGCCATCTCAAAATTGATCTTGCACGCCAGCACTGCGTTGCACGCCGACCTGCGCTGCTCATGTATTAACACATACACTGCGCTGCTCGGTCGACGCGCGCCTTGTTCTGACGCACAATCTCTAATTTTGAGAAGACTTCTAACTTAGATTTTCGCGCTTAGATTTTCGCGAACACCAACGATGCGTTCGTACCACCAAAACCAAAACTGTTGGACATCACTGTGTCGACATTGGCGTTGTCTATGCGCTGTTGCACTATGTTCATACCGGCAGCAGCTTCATCCAGAGTTTCAATGTTCGCGGATGCGCAGATAAATCCAGCTTCTTGCATCAGCAAGGTGTAAATAGCTTCTTGCACGCCTGCGGCACCCAGTGAGTGACCGGACAAAGATTTTGTAGAACTGATATGCGGGCAATCATCGCCAAAAACCGCTTTAACAGCACCTAATTCAGCAATATCGCCAACTGGCGTGCTGGTACCGTGTGCGTTGATATAATCAATGGGAGCGTTCGCTGTGGCCCTTGCCATTTGCATACAACGTTGTGCACCTTCACCCGACGGTGCCACCATATCGTGACCATCGGAAGTAGCGCCATAGCCTACAACTTCGGCATAGATTTTTGCACCACGCGCTTTGGCTGTTTCTAACTCTTCAACAACGACCATGCCGCCACCGCCAGCGATAACAAAGCCATCGCGCGCTGCATCGTACGCACGTGAAGCCTGCGCCGGGTTGTCGTTATATTTAGTTGATAACGCACCCATGGCATCGAACAAACAACTCAATGTCCAATGTTCTTCTTCGCCACCGCCGGCAAACACGCGATCTTGTTTACCCAACTGAATGAGTTCTAATGCGTTACCAATACAATGCGCACTCGTAGAACACGCTGACGAAATGGAGTAGTTAGTACCCCGAATTTTATAGGGTGTTGCCAAGCAAGCCGATACGGTTGACCCCATGGTTTGCGTAACCCGATAAGGGCCCACACGCCGTAACCCGCGGTCACGTAAAATATCCGCAGCTTCAACTTGACTCAGTGTTGAACCACCACCTGAACCGGCAATGATACCCGTGCGTTCATTGGATACTTCGTCGTCGGACAAACCCGCATCTTTAATCGCATCGCGCATAGCAATGTAGGCGTAGGCCGCAGCCTCACCCATAAAACGCAATTGCTTGCGATCAATATTGTCTTTGAGATCGATGTCGGGTTGTGCAGCAACATGACTGCGCATACCCATTTCTTTATAGATTTCACGCGTCGTGATACCAGAGCGCCCTTGCCTTAAAGATTCGGTGACTGATGCTTTATCGTTACCCAAGCAGGACACGATACCGATGCCGGTAATGACTGCACGACGCATGATGCTTTACTCGCTAAAAATTTTCAGTAGAAGTGAACAGACCAACCCGTAAGTCGGTGGCAGTATAGATTTCACGACCATCAACCAACATACGGCCGTCAGCAATTCCCATGACGAGCTTACGCTCGATGAGTCGCTTCATTTCTATTTCGTAGGTGACCAACTTTGCATCCGGCAATACCTGACCAAAGAATTTAACTTCGCCCGAACCCAGCGCGCGTCCACGGCCGGGATTGCCTTTCCAACCCAGGAAAAAGCCGACGATTTGCCACATGGCATCAAGGCCTAAACAACCGGGCATAACAGGATCACCGATAAAGTGACAATCAAAGAACCACAGGTCCGGATTGATATCGAGTTCAGCATGAACGAAGCCCTTACCGTGCTGCCCGCCATCGGCAGTAATGGACACAATGCGATCCATCATGAGCATGTTCGGTGTTGGCAAACGCGCGTTACCTTCACCAAACGTTTCACCGCGCCCACAAGCCAGTAGCTCATCGCGGTTATAGGAATTTTTGTCTGTCACAAGCTTGTCTGTGCTCCGTAATCGAGCCGTTATTCTACTGGTTTGAAGCGCGATGCACCATGCAATCGCGTTGATTAAGCGCTGAAAGGGTTGTGCAACACAACCCCAAATCGGCTGGTTGTATTCGTGTTGAGCAGTTACTGACCACCAAATACGCGCTGCAATAGCTCTGATGTGCGCTTGAGCGGGTTGGTACGAATGGCTTTTTCCTCTTCGGCCAGATAATGGAAAATGCCCGAAGAACCTTTACGAACAACATGACCGGTTAAGTCAGCATCAATTTTCGGCGCTAACGGAATGGATTGATAGCGCTTTAAAATCGAATTGAAGGTTTGTACCGCGCCAACATCTGCCAATGACTCATCGACCAGCGGACGCATCGCGCTCTCAATAGATGCCCCCGTTTTATCTTTAAAGTACGTTGTGGCAGCATCATCCGGTCCTTGTAAAATACCGCGCGCATCCTGCACGCTCATATCGCGCACAGCATCAATAAACAACTGCTTGGCTTTCGGCGTGGCTTTTTCTGCAGCGCGATTTAATCGCAATTCCAGATCATCAAAGGACTTGGCCATGCCTACTTTATCGGCAAAATCGCGCGCTTTTTGCAAGCCGGAAGGCAATGGAATTCGTATGACGGGATCGTTTGAAAATCCATTTTGCTGACCTAACTGCCCGACCACAGCAGACGATCCCTTAACCAGCGCTTCTTTTAAACCCATTGTGATATCGGAGTTTGTGAGATCGGCGCCGCTGCCACCGGCAATAAGGCCACCCGCTGACTTTGTCAGATCTTCGATGGTTGGGCCACCGCTGGCACATCCACCTAACGATAAAACCAGTGCTATTGCACCAATGCATTGCTTAACCATAGGAAACTCCATTGTTTGATACCATCGATAATAGTATAGGCAGGCTGTTAATCTACGCCTTATGTAACTTAATTTCGCCATACACGAGTTAATTCATTGAGCGACACAGCAATCAAAAAATTTCGGCGCCACCCAGACTGTCACATTATGGCACCGCTAAGCGATTCACCTTCGCAAAATGCATTACAGGATGTTTTTATAGCTTGTAAGCATAATCAGGAATTCTGCGTTTTTATGTCTAACGAGGGCGCTGCGGGCGACCAACTCAGCGTTGACATTGCTCCACAAAAATTTGAACAGCCGGTGTTTCAGGTAGTGAGTTCCGGAACCACAGGCGAGCCGCGCACCATTCGGCGTACGCATTTATCGTGGATACGCAGCTTTGAAGTCAACGTAACCATGCAGTGCATTTCATCACAGGACAGTTACGGTATTGTTGGCCAGATTTCTCATTCGCTGCCATTGTATGCAGCATTGGAAGCCGCGTATTCGGGTTGCGATATTCATCTGCTTGCAGAGTTACGCCCGGACAAACAGCTTGCAGCAATAAGCGAACTAGGCACCAGCGTGCTGTACTTGACGCCAACGCAAGCACGCTTACTTTGTCAGGCAGCAACAACCACACAGCACACCTTTCACGTAAGAAAAGTGTTGTGCGGTGGTGGCAAGCTCGATACGCAAACTATACAAGCATTACAATTTTTATTCGAACAGGCCGATATCATAGAGTTTTACGGTGCATCTGAAACCAGCTTCATTAGCATATGTTCCAGCGACTCACCCGCCGATTCAGTGGGCCGACCCTACCCTGGCGTGGCAATCAAAATCATCGGTGACTTTGGAGAACCAACCGAAGGTCAAGGTGAAATCTGGGTAAGTAGTCCTTATTGCTTTAAAGAATACGTATCGGGTAATGCTGGCGATACGCGCGAGGATGACGGGTTTATCAGTATCGGGGAGTTGGGGTATTTTGATACCGATGGCAATTTGTATTTAAGTGGGCGTAAGTCGCGCATGGTGAACATAGCCGACAACATTGTGTTTCCAGAAGAAATAGAAAGCTGGTTTAAAGATCAGCCAGTCGTACGGCAATGTGTCGTTGTAGCAAAAGCCGATGAGCTGCGTGGCAATGTGTTGGTGGCGGTGGTACAAGGTGTCAACGATGAGTCGGCACGCAATCAGCTGTTAAAAGAATGCCGTGGCGCATTAGGCACACTGAAGTGCCCCAAACATATTTTAAACACCAATAAGATTCCCATGCTAAACGCTGGCAAGCCCGATGTTATCGCAGTAGAAGCATGGGCTAACAGTCATGACTAGCTATTTGGTTGCAGCACAACGAACAGCCGTGGTGCCTAAGGGCGGCGCGTTTGCGCAGCTATCGTTACACCAACTCGCAACCCCGGTGATACATGCTTGTATAGACATCGCGGGACTAAACACCAATCAGATAGACGAAGTGATTGTGAGTAATGCGCTTGGCGCGGGTGGCAATCCCGCACGGGTTGTTGCGCTAGCTGCAGGCTTACCTGAACAAGTTGCGGGACTGAGCATCGATAGACAATGTTGCGGCGGACTAGACTCTCTTATACTTGCTAATGCACTGATTACAGCAGGCCTAGCACAGGTTGTTATTGCTGGCGGTGTTGAAAGTTATTCGCAACGGCCACTAAGGTCACACCGCGTTGCCGGTTTAAACGAATATGAGCCTTATACTGCTCCGCCATTTACGCCGTGGCCTGATCGTGATCCTGATATGGCGCAGGCAGCAGATACGCTGGCAACGCAACTGAACATTAGCCGCGAACAACAAGATGATTGGGCGATCAACAGTCATGCTAAGGCCATGCGGGCCAACCAATATCTGCACAATGAAATTGTGCCTGTCAATCAAATTACCGACGATCAGTTTACACGCAACTTAACTACAAACACTTGCCTGCGCGCAAAGCCTATCAGCGGTAGCATTACGTCGGCTAATACCGCGGTAGAAGCAGATGCAGCAGCGTTTTGTGTCTTGGTATCTGAATCTGTTTATAACGAACTCCAGGCTGAACAACTTAACAACACTCCGACGCGCAGCATCAAGTTTGTTGGCGGTAATACTATCGGAGCTGACCCCTGCTTACCCGGATTAGCACCAGTGCAAGCCATTGAAAACGTATTACGCACACACAACGTCAGTGTCGAGCAACTTTGCCATGCGGAAATAATGGAAGCGTTCGCAGCTCAGGCAATCGCCTGCATCGAACAAACCAACATAAACAAGGCAATTTGTAATACGGCTGGCGGCGCATTAGCCCGTGGCCATCCTATCGGAGCATCGGGCGCTATTCTGGCCGTAAGACTTATACACGATATGATGCAAGCAAACGTTTACGCGGGAAGTTACGGACTTGCGGCTATTGCAGCAGCTGGCGGATTAGGCAGTGCCGTATTGTTTAAAGCCGTTTAAATAATAACGTGCTTAAAACTTATTGCTGATATAGCGACTGCAAATTGATTTAATCAAAAACCGTTAAAAGTAGCGTAATCATCTAATTTCTCACGCAAGGTTTTAAACTGATTAATCGGATGATCCCAATCTGGCTTACCCAGTGCAATACCACTCACCACCATACTATTAGGGTCTAACTTTAAAGTCTCGTGCACAACATCAGCATGATTAGCCAATGCGCCAATGCCGGTTGCACCGAAACCTGCGCTTTGAGCTGCCAGCAATAGACTCATTATTGCCATGCCTAAATCCATAAAACAGCCTTTACCCATATCGCGCTGGATACACACAACGATGCCAACCGGGGCATCAAAAAAACGGTAGTTCTGTAAAAACTGATCGCGGCGGCGCTGCACATCGCGCCTTTTAATACCAACTGAATCATACAGCGCATACCCGGTCGCTCGCTGGCGCGCTTTTAATGCATCAGACATGTCGTCTGGAAAGTAGGAGTACTCTGAAACCGTTGGCCGCTTATTGTGTGCAGCATCCAGTAAAGCCGTTGTTAACGATGCTAATGAATCACCTGCAAGCACATGAAATTCACCCGGTTGCAGGTTTGCACCACTGGGTGCAAGGCGCGCGGTTGTTATTAATTCTTCGACGACTTGTTGCGGAACCGCATCTGGTAAATAGGCACGAACCGACTGGCGTTCTTGCATCAGTTTATAAAAACTGTGTTGATCCACTGCGCTTGATTACCCTTTTCAATACCTAAAACGCTTCTACTAACGCCACGACTAAAACGCTACTAATAGAACGATTGCCTAAGCTTGAGACAAGATGCTATTTGGTCGTGCTTTATAAAGTGCGCCTGTTAGGATACCGGCAATAACTGCCTTTAAAACATCGCCAGGTATATACGCTGTTATTAGTTTCGATGCGTCTAATAAAGACTTATCCAAGGCTATAGCCATGCCGGGGATGCCAAACAGATACAGTACGACAATACCGCCAATCAGCGATGCAAACAACGCCGATGCAGAAACAGGCACTGATTTCCAGCGCTCTACTGTAAAGCCCGTTACAAACGCGGCTACCGGAAACCCGATTAGAAAACCTGCAGATGGTCCGGCAAACAATCCAATACCACCACGCCCACCGGCTAATAGTGGCAACCCGATAGCCACTAGCAGCACAAACAACAGCGCAGCTAGCGCGCCTCGCTTTGCTCCCAGCACGGTGCCGCACAACATAATGCCAAGACTTTGGGCCGTAATCGGTACCGACGCAATATGAATGGCAGGAATAAGACCTAGCGCTGCAACCAGTGCGGCAAACAACGCGATAAATACTACGTTCCGTTCCATTGACAATAAATTCCGAGATTAATTTTATTGGCGCTATTTTACAACACCACCACGAGCTTTGAGTGCTTCAGCTACCTGTTCGGCATCATCAATTGCGGCAACCGTTAGCGGCAACACGATGCGCCATGCGGGTCGTTTAGTCGATCTGGCCCGCCAGGCATCTTGTATCGCCCCACCTTTATTAACAAGCTCTGGTGTAAAACGCACGACCAACGCAATCGCAATTTCTATTGGACGCGTGCTAATGCCCAATTTTCGCAAGGGTGTTAAACCGATGTGCAGTACATCGATCAGATCGCTTAGCTTACTGGTCATGGTGACCAAATTCGACAGTGCTATTAATGTGAGTAAGCGGCACGCGGCAATACCACCTTGC
The DNA here is from genome assembly GCA_964390335.1 of uncultured Granulosicoccaceae bacterium. GTDB lineage: Bacteria > Pseudomonadota > Gammaproteobacteria > Granulosicoccales > Granulosicoccaceae > Granulosicoccus. The sequence goes on along the minus strand of CAYMHU010000040.1, from coordinate 27,437 downwards.
ACCGGTGTGTCGGACAGCCAATGCCAGATTAGGATAACGCACAGAAACGGCCACAAAAAGAATAGTCGTTTGAGCCCCGCAGCCGCAAACGTAAAGCCGCACCGCAAGTACATGCTAACACACACGAAACAGGCAACTAGCTGCCACGGTAGTGAGTCGACGATAAACAGAACGAGTGTCGCAACACACAAAAGTAGCAGCTTCAACCCGGCCGGGTATTTATGCCAAGGCGTTGTAGTCGGCGATTCAAATGAGAGCATCTTGCTGCCCCAATACTTGCATTTGCTGAGTGAACGCTTGCAACGTCTCCTCAGCTGGTCCATTGCCTATGATCTGACCCTCGTCGAACCACAACACACGATCATAGTCGCATAACATTTGTGGGTCGTGAGAGATGTGCACAACAGCAGCATCAACGTTATTGATAATCTGTTTTAACTGGCTAGTTGTTGGAATATCCAAACCAGCATAAGGTTCGTCAAGCACAATAAGCTTGGGACGCATTGCCAATACAGACATCAAACAAACCAGATGACGTTGACCTTGCGACAACTGCACAACTGACTTCTGCGCCCAATGCTGTACGTTGAATTTGCCAAGCCAGTCATGAGCAAGCAACAAGGCTTCGCTTTTGCTGCTGCCCATCTGGCGTAAACCAAAACTGATTTCTTCTTCTACAGTTGGAAAGATGATTTGATGATCGGGGTTTTGGAAAAGCATACCTACCGTGTTCAGTGCGCCACGCCTGTCGTTCGCTACGTCAATGCTAGCAATAGTCAGTGTACCCGAGCTGGGTTCAATTAACCCGCAAAGCAACCGGCCAAATGTCGATTTACCGGACCCGTTTCTGCCAACAACACCAATTCGATGATCTTCTATAGATAAACTGAATTCCTGCAGAATAGATGCATCACCAATATCAAACGTGACATTGCGCGCGTCGATTAATGCGTTGTGTTGAGTCATGAGTGGTGTTAACGGGCTACAAGCAGCACGAGCCCAGCTTAGGCTTTGACTGATTTCATTTTTGCGCGTGACCCAGTACCCAAAGCCTTCACTTTTTTATACTCGGGGCAAGACACCATATGATCGTTTACCATTCCCGTGGCTTGCATAAACGCATAACATGTTGTGCTACCAACAAACTTAAAACCTTTCTTTTTTAGCGCTTTACTCATCAACAGTGATATATCAGTACTAGCAGGCACTGTTTTCATTGTACGGTGAGAGTTCTGAATGGGCTTGTGATTGACGAACGCCCATAAAAAATCAACGAAAGACTCGCCGGATTTTTCCATTGCCACCACTACTTTAGCGTTATTGACGCAGGCTTCTATTTTTTGTCGATGCCGGACTATACCTTCATTCTCTACCAGCTTGTCTATTTTGGCCGGCGTGTATCGCGCTACTTTTACAAAGTCAAAATTGGCGAACGCCTTGCGATAGTTTTCTCGTTTATTCAAAATGGTTATCCAACTGAGGCCCGCTTGCGCGCCTTCGAGATTAATCATTTCAAATAGTTTTTGCGCGTCGTAACATGGCACGCCCCACTCGTGATCGTGGTATTGCATGTACAGTTCGCTGCCGGTACACCAGCTGCAACGTTTGTCTTTGGTATTAGCCATAGATTAATTGTGCCAATTGTTAGTGCACAACACAATCTGCGACTGAAAAAAGAATCGAGCTTAGGTAGAAAGTCCGCGGTACCGGGACTGAGGAATGGTGCTTACGAACCGAATTGCTGTTTTTTCATACTGAGCACGTTGTCGAGCTCATCCCGAGCATCTCGGCCAACAACGCCTTGGGGCCAGTTTCGCAACCAGGCCAGGTATTGTGCTACTGGCATAGGTTTACTGATGTAATAACCCTGCGCAATGTCACAACCCTGTTTTTGCAGGAACAAGAGTTGATCTTCATCTTCTACACCCTCAGCAACCACTTTCATATTGAAGTGCTTGCCAAGACCTAACACCGCCTCAACAATTGCAACATCATCGTTATCACTAGAGATGTCAGTAATGAATGCTCGGTCTATTTTCAGTGTATGAACCGGAAATCGTTTTAGATAGGCCAATGAAGAATAGCCTGTGCCAAAATCATCTATTGCCAGCCCAAGGCCAAATCGGCTGAGTTCATGCAATGAATTGATAACCTCTTCAGGGTCATGCATAACAGCACTTTCAGTGATTTCCAGCTCCAGAAACTCTGGTGGTAGCTTGGTATCGCGTAGCGCCTTACTCACCATCGGTAGCAAGTTACCGTCGGTAAATTGAACGGTCGATATGTTGACCGCAATGTTAAGCATTGAGAAACCCAGCTGTTGCAGTTTGCGTGTCTCTCGACAAGCCGTGCGCAGGATCCATTCGCCAAGCTCGATAATCATACCGGCCTCTTCCGCTACAGGTACAAATACCTCTGGTGAAATAAACCCTGCTGTTGGATGCTTCCAACGTACCAGCGCTTCCGCCCCGCTTACTTGACGTGTTTTGATATCGATCTTTGGTTGGTAATAAACCTCGAACTGATCTTCTTGCAACGCAATTTTGAGATCCTGCTCCAGTCGGATACGCGCTGTTAAGCGCTTGCGCATTTTCTCATTAAACAACTGGTATTGGTTTTTACCGTTACTTTTAGCTTCCTGCAGAGCAACCGCAGCATTGTTGACTATTTCCTCACCCATCATCTCCTCATCGTGTCCACTATGAACATCATAAGGAAAATGGGATATACCAACGGACACCGACGCCTTAAGCGTGAATCCACGGTACTCATAAGGCGCAGTCGCTATATTCATAACCCGTCGGGCAACCTCTTCTGCACCCTCGCGGTCATCAACATTCTTTTGAATAACGACGAACTCATCACCATCGAGTCGCGCAACCAGATCAATATCCCGCATCATGGTTTGCAAACGGTTGCCAATCTCTGCAACCATTTTGTCGCCAACCAGATGGCCATACTGATCGTTGAAGAACTTAAAATTATCCAGATCAACCAGAAAAACAACAAACGACTGATCGTTTTTAACCGCTTCAGAGACTGTGCGCTTTAAGGCGTCTTCAAACATAAGCCGGTTCGGCAAATGGGTTAACGGATCATGATGAGCAGCGAACTCAAGATACTGCTGTTTTACTTTGACTTGTCGAGCCGATTTTTGTTGGGCTTCAATTAGATTATTGAATTCCTCTGCAAGCACATCTAAGTCTTCGGCTTCTGAGAATTCAATTTTTTCAGGTATAGAACCAGCGCTGCTAATACGACTCTCACGTAAGGCATCAACGAGGCTAATTAACGGGTTTATATAGGAACGGTTGGTACCGACTAACGTTAGCGTTGCACCCAGCAAGCTTATAAGTAAAGAGAAAAACGTGGACACAAAGCCCGACAGTACCGCGCTTTTGAATTCATTGACAGTGCTGATACGCGCTGTCGCCAGAACTCGTCCACCTTCACTTTCCATCAACCAAAGCGCATCTACTGATCCTGTGCGATGACTGCTTAATTCATTACCCGATAACGTCAAATCGCTAAACTGTGGTATTTCGCCCTGGGTAAGCACTGCATTACCTGCAGAGTCTGTGACCAGCACGCCGAGCATCGTTTCGGTAATGATGTTTTCGGGTAGTAATTGAGAGGGTTGCGAGTTGAGCAGGATAATTCTTTGCAAATCTGCGCGCTCTCTATCGACTAAGGACGCGATGGATTTGTTGTACTGAGACCATACCACCGGCATGTAAATGAACATCTGAGCAATGAACAACACACACAGCACAATGAAGGCTAGCTTACGGGCCTGCCGGGAGGTCGATAACTTTTCTGTAAGGCTCGTTAGATTCAACGTATGCTTATCCGTGCGCGAAGCTGAACATCAACTTTTCCGCTGACATTTTCTATGTCCTATTAACCCGTTATTCCATATGTCAAAACGTGTTTGACCATGGTTCATAGGTAACTTATCGGCACGGCAATTGGACCCTGAAGCGTTTGAACTGTCTGGTTTTCACCGACAATTGCAATTGGCAAGCGATTGTGTGTATCAATTCAATAATGCGGTTTCAGCAAGCCATTTACATTCAAAAATAGCAGCCTGATATGATCGCGAATTGCAAAACACGTCTGTTTTAGAACATAAATGCGAGCAGGTTCACGAAAAAAGTGTGTCTGCAGATCTAACAAGGCAAAAAAAAACCCCGTCTGGAGACGAGGTTTTTTTAACAGGCTATGTGAATTTGATCACATCATGCCGCCCATACCACCCATACCGCCCATGCCGCCCATATCTGGAGCTGCAGGAGCAGCGCCAGCTTCAGATGGCTTGTCGGCAATCATTGCTTCTGTAGTGATCATCAGACCAGCTACTGATGCCGCGTTTTGCAACGCGTAGCGAGTTACTTTAGTTGGATCAAGGATACCGGTCTCAACCATATCGCCATATTCACCCGACGCAGCGTTGTAACCATAGTTGCCCGAGCCTTCACGTACCTTGGCAACAACAACGGATGGCTCATCACCCGCATTCGATACAATCTGACGTAGTGGCTCTTCCATTGCACGCTTGGCAATTGAGATACCGACATCTTGCTCGTTATTATCGCCTTTGATTTTCTCAACAGCGCTAATGGCACGCACCAGAGCAACACCACCACCGGCAACGATACCTTCTTCTACAGCAGCACGAGTCGCGTGCAGTGCATCGTCAACACGGTCTTTCTTTTCCTTCATTTCTACTTCAGTAGCAGCACCGATCTTAATGACCGCTACACCACCAGCAAGCTTAGCTACTCGCTCTTGCAGTTTTTCTTTGTCGTAGTCAGAAGTAGCTTGATCGATCTGTGTACGAATCTGTTCAACACGAGCGTTGATTTCGTCAGATGAACCTGCACCGTCAACAACAGTTGTGTTGTCTTTGTCGACTGTTACGCGCTTGGCAGTACCCAGATCTTCCAAAGTGACCTTGTCTAAAGACAAACCAACTTCTTCAGAGATTACCTGACCACCGGTCAAAATAGCGATGTCTTGCAGCATAGCTTTACGACGATCACCGAAACCAGGTGCCTTAACCGCACAAGTTTTGATAATACCGCGCATGCTGTTAACAACTAATGTAGCCAGTGCTTCACCTTCGATGTCTTCAGCAACAATCAATAAAGGCTTTGAAGATTTAGCAACTGCTTCCAGTGCTGGTAGCAGGTCACGAATGTTTGAAATTTTCTTGTCATACAGCAACACGTATGGGTCTTCCAGTTCAGCGTTCATCGCGTCCTGGTTAGTGATGAAGTAAGGAGACAAGTAACCGCGGTCAAACTGCATACCTTCAACCACTTCTAATTCGTTATCAAGAGACTTACCTTCTTCTACAGTGATAACGCCTTCTTTACCAACCTTTTCCATTGCGTCCGCAATGATTGCGCCGATTGACTCATCACTGTTAGCAGAGATGCTGCCAACCTGTGCAACAGACTTGGTGTCGTTACATGGCTGAGACATGCTGGCTAACTCTTCAGTTGCAGCAGCTACTGCTTTGTCGATACCGCGCTTCAGATCCATTGGATTCATGCCAGCAGCAACCGACTTCAAACCTTCACGAACGATGCTTTGCGCTAATACGGTTGCAGTTGTAGTTCCGTCACCAGCGATATCAGAAGTTTGAGAAGCAACTTCTTTAACCATTTGTGCACCCATGTTTTCGAACTTGTCTTCCAGCTCGATTTCTTTGGCTACAGAAACACCATCCTTAGTTACAGTCGGCGCACCGAATGCTTTATCTAAAACTACATTACGACCTTTAGGGCCTAGCGTTACCTTTACAGCGTTTGCAAGGGTATCAACACCAACCAACATCTTTTGACGGGCGGCATCGGAAAAACGAACTTCTTTAGCACTCATTGAATTTATTCCTGTTAATCAGTGAATTGGTAGCACGAACTGCTGCCAACTCTTAAAATTGGGGTCGTATTAACCTTCGAAGATACCCATGATGTCGTCTTCACGCATCACTAGCAGTTCTTCACCATCGATTTTGATTTCTGTACCGGAATACTTTCCGAATAGCACTTCATCACCGGCTTTCACATCCAATGGACGAACGTCACCGTTTTCGGCAATTTTGCCATTACCAACTGAAATAACTTTGCCTCGTGATGGTTTTTCAGTCGCGGAATCCGGAATCACGATGCCGCCGGCACTGGTGCGTTCCTCTTCCATACGCTTGACGACCACGCGGTCATGCAAAGGACGAATACTCATATCTTTCTAACTCCAGAAACTGGTTGTTGTTTGAACGATTTGGCGAGGCTGTTAGCACTCACCGCCAAGGAGTGCTAATTCTAATGATGCGCAGCTTTAAATCAAGGGGGTTAGCAAAAATAGTTACAGAAAAGCGCTGCCAGCTAGCTAATCAAGGTGACGATAGTCCCCTTCTATGACGTCGCCTCCGGATTTGGGTTTGCTAGACCCAGCCGTGCCGCTGGCATTACCTGCTGGCTTAGACCGCCCGCCTGGCTCATCCGTATTCTGGTAATTATTTGAATTTATTGTACTTTTTGGACCCGCAGTAGTCGATGATGAGCGCGTATGTGACGAACCCATGCCCCCTACAACCACATTGAAACCGGATAAACCGTGGCTAGCCAGTTTGTTGGCCAGGAACCGTCTGCTGGGTGGGATAAGGCACAGAAAGCCGAAAAAATCGGTGATAAAGCCGGGGGTTAGTAACAGTAAGCCGCCAATCAGCAGGAACAAGCCTTCCAACATTTGCTGAGCCGGCATTTGGCCCGAGTTCATGCGCTGCTGAGCTTGCGCCAACGTGGCTATCCCCTGCTGCCGCAGCATATAAGTGCCTATAAACGCTGTCAGAATGACTATGCCTACCGTCGTCCAGCCACCAATGGCACCACCGATCTGAATCAGCACGGCAATCTCCACAATGGGCATCAGCACGAACAGCAAAAAAAGATAAGGCATAATGAGTTCCAGTTACACGGCTATGCGTTGAACCTATTGTTTCCGATCGGTTCTTACAAGCAGTTTTTTGCAAAAGCATTACATTTTTTGAACATCGAGCTTGGAGCCAGCCTTTGGTACGCATTATGTACTGGGTGTCACAAGCAAAGAATCCAAATAGCATGCAATATTTTCATCTAAGAAACGCGGTATTTTCTGGATTGCAATCACCAGTACAACGAGCCTGGCTGGCAACCTCACTCGTTGTAATCAGCATCGTCGTAGGATCTGTGTTTCCGGTAACCACCCACGCTTTGGAATCCTTGTTCGGCGACGGCCCCAAACCGTTACCTGTTGCTGAGGCATTTAAACCTACTGTAAAAACGATCGATTCAAATCAGGTAGTCATTAATGTTGAGATAGCCGATGAGTATTACCTGTACCGGGATAAATTCAGCATCAGTACGGAACCCACTTCGGCAAAACTGCAGCCCATTGCATTTCCCAAAGCGCTGCCGTACGAGGATGAGTTTTTTGGTACCACGCATATATACAGAAACAATGTAGAACTAAGCATACCAATCGCGCAAGCCAATACAACACAACAATTTAAATTGTCATTGCTGTATCAAGGCTGCGCCGATATGGGTTTGTGCTACCCACCAACACAAAGCTCGTTTTCTATCGAGTTACCGCCGAGTGCAGGCAATGATAATTCGACTTCAAGTAATTCACTGAATACACAAAGTAATTCGTTTAGCATCAACGATATATTATCGAACAAATCGTTCGACCCGCGATCGGATAGCGCTTACCAACAGCCTGAACTATTAAGACCGCAAGATGCATTTGTACCGTCAGTATCAAAAGCTGCTGATGGCACCATTGCCATCAATTGGATAATTGAGCCCGGTTATTATCTGTATAAAGACAAACTTAAATTTGAACTACCGGATAAACCACAAGCCAATATTACGCAAGTTGAGCTCGACTCCGGCATCATGCACACCGATGAATATTTCGGCACCGTTGAAATTTATCGTGACAACACCAATGCAAAGCTCACGCTTTCCAGCGCAACAGAGTTACGCCAAGCGAATCTCAACATCCATTACCAGGGTTGTGCCGATATCGGTGTTTGTTACCCACCAGAACAATTAACGCTGCCGGTCAAGTTTAACAATACCGATGCTTTTGTCGCATCGCTTGCTAGTCATGCTACTGCAGCACCGACCGAACCGAGCCAGCCAACTGTGCAATCTGGCAATACCGCGAGCCAATCCGTTGCTGCCGCTTCAGATGCAACGAGTGCAACCCTGATTCCTGAATCTGAACAAGACAGGCTAACCAAGCTATTAACCGCTGGCAATTTGGGCTTGCTGTTGCCCACTTTCTACGTACTCGGATTGCTTTTAGCGTTTACTGCGTGTGTGTACCCAATGGTGCCGATTCTATCCAGCATTATTGTGGGACAAGGTAGCTCTATTACCACAGCCAGGGCATTCAGTTTATCCGCCGTATACGTGTTGTCCATGGCATCCGTGTTTGCGCTACTGGGTGTCGCCGTCGGTCTCTCTGGCTATAACATTCAACCGCTGTTTCAGAACCCGTGGGTACTGAGCGTATTTGCAGGACTGTTTGTGCTATTGGCTTTATCCATGTTCGGTTTATTCCAACTGCAAATGCCTGCAGCTATTCAAACCAAACTGAGCAATATCTCCAATCAGCAAAAAGGCGGTAGCGTCGCAGGCGTTGCTGTTATGGGTATGTTATCGGCAGTCATCGTTGGCCCGTGCGTAACACCACCACTGGTTGCAGCGCTTGCGTATATAGCCAAAACGGGAGACGCCATTTTAGGTGGCCTCGCGTTGTTTGCATTGGGATTAGGCATGGGCTCTCCACTGTTGCTCATTGGTACATCGTTTGGCCGATTCCTGCCTAAAGCCGGAGGATGGATGGAGTCCATACAGCGGTTCTTTGGTGTGATTCTGTTGGCTGTCGCGCTGTATTTACTATCACGATTTTTGCCACCATCAATAACCATGCTATTGGCTGCCATGTTGGCCATTTTTGCCGGGGTGTTTTTTGGCGCAACGGATAGTCTGGATAACAACAGCCCCAAATCATCACGATTCGGAAAAGCCATCGGTTTAATGGCCTTAATCTACGGCGTTGTATTGTTGATTGGTTTATTCGCGGGCAATACAAGCTTCACGCACCCACTACGCGGTATCGCAGGAAATGCTGTATCCGGCAATGTCAGTACTGCACAAGCACATGTTCAATTCGAACGCGTTAAAACCGTTGCTGAACTGAACAACGTCGTTCAGACAGCAAGCCAGCAAGGCAAACCGGTCATGTTCGATTTTTATGCTGATTGGTGTATCAGTTGTAAGGAGATGGAAGCCTTTACGTTTACTGATGAGCGTGTTAAAGCATTACTACAAAATGCAGTGTTAATTCAAGCGGATGTCACCGCAAATGATGCGCACGATCAGGCCTTGCTTAAAGAATTCAGTTTGTTCGGCCCTCCCGCTATTTTGTTTTACAACACTAGCGGCCAAGAGATCACACGGGCAAGAGTTGTTGGCTTTATGAATGCAGATAAATTCAGTGAGCACCTGAGCTTAGTTTTCGGCACGTCATCGCCAGCAATTTAAGTTGCTTTAACACCTTTTATATATCGCAGCGGACGTGCTGCGATTATGCCAATAATGCCCGCAACGATGCACAGCAGTGCGCCATAGAACCAGCTGTTAGTCGCCTCAACCACACTGGTTAGGGCTATGGGACCGAACAATTGCCCGGCACCTGAAAACTGCATCATAAAACCGATCAACATACCAACACCTGCAGTAGACGACGAGATTGCAGACGCAGTACTAAACAACGTTCCGGGTATCAGTCCACCTGCGCCGGTCATGATCATAGCGCTTAATATTCTTATGGCAGCAGCATCCACACTGACCGAGATAAACCCAAAAAACCCCATGGTTGCTGCAGCAAAAGTCAAGATGGATGATTGCTTAATCCCATGCTTAACCAACCACCCTGAACTCACATTGCCTATTGAGTTGCACAGCAATACAACCGCCGCAAAATAACCCGCATAAGACACAGTTAAACCAGACTGCTCCATGAGTAATGTGGGTAAAAATGAGTTCACCACATGAAACTGAAAGGAATAGCACATAAAACAAATGGCTATTGCAAACGATGCTGGTTTTAGTAAGTCTGATACCACAGCACGTGTACCGGCCCCATTAAGTGCACTAAGCAAATCGCGGTTTCGATAACACGACCACGCGACCACAAACAGGCCCAACACCGCCAAGAGCGAGGTCAAGTGCCACACCAGACGCCAACCACCGATGTGCTGCAAAGTAGGCCCCACCAACAAAATGAACCCACCACCAATTGGCATAAACGCGCCCCACAGTCCCATGACAACGGGTCGGTCCCTACTTGCACTTAAGGCCGATAAAATAGTTGGAAAGGCAATCACACCCATTGTCCAACCCAGACCTTCAATGATTCGATATGTAAGTAATAGGGTTGCGGAATCTGTTACTGAACCGCCAATGCTGCCAATTGCACCCAAACCAACACCAATAAAAGCAAAGCGAACATAACCAAGCCGCCCAACATACAAGCCCAGTACGCAGCCAGTAAACATGGTTAACAATGAAAATACCGCAACCAAATTTCCCGATTGAGTTAGCGTTAATCCGAATTCCTGTACAACGAAAGGTAACACGAGCGGCAATTTGCTAACATGCAAGGCCATTGTGCATCCAGCAGCATAAAGTGCTAGAACTGAAAACCACCGCGTGTTGTTAGGTGCTGATAAGATTGACTGACTCATTATTCACTAAGGCTACACGAAATGGACAATAAAAAGTCCTATCAGTTTTCACATGCGATGTGCCGCAAACCTTCTCGCAGTATCACAGATGGTTTACGCGCATTAAACGTTGGCGATCCAAATTACGACTTGTTTTGTCAACAGCATCAACACTATGTGGCCGCGCTACGCGAAACAGGTGCAAGCATCATCGAACTCGAGGCCAACGAGAGCTACCCCGATTCTGTGTTTATAGAAGACGCTGCTCTATGCATTGCCGGTGTGGCTATTGTTTTACGTCCGGGAGCACCATCGCGTTTTGGAGAAGCAGCAAATCTAATGCCTGAGCTCCAAAAAGTGTTTCGCAAGGTGGTTACCTTGTCAGGACAGGGTTATGTTGATGGTGGCGACGTGCTGGTCACAGAGACAGATGTATTTATAGGATTATCAGCCAGAACAAATCAGCAGGGCTTTGATGAGCTTGCATCAATTGTAGAGACGCTTGGATATAACGCGAAAAAAATTAACACGCCAACCGACGTCCTACATTTTAAAACCGATTGCGGCCTACTCGATGACACAACAATATTCGCTTCTTCGCGGCTTGCCAGCACGGGTTGTTTTAACGGATACAAGGTTATCGAATCGTCTGATCAGGAAATAGCAGCTGCCAATTTAATTCGATTTAACGATACGGTTTTTATAAGCTCAGGTTATCCGGATACAAAACGTCTACTTGAAGACCACGGTTATAAGGTGCGTTGTCTAGACACAACGGAGGCTGCTAAAGTTGACGGCGGGCTATCGTGTATGTCGTTACGATTTACGCCTTAACCACCTATGCAGTCATCGCTTCCCACATAAGCAACAAATTATTAGCGGGCATGTCAACACAGCGTGCATCGGTAAAATGATGCTCTGCTGCAATCGCATTCAGTACATCCAAATCCCTAACACCGCTTAAGGGGTCGGAATGGCGTAACATTTGATCAAATCGAACATTACTTTCGGCTGTATGCATATCTGCTACAAAGAACGGTCCGTAAACGCATATTTTTCCACTGCTATCCAATACCTGCTGACAGCCTCGGAAAAACGATTTAATCGAATCCAAACTCATGATGTGGAAGGTGTTACAGGTATAACAAACATCAGCATGCAGTATGGGCCACGGCGTTTGATTCACATCTAACTCGACAGGGATCAGCACATTATTGAGTTTGACCTCATCTATTCGAGCCTGTATTGCGAGCAGATTTTGATGAAGATCGCTTGGAATCCATGTAACCGAAGGTAGGTGTGATGCAAAATGACATGCATGCTGGCCCGTACCCGAACCAATCTCAAGCACCGTTTTGGCCTCGGCAAGCTCTTCGCGTAAGCATGCGAGTATATGATCCTTATTCCGATCAGCTGATGGTGAAAACTGTTTCACAGCCTATATCCGTACATGGTTCTCGTCGAACAATGACACGTGCTCAGCGCTCAAGCCAACAATAATTGATTCGCCAGACTGAGCATGCGTTGCGGCAGCAGTGCGCACACTCAAACTTTGCCCATTACAATTACCGCGTAGCAGCTGATCTGGCCCCATGAGCTCAACCAGTTCAATGCTCAACTCAAGCTGCGTTGACGCATCGGCAGCATCTACGCCTACTTGTAGGTGCTCAGCGCGGATGCCCAATGTGGCTTGTTGATTTTGTTTGGGTGTGTGCATGAATGTATATTCAGGCAATGCCAGCTGCAGCCCCTGCCCCGCAAAAACCCATTCATTGTTTAGTCTTGCTATCGAACCATCGATAAAGTTCATCGTTGGCGATCCAACAAACTCAGCGACAAACCGATTATTAGGCTGACTATAAATTTGTTGTGGTGTATCCAATTGTTGAATAATGCCATCTTGCATCACCGCCACTCTATCGGCTAGCGTTAATGCCTCAACCTGATCATGCGTCACATAAATCATGGTAGTCCCCAGTTGCTGGTGCAAACGCTTTAGCTCCAAACGAAGATCAGTGCGTAGCTTGGCATCCAGATTAGATAGGGGTTCATCGAATAGATACACACTTACATCACGAACCAACGCCCTGCCAATAGCCACTCGCTGGCGTTGCCCACCGGACAACGTAGCAGGCTTGCGTTTTAACAGAGCTTGCAATTGCAAGATGTCGGCAGCATGTGCAGTTCGGCGATGAATTTCACGTTTAGGCACTCCAGCTGCGCGTAAACCAAACGACCAATTTTGCTCAACACTCATATGAGGATACAAAGCATAGGATTGAAACACCATCCCGATGCCTCGATCTTTAGGTTCCGCCCAAGTGACGTTCTTATCATCAATGAAAACCTGGCCAGCAGTGATCTCGTCTAAACCAGCAATGCAATTTAGCAATGTAGACTTGCCGCAGCCGGAAGGCCCCAATAAAACCAGAAACTCCCCCGCCTGAACATCAAGGTTCAACGAATGCAACACTTCAACGGCACCATAGTGCTGCACTAGATTTTTAACAAGAACGCTACTCATGCTTTAATCGCACCTGCCGCAATACCGCGTACGAAATACCTGCCGGATAACAAATAAAGCAACAGCGGAACAGCCGCCGTTAATAAGGTGGCGGCCATATTCACGTTGTATTCTTTAACACCTTGGTTCGAGTTAACGATATTGTTTAACTGCACGGTCATCGGTAAGTTATCTGAGCCCGCGTATAAGACGCCAAATAGAAAGTCGTTCCAAATACCGGTAACCTGCATAATGATCGCTACTACTATTATGGGCACTGCCATGGGCAACATGATGGATACAAATATACGCCAGAATCCAGCTCCATCGATGCGGGCGGCCTTGAATAACTCGTGGGGAATAGTGGCAAAATAATTTCTAAACAACAGGGTTAATATCGGCATGCCAAAAATGGTGTGCACTAATACAATACCACCCAATGTTGAGAACAACTGCAGTTCCCGCAGTAAAATGACTAAGGGGTATAGCATTATTTGGTACGGTATAAATGCGCCAAACAATAATATCGTGAAAAAAATATCGCACCCTTTGAATCGCCAAAACGAAAGTACATAGCCGTTCAGTGCCGAGATAAAAACCGATACTATAACGCTCGGAATTAATATTCTGACACTATTCCAAAACCCCGCCTTCAGACCCTCACAATGCAGCCCGGTGCAAGCTGAGTTCCAGGCCTTTGCCCAAGGTTCGGCAGTGAACTCAAGTGGTGGCATGAAGATATTGCCCATTCTGATTTCGGGCATGCCTTTCACTGACGTGATCACCATAACGTATAACGGCATGAGCCAATAGACAGCAGCCACTATCAGTAGTCCAAACAAGATAATACGGTGCGCATTAATTCGGTGTTTAGGTTTAGGACCCTGCGCGCCTAATAATTCTGCTTCCGCCCGCTCCCTAGCCATCATGCGTATCCTGCATTACTCGGTACTCAAGGTATGCCCATGGAACCAGAATGATCAACACCGTACTCAACATGACCGTTGCAGCGGCCAGCGCTTGACCCAGATTTGCACGCCCGAACATATAGTCGTACACATATTTAGCAGGCAACTCTGTAGCCAACCCGGGACCTCCATTAGTCAGTGCAACAACGAGATCATACGACTTAACCACACCTGCAGCCACAATAACCAATGCCGTAATGATGACACTGCGCATCATCGGCAATACTATAAATAGATAAGTTCGCCAGTTCGGAATACCATCGATTCGAGCTGCTTTCCATATTTCCTGTTTGATGCCACGCATACCGGCGAGCATCAATACCATGACAAAGCCTGCGCCTTGCCACACACCGGCAACGATCAACGCATAAATTGCATACTCCTGACTCGACAATGGATTTAGCTCAAAGCTATTGAAACCGATATTGCGCACCAGCTGCTGCAAACCCAGATCGGGATTTAATATCCATTGCCAAACAATACCGGTAACGATAAAGCTCAATGCAAAGGGATACAGAAAAATGGTTCTGAAGGTGTTTTCAAACCGAATTTTTTGATCAAGCGCAACGGCTAATAAAAAACCCAGCACCAGTACAAATGCGATGGTGCAAACACCAAATACAACTATATTCTCGACCGATAGCATCCATCGAGGTGTGGAAAAAAGACGCTCATACTGCGCAAGACCAACAAATTCAGCCTTGGGTAATGATTTTGAGTTAGTGAACGAGTAGAAAACTGACCACAAAGAACAAGCAACGAAACCGAGCAAGGCGACCAAGACCATCGGCAAGGCCGCTAATTTGGCCGAGATGTTTTTCACCTCGAGGTTAATCTGCAGACTCAATAATAGTCGCCCAGGTATCGTGGGTATCTTCTACTGTTAAACTCGAATTAGTCCAGAACTCGGCTAGCAGATCGTTCAGCTGGCCACCGGTATCGCTAGAGAAAATCTGATCAGAAGACGGCACAATGTTGGCTGGGTCCGCCAGTACCTCTAAGCCTTTGCGCATACAGAGGTTGGCCGAGCCTAAATCCACATCCCCGCGCACTGGCAACGAACCTTTCGCGAGATTAAATTTCACTTGTACAGACTGACTAATCATGAGTGATGCCAAGCGAAGTTGCGCAGCGGTTATCTCTGAGTCTTTGTTAACCGGAAAATAAAACGCATCGCCACCTGTGTCTAATGCCGGTTGTATACCCAAGCCAGGCAAGCAATCATAATTTTGGCCCGCAACTAAACCAGCAGAATGAAATTCACCTTGCGCCCAATCACCCATGATTTGTGCACCTGCTTTACCAGTGATGAGCTGGTTTGTCGCATCATTCCAGTTTTGAATCGTGTTGTTTGGATTATCCAGATCGCGTGCATCACCAAAGGCTTTCCAAATGGATTGCATTGTTTCACCACGCAGGGCTGCACTGTCGCGTTGAATCATGGTTTTGGTGTACAAATCGATTCCGCCCAAACCCATTTGTATAACGCCAAACATGGCATTGGTCTGCCACGGTTGAGTACCAACGGCTAGCGGGTGGATTCCCGCTTCGCGAAGTTGCGGCGCAGACGCTACAAACTCATGCCAATTATTTGGAGGTGCAACTCCGGCTTGCTCGTAGGCATCCAAACTCAACCACATCCATTGGAAACTATGGATATTGATGGGCACACAATAGATACGACCGTTAAAGGTACAGCTATCGAGCAAGGATGAAGGCCGAATGACTTCTCGCCAATTTTGTTCGTTGGCCAACTCGGTTAAATCCAACATGTAACCAGCATCAATCAACTCTTCAGCTTGACGGCCGTGGTTGAATTGCGTTGCGCCCATGGGATCACCGCCAATGATTCGACTCACAATCATTGGAATGGCAGTAGTGCCTGAGCCAGCAATGGCGCGATCTTTCCAGACATCACCACCCGCATTAAACGCGTCTGCAAGAACCTTCACGGCTTTAGATTCGCCACCGCTTGTCCACCAATGTGTAACTTCAAGTTCTGCAGTTACCGCTGTTCCCGTGAATCCATAGGAAGCGATAGTCAACAAGATACCGCCGATTTTCTTGCAATTCATGCCTGTTGCTCTCAACTGTCATTAAGCTCCTTGCGATCCTGATACGTCCGCTACAACAACTGCTCAACGCCTTACGGTTTGAACCGTAGCCTTATACTTTACACGGTCGTTTTTTCGAACTCAAAGAAAATGAGCGAAACCTCCTACAACGCCGCGTTTACGTCATGATTAAGCGCCAATTGGCTCACACATCCGGTGTCAACAACACGGATTTAACCGCGTTGTACAATGTGAGCGTTCACGGTAATAATACCGATACTTCTAATTTGAACTATCCACGCTTGCACTTCTCTCGCACTAACTTGTTTCTGCATCAGGCAATTCAGGTTTCGCCAGAAAACCACCTGACTGCCGCGCCCATAACTGCGCATACAAATGCTCATTGTTAATCAGAGCATCGTGTGTACCCTGCTCCACTATTTTGCCTTCATCTATCACAATGAGTTTATCCATCATGGCTATAGTGGATAGACGATGTGCTATCGCAATAACCGTTTTGCCATGCATTAACGATGATAGGTTATCTTGGATTGCAGCCTCTACCTCACTGTCCAGCGCCGAGGTTGCTTCATCCAATACCAGAATAGGCGCATTTTTTAAGAACATCCGGGCAATTGCGATACGTTGACGTTGCCCACCTGAGAGCTTAACGCCACGTTCTCCCACTTGCGCATCGTACCCAACATTACCTTTAGCATCTTCCAAATCGAGAATAAACTCATGTGCGTTTGCACGCTTTGCCGCGGCTATCACTTCGTGCTGGGTTGCATCAGGCTTGCCGTAGGCGATGTTGTCAAATACTGATCTATGTAATAAGGAGGTATCTTGAGTGACAACACCTATTTGGCGACGCAAAGATTCTTGCGTCACAGTGGCAATATCAATTCCATCAATCAGTATTTTCCCGGATTCCACGTCATACAGGCGAAGCAATAAATTGGTAAGCGTGGTTTTACCAGCACCCGAACGCCCTACCAGGCCGATTTTCTGCCCACCTTCAATACGTAAAGACATAGCATCTATAGCACCCGCATCTTTACCGTAGTGAAAACTGACTTCGTTGAATGCAATTTCTCCTGAGTTTATTGTTATCGCTGTGGCATTGGGTACATCATTAACCATGACGTCTTTCGATAACATCCCCATGCCATCGTAGACCACACCGACACTTTCAAATAAATGCGATAACTCCCACATAATCCATTGCGACATACCTTGTAAACGCATAGCAAGCGCAACGCCGACAGCCACTGCCCCTACGTTGACAATGCCGTCTAACCATAGGGTTATGGAAACAGCGCCAATGGCGAACAGCAGCAATCCATTGATAAAGGTTAGCGAGAATGTTAACGACGTGCTTAGCTGCATTTGTGGGTAAACCGTGTCTAGAAACAGCTTCATACTGTGCTTGGCGTATTGCGCTTCACGGCCACTGTGCGCAAACAATTTAACCGCCTGAATGTTTGTGTAGCTATCAACGACTCTACCGGTCATTTCTGATCTGGCATCGGCCTGCAAACGAGATATCGCTTTCAGTTTAGGTAAGAAGTATCGTAGCAACAGAATGTACAACGCTAGCCAGGCAACGAATGGCACCATAAGCCAAAAGTCCATTGAGGCCATGAGCACCAAGGCACCGAAAAAATAGACACCCACATACACCATCGTATCGAGAACCTTCATAACGGCTTCCCGAATAGACAAAGATGATTGCATGACTTTCGTTGCTACTCGGCCAGCAAACTCATCCTGAAAAAAAGAATAACTTTGATTCAACATATAGCGATGCATCTGCCAGCGAATCCGCATTGGGTAATTACCCAGTAAGGTTTGATGCACAACCATAGATTGCAGCAGGATGAGTGCTGGTAAAACGATCACAACCAAGGCGCCAAGCCACAACAGCGTTGTGCGTTCGTTCTGTATAAAAGCGCTTGGTTCACTGGTACCAAGCCAATCAATTAGATTACCTAAATATCCAAACAGGCTGACTTCAAGAATACCAATAAGCGCTGTGATCAGCGCTAACACCAACAGCCATGGCCAGACTGATTTTGAGTAATGCCATAAAAACGGGATCAGTTTGTCTGGTGGCTTACTGAGCGATTCCGTTGGAAACGGATCAATAAAAGATTCAAAAAACGAATACAGTTTCATGCAGATTAAATACTGGGAGCCGGTGGCAACGGCGATTCAGAATCATTAATGTGGTTGGTGATATTAGTGAAGAAAATGGTGCTCATGGCCATACAAATATCCACCAGGTTCTGATCACTTAAACCCGCTGATCTGGCACTGGCCAGTTCGCTGGGATTTAACACACCGGGATTACGGAACAATGCACCGACCAACGAGACAATCGCATCCAGTCGCGCTTCACCGGTTGCTTGGCTTTGCCGAATGGCTAGCGCCTGCTCTTTGCTAATGCCGGCTTTACGCGATTTAGCGGTATGAATGGACAAGCAATATTGGCATTGAGTCATTTCGCTGACCAATAACTTGACGCACTCAATGTCCCGCAAATCGAGCGAACCATGATTTAGAGCCGACTCCATCGCTAAATACGCCTGTAAGGCGGGTTCACTGTTGGCAAATTGCAAATATATCTCTGAAATTTGATCATTGACACGTACCGGCTGCAATGCCGTTAGTGTTTGTTCAGAAAGGGCCGATTCTTTGCAGGTTGACAGACGAGGCACGATAGCATTCACTCTTGATTGGGTTTCAACATTATGCACCAAGGTTTGTATAAGCACATTGAAAAACTGATTACGCGGTGTCTTTCATTATGGGTAAAGCCGGATGTGTTACCTGA
Organism: uncultured Granulosicoccaceae bacterium; assembly: GCA_964390335.1. Taxonomy (GTDB): domain Bacteria; phylum Pseudomonadota; class Gammaproteobacteria; order Granulosicoccales; family Granulosicoccaceae; genus Granulosicoccus. Next base: position 8,290 of record CAYMHU010000040.1, on the reverse strand, counting down.
GAATCCGGCGGCCTTATTTAGCGACGACATTCCCGTTCTGTATTTGCTGGAAACAGGTGGTCTGGCCGATCGTGCTGCCCTGAATCTGGTTTGCGCCAAATACCAGCTGCCAAACCCTGCCCGGGAATTACACTATGGCAACGCAACAGAGTCGAGTTCTGTCGATGTACTAAAGCGCCGTCAGGGCATTATTTTTCGCCGCCATCGATTAGTGCGTTCGAAACGACTACAACACTTGGTGAGTAGTCATGTAGAACATGGCGCTGACGAACTGCACATTGTGCCAGTAGCCATTTATTGGGGCCGAGCACCTGGTAAGGAACGATCAGTGTGGTCTTTGTTCTTTAGTGAGAACTGGCAAATTGGCGGTCGCACACGAAAGCTCATTACCAGTCTACTATATGGCAGGGACACGCTACTCAGTTTTAGTGAGCCGCTATCGCTGCACACACTGGTACACGGTGATGCTAACGCACCCCGAATCCCTGCAGATCAACTGGAACTGACGCCCGAATTAATCAGACGAAAATTGTCTCGCATTTTACGAGTACATTTTCGGCAACGACGCATCGCAAGTCTTGGCCCAGATCAATCACACCGACGCATGCTGATCGATCATGTGATGTCCGACCCGGTGGTAAAGCAGGCAATAGCGGCTACAGCCGCGAAAGATTCTAAAAAAATTGAACGCATAGAATCGAAGGCGCATTCCTACGCGATGGAAATTGCCGCCGATATCTCCTACCCCACCGTGCGAGTATTGCACCGGGTAATGAATCGTTTATGGACAAAACTATACGATGGCGTTGAACTCAATGGCATTGAACGCTTGAAATCAGTCGCAGATGGTCGCGAAATCGTTTACGTACCATGTCATCGTAGCCATATCGATTACCTCTTACTGTCCTACATTTTATACATTAAAGGCTTCTCCCTACCACACATTGCTGCCGGCGTTAATTTAAACCTGCCAGTGGTTGGTAGCTTGTTACGACGTGGAGGCGCTTTTTTTCTGCGTCGCAGCTTTGCTGGCAACCCACTCTATGCCGCGGTTTTTAATGCGTATTTAAAAGAAATAATTGAGCGCGGTCATGCCATTGAGTATTTTGTAGAAGGTGGGCGAAGCCGCACCGGTCGACTCCTGCCACCCAAAGGCGGCATGTTGGCCATGACAGCTCATGCCTATCTACGCAATCCAACAACCCCGGTTGTGTTTATTCCTGTGTACTTTGGATATGAGCGCCTGCTAGAGGGACGCGCGTTTACCAGCGAATTAGCTGGCGGAAAAAAACAAAAGGAGACTGTATTTGCCCTAATCAAATCATTGCGTACCTTGCGCGAAGAATACGGCAATGTTTACGTCAACTTTGGTCAAGCAATAGAATTGAACCCCGTTATGGACGCACATCATCCTCAATGGCGTACCGAGACCATCGGCGCCGAACGTCCTGATTGGTTAAAACCCATCGTTAATGACATTGGCGTATCGATAATGCAAAACATTAACGATGCCGTTTGTATAACACCTATTAACCTACTTGCCATGGGTTTGTTATCAACCCCGTATGGCCGCAGTGGGAAAGCTGAACTCATCGAACTAATGAGTATCTACAAGCAGTTATTCGAACATGTCGCTGATAATTCAGCTGCTGTTATTCAGTCCATAGATTTCGAAGCAACTATTGCACATGGCGAAAAACTAGGCTTTGTACATACAAAGGAAGATCCGCTGGGCACCTTGGTTTCTATTAAGCCCGGGATGGCAGCACCATTAACCTACTTTAGAAATAACGTGCAACACGCCATTACACTACCGGCACTCATTGCCTGCTGTTTCTCCGGGAATAAGTCTTACACTACCGCTGAAATAAAACACCTGGTTCGGTATGCATATCCGTTTTTACAAAACGAACTATTTTTACCGTCTGATACGCCAGACCAAGCTGTAGAAAACACCCTTGCTACACTAGCCAATATCAATCTACTCAATCAACATGAGCAACACTGGCAACGGCCTACTGCCGGTACCAATGAAGCCGTCTCGTTAATCAGACTGGCAGAAACGGTGATGCCCGCATTGGAACGATATTATTTAGCGGCCGCCGTATTAGTAGACGCCGGTAAAGCCGGTTTAGCACCAGCCGACATGGCACAACGATGCGAAGCGTGTTCCGAGCGAATAACCTTGACGCATGGCCGCGAAAAAGGTGATCTGTACGATAAACACCTGCACACATCATTGCTACAAACGTTGGAAAACAGCCAACTTGCGAACTTGACCGACAATCGAATTACGGCCACCAGCAAGCTACTATCAATGGCATCTGAAACTCAGGCAATGGTATCAGACAATATAAAGCACGCTATTTTGCATGCTGTGGCCAATTACAACGTGAGTTACCAGGTTACTTCCTCGTAAAAACGGGCGATTTAGCCCATGTAATCGACACCATAGATGTATTCGGTACGGTAACTGCTACCTTGAAGCGAACCCGTCATCAACTCGTTTAAGGTATCAGCCATGACTTCTCGCTCCTTCTCCACTGTTGTGTTAGCAGGTGGATTATTTTGTCTTTTGGGGACACCTGTGTTGGCGCAGGACGCACGTAGCCTTGCATTGGGCGGCTCCAGTATTGCCAATGGCCAGGGCATTCAGGGATCGATGGCAAACCCATCCGCATTAATGCGATACAAACGTGAAGGTCGCAAGGGTCATCTGCACATGGGTGCCTATGCCGACTTTCGCGATGACGCTGAATTATACGAAACCGTTAAAGATGAAGAAGACCTTATTGATGATCTGGATGCCGAAATTGATCGCATCAGTGACTCAACATTAACCTGTAACTTTTTTACCGCAAGCGATGACACCGAGTGTTTAAGTGGCACTCAATTGCTTGGGGATTTGTCTGCAAGAGTACTTAATGTGGTCAATACCGCTGATGGTGAATCATTAACAGCAAATGCATCGGCTGTGCTGGGCGCTGGTTACACTCAATGGAATATACCCGTCGCATTCTTCGTGAAAGCCTCTGCCACCGGAGCAGGCTCGCCGGATATCGCTGATGGAGATAAAGACTACATATCCACCTTTGTCGATGTATTATCTGATGACATCCTGACGTTCGGAGAACTGCAAGATAGCGTACCACTCGACTATGATGAAAATAATCAAACACTGCAAGTGACACCTCCTGAAGATGTATTTGAATCAGACGCACAAACCAGTGATTTGCTGCGCGTTCAGTTTGGTATCAGCATTGCCACAAGCTTAGCATTTGGCTCGCAGGCATTTGATATTGGTATCACGCCGAAATTTTCTACTTTAACGGCCAGCAGCGTACTCGCCGTTGCAGCTGACGCATTCGAAGAAGATCCGTTCTCGCTGGAAGATCAACGTGAAGCGAACCAAGTAGAAGAAACTTCGTTTACGGCAGATATTGGGGTTACTACCGTGCTCCCCAAACACGCTGTACGATTATCGGCGGTTGCCCGAAATATCATTGGTGAAAAAATTGAAACCAACGAACGGTTTGTATTCGAAACCACTCCTCAGCTAATTGTCGGTGCATCGGTTCCGTTCAAAGCGATAAGACTGAATGCGGACATAGCACTCAATAAAGCCAAAGTTGATAACTTTGAAACACAATTGATGTCGCTTGGGATTGAATTCCAAAAACGTGTGTTCGGATTACGCGCGGGTGTAACTCATGATACCGCGCGAACCAACAACAATACCGGCGTTACCGCAGGTGCTAACTTAGGCCCCTTACATCTCGGTGCCCGTTTAAGCTCTAAAACTATCCAAGCAGGCGTCGATCTGGCCTGGAGCTTCTAAATGAATTGAACTTAGCCGGCCCCGCCTAGCTAGTCTAGCGCAGGGGTCGGCGAATCACCCATTTTGCCGCAAGCTTCATTGCGGGTGACAAGTCGGTTGTTTCCAAATGATTCGTCCACTGCCGCGCAGTAATCAACTCCCGACTAAACACACCAATTACGTTATCGTATTCCGGTAACGACCATCTATACGCATGCACAAACCCCAGTTTTGCAAAGTTAGGCAATGCCGCCATTAACTCGGTTTTACTAACGCAATTAACAATCAATATTCCTGACGGTGATAATGACCGACCGACGGTTCGAATCCAGTTTTGTGTTAAGGGTTGCGCACGTAACGGCTCTCCTTCGTCGTGTCCAAACAAATCATCCACAATAATGTCGTATTGCTTACCCGAGTATTCTTTCATCCATGCAATGGCGTCCGCATGATGTATAGAAATATTTTTATTCGTAACGCCAAACCAGTTTTTAGCAACGCGTATGTGTATCGGATCGATCTCTATCGCGTCCAGCGTAGAAAACGATGCCAACAATTCAAGTTGGCGCACAACCGCCCCGCCCCCTAAACCGAGCAACAGTACACGATCAATCACTGCCGGGTGTTTATACAAAGCAGGCAGGCTTAAACAATCCCAAATAGCGCCGGCGAATGGCCGACTGGGATTCCATTGAGTATGAAATACCCCATTTGTGTAGAGCCGAACTGAACTGCCGGCAGAACGCACCGAGTAGTGCATTCCGTCTTTAGTCGTTTCCCATAGTACGCCCACGCACCAGTTCCTATTCAATGGCCGCAGAGTATGTGGCATTTAAGTGTGAAGCACGCCATTCTAAATCAAATGATGATTAACTGGCGAGCAAGGTATTGGCATTTCAGTATTGCAGAACTTATGGCACACTATTCTGGTGAAACAATTAATTAAATTAGCTCTGTGCAGCGTATCGGTAGTTTTATTATCAGCGTGCGCCGAAAAAGAACCTGAACACACACAAATTTCTCAAAAACCACCCGCTGCCAATCGTCTTGCAGACGCTGGCATGAAACACAAGAGTTTTATCAGCTCTAGAGCTCGTGTCAGCTTTGAAGATCTTGCGTTGCTTGCGGAAGCCGAAGTACCCGCCTCGCATAGCGATGCAGATACCAAGCGAATCTGTAAGCGTGTGCTTGGTATCAAAATATGCGGGACTGCAAACTGGAAATACAACGTTAATCGAGACGGGCCGGTACAAGTCAGCGGTCTTGATAACAATATCCATATAGATATCCCCATGTCTTTTGATGGTACCGCTGGCATCCGTGGCGACGTAGCGAAGGTGCTTAAAATGGATGCAATGGACTTTGCAGGTTCATTAAACGCCAAACTCATTCTGCATTTGGACCTCGCAGAAAACTGGTGCCCCGTTATAAAGCCGCAAATTCAATATGCGTGGACAAAAACACCTCGACTGAACTGGGCAGCTGGTATCGATATTAACTTACAAGACAGATTGGACAAAGCCATTAACACACAGCTGGCAGCTTTACAAGAAACGGTATTACAGTCGATAGATTGCAGTAAGTTTCGACAACAAATAAATGAGCAGTGGAAACCGCATAGCTTAGCGCTGGATTTACCTAATACCGATACCGTTTACTTAAATATAGTGCCCACCGGCTTTGCGTTCTCTGGCATGAATACCGAATCCGATAAACTCGGGCTAAGTTTTACACTGGAGGCGCAAACAAACGTTGAGTCCACTCCACTACAAAATACCGATCCGTTGATCCTTCCACCGGTGACCCGTAGCGATTATGCAATTGGTCAAACTCGATTTAACGTATTGATAAAAGCAGACTACAACAAGCTGCAAGCGTTAGCAGCACCGCATTTAATTGGTCAGTCCTTTACAGAGCAAAGTCCTGCCGGCGATGTGTCAGTCACAATCAACGATATCGAATTTAGCGGCAACCCATCAGGGCTCACTATTAATCTGGGTTTTTTGGCAGACCTGCCAGCAACAAAAGCCGACACGCCCGGCAATATCTATTTGACTGCCAAACCGATAGCCGATCCAATCAGTCATAAAATACGTTTAGAGGATATAGCGCTGTCTAATGTTATCGACAGCACGCTTTGGAATACGTTGGCAACGGTATTTAACAAAAAGATAATCACTGAAATTGAAAAACGTTCAGTATTGGATATTAGTGAGCAGATGCAAGGCGTTTCTACAAAAATTGCAGCACAGTTATCCGACCCATCACGTACTTCTGGTCTACACATTCGAGCAGAATCTATACGTGCATCCGTTGAAGAAATAATAGCCGAAGAAACTCAGCTGACCACATTGGTCCGGGTAGAATCATTGCTCGATATCGACATTCCTGTCCAAGCACTGTTCACCGCTCGCCGCTAATAAAACTTACTGCTCTAGTACAGCCAGCTTAGCTTGCACAAAGTCGCGATGTTTTAAGTACAACAGTTCACTCAATTTGCGAATGGTGTAATCTTCATACTTATCTAAATCACCATCGGTATAAGCAACGCGCCACATTTGCTCGATAAGTTGAATTTTCTGTTGCCTATCGAAATGCTCGTTTATTTGCCTTATATGCGCATGTAGCGATATGGTTGCGTCTGCCTCAGCTAAAACCTCATCAATAATTTGCTCTAGTTCAGATACAGACAAAGAGCTCGAGCTGTTTTCCAGCGCAGCCTTTATGGTCTGAAGTTCCTCGGTTTCGAGTTTATGATCTGAACGCGCAACTTCAACCAATAACGCAGCACTGATTCGTTCCAGATCAGGTGACTCCGGCTTTACACCTTGCTGCTGAGCTGCAGATATTTGGTCGATCCACTTAGAAAACAACATAGTTTGGGTGCAACGGAATTATTGACTAAACACGGGTGATGTCGAATGTTCGGTATTTTCAGCTTCCAACATTTCCATAAAACGACTACCCGCAACCGGTTCGTCATTTGAAACTGCGATTCTACGTTCACGCACTTGTGGCTGCATGGCTGCTACCGCTGTACCGTTAGTAATGGCGTGGTTATCACACCAATTAACACCTATGTCCATCGGTTCTGCGGAACTTGTACTGTTATTCAAATAAGCCGCCAACTCGTCTGATACGCCTACAATAAGTTCGGTGGCGGTGTAGGAACGACTACTGACCAGCGCATCGGCGCGCCGGTTGCGCTGCCCCCATTGAACAGGCAGATCTTCACAGGTGATGTTATCGGGATCGGGTGGTTTAACTGTTGAGCCAATATTCATTAGTGAGTCGTAGTGATATTCCATCATCACGCCTTCCACTAACTGCGCGATGTCTTCGTATATGGAAAAGTAACTGTAAAACTGAATTGCGCCGTCAGCTTCCATCAGTGCACCCACATCCGCCGCTGTTGCCGCTTTCTGAGCATCATTAGCAACATCATTAGCAAATCGAATACCGGCGAAGTCTTGTAGCTGACTGCTGGTCAAGGGTGCTTCGTCGTACAGCACGACCGAGCGTCGACTGGTTTTTAAGTTCTGGATAACGGTATAAGCGGACTGCTGTGGATCGAGCGTGCCAAGAAAGTCTATAGGCATAAAATCGGTGGCATGAGTGAGCTCATGAAACAATACGCGCGCCAAGGAATTTTCTAAATCTGCAAACGTTCTTTCGCTGTTATCGGATATTGAGAAAAACGGTATGGCTCTGTTACCAGACTGATCGACCAACCGGGATCTGAAATCGAACTGTAGATCCTGCCCAAAAGAGCTCCTGTAGTCGTCCTCAACGGAAATCGTTTGTTTCTCTTCAACGCTTGCCCACAAGTGAACGGGGTCAATACTGATAGCGCCATTCAGTGGTGCAAAAAATGACGGCCTCACTTTACTGCCCATGACTATTGCTGTGGTTGATGAGAACATCATCAGCATTTCTTCTGGCGCGGTTTGCAGGAATTGTTCAAATCGTTCACCCATCCAATCGTGGGTGACCAATACTCGGTTCATTATGTCGTCTGTTGAGGGTATCGAAGAGCCATCTCCAATAAAAGGCAGCACAGATAATTTGCATGATTCAGCAGTGGTGCCCACTAATACGCAATCCGCTAGCACATCTTCATAAGGACTATTCTCTCGATAGGCATACACAAATTCCGTGTCAATAATATTGCCGGAGTTACTTGCTCCCCCATCGGTATCGCCAGCACTGGTGTCCGACACAGACGTTTTCGAACTCCCACATGCAGTAAGCGAACAAACGCAAACTATTCCAATGAAGACTCTTAGACTTTTTCCATTCACGAAATTGACTACCCTGACCTTAGTTATCCTGAACAATGATCTCCACGCGCCTGTTTTGAGCCCTACCTTCACGATTCATATTAGACGCGATAGGCCGAGATTCACCGTATCCTGCAACGCTCAAATTCGCACTGCGAACACCTTGACTAATTAAATACTGACGAATATTTTC
>CAYMHU010000039.1:21732-34990 GCA_964390335.1 uncultured Granulosicoccaceae bacterium | reverse complement strand
TATACCAACAGCTAAGCACTAATAAATTACAAATAGAAAACGAGTACTACAGTAGCGTTAGACCAAAGCAAATTCCAAAAAAAGGTGAAATGCCAATCTTGGCATTGCAACGTAAAGGAATTCGTTATCTTGAATTGCGTTCAGTAGATGTGAATGTGTTTGAGCCAGCAGGCATGCGCTTAGAACAAATTGCCATGTTAGAGATGCTCATGCTATTCGCGTGGATTTCAGATAACGAACCATTGACAGCAGTGCAAATGTCTGAGAACAAGCACAATATTCAGGTGGTCGCGCATCGTGGCCGTGAGCCTGGATTAAAACTTCAGCGCAACGGTGATGCGGTTTCGCTTTTGGATTGGGGGCAACACATATTTGAGTCACTGCAAGGTATTGCACAATGGTTGGATATTTCTAACCAGGGCGATATGCCAAAAGATCTTTACCAAAATAGTTTGCAACGACAAATGGCCAAGCTTGCAGATACGTCCTTAACACCTTCTGCTCGAGTGGTTGGTGAATTGCCCGATCATGGGTCCTTTTTTCAATTAGCGATGACTCATTCAGCTGCTCATAAAGACACCTTAATGAATTTACCAGTTGATGCAGCGCTGCAATCGACTCTTGAGAAGATTGCAACTGAGTCTGTGCAGGCGCAGCAGAATTTAGAGCGCTCATGTGAAGGTAGTTTTGATGAATTCTTAAAGAACTACTATTCGCAACTGAGTTCCCGATAGTGCCAGGTTAATTCGTGCAAGGTTAATTCGCAATGTCCGATTTTCTAGAAGCATTAAACAAGCAACAACTGACAGTGGGTGCTGTGGTTTTGAGTGGTGGATTGGCTCGCAGAATGGGAGGTCAGGACAAGGGGTTGATTGAATTAGGTGGTCGGGCTATGGCAAGCTGGGTTATCGATGTAGTAAAACCGGAAGTGCATCAGCTAGTGATCAATGCAAACCGCAACGAATCTGAATATCGTCAGCTAGGGGCTGATGTAATTAGTGATCGGCACGCTGGGCATATCGGGCCATTGGCGGGTTTAAGTGCAGCGATGCATTTTATGAATGCAGACTACGTTTTTATGTGCCCGTGTGACTCACCGTTTATTGAAAAACCGCTTATCAATGCATTGGGCATGGCGTGTTTGAATGATCAAACCGATATCGCCGTTGCTCGCGATGCCGACCGAATGCAGCCGGTTTTTTGTATAGCCCATAAAAGCACATTGACCTCACTAGACGCTTACTTGGAATCGGGTGAACGAAAAATAGATCGTTGGTACGCGACGCAACGGTTAGTACAAGTTGATTGCGATGAATGGTCGGGCTCGTTTCGTAATATCAACACCGAAGAAGAGCGTTTGCAGGCTCAGAGCGAATTAACCTAATGGCCATTGATAAAGCCCCATCTTGCGACGATCCGGTCGATAATGTGCTGCTTCCAGTTGAGATAGCGCGCGCTCGTTTGCTGGATGCTTTAGATGTTGTGTCGGAAAACGAAAACATCAACTTGCGCGATGCGGGTGGACGAGTATTAGCCGCTGATGTTGTGTCGCCGATTGATGTTCCGGGGTTTACCAACTCTGCCATGGACGGGTATGCCGTAACATCCAGCGATATACCAGCAAGTGGTGAGCGCGATCTGACTCTGGTTGGCACCTCTTGGGCGGGGCAGCCCTATAGCGGTGCGATAGAGGCGGGGCAATGTGTTCGGATTTTTACAGGTGGGCTCATGCCCGCGGGTAGCGACACAGTCGTTATTCAGGAACATGTTGCGGTTAGCGATGATCTGGTGACTATAGATAGTGCAGTGCAAGCTGGGCGTAATGTGCGTCAGGCCGGTGAAGATGTGCAAACCGGTCAAATTGTTTTAAGTAAAGGCAAACAACTACGTGCTTCGGAACTTGGGTTATTAGCGTCGTTGGGTATCGATACCGTCAACGTGACCCGCAGGCTACGCGTTGCTTTTTTCACAACCGGTGACGAGCTACGATCGTTGGAAACTCATGCCGGTCAAACACTCGATGCTGGTTCCTTGTTTGACAGTAATCGATACACGCTCAATGAGATGCTGAGCGCCATGGGAGTCGACGTTATCGATATGGGCATTGTGCGCGACTCAGCCGATGACACTCGCGATGCAATGGCCAAGGCTGCTGCGCAAGCCGATGTGATTGTGACTTCCGGCGGTATTTCAACAGGCGATGCGGATTTCGTAACCAAAGTGTTTCACGAGATGGGTAGTGTCGCGTTTTGGAAATTGGCAATGAGACCAGGTAGGCCACTCGCGTTCGGTCAAATTGGTAACGCACATTTCTTTGGATTGCCGGGTAACCCGGTGGCAGTCATAGTCACGTTTCTACAGTTTGTGCAGCCAGCATTGAAACATTTGATGGGCATGCAGCATGTACAACCATTAACCATGAAAGCTGCCTGTTTATCAAAACTAAAAAAAGCTTTGGGCCGTGTTGAGTATCAGCGCGGTATATTAGGCCATGACGAAAACGGCGAATTAACTGTTACCTCAACCGGTAAACAGGGTGCAGGGCGCATGAGCTCAATGAGTGCAGCTAATTGCCTGATTGTTATCGATGCCGATGTTGACAATGTTGTGCCGGGTGATAGAGTTTCTGTGCAGCCGTTTTTTGGATTATTTGGGTAGGTGTGACTGCCCCCACATATTGGTGTTGATCAATGCAAGGAAGGTATGGTCAGTAATGACAAGACAATACACGTTCACCAACAAAGCCGGATTATTCCTATCTTGCTTGCTAATACTGCTATTTATCCAAAGCCTGATTCTTTATGCTCATGCTAGCGATGCAGACAACAATCTTTTGCCAGAAGACATGATTGAGCAAGCTGCTGCAAAGAACTATTCGCTTCGTCAATTGTTGTTAGAAGGCAAGTTTGACGAATTCAAACAATTGGCTGTCGCAACACCTGAACTCAAGTTACGGTCAGCTACCAATCTATTCACTGATTTAATCACTTATGCGGCGGCGGCTAATCAGCTTGATCTGGTTCAATGGCTGCATGAACACTGCGCTGATTGTGTGCTAAGCCACAGCGGTGAATCAGTTATTGACTTTATGGGTAGAGTTTATGAGGGTTTTGCTTGGCAATCCATGAATGCCGAAACCTTTAAATATGTATTCGACAATGGCGGTGTCGATGCATTTTCAAAAGCGCGGCCGGATAACTCTGTGTTTGTCTTTATTGCTGATTACTGGATACCTGAAGGTGAAGGGGGGTACAGTGATTACATAGTTGTAGAAGCCGATGCCAAATTTGAACAGCAACGTCGTCAGGATAAGCTCGACATACTCACTTTTCTTTTGCAGAACGGATACGATGTGAATGATCACTCGAAAACATCGAACATCACAGCCATTTATAATGCGGCAGCGGGGAACGATGAGCAATTAGTTGATTTTCTGATGGCCAACGGAGCGGACCCGGCTGTTGGGCGTAATGCGCTGGGTGGGGTATCCGGATATGTAACGCCTGAGTTGCTGAAAAAACTGCTGGAATTTGGTTACAACCCAAACGAGGTTACGCCAACCCACTATGCGTCAGCATCTACCACTTTGCTAGGTCGTGTTGTGTCAAACCGTGAATTCAAACCAGAGCTGCTGGAGATTCTCGAAGAATACAATGTCGATTTTGAACTGAAAGACAGCGCGGGAAAAACCCCCATTGATTACACTATTCACGAAATAGAATATGAAAACAGGCGGTACACCGATTACCTCGTGAGCAAAGGGGCCACGCTTACACCAACCTACCATTACGCCATGTTGCTCTTCGCCATCCAGCGTTCGAAACCGGAAATATTGCATTTGGTGCTTGATAGTCATCCGCATCTTGCAAACGGTCTTACGAACGATCAAAAGTACTATCCCTTGGAGAAAGCCATATTCAGTAGTGGCCTAGATACGTTTAAAGCTTTGCTTGATGCCGGAGCGACGCTGCACGACGAAGACTTCTTTGCCACACGTTTGCTTAATGGCGCGGTAAGACGAGAAAAGTACGATATCGCCACGCTGATACTGGAAACTCATCCCGAGGTTCCTGTCAATATCCTGTATGAACAAGAAGGTGTGGAAATAGCCTATTCGGAGGCGATCAGTGAAGCCAGCTCACAGGGCAATCTAGAGTGGGTTGAAAAGTTACTGGAAATGGGCGCTAGTCTTGAAGCAAAACGTTTTTTTGATTTGCCCATAGTTGGCCCAGCACTTAATGGTCATACGGATGTAGTCAAAGCATTACTCGATGCGGGATCCATAGCGAACCCGAACCGCAAAGGTGAGAGTCTGGTGGAAATGCTGATCGAGGATGGAAAAGTAGAAATGGCTGAAATACTGAAAAATTCTCAAGCTCAGTAAAATTTTGAGTCTGTTAGTGGGTGCATCTCGGTTATCCCGACAAATCTATTACTTTAAACGCACCGGCAAAGTTTCAAGACCATGAAAATGGTAACTGTTCTGATACGCAGGGGTGTGTTGTAGGCTCAGGTTTGGCAAACGTTTAAATAAAGTTTGTAGTGCAATGCGAATCTCCATTTTGGCAAGCACAGTGCCAATGCAAAAATGTGTGCCTGCACCAAACGATACGTTTGCACCATCGGTTCGCTGTGGATTGAACAAGTGTGGCTGCTCGAATCGCTTCGGGTCTCTGTTCGCAGCACCCAGCAACAGGGCTATCTGTTGACCTTTATCAATACTCACCTTTGAGTGCAGCTGTATTGATTCCTGAGCATAACGTGTAAAAAGATGCAGTGGGGCGTCAACCCGTACGGCTTCGTCGACAACCTTATCGGCCAGAGTATCATCGTTTATCCATGCAGTATCAATTTGATTTGTCAGGATAAGGTTTACGGCGTTACCGATTTGATGCACCGTAGCTTCATGGCCTGCATTCAATAGTAATACGGCGGTACTGACGATTTCATCATCGCTTAATGGGTCCGGTTGCGAACTGACTAAGTGGGATAACAAGTCGCTACCGGGATTGCGCCGCTTGAATTTTATTAGGTCGCGCAATAACGATTGGAATTCAATGGCGGCGTTATTGGCCAGTAATTCTTCTTCAGTTGTTTGAGTCATGGTGTACACCCGAACCATGGCATGCGACCAAGACAACAGTTGCGGGCAATACTCGTTGGGCACTCCCAGCAGATTTGCAATAACCGCAACCGGCAATGGCTCAGCGTAAACAGTGAGTAGTTCAACCGAGCTTTTGGCTTCGAATTGATCAATTAAATTGTGCGCAATGGATTCAATATCACTGCGCATTTCCTGTACACGCCTGTTGGCAAATGCGCGATTGACGCTTTTTCTAATTCGAGTGTGTGCTGGATTCTCCAGCGCCAGTAAAGAAAATTGTTCAACCTGTGCGAATGCGGCAAGGTGTTCTCCGTAGCTAGTTTGCGGTAAATCGGGAGGTGGTAATCGAGCAAACCGGGGATCGCGCAGTGCACTGTTTACAGAATCGAAATCCTTTAAACACCACAATTCGTACTCTCGCCAGTATATTGGTCCGTCGAGCGCGTGCAGTTGTTCGTAGAACGAATAGGGCTGATTGTAAAAAGAGGGGTCTTTCGGGTTCTGCTGAAACGTACGATCATTGGTGTGGGATTGCATACGACTATCTTAATTCAGATTGGACTGTCTAGGACAGATCTGGACGGTTACACGTGGTAGCCCCGCGAATTTGCATACAGTGTTTAATTCTGTGACTGTATTCACAAGCAATTACTAGGTTAAGACCAGCATATTGACGAGCTAGTGCGTATATTGCTAGCCAAAGGAAAAGCTTTAAAATTCACAACATGAGCAGCAAATTGCTTCTGGTGGAACCATCTGCCACGATGCGCTACGTCCTAGAGAATTATGCGCAATCGATGGGGTATTCGGTGGTTGCCGTTGGGGACTACAAACAGGCAGAAGATGCGCTACAGGCGCAATTTCAATCCTATGGCAGCGACTTCGCAGGAGTGTTGCTTGGGTGGCCGGTTGTGGGCAACGCAGAATCAGAGAGTCTCGTCAGTACTCTGGAAAAAAGCGATTTCTCAGACCTGCCGGTTGTGGTGATGTCAACTGATATGCGCGCAGATACCCGAGCCTGGGTTGCTGGACGTGATCATACCGCTGTGTTGTCCTGGAAAGACTATCAGGCGCTTGACGACAAATTACAGTTACTACTGCACGCACCAACCGACGACCAAACCAGTGCTCCTGCAAAATTCGACAATACCGATGTCCATGTATTGATTGTTGACGACTCCGCCAGTATTCGATTTGCGTTGCGGGATTTATTTGAGCTGCAGGGTTACCGAGTCAGCGTTGCCAGTGGTCACTCTGAAGCAATGGCCAGCGCGCGGCAGATTCAATTTGATATCGCCATTCTAGATTACTACTTGCAAGATGGCACTGGTGATGTGCTTTGTCGAGATTTAATTGCAGAGCAGGCTACCGGCAACTTAGTCTGTGCGGTATTAACTGGCACTTATTCCGATCACATCATAAAACGCAGCCTGCGTGCGGGTGCTGTTGAATGTATGTTTAAAAATGAATCGAGTGAACTGTTGTTAGCTCGCGTTGATGCATTAAGCCGTTTTGTCAGGCAACGAAAACAATTGGCGGATGAACGACTGCGATTGGACAATATCGTGGATACACTTGCTGGCGCAACACTGTTAATTAATCGCGATGACGTGATTAGTTACGTGAGTCAGGAGGCCAGTTTAGTACTCGGGTTTGAATCCCGCGATGCATTGTTAGGACAAAATGCTTCAACTGTTTTAGACGTGCAGCAATTACGCGCAAAAGGCGAAGGCCGGCATAACGCTCAATGGCGCGATGCCAGCCAAGGGTTGGTCAATGTTGCGTATCAGCAAGTCCTGATGGAACAAGATTCAGATATCGTGCTGAACTTTAAGTTTATGCCGGGCGCAGCAATACAAGCTTTACCAACGGTGGGTAGCGCCAAAGCGGCATCGATCATCGATAACATCCGATTACCCGAATCTAGCCAATCATTTGTATCGACGTTAGTAGACTATTGCTCAAAACCGGATGCCGAGAAAGATTTGGTTAGTTTGTTGATAGTAGATGTATTTATTGCGACAGGCGACGGAGAAGCTAAGCCAGCCGATAGGCACCCAGACGCCATCTTTGCGATTGGAGATGCGCTGCAGAATGTGTACAAGCGTGAAAACCATGTGGCTAAGTTGGGCCCTAATCGTTTTGGATTTCTGCTGCGCCATACGGCCGAACCCCAAGCCTACCTCTTAACGCGAAAAATCATGCAGATCTGCAATGGCATAGCGTTGCCCGAAGCGAACATGCAAATCAGCAGTACCGGGTGTTTGTATAGTGTTAGCAACAACAAGCAAAAATCAGCCGGGCAAATTATCGATATGACGGTTAAAGGACTGGATGTCGTTAATTCGCGCGGGGGCAATCAAGCCTTACTGCTTGATCTTCGGCGCATGCTGCCAGTGTATGCAGCTGCAAAATAGCAGCTTGTCCACTATTGAAAAGCAGACTTACGAAAACTTGCCGCGCAAGAAAGCCATTTGTGCAGCGAACGCGTCAATCGCAACCGGGGATGTTTTTCGTAACCATAAATATGAATGGCCAACGCCTTGTTCCAGTCGAAGCGTGACATCAACACCTGCCTGTTTAAGCTTGTCTGCGTAGAGCACACCGTCATCACGTAGTGGATCAAATTCGGCTGCGGATATAAAGGTATCGGGTAAGCCTGATACATCTTCCACCATTAGTGGCGCGCACAGTGGATCGAGCGGGGTGTCTTGAGCGTTGTTATAAGCGCGAAAAAAGAACTCTAAGTCTTCTGCGCTCAGTCCGGGTACAGCTTCGTTCTCGGTGTAAGAGTCCGCATCCATGTTAGCGGCTAAAGCAGGGTATACCAGTAGTTGCGCTTTTACAGACACGGTTGAATCGCGCAGTTGCAGACAAGTTGCCGTGGCTAGGTTGGCTCCGGCACTGTCGCCAAGGATGGCTATATTTTGTGAATCGATGTTCAGGCTGCTGCTATTGGCATTGATATATTGCACAACATCAACACAATCATGTAATGCCGCCGGGAAAACGTTCTCGGGTGATAATCGGTAGTCAATCGCGATGACGTCCAAACCGGATTGCAATGCAATATCACCGCATAAGCCGTTGTGAGTATCAAGATTACCCAGCACCCAACCTCCGCCGTGCATAAATACGCATACAGGCGCCGGTGCATTGTTGCGTTGGTGTGCGTATCGACGAACCGGAATGGTGTGGCCATCGCGACCATCAATGCTGTGATCGCTAACACGTATAGATGGATCGATGGGGTTATCAACCGATGCGGCCATTTGCGCAAACGCGCCACGCATTTGCTCTAATGTCGGTTTGAAACCCTCTGGTAGTTCAACGTGCGTGGCTTTTAACCACTGCACAAACACGGGGTCCATACGGGCTTCTAGGTGTTCGGGAATCATAGTTGAACCTGAATTATTATCGCAGTTATAAAGCAGGGATTAGTTTAACACTAAGCATCATTCACTTAAAAACAGTCAACAATCCGCCGGAAGCTGCCGATGGCACGCCAATAAGCAATGTGTTGCTACTACGGCTCAGTGCAACACTTTGGATCATCGCAAGCGTGGTACTGACATTGAGCGCCGCGGGTACGCTTACGTTGTAGTGCCATCGATTTTCGTGCAGATTGAATATGGCTAGATTTGACGCGTTGAGCCCTTGCCAACCTATGGCTAAGGTATCTAACTGTGCATCGGTTGCGAGTCTGAGCTTTGCATAGCTGTCGCTAACGGGTGGTAGCCGCACACTGTCTGTTTGTTGTAGCGGCGATAAGCTGCTTGCAGTTTGATACGTAAAACGCCAGCTAACCGGCGTACGAGTGCCTGTGTTGCTCACTTCCCATGCGGCCAGTACTAGCTCCGTTGCATCCGTGTTTGTTGCCAATAGCATGTCGTCACTAGGCACTATTTGATCTGTCGTTTGCACCAAATGAGATTGCCAACCTATGCCGGTGTACTGATATAACTCGATTCGTAGCAGCCCATTGTTATTCGCTAGTGTAGCGACAGTGTTCAAGTCGTCTGATCCTGCGAATGTGGTTAAGCGATCGAATTGCAACGGTAAGGTCAGTGCTTGCTGTGCCTGCCAACCAAAGCCCTCGCGCGTAAAATAATGCAGTGTGTTGCGTGCTATGGCGTTATCTGTGCTGTTGCTCATCTGGTTGTTATTCGAGCCGGCAGGTTTTATCCCCACAAGAAACGCATCGCCATCAGCCGACAGCTGCAATGCGAGCGAATCGGCCAACCAGTTTAAGCCGGGTGCAGTGGCAGCCAGGTTAATAGAAGCGGTTTCAACCCAACTCTCTCCAAGTCGATCAAACACATGCATGTTTGGTTGAGCATTATTTGAAATGCCAGCAAGCACGACAGTATCACCACTAGCAGAGATAGCCACTTTCATATTTTGCGGTGTGTTGCCTTGCATTGCTGAAGGCCGCAAGTAACTGCCTTCCACCCATTGATTGCCGACATAAAAATGAACCAATGCCATCGCACTATTCGGAATGGCAGTGACGGTTACATTGCCATTGGCGTTAACCGCAACATCATGACCGAAGCTTGAACGCGCAGGTTGACTGTCTGGAGTAATTGAAGACAGGGTGTTGCCGACATGTCCGGCAATGCTAATGCGTCGCGAACTCAAACACGTCGATGCATAGCAAATCTCAATTCGGTAGCTGCTGGAATCCCAGTGAATTTGATGTGGGCTTATGTCGAGTGTATAGGTGGTGTCTGAATTTGACAGTGTTGCATCGATGCGTTCTTCAGTGTTAGTACGATCATCAAAATGATACAGCGCTTGCGATGTGATCTCGCCAAGCTCTACGCTCTGTGACGCTTGCCAATTAAATTCAAGTGCACCGCGCAGGGTGCGCATATAAAAAGTCGGCGCTTCTGGCGCCAGCAGCGCATCCCCGTTAAGCTCTGCTGCATCATTGTCATCGCTGAGTGGTGTCGACGCTTCGCGATTGTCTTCCACAACCTGGTATTGGCATGCAGTTAGTGCGCAGGTCATGCTAAGTAGCAGCCATTGTCCGATTTGAGCAACTGTGCGATGTGCGATCATGAAAGCGGGTACAGGTGGTTATAGATGTCGGCGCAAAATTAGGTGGTGCCGGCGTCTTCGGCTACACGAAGTATTCGGTTTTAGCCGTCTATAAATGATGTCCGAAGTTTTGCCAGCACCGGGTATTAGGGTGCAATATTCAGTCCGAATGCGGACTTATAGGAAAGATCAGCCAGGATTTGGCACGGTAGCAGGCTTACTGCTCTAGATTGACGGGCGTCATCGGTGTTTTTAGGGCGTCTACCGCACTGGCAATGCCGTCTGTGTTCAGTGTAAACATCCGGTCGGCCATCAGTTGTTTGATAATGCGAATAGACGGCGTGGTAGGCCAATAGGTGGATTTTTCCGGATTCAACCACACGCAATGCGCGAAATGTTGTTGCATACGCTGTAACCAAATAGCACCGGCCTCCTGGTTCCAATGTTCTACGCTGCCACCTGCCGATAACACTTCATACGGACTCATGGTGGCATCGCCTACGAAGATTAAACGGTATTTTTTGCCGTACGTCCTTATTAAATCGAGAGTTGAAACGGTGTCGTTATGTCGGCGATGATTGTGTCGCCAGAGCTTTTCGTACACAAAGTTATGAAAATAGAAATGCTCTAAATGTTTAAACTCAGCGCGGGCGGCGGAAAACAGTTGCTCACATAATTCAGTGTGATAATCCATCGAACCACCCACATCAAGCAATAGCAACACATTCACTGAATTACGCCGTTCAGGCTGCATTTTCAAGTCAAGCAGGCCTGCACTGTTCGCTGTGGCTTTAATCGTGCCGGGTAAATCCAAAGTATCAGCGCGGCCTTCGCGCGTGAGTCGTCGCAGGCTTCGCAAAGCGACTTTAAAATCCCGTGTACCAAATTCGCGATTTCCATCCAGGTCTTTATAGCGACGTTGCTCCCATACTTTAACAGCCCGACCCTGACCACCCGGTCCGCCAATCCGAATACCTTCCGGGTTAAACCCACCATGACCAAATGGGGACGTGCCGCGGGTACCAATCCATTTGCTGCCGCCATGATGCTCTTCTGTTTGGTCTTTGAGTCGTTCGGCTAACGTTTCCATCAACTTGTCCCAACCACCCATGGCTTCGACCATTGCTTTTTGTTCGTCAGTTAACTGATCCTTGTCAGACATTTTCAACCAGTCGTCCGGGATTGCATCCATGTTGAGATCGAATGCGGATTCTCGGCCAGCCCAATAGTCGTTGAATACTTGATCGAAGCGGTCGTATAGCGATTCATCTTTTACTAGACATAACCGTGCGAATTGGTAGAAGCGGGTGAGGTCAAGCACACCAACGTTTTTGCTGAGCCCTTCCAACAAAACCAGGTATTCGGTGGTGGATACCGGTAATTCGGCACGACGCAATTGATTAAAAAAATCGAGTAGCATCAGCGTTGGCGTTGTTTATGTAAAAACACCAGGCGTTCGAATAAGTGCACATCTTGTTCATTTTTCAATAATGCGCCGTGCATCTTGGGCAAAATAGTCCGCAGATCGTCAGCACCCAGTGCATCAGCGGGTAAATCATCAGCAATGAGTAGCTTTAACCAATCTAATAGCTCGGATGTGGAGGGCTTCTTCTTTAAGCCCGGTACCTCGCGTAAGTCAAAAAATACATCCATTGCGTTGCTTAATAAGTCGCGCTTGATATCAGGGTAGTGTGCATTGACAATGCGAGTCATGGTTTCTTTATCTGGAAAGTCGATATAGTGAAAAAAGCATCGCCGTAAAAACGCATCCGGTAGTTCTTTTTCGTTGTTACTGGTAATAATGACTAAAGGGCGGGTTTTTGCGCTGATGGTTTCTCGAGTTTCGTATACATTAAACGACATACGATCAAGTTCTTGCAGTAGATCGTTTGGGAACTCTATGTCGGCTTTATCTATTTCGTCAATTAACACCACAGCCCGCGTATCGCATGTGAATGCATCCCACAGCACTCCGTGCATAATGTAGTTGTTTATGTCTTTGACTCGTTCATCGCCCAGTTGTGAGTCTCGTAGTCGGGATACCGCATCGTATTCATATAAACCTTGATGGGCGCGTGTGGTTGACTTTACATGCCATTGAAACAATGGCGCATTGAGTCTTTCGGCAATTTCAATCGCCAGTTGTGTTTTGCCGGTACCGGGTTCACCCTTGACTAACAGCGGGCGCTCAAGCGTTAATGCTGCATCGACTGCCTGCTGTAGCTCGTCGGTAATGATGTAGTCTGCTTTGCTCATACGGATTATCGAACCAACATCGGGCCAACATCGCCGCCGCCCAACAGATGCATGTGGATATGCGCTACTTCTTGCCTGCCATTTTTACCGCAATTGATTACAAGGCGGTAGCCGTCCTCGGCAATACCTTCTTGTTCCGCTAATTTTCGAGCCACCGTATGCAGCCGACCCATCGCCGCCTCATGGCTGGCTTCAACATCGGATGAGGAGGGAATATGTTCATTCGGGACAATCAGAATATGAGTAGGCATGGCAGGGTTGATATCCCGAAATGCTGTGACCAGTTCGTCCTGATACAGCATGTCAGAGGGCAGCTCTTTACGAATAATTTTGCTGAATATGGTTTCTTCGACCATGTCCGTGGCTCCTGTGTTATGAATCAATGCATTATAGCGTGTCGGTAGGCACCCATAAAAACGTGTAAGCTTTACGCTCCAGTTATTATTAGCATTTGTGAGTACTGAGCATGGGAAACCGACTGTCAAAGATCTACACACGTACCGGTGACGATGGTACAACCGGGCTGGGCGATGGCAGTCGAACCGAAAAAGACGGTTTGCGTGTCTCAGCTTATGGCACCACCGATGAGCTTAATTCGATTATCGGTATGGTGCTGGCTCAGCCGCTACCGGAAAAAGTGCGCATGGTACTGAATGAGGTACAGCACCACCTGTTCGACTTAGGTGGTGAGCTGTGTATTCCCGGGCATCAGGCCATCAAGGAAATGCACGTAACGTGGTTGGAAGAGGCGCTTGATTACTTCAACGACCCATTACCACCGCTCAAGGATTTTATTTTGCCCGGTGGCAGCCAGGCAGCTGCAACCTGTCATCTGGCGCGGACCGTTTGCAGACG
>CAYMHU010000039.1:13701-21632 GCA_964390335.1 uncultured Granulosicoccaceae bacterium | reverse complement strand
CAGGAACTGGATTTAGACAGTCATGGGGTTCAGTGCTTTACCGTTGAAAACGGCTGTCAGTATCATGATGCGGTGCGTTATCCGGATAAGTTGCAGTGCGGTCTGCGCATTGTCAAAATAGGCAATTCGAGCGTTCGCTACGAAATAGGTGTGTTCAAACAAGGCCAGCAAACCATTGCTGCGTCGGGGTTTATTGCCGATGTTTTTGTAGACGCCCAAACCGAGCGGCCCATCCGGATACCAGACTTTGTTCGCACAGCAATGGATTCATTGATAGTTAAATAAATCGATCTTGCCGATCTGGCTAAGAACGCAAAAGTAGGTACTGGCGCACACGATTTCGTATTACGTAAACCTCGCCGGATTGGGCTTTACAGCAGATTTGGCTGAATCGGTTCACAGTTTAATAAGGTGGCAAATCTGATAACTCGA
The DNA here is from genome assembly GCA_964390335.1 of uncultured Granulosicoccaceae bacterium. Classification (GTDB taxonomy): domain Bacteria; phylum Pseudomonadota; class Gammaproteobacteria; order Granulosicoccales; family Granulosicoccaceae; genus Granulosicoccus. The sequence goes on along the minus strand of CAYMHU010000039.1, from coordinate 21,200 downwards.
CAGGTTAACATTTTTGGTCTGAAACGCGGGTATTAGGCTTTGTTGATGGTTATAGTAGCTGCACAAATTAGAGACGTAGATTTAACACTTGGTCAACGCAAGCTAAACCCCAAGCGTTGCAGGGATTGATAAACTACGTGGCTCCACATAAAAAAAACAATAAAACGGAGTTGTTCATGAGTCAGCTTTTTTTTGGTGTAGAAAAAAATTCCATTCGTATCGGTGTTGCATGCGGATTATCTTTTGCGGCAGCAAGTGTCTTGGCATTTACCCCGCAACACTCCTCAAAGCAACTACTTGCATTGCAGAGTGCTCCAAGCTCTATTCAGACTAGCACCACCCAGAGTCCCAGCATTGTTGTAAAACCGAGCCAAAACAGCTCCTTCGTTCGTCCATCGGCTTTGCTGATTGAAAGAACTCCAACGCGCGAGGCGAGTAAGAGCGCGGCACCCAAGTCAATAACGTTCACCAGCAATGCGTTCTTGTTAGGTAGCACCATGACCAATGACTCCCAACTGGCGCAATTACAAATGCAACCCGTCTTTGCCGATGTGGAGTCTCAGGTATGGTTAAACGATAACGTGCAATCCTTATCGGCTAAGCGTGCAGTAGGTCAATTTGATCATGTCGGCTTCCCACACATTGAGCGAAACAATCGTTCGATGGCTGATCAATACAAACCTTACCGATCATTACTGGCGGAGAGCAGCTTCGGCGACAACGGTGTAGTACCGAACGTATATTGCATGGGGCTCAAACCCACATCGGTGGCTAAGCGTGTTACCAAGTACGAGTCGCACATTATGGATTTGTCGGTAAAATATAACGTGAGCGCCAGCTTGGTAAAAGCCGTGATTACAAAAGAGTCTTGTTTTAATCCAGAAGCCCGTTCACATGTGGGTGCCATTGGTTTAATGCAGCTGATGCCCGAGACGGCCACATGGTTGAAAGTCAGCTCTCCGGAAAACCCGTTGCAAAATATGAAGGCGGGCATCCGTTACTTAGGTCAGTTGCGCAAGCGTTTTGGCAGTGATGAGTTGGCCTTAGCTGCCTACAACGCAGGCCCGGGAAATGTAGAGCGTTACAACGGCATTCCTCCGTTTGCAGAAACACAAAACTATGTAAAGGATGTGATGTTTTTCTATCAGGGGTATCGGGCAACGACTCGCTACAACAACGAAATTAACGACACCATTATCACTGCGTCACTTTAATTGTTCGACAATAAATTGATTGCTGTTGTATCTAAAAACAGGCGCGTTACAAGCGGCTAGTTTAGAGGGATTCTGATACAATTTGGGTGCTTTAGTATCATCTGCGCCCGAATCCTCAATGACCGCCCTACAAATACAGAACCTGACCAAAACTTATGCAGGTGGCGTTCAAGCGTTGCGAGGCATTAATTTGCAAGTGGAGCAGGGCGACTTCTTTGCATTGCTGGGGCCAAATGGTGCGGGTAAGTCCACCGCGATCGGTATTGTTAGTTCACTGGTCAATAAAACTTCTGGCTCCGTTAAAATCTTCGGCCACGATCTCGACACCGATCTGGTGGCCGCTAAGTCCTGCATTGGTTTAGTACCCCAAGAGTTCAACTTTAATGGTTTCGAAGCCATTATCAATACGGTAACCAATGTTGCCGGCTTTAACGGTATATCCGGCCGCGAGGCGCGCAAGCGGGCAGAGCATTATTTAAAACGGCTTGATTTGTGGGATAAGCGCAATGAAACGGGTCGCTCACTTTCTGGTGGCATGAAACGGCGTTTAATGATTGCCCGTGCCTTGGTGCATGAGCCCAAGTTGCTCATTCTGGATGAGCCCACAGCTGGTGTGGATATTGAAATTCGTCGCTCAATGTGGGAGTACCTGTCACAAATTAACGCAGAGCAAGGCATTACCATTATTTTGACCACGCACTACCTTGAAGAAGCTGAGGCCTTGTGTCGCAACGTGGCTATTATTGATAAGGGCGAGATTATTGAAAACGGATCAGTTGCCCGTTTGTTAAGTACCTCCATGCAGGAAACCTTTGTACTCGATATTGACAAGCCATTAGCGAATATTCCAGACGTTACACCGTTTGAGATTCGTCAGCGTTCGGATGAACATCAGATAGAAGTTGATGTGCCGCAAGGCGAAACCATCAGCGCTTTGTTTAGCGTTCTGTCGGCGCACGGAATCATGGTTGCCAGTATGCGAAATAAGTCAAATCGTTTGGAAGAGTTTTTCTTGCGTTTGGTGAATGAATCCAAGAGTGAGTCTGCATGAGTTACTGGCGATTACAATGGGTTGCCTACACTACTATTGTGCGGCGGGAAGTGCGACGATTTATGCGGATATGGGTGCAAACGATCACGCCGCCAGCCGTCAATGCCGTGTTATATATGCTGATCTTTGGTGGATTGATTGGCTCACGTATTCGCGAAATTGATGGAATCGCATATATGGACTTTCTGGTGCCCGGCATTATCATGATGGGTATCATCACTAATTCTTACGGCAATGTGGTGTCATCGTTCTTTGGCAGTAAGTTGCAAAAATTCGTTGAAGAATTGATTGTGTCTCCGGTGAGTAATTTGACGATATTGGCGGGCTACGTTACTGGTGGTGTGGCACGTGGTGCGGCGGTCGCCATTATTGTGTCCACGGTTGCATTATTATTTAGCGATTTACGGCCTGAATACCCGCTGATCACACTATCCATTGTGCTGCTAACGTCTGTGATGTTTGCGTTGGGTGGCTTTATCAATGCCGTCTATGCGGATTCGTTCGACGAATGCTCGATAGTGCCAAATTTTGTGTTGGCCCCGCTAACGTATTTGGGCGGCATTTTTTATTCAGTCAGCATGCTGCCTCCACTTGCTCAAAAAGTGTCCTTGTTTAATCCCATTTTGTATATGGTGAATGGGTTTCGTTATGGCATTTTGGGTGTCAGCGATATTCCTATCTGGCAAAGCTATGCCGTTATTCTGGTTTTTATTCTTATTCTTGGAACTACGGCTATAATGCTGCTGAACCGCGGCGTCGGTATTAAAGCTTAACTAACTCTCTTTATACGGTTTACACACTTACATTTATGGCTAATCCGCAAAAAAAAGCAAAAGCACTCACCATGGCTGATCTGGCTGATCGACATCAGTTGTATCAAGCCTCGGTTCAAAATGCCGAGTTCGAACTCGACTTTATTGACGATACCTTTAAAGATATCGTGGGCCGTCCGGCGCGTTCCATGCGTGAAGATTTCTGCGGTACGGCCATTAGCTCGGTAGAATGGGTTGAGCGGCATAAGGACAATACCGCTATTGGTGTGGACTTCGATCCTGAAGTGTTGGGTTGGGGTGAGAAGCATAATTTCTCCAGGTTAAGCGATGAACAGCGCAAACGTTTGGAAATTATTGAAGCCGATGTGCTTGAAGTGGAAACCGATAAAGTGGATTGCATTCAGGCCTATAACTTCAGTTACTGGTTCTTCCAGGAACGGGCGACTATGCTGCGTTATTTTAAGAAGGTGCACGAATCACTGGTTGACGATGGGTTGTTGTTTCTTGATGTGTTTGGTGGTTCAGAGTGTTATCAAACGCAGAAAGAAAAGCGCAAGCTCGATGGCTTTAAGTACATCTGGGAACAAGCAGAATTTAACGCCATTACCAATGAGCTTAAATGCCATATCCATTTCCATTTTCCCGATAAATCAAAACTCAAAAAAGCGTTTAGTTACACATGGCGAGTGTGGGGTGCGCGTGAGCTGCGTGAAATATTAATTGAAGCCGGTTTCAGCGATACCATTATTTACCGTCAGGAATTCGATGAAGAAACAGATGAAGCGCTCGATGAATATATCGCAACTGATGAAGCAGAGGATTATGCGTGTTGGTTGGGGTATATTGTTGCTAAGCGATAGTGCTTAGCGCTACTCTCTATGGCCTTTTCGTTTAAATGCGCTGTTATAAGTATTACTGACTAGTTGCATGGATCTATCCGAATCAGATAGAGATCATTTGAAAACTCTGGAAGAGGAGTTATGGAAAGCAGAAACTCGCTTCAATAAATCGTATATGGAGAAAGTATTTTCTCCAGATCTATTTGAATTCGGCAGGTCTGGTCGCATCCATACTAGGGAAGATCTGTTATCAGCCAAAGCGTCGGAGATAAAAGCTCAGTTTCCGCTTGAAGATCTTAAAATCAGGCTCATCTCTGACAATGTTGCTCAGGTAACTTATAACAGCCATGTAGAGTATGGTGGTGTTATCGAAAGCGCTCGACGGTCATCAATATGGAGTTTTACAGACAGAGAGTGGGTGTTACGATTCCACCAGGGAACGCCAATCGGGTAAATTTCACATAACGAAAACCTCGTGATTCAATCTGTACGCGATTTTCAATGTGGAGGGATTTATGACTGTAGATGAATATATCGATGCATTGGAATCGCCGCAGCGTGAAATCACACAGAAGCTTCGGTCTATCATTAAAGAAACAGACGATGAAATATCGGAGCAGATAAAATGGAAAGCTCCGGTGTATTCACTCAATCGAAATATTTGTTCTATCATTGCCCACAAAAAGCACGTTAATTTACAACTATTTCAGGGTGCTTCTATAAAGGACGCTAAACAGTTGGAAGGTACTGGCAAGGACATGCGACACATAAAATTCTTAACCGCAAGTGAAGTAAAAAAGGCCGATGTGCAACGCTACCTGAATCAGGCTTTAGAGCTTGATCGGTCGAGATAGCGGCGAGCTAGATTTGAGCAGAGGTATTACTTACGTCTCATTGCTAGTTCATGACTATGACGAAGCCTTAGAGTTTTATGTGCAAAAACTCAATTTTGAGTTGATTGAAGACACGGCTCTACCAGAGGAGGGTAAGCGCTGGGTGGTTATTGCACCTAAAGACTCTAAGGGCGCTGCAGTCCTGCTAGCCAGAGCTGCTAACGAAGAACAGGGTCGATTCGTTGGCAACCAAACAGGTGGGCGGGTATTTTTATTCCTTCACACGAATGACTTTGATAGTGATTACAGGCAAATGCTGGAACATGGGATAGAGTTTGTGCGTGGCCCTGACAATATGGAGTACGGAAAGGTAGCCGTCTTTAAAGATCTTTACGGCAATCTTTGGGATTTGTTGCAATTGCGAGCCGGACATCCTAATGCGGAAAGACTGGTATAGCAAATTTCTGAAACGAACTGTGGAAGCTCTAGTTTGTAAGAGCGCAGACCTGGAACCCGGCGACATGAGTACCATCGATATCTAACAATAGTTTTCGCGGGCAATAAAATGGTGACAACAGACACAGAGGCCTGAACATGAATAAAACCGAAGCACTGCGTGCAAAAATGGCAGAAGAGGGCGTTGATCTGATCGCGCTTGGCCCTGGTGCTCACTTGCAGTGGCTCACCGGTATGCAACCACATGCCGATGAACGACCATTGGTGTACTGCATTACTGCTGATCATGAAGGCTTACTTATGCCATCGCTTGAGGCCGAAAGTGCCCGCAAACAAACAGATTTGCCATTCTTTGAATGGTCTGATGCCGAAGGCCCTACTGAAGCGCTTGAACGGTTACTCGAAGCGCAAGGCGGTAAGCCAGTACGTTCGATAGTGCTCGATGAAACCATGCGCGCCGACCATGCTGCACTGATTCAAGATCGTTTAATGAACGCGAAGCGCCAGTTTGGTGAATCAACTATTGGCGCACTGCGAGCGCGCAAACTGCCTGAAGAATATGACTGCCTCAAAGCTAATGCAAAAATCGCCGATACTGCCATGCAAGCAGCATGGGCTGCCATGCAGCCAGGTATGACTGAGCTAGAAGTTGCAGAGGTTGCTCGCGAAAAATTTGCTGAACTCGGCGCTAAACCCATCTTCACGATAGTGGGCGCGGGTGGTAATGGTGCTATGCCGCATCACCACACTGGCCAAACCAAACTACAAGTGGGTGATGTAGTCGTAATGGACATTGGCGGTGCGCGCGATGGTTTCAGCTCCGACATCACTCGCATGGCTGTTATGGGTGCAGCGCCTGAAGAGTACAACAAAGTACATGCTGTGGTGGAAGCGGCTGTACAGGCAGCAATGCAAGTGGCTCGTCCCGGTGTTCGTGCACATGAACTGGATGATGCAGCTCGTGGTGTCATAACCGATGCTGGTTACGGGGAATACTTTATGCACCGACTTGGGCATGGCATGGGAGTAGAGGTGCACGAACCGCCTTATATTTCGGCCTCGTCGCAAGCCGTTCTGGATGAGGGTATGGTGTTCTCAATTGAACCGGGTATCTATTTGCCGGGCCGTTTCGGGTTGCGTTTGGAAGACATCGTCTTTATGCGTGCGGATGGGCCAGAAATTTTGTCTGAACTATCGCGGGAAACCACTGTTATAGATTGCTGATATGAATCTAGAAACCTATTTAATTTATTTGTTGGCCATTTTAGTGCTGACTGCGTCACCGGGCACAAGCGTTCTGCTGTGCGTGAGTACGTCTATTACTCAAGGGTTTCGATCTTCAGTCGTCGCAGCGCTGGGTAGTTTGACTGCAATTGTTAGTGTTATGACTCTCTCGTTTACCGGTCTTGGGTTGGTAATCGCCTCATCTGAGATTGCTTTTAATTTTATAAAATGGATAGGAGCGCTCTACCTGATCGTCTTGGGGGTAAGAATGTTCTTTACTGAGCCAACTCAGTCAGAGTTGGATTCGAATAAAATGACCGATCCGATTAAAGGTATTGCGTCACTCTGGTTTAAAGGCTTTGTTGTTGGAGCCACTAACCCTAAGGCACTCGTATTTTTTACTGCGTTATTTCCACAGTTTATTAATCAATCTCAGCCCTTACTGCCACAGTATTTCGTGTTAGTGATTACTTTTGCAGTTATGGAGCTTGGATGGCTTATGTTTTATGCTCAGTTGAGCGCTAGGTCTTCTAAATGGTTTGTATCAACAGCGCGTGCGAAATTAATGAACAGGATGACAGGTGGCGTTTTTGTTTGTGCTGGGCTTTTAATGTCGACCACGAGGCGGGCGGCCTAAAACTTTTGTAATCCGACAATCCACGCAGCTGGTTGCCTGTCATGTGTTACGACATGAAGATCAGGGTATGATGCAGATAGTGCAAGTAATTGATTAACTTGCTTTGAGTCCAAGGTGCTCCATGTTTGAAGGGCAGGCATTATGGCAAGACTGCGTAAAATGCTTATTGATGAGCTGGAAACAATTCCAGGTATAGATATTCATTTCTGGAAACCAGATCGAGACTTTTTAGTCATTGATTACAAGGGTAAAGAAATTGCCCATTTTCATGGTAACAACGAACTAGACGTTCGGCTCTCTCCCCAGATTGTCAAAGATGAGGGGCTCACCCACGCGCCGAACAGAATCGGACACCCTGCCCGTAAAAATGGCGGTGCATGGCTGATCGTGCGATTTACTCGCGAAAAACACCTTGCCGAAATGGTGCGGCTTGTTAACATGGCAATAAAGCTGAGAAAGCAAGATTCAAAAA
>CAYMHU010000039.1:11365-13601 GCA_964390335.1 uncultured Granulosicoccaceae bacterium | reverse complement strand
TACCATAGAGAATGCACTGAACCTAAAATTATAAACTAATAAAAATTATGCTCGAAACAACGCAAATTTTAACTTACGTTGTTGCACTCGCAGTAGCAGCGGCAATACCCGGGCCCGGCATGACAGCGCTTGTTGCTCGTAGTGTGAGTTCAGGCGCTTTAACTGGGTTTGCCATGCTGGGTGGACTTATTCTTGGTGATCTCACTTATTTGTCATTCGCCGTGTTCGGGCTTGCTGTATTAGCCAAAAGCTTTAGTGCTGTTTTCATTGTGGTGAAGTGGGGGGCTGTTATATACCTATGCTACCTTGCATGGCAGTTCTGGACTGCCGATCATCAATCATTAGAAGCAGTGCAAGCGCCAAAGACAAAAGCGCTCATGGCCGCAGGGTTGTCGGGTTACACCATCACGCTCGGGAATCCTAAAACAATTGCGTTTTACCTGGCATTGCTACCGGTCATCATAGATTTAGAAATGATAACGGTACACACGTGGGGGGTTATATTGATACCTTTAACGGCCGCAGTATTAGTGTGCGTCGGAGCCGTTTTTATTTTAGGTGCCATTGCTGTTCGTCATCTTTTATCCAGTAAGAATGCTCAAAAATTACTACATCGTGGTGCAGCTACCGCGATGCTGATGGCGGCTGGCTCAATGGTGGCACGAGAATCCCACTAAGATATCGTATGCGCGACAACGCAATTACTAAAAATACGGCATTACTGATTATCGACGTTCAGTTGGGATTAGATGCTCCGCAGCTGGGTACAAGAAATAATCCGGACGCCGAGTCAAATATGGCAAAGCTGCTCGCGAAGTGGCGTGAAAATTCGAGTCCAGTCATTCATGTCAAGCACAATTCAACCGAGCCCAACTCAACCTTGCGCGCAGGTTTGCCGGGAAATGACATTAAAGATCTCGTTCAACCGCTTGCTGAAGAACCGCTTTTTGAAAAAAGCGTGAACAGTGCGTTCATTGGTACACAGCTGCAAAGCTATCTTGAAGAACGTGCCATTCAGGACTTGATGGTAGTTGGTTTAACAACCGATCACTGTGTATCCACGTCGGTGCGTATGGCCGCTAATCTTGGATTCAATGTATGGCTGGTAGAGGATGGAACAGCTACTTTCGATCGCACCAGTTTTGATGGTGAGTATTACTCGGCAGAGCAGATGCATGCCATTAATTTAGCCAGTTTAAACGGTGAGTTTTGCACCGTACTCAAAACGGCCGATGTGTTGTCACAATTCACTTAACACCGACAAGCTTTAACCCGGAAATTGCAACACTACACGAGCCCCACCTTGCGGGCTGGTGTCCAGGCTCAGCTCGCCCCCGTAGCTTTGCATGAGCTCGCGGCTTGCCGCCAAACCTAATCCTTGCCCTTCAATCGCCGTATCAGCACGCGTTCCACGATCTGTTAGTGATGCGCGTTGCGAATCAGGGAAGCCGGGACCGTCGTCGTCTACCACTAACTGCATGCGTTGTGTGTCGCTGTGTAGTAACACAATACTGGCTCCGAATTTACAGGCGTTGTCTAATACGTTACCCAAAATTTCGTAAAGATCGACTTCAGCAACCCTTACCATGAATGAGTTATCTATTTGAATGTCGAACTGTGTTTGTTTGTCGGCGTGTACCTTGATTAATGTATTGCTCAGCTTGTTGATTACGGCAGTAGGGGACACGGGCTTTGATAAATACTGCGGGGTGCGCATAGCAGCGCGTTGCAAATAACGCTCGATGGTTGTTTGCATTTGTCCGGTTTGTTCATCAATTGTTGGGTTGTCAGACTTCATATTACGCAAAACCGATAACGGCGTTTTAAGACTATGGGCAAGATCGTCCAGTAAATGACGATACTGTTGATGTCGATTATGTTCACTTTGCAGCAGTAGGTTAATACTACTGGCCAGAGGGGACAGCTCTTTCGGAATGGCTTCGTTGAGTTTTTGCCGCGTGCCTTGTTCAATTTCGGTTAGCTCATCACCGATATGTTTCAGTGGCTTCAAGCTGTGCGATAAAATCCACAGCTGCAACAATAGTAACAGTACGGCTGACGCCAATAGGCTAACCCATAATGTTCGATCAAATCGACGTAGCTCTCCGGTAAGTAATTGAGCATCAGCTACCACATGCACAACAAACGGTAATTCCGCACCGGAATCCAGTTCCCAGACGGTGGCCAGTTGCATTGTGTGAACATCACTAGTATCACTTTGCGTGGCACGTTCAAA
>CAYMHU010000039.1:0-11265 GCA_964390335.1 uncultured Granulosicoccaceae bacterium | reverse complement strand
TGGCCAGTTGCATTGTGTGAACATCACTAGTATCACTTTGCGTGGCACGTTCAAACACCCAGTCACCAATCGCAGAATTCGACACAGGGGGGACCAGGCTGGTAGTTGATTTGGATTGCCACAAAGTTTGGCCGTTATCGCCAATAATTTCTGCATACAGGCCCGCGGTCGTTACGTTTAGACGACTGTCAGGTAGTTCAAATTCATTGATAATCAGATTTTGATTATTGTCAATTTCTGCAGCGCCTAGAATTCCGTAGATAAGCCCCTGCAATCGATCAAACAATGCGGTTTCAGCGCGTTTGTGCACCGAATAGCTAATGGACAATCCGGTCAGGACAACAAAGATAGTTAGCACTATGGCAGTGCCGATAAGTAGGCGTGATGAAATGGATTGCACGTCAGTTGGCTTCGTTTTCGGTGTCGCGTGCACGTTGCAGCGCTAATCGATACCCTCTGCCACGTAAGGTTTCAATGGGGTTCAACGTTTTGTCTTTATCAAGCTTTTGTCGCAGGCGACGAATAAACACCTCAACAACGTTAGGGTCAGGATCGCTTTCTTCTTCGTATAAATGATCGAGTAGTTTTGTTTTACTGATTACGCTGCCACCGTGTGTGGCAAGGTAGGACAACACCCGATATTCGTACGCGGTTAATTCGATGTGCTCTTGATCCACAAAAACCTGTTGGGTGCGGGTATCGATCATCATGCGTTCAAAGTGCAATTGCGATTCTGACCAGCCACCAGACCTGCGAAGCAGGGCGCGGATGCGAGCCATCATTTCTTCAAGATGAAACGGTTTTGCCAAATAATCATCGGCGCCGGCTTCTAAGCCCTCTACTTTGTCTTGCCAGTTGTCTCGAGCGGTTAAAATTAAAACCGGGTAGCTGCACTCTTTGGCGCGCAGTTTTTTTATTAGTGTTAAGCCATCAATGCCCGGTAGTCCAAGATCGATAATGGCCACATCGATAGGCATGGTGGTGGCTAAGTATAAGCCTTCGGTTCCGTCAGCTGCGGAATCTATAGCGAACTCATGATTGCGAAGTTCGGTTTCGATTTGCTCTCGTAATGTGCTCTCATCTTCTACTACTAATGCGCGCATAACTTGAGTTATTATCCTTTTGGTTTGGCGGGAATTTGGTATACCTTTACGCGTCCGTTTTTGATTACTTTTACCGCGTAAACTAAACCACCGTTATTATCTTGCGTTTCTTTTACACCCAGAACTCGCGCACCTTCACCACTTCGCTGTTTGGCAATATTCACTGCTTGAGCACGTGATAAAACCCCATCGTTTGCCATGCTTGATGTTGTGTATACGCTGGTAATGCATAACACCATGCACAACATGAGCGCTTTGTGGTTCAACGGCTTTACCCGGCTATAAAGCCGGGTAAACGTATTGCAAAGATTGGTACGACTAAAACACATAGTTTTCCATTTATTGGCGAGCAGGCGTCACGTTAATATTTAATTCTATACGATTGCCCGGATCACGCTTCATGCGCGTGGTAAATGTCTGGCCACGATACCGGTAAGTCACATCGTAAGCTCGAATGCGCTGCTCGTAGGAGGTTTGCATTGTTTCGCGGCACCGCTCAACGGGTCGAGTGGTTACCGTTCGGCTTGGACGCGTGTTTTGAATAATGGGTTGTTCAACGCGGCGTTGTCTGCGATGTCTGTAGGTTTCGCCGCTGTTTGTCGATCGGCTGACTGAACTACCGGCTTCGTTTGCCAACGCAGAACCAATAATCGCGCCTGCTATGGTTGCGCCATTGCGGGCTCCGCGACCACCGTGTCGACCAATTTGGTTTCCGATAACACCGCCAATAATGCCACCAATGATAGCGTCTCCACCGCGACGACCAGATTGAGTGCTGCCGGTGGAACGTCCGAAGTGTTGATTCGAACCTTCGTAAGTGACAACGTGTTCTTCTTGTTCAATCCAACATTCTCGTTGCGGGGTTTTATACTCCACTCGCTTGAAAACGGGTTCAACGTCCAGTACCTGAGCATAGTCTGTGAATCGATGTTGTAGTCGTGGTGAGTCAGCAGCTGTTGCCAGGTTGCTGATACCGAAAAATGCTATTAATGCGATTGTTTTTTTCATGGTGAGCCTCATTAGTCGTAAGCAACGTCTGCTGTGACGTTGGCTGACACTGTACGGAGCCACTACTGAACGTATCCTGAATAGCGGTTATGCAGGGCCGCTGCGGCACTAATAGTATACAAATTGTTAATTAGCGCACACTGAAACGGCCAATTCAGTGCCATACGGGGCTGAATCAGGGTGCATACCCGTGAAAAGGGGCTGCTGCGGCTAACCAGGATTTTGTGCGTCTTCGATCGGCAAAATACGCACTAGTAACCCAAAACGCGGGTTGTCGATATAGTGATATTCGCGACTGCGCATTTTGCGGCTTTGGCGAAGCCGGTAGCTGGTGTTGTTTTCAACGTCGGTGTAAACCAGATGCGAATCAACATGTAGGAATCGACTCAGGCGGACCTTGATAGAACCGCTGACCGTGGTGTTTCGAACCTGTCGGCTGCGATCAGGGGTCGCCTGAAAAGAGGCAGGTATAAAGTGCTTATAGGGTTTTAAATCTGCGGGTATATATTGATCAAACACACTTCCTATGTTGACACGAATGGCTTTGGCATTCTTTGCATCTAGCCCTGGTTGCCGCCACGCAAAATGACGCAACACACGAAACTGTCGGCTACCGGTAATCTTCTGTGCTTCTTCAGTCAGCGATAGACCTTCTTCAACCAAGCTAAAGCCAGCCGAGCTTGCTGCGTCACTGCTTAGACTCATGGCAGACGTAATGCGCGGATAATACAGATTGCCTGGAGTCGCGTTTTTCGCTTCGTCCAAATTTTCAAGCAGCACCACTTCAATTAGGTAGTTTCGATCTTGGGCGTGGGCTGCATTGGCCATAACCGCCACGCAGGCTAACAACAGATAGTGCGCTAGCACTCGCGAAACCGAACGGGTGGATCTGTTTGTAAACAGTGACATAGTATTCCTCAGTTCTATCCGCGCGACTGTCCGCGCGGTATCTAGGCGCTGTTCGATGTTAGTTTATCCAACAGAATATCAAGAAATTCGCGGATTTGATCAATGTCGTCAAACTCTTTAGTGATTCTTAATATTTGTTGACCATCAAACTTGTACACCGAAGATTCTTTTTGGATTAATTGAATGAGCACCATTGGGTCAATTTTTGGCACTTTATTGAACACCAAGCGGCCACCCCGAGGATTCATTTCAATACGCTCTATACCCAGATCGACGCAACGTAGCTTGATTTGCATGACTTCAAACAGGTTACTGGTTTGCTGTGGTAACAACCCGAAGCGATCAATCAGTTCAATTTTCATCTCGCGCAGCTCATCAAACGTTTTTGCGGCTGCAATGCGTTTATACAAAATTAAGCGCTGATGGACATCCGGCACGTAATCCTGCGGGAGCAGGGCAGGCACACCCAGATCGACTTCGGTGCTTTGTGCCAGTGGCGTATCGTAATCCGGAATCTCACCAGATTTGAGCGCAGCAACCGCTCTATCCAGTAGTTCGGTATACAGTGTAAATCCGATTTCCTGAATTTGACCGCTTTGTCCTTCACCCAGAAGCTCGCCGGCCCCGCGTATTTCAAGGTCATGTGTTGCAAGCGTGAAGCCCACACCTAAGTCTTCCAGGGACTCAATAGCGCTTAAGCGTTTTTCAGCATCGCTGGTCATCACGCCTTTTGGCGGTGTAATTAAATACGCGTAGGCACGATGGTGTGATCGACCAACGCGACCGCGCAGTTGGTGCAGTTGCGCAAGTCCAAGTTTATCTGCGCGATTAATAATAATCGTGTTGGCCGTTGGGATATCGATGCCACTTTCAATAATGGTGGTGCTAACCAAAATATTGAATCGCTGGTGATAAAAATCAACCATGACAGCTTCAAGCTCTGACTCGCGCATTTGACCGTGTGCAAAGTTGACCTTAGCGCTTGGAATTAGCTCTTCTAATGTTCGGGTAATTCGTTCGATGGTGCTGACTTCGTTATGCAGAAAATACACCTGACCACCACGATTCAGTTCGCGCTCACATGCTTCGCGAATTTGTACGTCAGACCACTCACCAACAAACGTTTTAATGGCGTGTCGATGTTGGGGTGGTGTGGCAATAATCGATAAGTCACGCATGCCAGCCAAACCCATGTTCAATGTTCGCGGAATCGGTGTGGCCGTTAAAGTAACGATATCCACTTCGGCTCGCAAAGATTTCATGTGCTCTTTATGTCGAACGCCAAAACGGTGTTCCTCATCGATAATCACAAGCCCGAGGTTCTTATACTTTACATCTTTTTGTATGAGCTTATGTGTGCCAATGATGATATCGATACCACCGCTGGCAAGCTTTGCAAGAATGGCCTTTTGGTCTTTGGCGCTGACAAACCGCGATAACGATTCAACCTGCACCGGCCAATCAGCGAAGCGATCTAAAAAGTTTTGATGATGTTGTTTGGCTAACAAGGTTGTGGGCACCAACACAGCCACTTGTTTGCCTGCATCGACAGCCACAAATGCAGCGCGCATGGCAACCTCCGTTTTGCCAAAACCCACATCACCGCAAACCACACGATCGGTCGGTTGTGGGGAGCGTAAATCAGTTATTACAGATTCAATGGCGCTGGCCTGATCAGGTGTTTCTTCAAATGGGAACCCAGCTGCAAAACCTGCGTAGTTGTCTGAGGTGGCGGGGAATGCAAAGCCTTTACGTGCAGCTCGGCGCGCATGAATTTCTAGAAGTTCTGCAGCAACATCGTAGGCTTTCTCTGCAGCACGCCTTTTGGCTTTTTGCCAAGTTTCGGTGCCAAGCTTGTGCAGCGGTGCAGAATCTTCGCTAGCGCCGGTATAACGAGAAATCAAATGCAAGGACGATACGGGAACATACAGTTTGTCATCGCCTGCATAGTGAATGGTGACGTATTCGGTTTCTAAGCCGCCGACATCGAGGCTGGTTAACCCTTGATATCGACCGACGCCGTGATCAAGATGGACAACAGGTGCGCCGAAATTCAGGTCGGTTAAGTTCGCGATGATGGCATCGGAGTCGCGAGTCGGTCGGCGACGTTGTCGCGTGCGCACCCGTGCAGCGCCTAATTGAGATTCCGCAACCACGTTAATACCGTGTTCAGGAAGCAGCAGTCCCCGATCAACCGCAGCAGTGGTTAAGCACAGCTGCCGTTCACTGGCTAAAAATGCTGCCCAGCTATCAACGATTTCCGGCATCAAACGATTGCCAACCAGCTGGTCCATTAATGCTTCACGTCGGCCGGTTGATTCGGCAATAAATAATGTGCGCCCATTGAACTTACCCAGAAAATCCTGCAAAGCGCCCATGGGTCTCTCGGCTCTTGCATCTATGGGAAATAACTCAGGCACCTTGGTAGAAAAGTTGTGTCCCGTGCGGCCCGGGTTTTCAATTTCAAATCGTTGCGCCGTAATGCATCGATACTCTTTTAATTGTTTGTCCATTGACGTAGGGTCAAGATACAAGGCATCGGGCGGCAAAATAGGGCGCTCTACATCGTGACGTCGTTGCTCGTAGCGTTCTTGCGTGGTGTCCCAGAAAGTCGCAATCCCGCTTTGTGCCTGATCAACATGCACGAACGTGGCATCGTTCGGTAAGTAATCGAAGATATTCGCCATGTCTGCAAAGAACAACGGCAGGTAGTATTCGATACCCGCCGGTGCGCGGCCTTCAGATACTTCTGCATACAAAGGGCTGTTTTTGCTTTCCGCTTCAAATGTGTTTCTAAACTGGCGGCGAAACAAACCAATGCCTTCTTCGTTGAGTGGGAATTCATGCGCTGGCAGTAATTCGATGCGATCGGCTTTGTCTAAACCTCGCTGAGTGTCTGGATCGAAGGTACGGATGGTTTCGATGTCTTCATCAAAAAATTCGACTCGGTAGGGAGTTGAGCTGCTCATTGGGTATAAATCCAGAATGGATCCACGAACCGCAAATTCCCCGTGTTCTTCCACCTGAGACACGAGTCGATAGCCGCCATCAACCAGCCGAGTGCGGAATTGCTCTATTGGTAACTGATCGCCCGTGTTAATAATCAGCGCATGCTGAGATAAAAATGACAAGGGCGGTAAGCGTTGCATCAGCGCCGAAGCGGTGATTAACAAAATGCCATGTTGCTGATTCGGCAAGGTGTACAGGGTACGAATACGCTGGGAAATGATGTCCTGATGCGGCGATACTCGATCGTATGACAAGGTTTCCCAGTCGCCAAACACCTGCATCGGCGTGACGCCTGCACAGTAAAACCCCAGTTCAGCCTCCAATTGCAGCAACTCCGGGGTATTAGCAGCCACAACGACCACCAATGAATCCGCGCGTGTGGCAAATTCTGCTACAGCCAACGACTCGGCGGAGCCATGCAGCTGCCCCCAGCGCTTTTTGGCGTCAATAGCTTGGGGCAGCAGCACTAAGTTCGGATCATTTACAGACATGTTGCAAACAGGTGGTTAAAATTCGGTAGGATGAAGCCTGTTTATTGTCCCATATTTCCTATACTGATACTCGAACGGTGAAATCCTTGATCGATGGGTTGCGAACCTTTCTCACAGGTGTTGTCTACATAGCTGGTTAGGGCCAAAAACACGTCATGTTTCAACCGTATCAATTTTTCATCGGGCTTCGGTACACACGGGCTAAACGACGAAACCACTTCATCTCATTCATATCGCTGATTTCCATCTTGGGTATCGCGCTGGGGGTAACGGCGCTCATTACGGTAACCTCGGTCATGAGTGGCTTCGAGAAGGAAATGCGCCAGCGCATAGTCGGTGCGTCCTCGCATGCGACCATCACGGCATTTGGCGAACCAATGCAGCAAACCGACAACCTGATTGATACTGCTCGTCAGCACCCCGAAGTGCTCGGAGCGGCACCTTATGTGGAAGGTCAGGTGATGTTGGTGGCGAACGGACGATCCACTGGATCGTTGATCAGAGGGGTTGAGCCTGCATTGGAAAGCGCGGTATCCGAAATCGCCGATAAGCTTGAACTCACTGATTCGTTGGACACGGCGTTAAAACCAGGTGAGTATGGCATTATTCTGGGTTCAGATTTAGCGGCTTATTTAGGCGCTGTTGTGGGCGATAAAATAATGGTTATCACCCCCGAAGCATCGGTCACACCGGTTGGGTTTGTACCGCGCATTAAACGGTTCACTGTTACCGGTTTTTTCCGCTTTGGCATGTTCCAGTTCGATCGAAACCTTGCGGTTATGCATGCAAGGGATTCAGCCAAATTATTAAAGATGGGTGATGGCTATTCTGGAGTGCGATTAAAACTTGAAGACACAGGTCGCGCGCCATTTGTAGCACGTGATCTAAAGCAGCAAGTCGGTTTCGAATACTATGTGTCCGACTGGACTCAGCAAAACGCCAACTATTTTCTTGCGGTGAAAATGGAACGAACCATGATGTTTATCATCTTGTCGATGATCGTTGCAGTGGCTGCATTTAATATTGTGTCCACGCTGGTTATGATGGTGCAGGATAAACAAGCCGATATTGCGATACTCAGAACACAAGGCGCATCGCCAAGAAGCATCATGAGTATCTTTTTAGTTCAAGGCACCTTAATTGGTGTGGTAGGCACTGTGGTTGGCGTTATTGGTGGCGTGTTGCTGGCATCCAATATTGATGTTGTAGTGCCGTTTATTGAACGCTTCACCGGGCCGGTTTTAAATCCGGAAGTCTATTACATCGATAAAATGCCATCCGATTTGCAATGGCCTAACGTTATCCGGATTGCGATATTGTCCTTATCGTTATCGGTGCTAGCTACCTTGTATCCTGCATGGCGTGCATCTAGAACCGACCCCGCATCAGCGCTGGCGTACGAGTAGGGTATGGAACAAGCAAATAAAACAAGTGGTCCCGTGCTGGTAGCGGACAACATCAGTAAACGCTATGTGCAAGGTGATTTAAGCGTTGATGTGCTAAACGCCTTATCGCTTACTATTAATAAAGGCGATCGAATTGCCATTGTGGGCTCGTCCGGTAGTGGCAAGAGCACCCTACTGCATTTATTGGGTGGACTCGACCAACCCACTGAAGGCAGTGTGACTGTTAATGGGCAAAATTTAAAATCACTGGGCCAAAAAGCGATTGGTGTGTTGCGTAACCGAAGCATTGGATTCGTGTATCAGTTCCACCACTTGCTACCTGAATTTACTGCGTTAGAAAATGTCGCTATGCCATTGATGATCCGTAAGGAGTCTGTTGCACGTTCTAATGAAAAAGCGGCCGTGATATTGGAAAGAGTTGGGTTGGGGCAACGCTTGCGACATAAACCCACAGAATTATCTGGTGGAGAACGTCAGCGCGCGGCCATTGCACGCGCCTTAGTCACCGACCCGCAAATTGTATTAGCCGATGAACCAACCGGAAATTTGGATGAGCGTACTGCCGATACGGTATACGAACTGATGCTTGAACTGAATCAGGAGTCGGGCACCAGTTTTTTAATCGTGACCCACGATACGCAATTGGCAGCCAGAATGGATACGGTTTATACTTTAACTAACGGTACGTTATCTAGCTAGTAAAGTAGGACGCTCAGAGTCCTTTGCTTGATTGAGCTGCTTTTGTCATTCTGTGTTTAGTCCGTCGTTTGCGCCAGCGCTGGATGGCGACTGCTCGCCACACTATATAAGTGATGAAAAAGCCCAGCACCGCAGTTACGGCTGCACAAAATAAACTACCAACAAGAATCTCTGGCCAGGAATGCAATGCTTCCTCTAGCAGCACAGTAATACTTAAGTCTAGCGGTGTTTCCAAAATGGGTTTGCCTAGTATGGTTGACCCCATATACCAAGCCGCATAAAGTAACGGTGGGAAAGTAATTGGATTACTGAACCAGACCATCATCACCGAGACAGGCACATGGACGCGCAAACACGCTGCAAGGATGGCAGCCACCAGCATCTGCATGGGTATAGGAAGCCATGCCACAAACAAGCCCGTTGCCACACCGCCAGCAACAGAGTGTCTGTTCATGTGCCAAAACGCAGGGTCAGTGATCTTGCGAATCATCCATTGGCGAATGGTGCCGTACCGTTCGCCTTGCTCGCAGGCTTCACCAGGTGCGCCCAGTTGGCGTCGCATCTGATGATGCGTTGGCATGTTGGCTTTGAGCCAGCGGCGTGGCATATAGTGTCTCTAACAGTCGGTTTTTGTGTTATCCATCAAGTTATCGGACAACACCATGGTTTTATTGAGTGGCTGTTCGACACTCTTACTAGTAAACAATAGCCGCTGTGCGCATTTTTTCACTGGGCATTTTTGTCGCGGGGCTGATTTTTCTGTTCTTGCCGGAATTTGCGACAGCCTTCAATGTTGCCCTGGCGCTGATACTGCTGTGTTCGTGTGTTACGCGGTTTGTTAGTTTATCAGTTGTATTGGGTTTAATTCTGGGTGGTTTGCTGGTGCAGTGGGTGGTCGCTGCACAAATTAGCTACCGATTATCGGATGAGCTAACAGGACAAGATATTCGGGTAACCGGTGTTGTAGCATCGGTGCCGAAGTATGATGATCGACGTACTAGCTTTACGTTCAAAATTGAGCAAATCGAACCCATCGGCCAAGACACAACGATGTCAGTTAAACGTATCTCACTTAATTGGTACGGTAAATCGGGGCGCGAGCTTCGTGCAGGGCAACGTTGGCAATTGTTTGTGCGATTAAAGCCGCCTGCTGGTTTGGGAAATCCTGGCGGGTTTGATTATGAACGTTGGTTGTTTCATTCACGTATTCACGCAACCGGTTACGTGCGCGATAAACCACTGGCTCCGCAATTACTTGCATCGACGCTGACGCTTGCAGCTATCAGACAGAGGTTGTCGGAGCGTTTATCCAAACTTGACGCTGCTAATGAAACCACAGCGTTGGTTCAAGGTTTAACCGTAGGCATTAGCAATAACATCAGCACGGCACACTGGGCAACGCTTAGGCAATCGGGTACCGCACACTTGCTGGCTATATCCGGATTGCATATCGGCCTGATTAGCGCGTGGGCCTATTTCGTTGCCAGATGGGTTTGGCTGGGTGTGAGTGTTGCCACTGTATACACACGGCGACGTACCAGTGCAGAAACAATCGCCGTGCAAAAAACCACTTGGGGTATCAACAAAATTACGCTGTGTATCGTACTCAGCTTGGGTTGCGCATTAGCTTATGCGGCGCTTGCCGGTTTCAGTTTACCCACGGTTCGTGCATTGATCATGCTGTCAATCGTGGCTTTCGCAATTGTTTGTAGGCGTATATGGCCAGCAACCACTGCCATTTTATTTGCGTTGTTGGTCGTATTGCTACTTGATCCGCTGGTGCTGCTGTCGGTAGGTTTTTGGTTATCGTTTGGTACGGTTGCGGCATTAATCTATTTACATAATGGCAGGCTTCATCGTCATCGCGGAATGGTAGCTGGCTTCAAGGTGCATTTGCAGTTGGGGTTGGTTTTGTTGCCTGCGACTGCGTGGTTCTTTCAACAAGGGGCACTGGTTGCACCCATTGCCAATTTGATTGCTGTGCCGGTGGTGGGTATGTTTGTTGTGCCTTTGTCTTTAATTACGCTTGCAACGTCGTTTATTTCGGTTTCAGTAGCAAACTGGTTGCTGATTGCAGTGCAATGGGTATTGGAGCAGTTGTTAGTTTGTCTTGACCTGCTTTTGCGTATACCGGCTGCCAATCAAATTTTATTTTTATCCGAACCCATTGTGCTGTTTGGCAGCTTGGCAGCGCTGGTGTTATTTTTTGCGCCTCGTGGATTATCGCTGCGGTGGCTCTCTTTGCCATTGGTTGCGCCGGCTATAGTGATTAATCTGCTTGGCAAGCCGGTTGACGGTTTTGAACTGCATGTACTTGACGTGGGGCAGGGTTTAGCGGCAGTGATATTCACGAAAGAACATACCGTGCTGTTTGATACAGGTAAAAAAATCTCTGCAAATTCGAGTATGGTAGAGCGGGTCGTGCAACCGTTTTTGCATGCGAACGGACGACACACTTTAGATCATGTGGTTATTTCGCATGCCGATGATGATCATGCCGGTGGATTGAGCAACGTGTTATCACTGTTTCCAAAAGCAAGCCTTTGGGCTAGCGATGAGTCGAATTTGCTGAGTACAAACGCTTCGCGTTGCGAAGCGGGTAAAACGTTCGTATTAGATAAAGTGCATTTTGTGTTTCTA
>CAYMHU010000038.1:28991-35074 GCA_964390335.1 uncultured Granulosicoccaceae bacterium | reverse complement strand
CGGCTTTAATGGCCGCAATTGCCGCCTCAGCGGAGGCTAACGTTGACTCAGTCATGGTGGTTCTCTGGATTATTATGTGCGATTAATCGTTCAACGTATTTGCCGAGCACATCGACTTCTATATTGACTTCGTCGCCAGTTGATTTAGTTGGTAATACGATATGGGCTTGGGTATAGGCCACAAGCGTTACATTGAACCAGTCCGGACCCGTATCAACGACGGTGAGGCTTGTACCATCTATGGTGATATAGCCTTTGGTTACGATGTAACGCATTAAGTCGGCCGGTACGCTGACCGCTACCCACAAAGCGTCATTGTCTTTTGTGAATGATTTGATAACGCCGGTTGTGTCCACATGGCCTTGAACAAAGTGACCACCCATGCGTGTTGATGGTGTTACAGAGCGTTCCAAGTTGACCTTTGAACCGTTACTTAATGCGCCGAGGTTGGTGCGTTTTAGTGTTTCCGGCGCTAGTCCTGTAGTGAACGTGTTGTCTTGCATGTGGGTCACGGTTAAGCACACACCGTTAACAGCGATGCTGTCACCGAGTTGTGTGCCTCCTAAAACCGTTTTGCAATCGATGATGAGATCGACACCGTCGCCGGATTGTTTGCACTCTATAACCGTGCCCAGTTCTTCTACTATGCCGGTGAACATACCAGGCCTCTTATCAGTAAATCGTTGTTCAGATGCTCTACTTGCACATCTTTAAGTGCAGGTGCGTTTTTCAGTTGATCGATACCCGTGCCGCCAATGCTGGGCGCTGCGTTGGTTCCGCCGATGATTTTTGGTGCAATGAACGCCCATACTTCGTTGATGAGTTGTGCATCCAGGAACGCGCCTAATACTGTTTGGCCGCCTTCTACTAATACGCTTTGAATAGAGCGTTTTCCCAGGGCTTGCATAAGTGCGGGTAAGTCTGGGCGTTGGCTGTTTTTAGCAAAGGGTAGGCGCAGGACTTCTACATTTTGGGCATTGAGATTGTGTTCGTGTTCAGGGCTCATTAGATCGGTTGTGACCACTAAGGTCTTCTGACCGTTGCTGGTGTTTAGCACGGGGTTGTTTAGTGGTACGCGGCCGGTGCTGTCTAAAATTACTCTTAACGGGTGCGATGGCTCTGAGTGTTTAAATGCGTCTGGGTTACGAACACTGAGAGTAGGGTTATCTGCAATGGCGGTTTGCGCGCCGATGATAATGGCGTCGCAGGCTTGTCGTGCTTCATGGCCTTTGTTTCTGGCAGCGGTCCCGGTTATCCATTGGCTGTTACCGGAATGCGTTGCGGTTTTGCCGTCTAGGCTGCTGGCGAATTTGGCGATGACAAAGGGTTGTTTCGTTTTGATTGCATGAAAGAAGAAGCGGTTTGTGTAAAGTGCTGCTTGCTCGCAGATGTTTTCTATAACTTCGATGCCTGCGTTTCTTAGAAGACGGCTGCCACCTTCAGCTTCTTTGTTGATGTCTTTGGTTGCGTAAACCACTTTTTTAATGCCGGCTTTGATGATGGCTTCGGTGCAGGGTGGCGTTTTACCGTGGTGCGAGCAGGGTTCCAGTGATACATAGATGGTGGCGTTGTCGGTTTGGCCGTTTGCATTATTAATGGCTTCAACTTCGGCGTGCGATAAGCCTGCTTTGTGATGCCAACCTTCGCCAACGATTTTATCGTTACGCACAACCACAGCGCCCACAAGCGGGTTAGGGGATGTTAACCCTGATGCGCGCTGTGCAAGCTCGATGGCTCGTTGCATGTATTGTTCGTGTGTCGGCAAGAAACCGGACCCCTCAATAAATTCATATATTCGGGGCGGATTGACACACAGGTAGAAACGCGCCGACTGGCGCGCAACTCTAGTTCAACACTTCTCTCATCCGGACTATAACCGTCGGCTCTGGAATTTGACCAGATCAGCCACGAATACTCTTTATATGTGTTCGTATATAAATGAGTTCGCAGGTCACGGGCTTGGCATACCTGGATATGCCCTACCGTCGGTGGGGAATTGCACCCCGCCCCGAAGCTTGAAGTGGATGAAAATACAGGAATTTGGGTTGAAATGCAAAGGAATGGGGGTGGTTTTGGGGGATTAGGTGTTTCAGGTCACACTATCAATTTGGCTAGTTTAATTTGAAAATCTGTCGAATTAACAGTGCGTTAGCGTTTTGCATTGAATGAAAGTTTGAATTCAAGCAGAAAATTTGTTGACTTTTATTCTAAATGGGATAATTATCCCGTTATGCAAACGGATTTCAAACAAACAATTGCGCAAATGGCGGCTTCGGTGTTGAGGCCACTAATTCGGGTGCTCATTCGTTACGAATACACGCACGCTGAATTAAACGAGCTTGTCCGCCAGACATATGTGGATGTTGCGTACGAATCCTTCTCATTGCCTAATCAAAAAATGACTTTTTCACGTGCTGCCGTTTTAACGGGATTAAGTCGCAAGGAAGTTGTGCGGTATCACGGTAATCTTTCCAAAAACACGCTTCCTGAAAAACAAGCACCGAATCGAGCTATGCGTGTTGTGCATGGTTGGCTTTCTGACAAGGATTTTTTGGATGCTGATCGAAAAGCAAAAGTATTGGCGTTAAAAGGTGGTGCGGATAGTTTTGAGAGCCTGGTCAGTCAATACAGTGGTGATATCACTTACGGCGCTGTATTGGATGAATTAAATCGTAGTGGTATGACGGAGCAACCAACACCCGATACCGTGAGACTGGTTCGCAGCGCATATGTTCCGCAAGAAAACGAAATTGAAAAAATTCGGATTTTGTCGGTGTGTGTGGCGGATTTATTAGGTACGGCGGTGCACAATGTTGAGAACGCCAGCGACGACATTCGCTTCCAACGGCAATTGGTCTACAGCGGTATCGAAGATAGTATTGCAAAACGATTTCACGAATTGAGTAACAAGCAAGCCATGGAACTGTTCGGCACTCTTACTGAATTTCTAAGCACAGAACGTGATAAGTCTGACTCCGACAAACGGAATGCAGGAAAACGAGTAGGTTTGGGTATTTATTATTTTGAAGGTGAGTCTAATACAGCAAACCTGAAGGTAACGGGTGAAACACATGGATAGCAGTGTCAAAACGTTTTGTTTTAGTGTGAGATTGTTGCTCACGCTGTTCTTGACTGCCGCTTTGTTTGCTTGCGCCGAAGGTGGAGACCCTGATGAAGAGGGCGGTATTATTGGAACCGGCTTTATTCTTCAAGGAACTATTTCTGATTCCCGGGAATTCGCTAGTAATACTATTGAACTTAAATCCAGTGATGGCGTGCGCTTTAGTCGTCCCTTCAACGAATCTGGCAAGTACAATATTGAAAATAGCGTTGGTTTACCGCCGTATCTTATAAGAGCAGATTTGGGTAATAATGAATATCGCTATGGCATTACATTTGGTGATCAGATTGCCAATGTTCATAGTTATAGCGATGTTGTATTACGCAATTGGTTTTCGTCTAACGGTTTGGATATTGATACAAGTTTTAGTACAGATGGCCCGAGTATTACTGTACCAACTGAGGCTGAGTTTAACGCTGTGTCCACTGCCGTTTATGCTTTGTTCGAATCGGTGCTCGATTCATATCAACTATCAGCTCAGCTAATACAATCTACAGCATTTGATGCTAACAACCTTGGCATAGATAAATATTTAGACGACAACCCACTGTTTATCAAAGATGGTTTCATCCAAGCGGTCATTACAGACCCTGAAACTAAAACCCAAAGTACAACTCGATCTAACTTTTCAGTATTCACATTAGCGACTCAAGCCGATAACGAAGTACCAAGCGCACCAACTGAAGTAAGAGCACTTCCGAGTGCATTGGATGAAATAGTGCTTGTCTGGGAGCCAGCAACAGATGATATGGGTGTGGTTGCCTATCGGATTTATCGCGAAAATGTTTTTGTCGCTACGACACCATTTCCGGTCTACACCGATTCCGCGCTCCTGGCCAATACCACGTACACGTATGAAGTCACAGCAATTGATTCTGTTGGCAATGAGTCGCTGGTATCTCTGGCGGCTCAAGCGCAGACGTTAGCAGAGCTCGATACGACGGCGCCGCCGGTTCCTGTGCAGTTGAACGTGACTCCCGATATTGGACGAATGAATTTGATTTGGGGTCAGAACGATATTGCAGACGTTGTGGCATTTAATGTGTATCGCAGTGCGGGTGACGGTGCGCCTATACTGCAGACCAAAGTTACGAGTACAGTGCTTACTGACACAAAGGTATCGAGTGGAACAACCTATTGTTATCAGGTAGCAGCCATAGATGCCAGTGGTAATGCGTCGGAGTTAAGTGAGGCCGATTGTGCCGATACGCCAGGAGCAATGGTGAGAACCGAGGCTAACAATAACATTGTGACTGCGGAGCCGTTAGCCGGGCTAAATATCCCGGATTTAGATGCGCTTGAATGTACGGAAACGTGGGAACTTTCTAGCATTGTTGAACCGATGACGGTTGATGGCGGGTGCTACCGGGTTACGGTCAATATTAAAATCGAAAATGGTGGGAACCTAACGTTAAAGCCTAATGCCGTTTTGTTGTTTGAAGCGGGATTAGGAATCGAAGTACGGACCGGTGGATCGCTCTCGCTGCTGGGTGAAAAAACTGCGCCCGCAGTGCTTAGTGCAGTCGATCGAGTACCGGGGTATTGGGACGGGGTGGAATTTAACAAATCGAGTAGTTCCAAAAATATTATTCAGCATTCGGTCATTGAGTACGCTGGTGGAGGGAGCTCCAAGGCTGCTCTTAATTATGAATCAACTTCGAACGGGCCAACGAGCACAAGTTTAATGGGGTCGTTGATTAGGTGGACTGCGGGGGTTGGGCTGAGTGCAGAGCAAGCCGCAACAACTTTTCGAGAGATGTCGGGCAATGTGATTACGCAGAATGCGTTTCCGGTGGTTGTTAATTTTGATGTTTTGCAGGATTTTGGATCAGGAAATTATTTTAGTCAGAATTTGGAAGATGTTATTGAATTAGGTTCAGTTAGTGTTAATACTGATTCTGAGCTACGTGATTATGGTGTGGCTTATTTGGTTGATGGCTTTAAGGTTAAGTCAGCGAATCTAACGATTTTTTCTGGGGTGGAGGTTCGGTTTTCTGAAGGAGCTGCCTTTGATATCCTAGGTTCAGTACGGGCCATCGGAGATGTGAAAGAGATTGTGTTTACTGGGTCGAATAAACAGCCCGGTCATTGGATTGGTGTTCTAGTGACGGGGTCTGTGTACTTAAGCAACGTTCGTATCGAATATGGCGGTAAATACAGTTTTTATGATACTTACCAGTCCAATTTGCAACTGAATTCTGGTGGTGTTGCCTCGTTGAAAAACGTTACGATACAACACAGCCTTGAATATGGGCTGGGTATCAATCAAGGTGATGTGATCAATGCCAGTAATGTTGATGTCTCGTTAAATGGTATTGCAGGCAAAATTAGAATTAATAAGCTTGATGAAATCAATGAAGGGTTTTGGTTCAGCGAAAATATAAACAACGTAATCGAATTGGACACATCAGCCCAAGTCAGAGAAAATTTGACCATAAACGATGTTGGGGCGTCTTATAAGGTCGATAATAAAGTCTATGTCGATTATGGAGGCATCATAGTTAATCCTGGCGTCTCTTTTATTATGAGTCAAGGTGCTGAGATTGAGGTGTATCGCGATGGCTATTTCAGAGCCATAGGTACATTTAACGACCCAATTTCATTTATGTCCGCAAAAAGTGGTTTTCCATGGAACGGGATCGTCATTGACCAGAGCAGTGAGTTAAACGAGTTGTCCAATGTGGTCATTGAGAATGCTGGTGCTGGTGAAGGAGCAGCAGCAATATACATGAATTGTACTTCTGGATGGAACGGGTATTTAAGGTTATCTGATATCAGGGTCAGCAATAGCCGTGGATGGGGGGTAAGCGTGGGGCCAGACAATTGCGTACTTGATTTGGCCGGAGAAGTAACTTACAGCGGTAATGATCTTGGTAATGTATTAATGCGCGAGCAGTAGTCTATAGGTTTAGTTGTGGCGACATGGAGTTTTGCGAAGGATCGCGATAGTTGCCAGTGTAGT
>CAYMHU010000038.1:15270-28891 GCA_964390335.1 uncultured Granulosicoccaceae bacterium | reverse complement strand
TTTAGTTGTGGCGACATGGAGTTTTGCGAAGGATCGCGATAGTTGCCAGTGTAGTGTGTGGCGGTGATGCAAGGATTGTGTTGCTGCCACATTTTTATGGAATTTCAATAATATTGATTGTTACGTCAGTTCGTTGCTCTAGCTCAGTCAGTACTCTCTGTAGTTGCTGTTTCTGAGGCTCGGTTGCTAGACCATTTTGTATAACAATATTCAATACAGAACGTTGAATCTGGTTCTGCTGTATCGTCATTGACCGCCCCTGATAATGAGCCGACAGTGAATTAGTGTCGTTGAACATTGTGTCTATCTCTTGAATATCCAACATTATCTGATCATAAAGTGCATTGTCAGACTGAAAAGCTGCTTTGCTGAGATCTCTGCTTTTAACGATATGCGCTGTATTGTTTTCGATAAAATCAATGACAGGGAATGTTTGCGGTGTTGCTGTGAAACCATTGAGTTGAAAATGATCGGCTAAAGCTTGCTCAATTTGTAAGCCGCGTCGTGTATGTAAATAGTCATCAAAGTAACTGTTGCAGTTTGGTGGTCGAATATCGATCTGCGTGGTGGCATCAGCAATTAAAGGAATGTCGAAATCAAATGGTTCCGTTGAATTGCAATCGTTGTTCGAATCGACTTCTGGGGTATCGCAATTCAGCTTGCCTGGCGACTGACTGTTCCTATAGTTTATTTTTTCGGTGACGCCGTTGGTGTCTGTGTGTTCCACTAAGTAAGATCCATAAAAAACCAATTGGGTACCGTTAGATAGCTGAATAGTGGTTTCCTCGTTGGTTCTGCTTACCGCTTCAATAATTGTTGAGGTTTCGGTGTTTAGATTAAGTCTTGAGCCAGTTGGGTCGACCAATATTAGGTCGTGTGTGTTGATAAATAGTCGATAGTTGAATTCTGAGGCTGGTGCTCGATGTAGATCGAATCCATGGTTGCTTACAGGGGCAAGCAAAAGTAAACAGAAGGCTGTGACTGGTGCTGGTAAGCTTTGCATGTCGATATCCGTATCAAGCAGAACTCAATTGTATTAAACAAGCATTATTATTTACACTAGACATTCGGTCGAAGTTTGGTATTGTGAATGCCATGTGTGCTAAGCGAGAAGGAAGTTGTTTACAAGTTTGAAAATGTGTGACTCGGTTAACACTCGGATATACAAAAAATTGTCACGCCGCTTGCGCTGCTTTCTTAGTTTGAGCTTAGTTGCTATGTTGATAGGCGGGGGTAACGATGTTAGCGCGACAGAAAACAGAGCCCCCATTCCCTACAAAAACACTGTATTCAGCCGTTTGCCTTCAATCACGGCACTTCTAAAGCAGTATAGTTTGCGCGACGAAACTGTTGTGCAAAGTAGCTGGGTTGTGTTGTCACCACAGGGTATACACGTTTCAGACACAGAAGGCACATCGGAGGTTCTTAAGAGCTTCGACTCTAAACGTATTTGGATGATCGATAGAAAGCGCAAACTGTATTACGCGTTAGAAGTAGAGCAATATCAGGAGGAATATCCTGAGTTGGCTGCAAACTTGTTTTCACAGGCATCCGCTACTAACTTAATGGGCCAAACAGCGTGCGAAGGTTGGTTTGGCGAGTTTATAGGTGAGCGAATTTGGCGAGGGCAGGTTGTTCAGGAATGGCATTGCACAGATGAACAGCAAGTGCTTGTAAATAAACAGTATCTTAGTACACACTATGGTTTGGTCATCCGTGTGCAAAGTGCCAGTCTGGCAGTTGATGAGCTTACTGACATTAAGTCACAAGCTAATAATGATTATGTGTTTGAGCCGCCAGCTTCATTCTATTCAGTTCCAAAAAATCAATTCATAAACGATCAGATCGAACTTCAGCGATATAAAAGTCCATAAGCAATTGCCCTAATCTTAAGGATAAGGTGCCTACCAGTTCGAATAAATACCCAAGTATTCACAAAACAATCTTGTTAGTTTTGATCTCACGAAAGATACAGGTGGTTTAAATCCATCTCGGGGAGACGTTGCCTCGATCCCGTATTTATCGTTTGCGTTGTCAAATATTTATAGATCAAAAATGGAGATCAAAAACATGAGTTCAATTAAGAAAGTAAGTGCGTTGTCCGGCAAGCGCCGTATTACGGGTCAGGGTATGACGGAATACATTATTGTTGTAGCGCTTATCGCGATTGCTGCGGTTGCTTCAGTTAGCTTTTTCGGTGAAGCTGTACAAGCGCAATTCGCCAATATCGGAGAAGAGTTAATTGGGAATAAAGGAGACGCCACAGCAAACGTGGTAGAGCCAAAAGCGAAGAATCTTAAGGACTATGTAGACTAAGAATGTGGTAGTTAAATAATATAAACATTCTCACAACGGAAGATGAGAAAACTATGAACTTAAAACAACGTCATTCTCAACGTGGTCAAGCGGTTCCTATTGGGATGGCGTTGTTTTTTTTCTTAGGCCTGACAACGTATGTGCTGTTTAATACAGGGCAAACGGTGTCGGATAAAACAAAGATTGTTAATACGGCTGATTCTGCTGTGTATAGCGGCTTGCTGTGGCAATCGCGTGCGCTGAATTTTACGGCTTACACCAACCGTGCAATGGTGGCTAATCAAGTGGCTATGGCGCAGGCGGTCAGTTTGCATTCCTGGTCTGGTTATATGGCCAAAACGGGTGAGAACCTTAATTACCTGTTTGGTTGGGTTCCCTATGTCGGCACGGTTACTCAAATCATCGATAACATTGCTTCAACTATCGATATGTTTCTTACGCCTATCTCAGAGGGCATGTTAACGGTAATCGATATGCTGAACACCAGCATAGGTGCTGCCCAGGAAGGAATGTATTTATCCACGTTTGCAGCTACTCCCGATGTGGTGAACAGCGTGGTTAAAAGCAACGACACGAATAACCAAGATCTAAAATGGGAAACGGCTTTTTCATTAGCGGCAACTGGTTTAAATGCAATGGAATGGCAAGACTTCACCGAGAAGTTTGAAAAAGAAGACACGGCTGCGATGCGTGAGCGCAAAGCGATAATCGAAGCCTCCACAGATAAATTTACCAATGAACGCGATTGGCGGTTCTTTAACTTCTTCATACCCATTACACCGCTTAATTGGGTTCGGTTTGAAAAGCATGGCACGACCCAGCTATACGAACGGAACGGTGAGTATCAATGGCATGCCAAGGACGCGTTCTCTCTCAGGGAAAAACGCTATACCTGGAGGGGCACAAAATACAGGGATCAGGCAATAGCAGGGGCTTCTTCTTTTGCCAACAGTACTGGGAGTTCAGCGTCACTTGTTGGTCGGCAAACGTTTTTTGGTGGTCGACACGGCTCGGCGCAGGACAGACGGCAAACGTATTATCACGACCCTCGAGGCGGTATGCCAAATTACTCGGGCATCCAAAATTATCGGGCGCTAACCGAAGAATGGCGAGAATCTGATGAGCCGCCAACGTTAAAACTACGAATAGAAATTGCGCTGAATCCGGATAACATCGAAGACAGTACAAACATGACTGGTGATTCTGAAACCAATAGTTTCGTTGCAAAGGTAGATACCCCCGGTGATGTGATTACCTCTGTGAGCACAGCGGAGTTGTTTTTCGAGAAGCCGTGTTTCAATGCTAATTGCAAAGAAGAATTTGCCAATAGCTATAGCCCGTATTGGGACGTGCGCTTAGTGAAGACGACCGGCTCGGAAAGGCTCATGGCTTATGGACTGCATGGTGACACATTAAGCGATCAGTCACACATGCCGCCGAAACCGGGTGGCAGTTTACCGGGTTATGCCGGTTCCACGGCTACACCAATCACCGACTACAAAGAGCAGGCAAAAGGCGTTAAAACCGTTATCAGGGGTATGGAGAACTACCTGGAAACGCTGACGGTAGATTCACCAGAGTATCAACAATACGCCGCCAAGCTACAGGGTATAAAAGACAGCGTTAGCTTCGATGCCGATGCTATTGCCGACGACTTTGTGCAAAACAACTTACAAGAAGAAGATGTCGTATTGGCCATAACCAAAGCGGCTGGATACGATCTGGACGTTGGCGAGTTTAACGAGCTAAAAGCACAAGTGGAATCGGTATATGGCGGTCTTGATAGCTTGCGTGACAACTTGTCTCGTGAGCAGCTCGAATCGCAATTTAACACCATGGTGGCAGATGCCGCCAACACGCAAATAGACAACATGAAGGCCCAGCTCCAAGAGCAAGTCTCCACCGCAGTGCAAAGAATCTTAGAAAACATGGCGGCGCAATATCTGGGTGATCTTGCGGGCAACTTCACCGACTCAGACGTGTTAGGGAACATGGCAAACAACGCGGCTGAGGATTTAATTAACAATATCGGCGATATCGAGGTTGACGAAGACGACCTTGTGTTTGATGTGAACAATGAATGCAGTATTTACAACGTTGTGTCCGACGCTGAACAAGAAGTCTTCGACTTACAACAGCGCTTAGCAGCCATTAATCAAAAAATTGCTGATGATTTTCATGTAGAGCTGGAATTGGCAACTGATCTCGCGGTAGCGGAGCGCAATTCGTACGTGGAGCAGATTGGAGTACTGCGCCAAGAGATAAATAACCCACCTCCTAGCATGAACGAGGAAGATACGGATGACTATATCCGTACTCGTCAGACCCAAATCGAACGACTGCAGTTGCTCAATACAGAAGTGCCAGAGAAACGGGTCCATGAGCTGTCGCTGAAACTAATGGAAATCTCTGATCGTCACACCGCTGCCGAGTTCGATAACTATCGGCTTGATTATCGGTTCGCGCGTAAGGCCGTGGAGGACACACTCGGTGATATTAACGTGCTTGAAGTGGATGAAAACGGGGAAACCGTATCTCAAAACCTTTTCTTTGCCGAAGCGGAGAATGAGTTGGATTCCGATACCGATCAAACGTTTACCGAAGCGCCGGAGGGTTGCTAAGCATGAAGCTCAAAAAGCAAGCAGGTGCAGCACTGGTTGAAGCATTCTTCATTAGCGGTGTGCTAACCATCTTTCTAATCGGCATCCCCATGTTGGGAAAATCGATCGATTTAAAACAAACAACCATTCAGGCCAGTCGGTATGCGGCGTGGGAAAAAACCGTGTATGTGGACCCCACGCAAGTTGATCAAGTGGACACGCGGTTTTTTAAAGATGCTTCTGCACCTATCAGTTCCAGCGCTCCGGCAGATTTAGGTGGTAATTTCCTGTGGGGTGCTGGACAGCAGCAGTCGGGTCAGCAGGGTGCAGCGAATACCAATCAAGCCAATGCGAATCAAGCTAACGCAAACACCACAGTACCCACCGATGGAAACGGTGGGCTATCCGCAACGGAGCGTTCTCGCGTAAGGATTGTTGATGGGTCTGTTAATAGTGAAGTTAACGAGCTAAACGAGGAAGGTGAGATTTTTGGCAAGATTGGCTCCTTTGTGCAAACCACTGGCGAATTTCTAAGTCCTGATGGCTGGGAAAATGAAGACCCGTATGTGCGCGGCATTGTGCAGGCGGATGTGAGTGTGGAAGTACAAAACAACCCAATGATGTTTCAACAAGGCGGGAAGTTTGTCGCCAGCACCGCCATCATGATTGATGGTTGGTCAGCGGCCGATCAAGACATCATCAGGGAACGCGTACATGGGTTTGTGCCCACGAACCGACTGGAAAGAGTAGGCGATTTTATTTCCAAGGTGAAAGTGATTCCCATGCTGGATGACCTGGAGCACTTAGAAAAAGCGTTTGGGTGCGTTAAAACAGCCATTGTGCCTGGTAAAGAAATTAACGATCCGTTACCGGCCTACACGTTAACAGGTGATGATCGATGTTAGGCGTGAATCTCTATCGACAAGTCAGCCTGTTTTGGCTTTGCGCATGTTTCATGGGTGCGGCCTACAGTGCCAACGATCCAGATATTCGTATTCCAGAGTCGGCGAAGACAGCGTGGATCTCAAACAACATCAATCAAAACGGCATGGTGCTCAGCATCCGTACGTTCCAATCAGATCAAACGGTGGATTCAGTTTTTAATTTTTATCGCAGCGCATGGTATGCCGAAGGTGAAATCCCCGGGTTTATTGAGAATGAACTTGGTGATTGGAACATCATCAGCCAACTGCAGGATGATCACAACATTGTGTTGCAGTTGAAAGGCAATG
Source organism: uncultured Granulosicoccaceae bacterium (assembly GCA_964390335.1). Lineage (GTDB taxonomy): Bacteria > Pseudomonadota > Gammaproteobacteria > Granulosicoccales > Granulosicoccaceae > Granulosicoccus. The sequence goes on along the minus strand of CAYMHU010000038.1, from coordinate 22,743 downwards.
AATCGGGTGGTTCGAATGGATTCTTATCGGTGGCTCGTAAAACGCACGGTGCCACCGCGCCCGAGATTGATTTTCCAATGCCCGCTGGTACAGAGCCGTACTCATCAACCTTCTTGGAAGAGGATGGGGCCGAAGTGCACACCATGACGTTCGTGAGTACCCAAGCCGTTGGTACCACCGTTAATTTTTATAAAGACAAACTAAAACGTCGAGGTTGGGATTTGGCCAGATCAGATGAAGTCGATGGCAGTAAAATTCTATTGTTTAACGGCCGGGGTGGGAACCGGTGTGAAATGGTGGTTCATGAATTAAAGGCAGGTGTTACTGCAATTCATGTTAATCGGGTGAAACGAAATGGCTAAGCGGCTTACCAGAGTAAACAGCTCAGGCTATGTAACCGTTGAGTACGCCATTGTCACGGCTGCCGGCATTCTGGCTTTAATCACACCCATACCGGGGATGGATGCATCCATGATTGAAATTGTTTTATTTGCCATTAAAAGTTTTCAAGCGCACACAACCAGCATGTTAGCGCTTCCATAATAAAAACAGCATTAGCAGAGAACGTAAGCTTATGAACGCAGTTGTAAAAGGAAAAAGACGACCATCGAAAAACGTGCTGATGTTTTTTCTGTCACTAGTGATTGGTGGTGTAGGCGTGTTTTATTCAAAGCAATACATCGAAGAGCAAATAGCGGTGTACAAATCATCGCTTGAGAAAACCGAAAAGATGGTGGAAGTGGTTGTGCCGGTGCGCGATATGTCTCGGGGTGAGATCGTTAAGCAATCGGACCTGTCGGTAAGAAAAATACCGGAGCAATACATTGATTCAAATTCCATAACAGCGGCTACCTATGAAACCGCCGTGGGTCAACGCGTTGAGTTTGCAGTGCAAGGCGGTAAGCCCATGCTGTGGGCGCACTTGGAAGGCGGGCAAAGCCCCACGTTCTCAGGCAAAGTGCCAACGGGCTTAAGAGCCATGACCATCCGGGTTGATGAAATTAATTCTATTTCCGGATTTCTGCAGCCAAAAGACCGGATTGATTTACTGCTGACATACGGCTCTGCAGAAAACAAGGAAATTTTCCCGCTGATTCAAAACTTGAATGTGATTGCCACTGGCGTACAAACTTATGTTGATAAAACCAATACAACCAAGCGGCAATTTACCACCATCACTATTCAGGTAACGCCGGAGCAGGCGCAACGCATCACCTTGTCGCAACAGGTTGGGAAAGTCACAGCCATGCTGCGAAACCCGGACGATGAGTCACCGTTAAGTAAAGACCCAATGACCATGGCGAAGTTACTGAACAAGCCAAAGCCCAAACCTAAACCGAAACCCAAGCCGCGCAAACCAAAAGTGGTTGAGCCTGGTATTGAGTACATTATTGGAGGTTCATAATGAGAACCTTATCCGTTGTACTGACCTTTGTGCTGCTGATTTGTTCGGACACCTTTGCGGCCGATGAGTGGAAGGAAATCGGGGTATCTAACAAAACACAAGGTCATGGCGATCGGGTGTACATGGCGAAATACAGCGACACCTTAAAAACCATTGCTCGTCAACACACGGGTAGCGAAGATAACTGGCAGGCTATCGCATCTTATAACCAGTTATCGCACGCCGATAGTTTGAGCGATCGCATGTTGCTCATTCCTGAGAGTTTGTTAAAAGACAGTAAGCCCAAGCAACAGTTTCAGATTCAGGAATTTAAAGACACGACACCTGCGCCCGTATCTGCGGCAGAAGAGCAAAAGATAACCGACGGGTTAGCAAGCGTTAAAACCGTGAACGTTGATTTATTTTCCGGCCAGGTTGAAGTGCTTGCCAAGGTGGATGTTAAGCGCGTAGCCGTGGGCAATGGCAGCGTTATCCGCGCGGAAGTATTAAAAACCGGCGAACTGTTGGTTATAGCGCAGGCACCCGGTAGCACCAGTTTGCGGTTGTGGCATAAAAGCGGAAAACAAACCGACTTTAATATTCGGGTTAGCGAGCACGATCCGGAAACGCGCTTTCCTATGGAGCGCATGGTGCGCATGAAAGTCAAGATGGTGGAGTTTCGTAAAAGTGCGTTGGGTAAGTTGGGTATTGACTGGGCCGATAGCATTGCCGGGCCTACGCTTGCCACTGCGGGCGATGTAATCGGTAATAACTTGTTTAGACCAGCAGCTGAAGGCTTTGCAGGCTTGCCTAATACGGTCAGGCCTTTTTCTACGTATTTCGGTATTGCGTCCAATATTACCTCGCGCATTAATTTCATGGCATCCAATGGTGATGCGATGACGCTCGCGGAACCCATTTTAAGTTGCGCCAATGGTGGCAGTGCGAGTTTCCTGGCTGGTGGTGAAGTGCCGTATCCCACCATCAACTCCCAAGGTCAATCGCAAGTTGAATTTAAAGAGTACGGTATCAAGCTCAATATCTCGCCACAGATAGACCCCGTGGGTAATGTTCGCACGACTGTTGAAACGGAGATTAGCCAGCTTGATCCGGCGCTGTCGGTAGCGGGCACGCCTGGGTTGTTAACCCGTAAGGCGCAAACACAGGTTAACGTTCGCTCGGGTGAAACCATTGTGATCAGTGGATTGCTAAGCTCCGAGATGAGTAAAGATGCCGATCATATTCCGGGCTTGGGTAAGCTGCCGGTGTTAGGGAGTTTGTTTGGGTCGAAGAATATCCGTAACTCCGTTACCGAGCTGGTTATTTTTGTGACGCCAGAAGTCATCGAACCATCGGCCAACAAGTTAACCGAACGCGATTCTGTCATTCATGAGTATTCACGCAACGAGCTGAATAAGGCGCGTTCATCCATTCCGTTGTTGGACTGATGCCATGTTCGATTTTTACTACTCATTAGGTGGTGCGCGCAGAAAGTCCTTTAAGGTCAAAGGCGAAGTGTGTTCGATAGGTAGCGCACGCAGTAACGATTTGGTGCTCGATACCAAAGCCATGGCAAAGCGCCATGTGGAGCTGCGGCTGCAACCATCGGGTGTGCACATCACCGATTTAGGCAGCCTGAGCGGAACCTGGGTTAACAGGGAACGCGTAACAGAATACGGCCCGTTAAGCGATCTTGATGAAATTATTGTTGGCGATGTATCGCTGGTGCTCGATGGCATGCCGGTGATTAGCGATCACATTATTAATAACGGCATGGTCAGTGGTGGGGAGCGTAAACCCCAAGATGCCGCCGCAGCTTATGAAGCCCGTTTCGAGAATGAACCTGAATCTAAAGCGAAACCCAAGCGCGGGTTGTTTTCGTTGTTTTCAAGCAACGATTCGCAGCGTTCTGCTAACGAAGAACGCATGCATGAAAGTCCGGTAGCAGAACCAGAGGCTCGCCCTGCAGAGGTTGTTGAGCCGGTGCAGGAAATGGGGCAGGCAGTAGCGGCACCTGTGTCAGCGAATGAATCGGTACCTTTGACTGAGCCGACGCCAACAACAAGGCCGGCACCCAGGGCTAGCGCTGCTACGACCACGTCAGAACCGGAACCCGTTAGTGCGTTTACCGAGGAAGATGCCGAGCAAGCCTACTGGGCGCGGGTGGTGCATGACCAACTGTTGAATCAAATGGATTTGCGTCGTAAAGACGTTAACCGCATGTCCGATGAGCAATTGCGGGATGAATCAGAGGCGTTAATAGGCAAAATTGTTGAGTCAATAGAAGACCAACTGCCTGCGCATGTTGATAGAGACGCGTTGCGCGTCAACGTGCTGAATGAGGCGGTGGGCTTAGGTCCGTTAGAGCGTTTTCTTGAGGATGATGATGTAACGGAGATCATGGTGAATAACCATGCTGAAATTTTTCTGGAAAAAAACGGGAAGATTATTCGTTCCAAAAATCAGTTCAGTAGCGATGCCACGGTGTATTCCGTTATTGAGCGCATTATTACGCCGCTGGGTCGTCGTATTGATGAGAGTAGCCCCATAGTTGACGCGCGTTTAAAAGACGGTTCGCGTGTGAATGCCATTATTCCTCCACTGGCGTTGAAAGGGCCCAGCTTAACTATCCGAAAATTCCCCAAGCATCGATTGTGCTTTGATGATCTGATTGCGTTTGGTTCCACCAATAAGCAGATGGTGGATTTTTTCAAGATCTGCGTGGAGAGCCATAAAAACATTATTGTGGCTGGTGGTACGGGTTCGGGTAAAACCACCTTGCTGAATGTGTTGTCTAACTTTATTCCCGATGCTGATCGCATCGTGACCATTGAAGATGCGGCCGAACTCTCGTTGGCGCAACCAAATTTAGTGTCTTTAGAATCGCGCCCGCCGAACCTTGAAGGTAAGGGTGATGTGCCGATTCGCGATTTAGTCAAAAACTCATTGCGGATGCGCCCCGATCGTATTGTTATCGGTGAGTGTCGTGGTGGGGAAGCCATAGACATGTTGCAAGCCATGAACACGGGCCATGATGGTTCGCTGACAACCATTCACGCCAACACGCCTCGCGATGTTATCTCCCGACTGGAAGTCTTGGTGCTGATGGCTGGAATGGATTTACCGGTGTCGGCCATCCGCGAACAGGTTGCATCGGCGGTGCACCTGATTGTGCAGCAAACCCGGTATCCGTGTGGTTCGCGCAAAATCAGCAAGGTCACCGAAGTGGTTGGTGTGGAAAGTGGAACCGTGCAGTTGCAGGATATTTTTGAATATAAGCAGCAAGGGTTTGGTGAAGACGGCAAGGTACGAGGCGTGTTTCAGCCCACTGGTTTTATTCCCACGTTTTATGACGAGCTGAGGCAAATGGGTATTGAAGTGGATATGAGTTGTTTTAACAACAGCCGAGCGGGTGAGCTTTAATTATGTTGCTGCCCATTCTTATATTAGTGTTTATTAGCGCGGGTCTCATTGTGTATACCCTGCTTGATACGGGCTCTGATGCCTGGGTACAACACACCAATAATTTTCAGGAAACCGCTGAAGATAGCCTAGAGCGTAATTTCATGTTCAGCGATCCCCGAAAACTGCTGATCATGTATGTATTGGCCATGTTTGCCGTACCCGTGGTGTTGTACTTCATGGACTTCAGTTGGGTTGTAATCGTTCTGTCTTTTGTGTGCGTGTTTCTATTCCCTAAAAAGTATTTTAAACATCTGGAAGCAAAGCGCGCTGAAGCCATCAATAACGCCTTACCCGATGCCTTAGGACAAATCAGCGGTGCGATGCGTGCCGGTTCAACGTTTATTACTGCTGTGCAAGCCATGGTCGAAGAACAAAAAGGGCCAATCAGTCAGGAATTTGGCTTGATGCTGCGTGAGCAACGATTGGGCACTCGCTTAGAAGATGCGCTCGACAATTTGGGTGAACGGGTACAAACCGAAGAAATGGATTTAGTGATTTCTGCTGCTTTAATCGCACAAGATGTCGGTGGCAATCTAGCTGAAATATTCGCTAGGTTGTCAGACACCATTCGTAAAAAGCTGGAAATGGAAGGCAAGGTAAAAGCCTTGACGGCGCAAGGGGTGTTGCAGGGTTATGTGGTCACCGCGTTGCCGTTTTTTATCTTATTCATGTTAATGGGTATTGAGCGTGAGGCCACCGAGCCCATGTTCACCAGCTTATTAGGCTGGATATTCTTGTTCGTCATTATTGTGCTGCAAGTGATTGGTGGCAGCGTCATCAAGAAGATAGTGAGCATAGACGTATGAGCGCAACGGTTATCAGTGTATTGCTCGGTCTGTTCATTGGATTGATGTTCTGGCAAATTTATCGGGTATTTAATGAAGTACCCGATGAAGATCGATCATTCCTCGATAGACCGGCGTTTGGGTTTCGATTGATATGGCCACTGATAACCGCAGTTGAGTATCACTGGGGGTCGTATTTCTCAGAGCCGCAAAAACGATCAGTGTATTTTCGGCTTCGTACCGCAGGTAAAGAATACAGCATCATGCCCGAGCAGTTTATGGCGGCAAAAATCGTTACCGCAACCATATTTGCCATTGTTGGGTTTGTGTTCTTTTCCATGTTGGGTAAATCGGCGGTGGTGTTAGCGTTATTGGCAGGCGTTGCGGGATACTTTTACCCCGAGTTATGGATTAAAGAATCGGCCGAAGCGCGCAAAAAAGACATCCTGAAGCGGCTACCGTTTTTTCTGGACATTATTACGCTTGCTGTAGAAGCCGGTACCAACTTAACCGGTGGCATCACTCAGGCGGTGGCCAAATCGGGCGACTCCCCATTGCGCAGCGAACTCAGTCGAGTGCTTCGTGATATTCGTGCGGGTAAAACCCGTTCGGAATCGTTGCGCAGTATGGCTGATAGAGCAGGCAGTCCTGCTTTGGTTGGGGTGGTGTCTGCCATGATCCAGGCCGAACGCACAGGATCCAGTCTTGGCCCCATTCTGCGCGCCCAAGCTGATCAAATTCGTTCTGAACGATTTTTAAAAGCCGAGAAACAAGCCATGGAAGCCCCGGTTAAGTTATTAGGGCCGCTGGTGATGTTTATTTTTCCGTGCACCTTTTTCGTGTTGGGATTTCTAGTTTTAAGTAAAGCCATGCTACAGGGAATGATTAGTTGGGCGCCGTTGGTTTGGGCCTATAACTGGCCTGGGTAGAAAATGAGGATAAAGCAGTGAAAACAACAAAATGGATAAGCTTATTGTTAAGTCTGGGTGTTTTGGCGTCCTGCCAATCGTCAGACCAATTGCCCACTGGTGCCTCTTTGCAATTGAATCCAACATCCCGCAGCTACACGATAACGGTGCCGGCTGACAGTGAAGTGTTTTGCTACACAGGTCCGGAGATGCTGTATGAAGATGTGCCGCTACTGATCTCCTTAACCAATGAGAGCGGCGCACCGTTGGGTGGGGTTGAGGTTACGGTGTACTCAGACTATGCCGGGAACACGTTTAGTGGCGCGGATGTACTGCAGTTATATGAAGATAAGAACGACAACGGCGTGATTGATGATGAGTCTGAGCTGGTCAGTGGCATCGAAGACGGTGTGTACGTGACCAAGACGTCGCACTCTTCAGGCACTGCGCTGCTGCTGCTGCGCATGAACCTTACTTGTCCTTATAAAGGCGAGGTGTTTGCGTTTGCTGGCCAATATTCAACATCCATGAGTGCCAATGTGATTTACGAAACAGAGCAGAGCACAGGCACAGAAGGCGAAGACACAGAGTAAAGGTTATGCACGGTGAGCTGGTTATTTATAAGGCCAATACATTTTGGGAGCGGCTGCGAGGGTTGTTAGGGCGACGCATGCTGGATGCGAACGAAGCGTTGCATATACAACCGTGTAGCGATGTGCATTCGTTCGGCATGAAGTACCCATTGGATATTTTATTCCTGGATAAAGCGGGTCACGTGCTCAAGGCCGATGTGTTAAAGCCGAATTCGTGGTTGTTTTGTAAAGGAGCCACTTCGGTATTGGAGTTTAAAGCGGGGTGCTCACAGGCATTCGATTCAGCTGAGGTCATTGTTAGAAAATCGATAGGGGAACGGCATGAACAATAAGATAAA
>CAYMHU010000038.1:0-15170 GCA_964390335.1 uncultured Granulosicoccaceae bacterium | reverse complement strand
AGCTGAGGTCATTGTTAGAAAATCGATAGGGGAACGGCATGAACAATAAGATAAACAGCCAATACGGCCGTGGGATTGTGTTGGCTGTATCGGTGTTGCTGCTAAGTTCGTGCGCAACTACTGCTACTAATGAAAACGTTGTTAATCCCAGAATGGCAAACCAATACACAGATGATGTGTTTGAAGTATCGGCGCTGGCCGAACGTGCCTACAAAGAAAGCCGTTGGACGGATGCTGCCAGACACTATCAACAACTAACCGAACAAATACCGGGGGACGCGTACATCTGGTTTCGCTTGGCAAATACCTATACGCAAAAAGGCGATTTTAATCAGGCTATACATGCGTATGAAATGTCGATTGAGCGTGATTCTTTACAACCAAAACCGTGGTTCAATTTATCAACAACGTATTTATTGAATGCGAAAGCAGCCCTGTTGCAGTCTTGGGAAAACTTACGAGCTCAAGACCCTGCACGAGCACTCATTATGAAACGCATAGAGGCTATTGATATGTTGATGAATCAGGAACTAGGAGAAATCAAAGTTAATCGGGGATAAATTTGTAAAAATAGATGTAAATAACTAGGCATAAACAATGGAGTGTTTATATGTGGGCAGGATGCTATGCAGTGCATCGGCGTTGTGTTGGCGTTAATCAACGCGGAACGTCGATGGTTGAATTTTTAATTGTATTACCAATGTTGTTATTCACTGGAACGGGGATTATGCAGTTTGGTTTGATCTATCACGCAAAGTCGATACTCAACTATGCAACCTTCGAGGCTGCACGGGTAGGGGCGGTGAGTCATGCGCAGATTGAACCGATGCGCGCAGAACTTGGTTATCGACTAGCGCCGGTGTATGGCGGTGATGGCGGAGCTGCTAAAGGCGTGATGTCACAGTTAAGAGCCGCCGTCGCGGTTAATGATATTTCAACAACGAAGATTGAGATTCTGAACCCCACGCGTGCCACGTTCGAAGAACATGCAACAGTAAAAGACATTACCGACAGTAAAGGCAATGTATATGAGTCGGTAAGGGCTATTCCTAATGCCCATTTACGGTTTGCGCCTACAGAGATTAAGGATGATGGCTTGCATTTACGGGACGCCAACCTTCTGAAAGTTAAAGTGACCTACGGGTATCAAATGCGCATGCCGTTCCTGGATGTAAAAGTGCCGGGGGTACCGTGGATTATGCGAAACGTGTTTATCCGGACCGACCCCAAGAACTGGCAGTACTACGCGCGGGGGATGATGCCGTTGACGGCGAGCGCCACTGTGCGGATGCAATCAGATGCAATGCAACAGCAAGAGCCACCGAAAGTGGTGCAGGCGTTTAATGCTGCGTATCAATGGATGATTGAATCCACCGATAACGAGACTGCAACAACGAATGATGAAAATGCCGAGGCTTGTACGCCTGCAGAGTTACCGAACAAGTATGGCTTGTATAAGCGACAGGGTGAGATAGAGCGCATTGACTCTATAGAGTCGGATGCAATTTGCGCGTGGCTTCCTGCAGACAATGCAACGCCAAACAACGCAGTTACTGCGGCAGCGAGTTGTTAATTGGGTAGGTAACGAATTTATAGTCTTTCTTTAAGGATAAAGGAAGTGAGGATACAAGGAGGTGGATTAATGGATTATTAGATTGAATAAGTACGTGGAAATGTGTACCGAAGTTGTGGCTCAACGTTCGCGCCGGCTGTCGACTGTGAAAAAACAGTTGGGTACCTCCATGGTGGAATTTCTGATTGTGATCCCGATGCTACTGTTTGTTGGCTTGGGCATCATGCAATTTGGACTGGTGTATCACGCCAAGTCTATTCTTAACTACGCAACCTTTGAAGCAGCGCGCGCTGGTGCTGTGAATAATGGTCAGATTGAAGTTATGCGTAAAGAGCTGGGTTATCGCTTAGCAGCTGTTTACGGAGGTGATGGTAGTTTGGAAAAAGGCGCTGCCGCAATGGCTCGCTCTGGCGTTGCAGTAAACGATGTATCTGTAACCAAAATTCAAGTTATTAATCCTGCCCCTGCTTCTTTCGAACAGCATGCTGTGCCGAAAGAGGTTGAAGATCGTCACGGCACATCTCGTTCCGTCAATGCCATCCCCAACACGCATTTAAGGTTTGCTCCTGATGCTGTTAAGTCTGATGGGTTAAATATCCAGGATGCAAATTTACTAAAGATTGAAGTGACCTATGGCTATCAGCTGAGGTTGCCGTATCTGGATATGAAAGTGCCCGGTATGCCGTGGATTATGCGGAATCTAATGATCCATACCGATCAGGAAAATTGGATGTATTACGTGCGTGGGTTGTTACCTATTAAGTCCACGGCAACAGTGCGTATGCAATCGGATTCATGGGATTACCAGCAGCCGCCGCCGGCAGTGCGAGCGTTTGATTCCGCATACGAGTGGATCTATGAGCAATTGGAAGGTGAGGATGGAGATGGAGTAAATGTTGGGGGGCAGAATAATTTTGTTGGCGACGTAAACAATGACGATGAACACAATGTCAACGATGCAGATGAGAATACCCAGCCCGAACCCGAACCCGAACCAGAAATAGAGGTTGAATGCGAAGAAACAGATGAAGGCGAATCTGGCGTCGGTACCGATGTTCCACCAGAGGAAGACAAAGGTTTCTGGGGATCGCTTTGGGATGATGTAAAAGACGGCCTAACCACAGGGTACGACTTCGTTCGCGGTTTCTGGGCCGGCATAAAGGACCAGGTCAGTGGTATATACGACATGCTGACCAATCCGGTCGAAACGGTTAAGGGATTAATAAAACTAGGTAAGGAATTTGTAAACAATCCTGAAGAAACCATTAAAGCCATCTCAGAGGCGATCGGTAAAGACCTTTCAGCTTTGGTTGAATGCGGTGCATATGATCGTGGCCGGATAATTGGCGAGAATGTAAACCCCGTATTTATGCTTCGCCTAGCAACCAAACTGGCAAGCTTTGACAAACTTGAAGACGCACTAAGTGCAACAAAAAGAGAACTGGGTTGTGCAAGTTTCTTAGCTGACACGAAAGTTTGGACGCCAAATGGTTTGTTGCCAATCGAGTCAATAAGATTTGGCGATGATGTTAATTCTCGAAGTGATCAAAACTTTGTAGACAAAGATCAACAAGTTTTCAGTACGTTCCAGCGGATAGCTCCCTCGTATCGAATAATAACCACTGAACAAGGTCCTATTGCTACAACCGATGAGCACCCCATTTGGGTTCAGGGTCGTGGTTGGGTTGAAGCTGCCGAGATTGAAAGTGGAGACATACTGGGTGCAGCGACGGGTGATCTACTTGTAAAATACAACAGGGCTGTTTACAAGCCGGTAGAAGTCTATAATTTTAGTGTAGCCAAGTCTCACAATTACTTTGTTGGGGAAAGTGGTCTTTGGGTGCATAACGCGGTTTGTGATTTACCGCGAAATACACCAATAGCAGATTTCCCGGGTGTAGTGCTTAGGGAAATTGATGAAGCAGAGTTGTTTTCAGGTACCCTAACAGGCGGCAGGCATTCCCTTCGCAATATAGTGAAAAACCACTACAAACCTAATTTAGATAGTGCAGTTCGATGGCAGGCGCATCATGTAATACCGTGGGAGTTAAGAGAGCATAAGTTAATTAAGGAAATTGGAATGGACATGAACTCAATACATAACGCTATTCCTTTGCCTTGTAGCCCGACAGCATGTGCTACCCAACACGTTGGATCGCACCCTGTATATAATACGGCTATGCAGAAGTTTCTAAATACGATAGATGGTATGGACAATTTGGACTTGGACGAAAAGAAAGCATTGGTGGAACGGGGTATTGAGGAAGCCCGCGAAGCATTAGCAAGTAAAGAATTATCATTGAACGCAGATGCGAATTTATCAGAAGAGCAATGGGCTGAAGTGCTAGCAAGGGCTCTTCAGTAATTAAAATGAGTTGGAATCATGATTTTAAATATATATAAGCCAATAGATGGTGCATCAGAGAAATGGTTGGAAAGATTAAACGCGATGGCTGAAAGTGATAAATTTCTAGCTGGTCTAGGAATTCGGTGTCGTGAATTCAAGCTTGACCCTATATATCCTGCTGTAAAAGACTATTCTAGGGCCTATTATCTTATGGTTTCTCAGGATATGTGGGATCAAACCCAACCGACTGATGAAAAATACTTTGTGGGTGTGGTAGAGGATTCTGTAAATCAATTTAAGTATTTCGAACAGGACGAACAAACGCGACGATTTGAAATATATTCAAGTTCTCTCACTGATTTCAGTACTTACATTCACGACAGAACAGCGACTGCTTTCAAGAATAATAGTATTTACGATTATGTGCCAGATAATTTTGACGGTGCGCCTCCGGCAAGATATCTCAGTGACGATGTTTATGGCGTTTTTGTGAATGAAATATTTTCCTATATTTTACGAATGGTACTTGGATCGTATTTTGGCGGTTTGGATAAGTGGCCTGTCGCTAACCATTTATTAAACTGTTTTGAAACAGGTGGAGTGCCTTGCGGTTGGATCGGGCCTGAATTTGAAGAAGGTGGTGATCCGCAGAAGTGCATGCAAGTTCTGCATTTTGGATTACGGTAAAGGGATAAAAGGAATTAACTTATGAGTTTGTATGCATTAGGTGTTTGGTGCGGTAGAGCGTTCGCTAGCTATTTGATTGTTTTAATTTTACTTATTCTTGTTAATCGATTTCACGTTGGCAAAGCGTTAAAAAAAAGTGGTAGTTGGTATTCGATGGTGTTGGTGGTGTGTGTTTTTTTGCTCGGCGTTGCCTCGACAGTGTCGAAGAATAGTTTTCTATGATGACATATGTGTTGAATAATCGTGAGTAGACTTTTTCTGATAATTTTGTGTTTTTACTTTTCATTTCCAACACTTGGCGACGAATCAACAATACAGATTCGACCAGAACAAAGATTGATGGTGAAGCATATTGAAAGAGAGATGGGATTAGAGATATGGACCGAACATAATCCTCTTTGGTATTTTGAACGACGTTATATTGGTAGAAATCCTGTATTTCTAGCCCAAAGCCCTCCGAAAGTTTATCCGCCTGCGTCTATGTCGGTTATCAGTTATGCCAATCAATCAAATAATGATGCTGATTTTAAAGAAGTAGCGCTTCACGCCTTCAATGAAGGATTTACCCACTATGGTGTGCCGGAAATCGAGCGAGTAGACATATATCTACAACCAAAACAGTACGGTGAATTGAAGGGGTTTGAAATCAACTTTAATGCGACTGTCCACGGGCTACTAGCGGATGTAAAAATATTTATTGGTAGAAAAGAAGATAAAGGGCCAGTGCTGCTACAACTGTATACATTGGAGGGGAAGATGAGTCATTTATCTGAACAGATAAGACGAAGCTGGACTAATATTCGCTATCTGTAAAAATGACTCGTCAAATGTTGTTATGAATAAAAACGGAATCACTTTGTTCAAAGAGACAGACTACTTTACAGTTTTTCCAGAGCCGAAGCGTGTCTTTGCATCAGATGTTGAAAAACATTTGCAGCATTTCATGCCACTTAACTTAGCATTTAAAAAGAGTTTCAAATGGTACGGCATTCTGTTAACAACTATAATATTCTTGCAGGGAGTTGCCGTTTCATCAGGCAGGTCTGGTGCGATATAGTGTGCATAATACTATTGAGAATAATATGAGTAAGAACGGAATAACAATTTTCAACAATAATGAGTATTTTACGGCGTTCCCCCACCCGTCCACCGTGTTCGCATCTGAAATCGAAAAACACCTGCAGTACTTTTTACCATTGGCTTCAGTTGACTTATCTAAGATTAAGCCAGAATGGGAAGATATTGTGCATTTTATCGTTCCAATAGAGCCTGAAGATGGTGTGCTAGGAGAAACCACCGAAGAGTTTTACACGTACTACAGTCGTGATAATTGGGTTGGTTTTCGAAATAGTGAAAGGCTTTGTGTATTTGAGGGAAGTTGGAATCTATTTGTAAAAGATACGATACCGGATTATTACAAAGCCGCTTTAGATGGTTTTAATGTTGCGAAGAAACATTTCAATGCGCACGGCGCTTTGCACATTGTGGACACGAACTCCGATGAAGAAGGTGAAGGTTTTGATTCTGACGAGCCTCTTGAGTTAGTAGAGCAATTGGGTGGTGAGTGTTTTGATAATAATTGGGCTAATATGGGAAATTTCGATATTTCTAGAACAGGAAATTGGGTATATACAGACCATGACCGTGCCCATGATAAGAAAAAGGTAAGACCATTAACAGAGGATGGAAGACCATTTGAATATATCGGTGTTATCAATGCCAGCTCTTATAACATGAATGAGGATGCTGACTTCACATGGGCAGATTCATTACTTTTTTATGATCCGGTTACTAAGATATCATTGCTTACATTTGATTGGTCATAGGTAAATTGTGAGTAATACAATTTACAAGAGAACACCAACACAGAAATATTTTTTGAACAATTAGCTGGTGAATGTCGTGACATAATTAAAGACCTCATCCAACTATAAGAGCAAATACCTCGCGCGGCTAATGTCTCGCTTCGATTGATCAATACCTGCACTTAAAGTGCGATTTTATTCTGACTATACCTTCGTATGAAATCTCGATTGGTAGAGATTCTTTCCAACTCAAACCGTGGTTCAATTCTCGAAAACCCAAAACCTGTCTGTTAATTGTTAAAGCTATTGTTGCTGTAAACATGGTGAACCTGTTGCATCAAGGGTCAGCGAGCTTTTTCACTATGCGATGAAAAGTAGCATCTATTTAGTTTAAGAATACGGATATAGGTGTTTGGGCTCCGCCAAAGCATGAATTAGCACCAAACGCGTGTTGTTGGTACCGCTTACAAAGGAATTAAAAGCTTTCTCTTGAGGATAAGAGAAGTGAGTATACAAGGAGGTGGTTTGATGTACTGGTAAATCAGTCGGGAGCATGGATATGCGTAAATATAATATATCGACGGTATCGAACCGTTTGACCTTTATTAAAAGGCAGTTGGGAACATCCATGGTGGAGTTCTTGATTGTTATACCCATGTTGCTATTCACTGGCACCGGCATAATGCAGTTTGGGCTGGTTTATCACGCAAAATCCATTCTTAATTACGCAACCTTTGAAGCCGCGCGTGCGGGTGCTGTTAATAATGGTCAGATAGAGGTGATGCGTAAAGAGCTGGGCTATCGCCTGGCGGCTGTTTACGGTGGTGATGGTAGTTTAGAGAAAGGAGCGGCTGCAATGGCTCGCTCTATGGTCGCGGTAAACGATATCTCGGTAACCGAGATCCAAATTATTAATCCTGCGCCTGCCTCTTTTGAACAACACGGCGTCAGTAAAGATATAGAAGATCGCCACGGCACATCCCGAACAGTCAATGCCATCCCCAATACACATTTACGGTTTGCTCCAGACAGCATTAAATCGGATGGCTTGAATATTAAGGATGCGAATTTACTAAAAATTGAAGTCACTTATGGGTATCAGTTAAGAATGCCGTATCTCGATATGAAGATACCTGGCGTTCCGTGGATTATGCGCAACTTGATGATTCATGCCGATCAAGACAATTGGATGTTCTACGTACGTGGTTTGTTGCCAATCAAATCAACGGCAACCGTTCGAATGCAATCCGATGCTTGGGATTTTCAGGAACAACCACCAGTGGTGCGTGCGTTTGAGTCAGCGTATGAGTGGATTTACGAACAAATAGAAGGTGAGCCGTTATCAGGTGAACCTAATAATTTAGTGGATTGTACAGGTACGGAAACGGAGACAGCTACCAGTAGTCCAGCTGCTAACGAATTTGGTTTGCCTGCACAGGAACCACTTTGGAGCCCCGCGCCAACGGGAGAAGAGAATCAGTTTTGTGAAGTGCCGGATGATCCAGATCAAACAGGGGGCGATCAGAATTCGTCTTGTTAAGAATTAGTTAGATAAATATAGTCTCTAAGGATAGAGAAGTTTAACCGATCAGGGATGTCTTCTTGGATTACTAGGAAGGTATTAGCGTGAGTCTTTTACAAAGAAGGAAGTGTATTTTAAAACAAGGTTTTGCTTGTTTGATCGTACTGCTGAGTATTGCCGGTATTTGTTTTGGCGATGAAGGTAATACGGCGACTAGCAGTCCGGTTGAAAACACGAATAATTGTAATCCGGACGGCACAGAAACCTGTGGAGATGAAGGCAATGGAGATCCTGCAGCTACAAACTCACCGCTAAGTCCAAACACCAATGTGGGTAATCCAATTGATTTCTTAACAGGTAATAAGTACCAACGCGAAGTTGATTTATCTATACCTGCTAGTCCCCTTCAATTAGTACGGCATTACAATTCAAATAAATCGACGATAAATAGCGGGTTTGGTCGAGGTTGGACTCATTCGTTTGAGACTGTCTTAAAACCTGTAATTCAAAACGAGGAAACTATCGGTTTTGAGTTGGTTCAAAGTACTGGCAAAGTTGTGCGGTTTGAATCCAGTGAACCGGATGCTGATGGCAACGCCGTGTTTCGAGCCCATTCCGCGTTTGATGGATATATTGTACGACCGGATGCGAATGATGACAGTAATCATACTTGGATAGTGCCGGATGGAAGGAGGTTGTCGTTCTATGGTTCTTATCTGGTACGCATTGACTATCCCGGTCATCAGTTTATCAAGCTGTTTTACAGTAATGGACGGCTATCGGAGATCTCTGATGAGACTAATCGCTTAATCGTATTAAATTATGCTGAACCAACAGATGGATTGGTTGAGTTTGATAGTGATAAAAGTAAGCAGCCGGTTGGTCATATTGCGAGTCTCACCTTGCCAAATGGTTCTACGGTTGTCTATCAGTATGATGCAAATAAAAATCTGAGCAGTGTCAGATACCCCGATGGCACCAGTCGAATTTATCACTATGAAGATAAAATCTACTTTAACCATTTAACCGGCATTACAGACCGAACCGGGGTTCGTTTTTCTACCTGGCGTTACGACGATATGGGTAGAGGTGTTCAGTCCGAGCATGCAGGTGGCACAGAGCGCGTTATGGTGACGTACCCTGATATGGAAGCTGCTGAGCGTGGCGAGTTGGTTACTACGTATATTGAAAACAGTTTAGGGGAGCAAAGTACGTATACGTGGCAACATATAGCAGGGTTAAACCGACCTCAGTTGTTATCAAGTGATGGTCCAGGTTGTGCCACATGTCCGACCACTGGGTACTCATATAACTATGACCAATATGGGCGGCTAGCAGATGCTATTAAGGTTTCTGGTGGCCAGTCAACTGGGTTGGGTAGTCAGTCATTCAGCTATGATGAACTTAATCGCGTGGTTGAGATTCGTCGCACAGATGAAACTGGCGCAGTACGCATTGTTGAGCGGCGAGAGTATGAAAGTGACGATAGTCTTCAAGCTATAAGAACTTATTATCCCAGTGTTAATCCGGGTGGCGAGCGCGTAGTTGAGGTGGTACGTGACGAGTCTGGATTGCCGCTTAGTATTACCGAGAGCGGGTGGTCGCCTGAGAAGTCAACAATTAGTGATGCTGGGTTAATAAGTGAGTTTATACCAATAGAAAAAACGACTCGTCTTGAATATAAGAATGGACAACTAGTTTCTGTCGATGGTCCACGTACCGACGTTCAAGATACTGCGAGATTCGAGTGGGATGCGCTTAATCGCTTAACCGCAGTTAGGCTTCCTGATAATCCAGAGATAAGAATCACGGAGTTTGATTCGTTGGGGCGGGCCATTGAGTTTATTAAAAGTTCTGCTTCTCAACGAATATCCTCCCCAATTACGTTTACTTATGATGAAGGTAGTCGAGTTAGTAGCGTTACGCATTTAGGTAGAACGTTGAAAATGCGCTACGACGCTGAAGGTCGCTTAACCGGTGTTGTGAATCGAATTGGTCGAGAGATGAGGCTGGCTTACGATAGTGCAGGACAGCTCATAGAAATGGAGTATGTTGGTGGGCAACGATTTTCGCAAAAACGTGACACTGAAGGAAGAGTAGTTGAGCAAACATTGATGGATCAGTATGGAGATATGTTACGTACTGTGAGTGCCTATTATGATGGCATGGGCCGCGTAGCATCAGTTACACAAGAGGCAACAGTCGCAGATAATGCTCAACTCGGATCTGCATTGGTTGACTTTCAATATGATCAAAAAAACAGGGCTTCTAATGCTACGAACCGTTTGAACGGTGCGAGCATTGGCTTTGCGTACAACGACACTGGAGACCTTGCAGGTGTTGAGAATAGTGCTGGAAAGGGAGTTAAGCTTGGATATGATGTAACGGGGCGACTCAATAGTTTGACCGATGATAGAAATAATGAAACTCAGTACATTGCAGACGATTTTGGGCAAGTTGTAGCGGCGATTAATCAAGACACTGGTAAGTCTCTTTATGATTATGATGCAGCAGGTAACCGAACACAATGGACAAGCCCGGAAGGTATCTCCACTAAATACTCATGGGATCCTGCAAATCGGATTGAGCGGATTACAAATATCGATGGCGTAACCTGGTTTGAATATGATGATCATTCTGGATTGTTAGCTGCTACTGGCAACAAATCAACAACGGAACGATTTACATATAGCAATGATTCTCAACTCCTCAGTCATAAACGTATGATTGGAACAAATGAATTTGTTACTGAATACCAGTATGACGACAAAGGTCGGATGACTAGTCGACAATTGCCGGATGGGCAGTTTCTACGTTACCACTACTATCAAGACGATGAAATGTTGGGTCGTTTAAGAGCCGTGACACGGTCTCGTTTGTTTGGACTACAACAGGAAGTTTTGTTTGGAGAAATAGACGAGAATTCGCTGGATGGTATTACGGGATTTGTTTCCCACAATGGAAAACGAACAACTCGCTCACACGCATCGGATGGACGTATTACCGGTATTGAGGTGAGTGACACGCTGAAATTGGGATACGAGTACGATGATCACGGACGAATCACCGGTGTTGATAGTGATGGAGACCTACAATTATACAGTTACTCAAATGGGTACCTTACTTCAGCAACTGGCGGGAAAGGAGATTACGTTTTTGAATACGATCTATCTGGTAATCGGGTGGGTAGTACTGTTACCAGTCCAGATGGCGAGCAAGTGGAATCAAAGTATAACTATGTGGATTCTGGAGGCGGAAACCGGATGTTATCCACTAGTGACTCAATCGCTCAGTTCGCAACTGAGCTTGAGTACAATGAAAGTGGGGCGCCAGTAGCTCGCGGAACCTTACAATATGAATACGATATTAATCGGCGTCCAATTCGTGTTTTTGATAACAACGCTATCATTGCTGAGTACTTTTATAACAGTTTTGGCGAGCGCATAAAAAAAATAACCCACATTGGTGGTCAATCACAGGTTCAATACTTTCTTTACGATGGTCATCGAATATCGGCTGTAGTCTCTGAGAATAGTTCTTTATCGTTTGAGCACACCATTTATCTAGATGGGAAGCCAACTGCCCAGTTAATTGGTGAAAGTGCTTATGCTATTCACACTGATAGATTAGGTACGGCTCATATACTAAGTGACGAATACGGTGAAATTGTTTGGCGTTCGGAGTACAGCCCATTCGGGCGTGCTAAAGTCTTGGTCGACTCAATCACTTTTAATCATCGTCTTCCAGGCCATTACGAAGATAACGAGACCGGCACGTATTATAACTATCAAAGAGACTATGATCCCGATACTGGTAGGTATTTGACTAGCGATCCCATATCGATAAACGGTGGTCTGAACACTTACCTATATGCCAGTGCAGATCCACTCAACAACATAGATGTGCTGGGCTTGAGGCCTGATGATTCCGCGTCTGCGCCCATATCAACGAATGCACAGGGAGCGTTAATCTCTCAAAATCAGTACATAGAGTTAAGTGGGTATATCGATGGACAACAACCGGTTGCTTATTTTGAAATGCTCTTTGAGCTGACAAACCATGGAATATATAAGGACTTTGCAGATAGTTATAGTGGAGGCTATACCACGGCAGGTATGGCTTTGCTCCGTGAGATGTTTTTAACGCACGGTATAGACAATATTAGGGGGATTGCCTGTAGTCAAGAACACGGAGAAATATTCCTAGTCCCGGAGATAGGTATGTTCTCGTCGATTATTTTTAACGCTCAAGGAATCGGGAGGGCTACAAGTTCTTTTGTGCAAGACGGCGCAGTTGGATTGTGGAATTTAGGAAAAGGTTTAATCAATTTTACGTTCGACTCTACGCTGGGTGCTTTCTATGATGTTCAGAACATGCTTGCAGATTATTATGGTGTTGATGCTCTTCGTGTAACTGGAGATTGGGTCCCAAGTTATCAAGATGCCGTTCAGACTGTAGATGATGTTCTTAGTACTGGTCTGGAAGTTGGCGCTAACATTATTCAAAATCATGAATTGATTTGGCAAGGTATTCAAGATGACTTTACTAAAAACTGGGCGGAAAGGAGGTATGGAGAAACATTGACTGGGCCGTTTTTAGAGCTCGGCTCAATGTTTGTTGGTGCAGGGGCAGCTTTAAAATTACAACGTGCCAAGGACGTCTTAGTTACTATGAAGCGAGCCGATACCGTCAATCCAGGACAATTCGATAAAACACTAACTGAGTTAAAAGAAGCTTTTAGAGACGACCCTGATGCTCTCGAACAGGCGGCTAGAGAGGTAGGCCTCTATGACGAGTTAATGGGCTTTTGTTCCTTTTCTGGTGATACGCTGGTGATGACTAGTAAGGGATACAAACCAATTCGGGAAATTGTTGCAGGTGTTGATTTAGTCTTGGCTAAAGACGAGTACGTGGGCGACTTAGCTTGGCGTCAGGTAACAGCTCACTATTCCAATCAATATGAAGAATTCGTTAGAGTTACGGTAAGGGATACCCGTGGTGAGTTGCAATCCATTGTATCTAATCGGATACACCCCTACTTTGCGTACCGCGCAGCTTCCGTAACGTTAGTAAGCAGTAGCTTAGTGCAACTACCATCGAAAGGTCATTCATACAGTGGCCCAATCAATGGCGGCAGCTGGATAGATGCGCAGCATTTGAAGTCTGGTGATCGTCTTCTAGGCGCGGATGGTGATTGGCAAATAATAGAAAATATAGAAATAGAACTACAGAGTTTTAAAGCATTTAATCTTACTGTTGACGAGTTTGCGACGTTTTTCGTAGCAGGCAATAAACAATCAGCCGGTGTTTGGGTGCACAACACCTGTTATGGGTATACGAATCAATTCCCCTCCGTAGGAGCTGTGAATAACCGAGCTGATCAGAGTTTGGGACTTCAGCCTACGGGTCAAAATTTGGCGAATAATATGGAGAGAGTTGGTTTTGTAAGGCCTCCGGGTACGAATAGTACGGCGCACCACATCATTGCACATGGCGATAATCGATATCCAAGTGCCCAACTGGCACGTGATTTGGTCAATGACTTGGATCCTCCGTTCGATATGAATGAAGCAGCTAATGGTGTGTTCTTGCCGCAAAACTCACGATTTCCGGATGATACGGCTCCTAACCATCTGACGATTCATACTGAACTATACTATAATAGTCTTTATGCTCGATTGCGTAACGTGCCTAAAGATAGGAGGCGTGCTGAACTTCAAAAGATTGCGAAAGAGCTTGCCGAGAATAAATTTCCTTACTGAGATTAATGAATGAAAGTGCTAGAGGTTAGTGTTTCAATCGGCTTTCAAAATATTTTGACGGAAGATCGATCCAGTCTATACCCTATTGTTGACAGGTTGAATAAGCCCATTGGTCAAATTACATTTCCTGATTTTTACGTAAGTACACCTAAAGCGCAAGTCGGTAATTTTTATAAATTGGGATACGAACTATTCGCGTATGACAAAGTTGCTAATGAAGCAATTCGGGATGTAGTCAATGAAGCAGGGGAGCACTATTTGCTTGAGGTTGAAGATGTGGGTACGCTCCACGTATTAAACGTATTGGAAACTTGTGACGCGTTGGATCACGAAAAAACGGTTTGGCGAGAAGAGGACGATGGTGGTAAATACGTTATCATGGAGCACGTATTTTGTCCTGAGCGAATTCAAACAAAATCAGGTTTATTTAAAATAGCTGAGAACCGGTATTCGCGAATATTCTTAGTAGCAGGTGCACCAAATCAACAGGGAGACTTCTATGCCAGATACCATGAAACTGGTTTAACTGGGCTAACATTTACAGAAATTTGGTCTGACGAAAATAACTAGAAGTCATTACTTCCAAATGAAAAATATCATGATAAAGAATTTCACTGCACTAGTTTGCCGATTGACATATTGAAACTCTCTTAAAGATAGGTGATTTTTATACCCGATAGCATGATGCTGGTTTGACTGGATTAACGTTTGAAAAACTTGATGAATAATTAGTATCGAGTAAAACCGATAAGGTATGGAAATATCAAATAATGAAAGTCTTCAGCATCCAGCACGACCCCAAATTTGCGTCAATCGTTGCGCATGACAATAGCAGTGCAACCGATTTATCGAATCTATCGGCTGATGTTATTCATGAATTTGTATCTCCAGGTTTTCGGTTGAATGAACCTGAAAAACCGCTCGGAAATTTCTATTTTCTCAATGATACCGCGTTAGTCTTCGACAAAGTAGCCGATGAGGCAATGGGTAATTTCATCGAGGCAGCCGGTGCTGGAAATACCGGTCCATTGCAATTGTTTGATATTGAGGTAGACGGCGTCGGTACTTTGTATCTGCTAAATGTGGTTGAGGAGTGCAATGCACTAAATAGGAACGAGAGTCAGATTGTTAAAGGTTCTTGGAAAGAGACACTAGCCTTGAACAGGCTCGTATTTCATAGTCAACGAATCTATAGTTATTCGAGTTTGTTTAAAATTCATGATCTCGATTATGGCCCGATTTTAACGTTCACAGAAAAAGAGAATCAGGAGCATGATTTTATTCGCACATATCATGAAGCTGGCCTAGCGGGTTTAGTATTCCGCGAGTTATGGAATGATTAGTCGGCATATTAGATGATGATGTATTCAAAACAAAACACGGAAAAAGGATTTAGTCAATTGCCCACAATGCATGGAACCCCTGTGTGTCAACCTGCTGTTAGACAGACCTAGTCTGAGTTAATATAGATTTC
>CAYMHU010000037.1:27388-35345 GCA_964390335.1 uncultured Granulosicoccaceae bacterium | reverse complement strand
GCCAAATGAAACGCATTCCCCGCCCGCCCACACGCAACATCCAAGGCCACACCACCACTCGGTAAAAATGGTTCAGCGTACTGAAAAACTGCAGCAGGTTCCGGTAACGCTTTATTCGCAAACGCATAGCGCGCGTTCCACTTCGATGCGATGAGTTCATCACCGCCCACTACTTTCTCCAGAAAGCAGGCGTAAACAGGAGTAGCAAGGTAAAGATTTCTAAGCGGCCAAATAACATGGCAAAGCTTAGTACCACTAACGAGAAGTCGCCAAGGCTTGCATAGTTTGCAGCCACTTCGCCAAGCCCCGGGCCTAGGTTGTTCAAACACGCAACCACGGCTGAGAACGCGGTTTCTTGATCCTTCCCAGCAGCCATCAGCAGCAGCAGCATGACCACAAAGAGTGCAAGGTAGGCTGCAAAGAAACCCCAAACCACATCAATCACTTTATTTGGTACTGGCGAGCCACCCACCTTAACGACAATGGTTGCATTCGGGTGCAATAAGCGTTTTAGCTCACGCTGACCTTGTTTAAACAGCAACAACACTCTAATCACTTTCATGCCGCCACCGGTTGAACCCGCGCACCCACCCGCAAAACTTGCAAACAGCAGCAGCACAGGTAAAAAGCCAGGCCAATTAAAATACTCTTCCGAGGTAAACCCCGCCGTGGTACCAATAGACACAACATGAAATAGCGCATTCACAAATGAATCTTTAGCACCGGATGTATTTGTAAAATATAAATACGTACTCACGATTAAAGTCAGTGTTAGCGCAAACAAAATGTACGCTCGAAATTCTTCATCTCGCAAATAGCTTTTTAAACTGGCAGTGCGTACTGCCGTGAAATGCAAGGCGAAGTTAACACCCGACACCAACATAAAGAAAACTGCCACCATTTCAATAGCAGTACTGTCAAAATGGCCAATACTGGCATCGTGTGTGGAAAACCCGCCTATGGCAATGGTGGAAAAGCTATGCGAGATGGCATCGAATACCGACATACCCGCCGCTAAATACGCAAGTGCGCACACAAAGGTTAAGCCTAAGTAAATAAACCACAGGGCCTTAGCCGTACCGGCAATCCGTGGTGTTAATTTATCTTTGCTGGGACCGGAAGATTCCGCGCGGTACAGCTGCATGCCACCAATACCCAGCATGGGCAAAATAGCAATGGCTAACACAATGATCCCCATGCCACCCAACCATTGCATTTGCTGACGATAATACAAAATGGACTTCGGCAAGTTATCCAATCCCACAATCAGTGTGGCACCGGTAGTGGTTAAACCAGACATAGACTCAAAAATAGCGGCCGGTATAGAGAGGTCTAAATTGGTGTATAAAATAAACGGTAGTGAACCAAAAATACCCAACACACCCCAGAACAGCACCACCACCACAAACCCGTCGCGAATTTTTAGCTGAATTTGATCGTTACGCACGGGCAGATACAACAACATGCCGGTGATGGCAGTTGTAAAAAATGCCCCCACAAACGGAACGATTACACCATCGCCATAGATAAGCCCGACCAGTACAGGCGTTAGCATAGTCACGCTGAACATGGTCAGCAGAATACCCAGCACGCGTTGCACAACTTTTATTTGGATAGTCATAACAGGCGATGCTTAGACGAAGGTAAACCCAACCTGGAACAGCTTTTCTACTTCGGCTATCTCGCTCTTATCCGTTACCAGCACAATCAGGTGGTCCTCGGCTTCTATCACGGTGTCGTGATGCGCAATGATAATTTCATCACCGCGCGCAATCACACCGATGGCGGCGCTTTTGGGAAGCTCAACCTCGCTAATGGTGCGCCCTACCAACACGGAGGTGTCTTTATCGCCATGCGCAATCCCTTCCAGTGCTTCGGCAGAGCCTTTACGCAAGCTGTGCACGGCTACCACATCGCCACGGCGAATATGCGTAAGCAATGCGCCAATCGTAATTTGTTGCGGTGAGATCGCTACATCGATAATGCCGCGCTCAACTAAATCAACATACGCTGGGCGATTAATTAACGACATGATCTTTTTCGCACCCATACGCTTTGCAAGCATGGCAGATAAAATATTTGCTTCATCGTCGTTGGTAAGCGCACAAAACACATCCATGTCCTGAATGTTCTCATCAATCAGCATATCCTGATCAGCTGCATCGCCATTGAACACCAAGGCATTGTCGAGCGTTTCGGCAATGTAGTCTGCACGCTCTTTACGGCTTTCAATAATTTTGACTTGGTAGTTTTTCTCAAGTTTGCGCGCCAGTAAAAAACCAATATTACCGCCACCAGCAATCATCACACGCTTGCACATTTTGGATTCATCATAAAAGTGCGACATCACCGTAGTGGTGTGTTCGCGCTGCGCTAAAAAGAACACAATATCTTCTGCGCGGATAACAGATTTACCTTCAGGAATAATCGCATCATTACCGCGATACACAGCCACCACGCGCATATCAATATCACCCAACAGGTCGGGTAAATGCGCTAATGACTCCCCATCCATTGCAGTACCCGCTTGCACTTCCACACCCACTAACCGAACCCTGCCACCGGCGAAGTCCACCACCTGTAATGCACCGGGGTGTTCGATAACGCGGGTTATGTGGTCAGTAACCAATTGCTCGGGGCTAACTAATACATCGATGGGTATATTCGTGTTGCCAAATAAGTTTTTTTCACGCAGGTAATCCGCTGCTCGAATGCGTGCAATTTTATTCGGCGTTTTAAATAAGGTGTACGCAATTTGAATAGCAACAATATTGGTTTCATCGGAATCGGTTGCGGCAATAATCATATCCGCATCTTCAGCACCCGCCTGGCGCAGTACTTCGGGGTATGAGCCGTGACCGGTCACGGTGTTCAGATCGAGCCGCGAACCCAACTCATTTAAAACCGTTTTGTCGGTATCCACAACGGTGACTTCGTTGTTGCTCTCTTGCGCAAGATTTTGCGCCACAGTCGAACCAACCTGACCCGCGCCCAATACGATTATTTTCATTTTTAGTAGAAACCTACTCGCGAATTTTATCTAAGTCGATATTGAGACTGCGAAGCTTTCGGTACAGATGTGTGCGCTCCATACCCACATGCTTAGCCAGATCGCCGATATTGCCTTGTGTTTCGCTCAGACAACGAATCAGGTACTGCCGTTCAAAGTCTGCACGCGCCTCACGCAATGGTAGATCATGACGGAGCGCTGTCACAGTATCGCTGTTAGCCACAATACCCAGGGCGTTACCCACCTCAGCGGCGTCAATTTCCACAGGGCCACCTAACAATAGAATACGTTGCACCAGGTTTTTCAGTTCCAGTAAATTACCCGGCCATTCCTGATTACGCAGTTTGTTCTGTGCGGCAACACTAAAGTGGCGATAGGCCATGCCTTCTTCTTCAACATGCCAATTTACAAAACTCTCTAACAGCGCTGGAATATCTTCAAGGCGTTCGCGTAAAGGTTTGATCTGCACTGACTCGCCGGATACAAGGCGGGCTAGTGTGGAATCTAACAAATCTTGTTTTACGGGTATGCTGAGTTCAGAGCGTGATGACGCCATGACCCGGCAGCGAAACGGTACGCGCGTGCTACCACCAACCCGTGTGAATCCTTGTTGCTCTATGGCTTGGCGCAAACAGCTTTGTGCACTTGCCGGTAGCAATTCAACATCGGTTAAAAACAAGGTACCACCCGCAGCAGATTCTAAAAAGCCCATGCTGATGGCACCGTTGTTTTCTTCACCGAGTAATTCGCGATGCGCATTGGCACTGGATAAGGTATCGCAGCGCAATTGAATAAACGGACCATCTACCGCGAGGTTTTTATCGTGTACGTGTTGCGCAAACAACACGCGACCACTGCCCGGCTCACCAATCAGCAATACGCTGTTGGTTCGGGTGGCTTGTTCGTGTAAGGCATCGCGCAGTTCATTGACGTATACGCTATCGCCAATCAGTAGGGGTAATCGTTTAGGTGCTTCGGGGGAAGATTCAGTACCGTTAACCACAAAGCCTTCGGCCAGGGCTTTTTCAACATTCAGTAATAGCTTCGCAAGCGACACGGGCTTTTCGATAAAGTCGACTGCGCCATGGCGTGTGGCTTCAACAGCGGTTTCAACGGTACCGTGGCCTGAAATCATGATGACTGGGAATTGCAACTCGCCACTTTGACGCCATGACTTTAATAGCGAGATGCCGTCGGTGTCTGGCATCCAGATATCAAGCAACACAAGATCGGGAGTTTGCTCATCGATGTAGGTTTGCGCCGAGCGTGCAGAATCTGCAACAGACACAGCGTAGCCTTCATCTTCCAGAATTTCCTGGAGCAGATGCCTGATGTCGGGCTCGTCATCAACAACCAGTACAGATCGACTGCTCATGCCGCATCACCTCGAATTTGCACAGAGTTGGGAAAAGGCAACCTTACCGTAACCATAGCACCCCCGGTGGGTCTGTTTTCAGCCTGAATAAAACCGTTATGTTCCTCGACTATTTTCTTGACAATAGCCAGCCCCAAACCAGTGCCGCGTGGTTTAGTGGTCACATAGGGCTCAAAAACGCGACTCAAGGACTCTACCGGAAAACCCGGACCTTCGTCCATTGTAACAATTTCAAACATACGTGCGCCCTGCCGTAATACATCGCGCGTCACAATCCGGATATGCTGCGTTGGCAGACCATGCTGCGCCTCCAGCGCATTCTTGATTAAATTGTGCATTAGCTGACGCATTCGCGGTAAATCCACGGCAATCGGATCAAGGCTTGTATCCAGCACCAGCGAAAATTTGGCCGATGATTCTTCATCCCGATACATATCAGCCACATCACTCAGTAGCTGGTTAATATCGGTGGTGGTTAAGCTTAGTTTGGGGGCAGATGCGTATTCTGCAAACGCATTCACCATGGATTTCATGACATCCACCTGATTTTCGATGGTTTGCGTTAGTCGCGATAACAAATTGGCATCATCGCCATCCAAGCGCTGCGAAAATTTGTGGCGCATGCGTTCTGCAGACAACTGAATAGGCGTTAACGGGTTTTTGATTTCATGCGCCAAGCGCCGCGCTACTTCACTCCAGGCTGCATCTCGTTGCGCGCTAATAAGCGTTGTCATGTCATCAACAACAATGACCATGCCGGAGAATTCGCCACCCACATCGGCCAAGGCCGCTCCGCGACAAAACAAAAACCGACGCCCGGTTTGATCCACCACTTCAACCTCGGCTGACCAGTCTTGTTGCTCGCTGTTCGCTACATACGACGCAATTTGATCGGCAAACTGATTAATGGCGTTGTTCGGTTGATTTTCTTGCGTTAAGGCACTACCGCGCAAATCGCTGAGCTCTTGCCCGAAAATATCAATAGCAGCCTGGTTAATCGTGCGCACCAGATTATCGGCATCAAGCGTTATAACACCAGATGAAATTTGCCCTAGCACGGCTTGTAAGTAAGCGCGCTGGCTTTCTACTTCGCGCTGACTTTGATCGGCTTTGTCGCGCGATTGCGCTAGCTGCAAAGTCATATAATTAAATGACTGCACTAAAAAACCCAGCTCATCATTTTTACTGCGCTTATAAATACGGGTGCCGTAATCTCCTTGCGCTACCGCACGCGTACCTTGTACTAAATCGTGCACCGGCATCATCATGCGCCGCGCTGCATAGAACGCAAACCACACCGCCATCATGACAGACAGCAATAAGGCCAACGATAAACTTAACATCGAACTGAGCATCAATGGTTTGCGCAAGAAAACCAGTTGCCGGTATTGCTGATAACTGGACTGTACGCTTTCGGCTAAATCTGACGAGCGTTCGGCGATAGGATACAAGGCTTGAATAACAGAATTTTCAAGCGTTGCATCTTCTGAAAACACAGGCGCTACCACACGGATATACAGCTCTCCATCACCGATAGGGTCAACACCCACATACGGTAAACCTTCACGCGCACGGGACACTAAATCATCATCTGGTCTGTTCGGCTGCACGGCAATGCTTTCAAATAAACCGGTGGAGGCAACAATGCGGTTATCCGGCCCAATTAATGTCATCTCTGTGCTTTCGGTTTCAGCGGCAAGGGTATTCAGTGCAATAACCGCTACAGCTTCGTCTACACCCACTAACTGCTGCGCAACGTTCAGCGTATCGCGTTGCAAGGTGCGCATCTGTAAACCTAATGACTCGCGGCTTAATTCAATGGCATCATCCAGTGCTTGTTCAATTTCAAGATCAAAATAACTGTTGATGTTGGCGCGTAGGAACCGGATGGAAAACCCGTACACCAGCGTTACCGGCATTAACGCGAGTAGCACCGATAAAATAACCAGCTTTACCGTTAAGCGTGAACCGGCAACCCGATGCCGGAACTCGCGAATGAGTCGCCAGCCGTTTAAACAAATAAGAACGGCAATAAAGGTTAACGCAACAATATTGCCGCCTAACAGCCAATAGTAATACCGACCGAATTGATCAAGCCGCAACGCCATGGTGCCCAACACGTACAAGGACGCAATGAGCACAATAAACAACAGGCCCATAAGAATGGGGCTGGTTAAGGCTCTATAACTTAATTTAGCGACCAAGCGTATTCCTCACTCGCGAGTCTCCAATCGGACGATATCAGTGGTTGCAATGGTAGCGGTAAGGCCTTGCTGTCCAGTTGAAAACGCAATGCTGCGATAGGTGATTCAGCACTATGATAATGATCCGGCTTGAGTACCGTCAAATTTCGTACGCGACCCAGCTCATCCAAGGCCTCGATTAAGCTGCGGTAGTTATGACTTTGATTGCCATCCATCGATTGCAGCCGGTAGTGGCGTGTTAATTCATAATAAATAAGTGAGTAGCGATACTGAAACGTTTGCAGGGTTTTGTCTAACCAATAGCGCCTGGGTTCCTTAATTTTGACTTCAACAATAAACTGTAGCGGCACACCGTTGTTTAGCCCCTGCCGCATGGTGGGCGACAACTGCACCTCGGCGTCCACATTTAATATCCATGCATCGGATTTGTCATCAAACGTCGCAGAATCAATCCGGATAAAACCCGACTCATCTATGGTTTGCGCTATGGCGTTCGCACTGCATGCCAGCATCGCACACACCAACAACGCCGTTGTTAATTGCAGGCTACGCACTTTGTTTTTCCAGCAATGCGTAAAAGAACCCATCCATGCCTTGCTCGCCCGGCAGTATTTGCACACAACCGGTATCACTGACGCGCCCAACACCAATCGATAACGGCACTTGACTAGCATCGCTATGCTGCTCAGCAAACCACGCGACTTGGTGTTCGTTCTCGGCTTTTATAATGGAACACGTGGCGTACAGCATATGCCCACCGGGTGTTAGCGTTGACCACAACGCATGCATTAAAGCTCGTTGCGTTTTAACCAGCTCATCAATGTCACTGGCGCGCCGCAACAGTTTGATATCCGGGTGTCTGCGAATCACACCCGTGCCGCTGCACGGTGCATCTAATAACACCGCATCGAATGCTTGCTTGTCCCACCAACTATCAAGATTCGCGGCATCGGCGCTTTGCAACACGGCGCGCTCACCAAGCGCTAGCCGATCCAGAGTTTCACCAACTTTTTCTAAGCGTTCGGCATCTTGGTCCAACGCCACCACTTGTTGCCAATCACCAAACTCCAATGCATGAGCGGTTTTACCACCCGGTGCCGCACACGCATCAAGTAATCGCTTGCCCGCACCTTTACCTAAAATGGAAGCGGCAATTTGCGCTGCTCCATCTTGCACACTCACGTGCCCGTCGGCAAAGCCTGGCAGCGCATGCACTGATGTTGCTTTTTCCAGTACCAACGCCGATGGCACAAACTCAACCGGCGTTGCCAGCAGCTCTTGCTTTTCTAGCAATGCTAAATACTGTTCTGTAGTGTGATGGCGTTGATTCACACGCAAGGTCATCGGTGCTTGTTGATTATTTTGTTC
>CAYMHU010000037.1:8524-27288 GCA_964390335.1 uncultured Granulosicoccaceae bacterium | reverse complement strand
CTGATAAATACCCAGTTGCATTAACAGGTAGATGTCTTGATCTTTACGTTTTAAGGGTTTGTCTAACAAGGAATCAACAAGTCCGCTTAATCGCTGCGACCACCGTGCCATGCCAAAACACATGGCTTGTAATAAGGCGCGGTCTGCATCGGCCACTGTTGCTTGCGCGACTGGCAGCAGTCGCGTTAAAGAACCCCCGCCAGTATGCAATTGCTGCATGACTTTCACTGCAGCTACGCGAACATCCTGGCCAGACATATCAGGCGAATGCCTTATTAGATAAATCTGTGCCGCGATTAAATTCGCCAGCACTCAAGCTTTTTTTACCCGGTTTCTGCAGCTCTGTTATATCCAGAACACCATCACCGGTTGCCACTCGAATATAGTCGGGTGTTGTTGCGAGCACATCACCGGGTTGGCAGTCAGCAGGCAATGACACACCGTCAGGTATGGCACTGCGCCAAACTCTTATTTGCAGGTCATCTAGCGTACAAGTGGCAACAGGCCACGCATTGAATGCTTGAATTTTGCGATGCAATAAAATGGCTGGCTCATTGAAATCAAGTTTCGCCTCGGCCTTATTGAGTTTGTCGGCATAGGTAATGCCCTCTTCGGGTTGGGCAACGGCTTTTATTTCACCTGCGCACCACGGTGCTATCACGTCTAGTAATGCTTGCGCGCCAACTTCTGCTAGCGTGTCGTGTAGTTCACTGCCAGTTGTGTCGGGTTCAATAGCCACAACCGATTCACTGATTACATCGCCGGTATCAAGCCCCGCATCCATATGCATAATGCACACACCCGATTGCGTATCGCCTGCCAGGATGGCACGTTGAATGGGTGCAGCGCCACGCCAACGCGGTAACAATGACGCATGGATATTCAAACACCCATGACGCGGAACATCCAACACCGCTTGCGGCAAGATAATCCCATACGCGGCCACCACCATAAGGTCGCAGTTTAATGCTCGTAGCGCATCAACACTGGATGGTTCGCGAAAGTTAACGGGTTGCAGCACCGGAATCTCATGCTCTGTAGCCAGCGCTTTCACCGGGCTTGCTGTTAATGATCGGCCGCGCCCTGCCGGACGGTCGGGCTGCGTTAACACAGCGACCACATCATGCTCAGTTTGAATCAGTGCGTGCAGCGCAACGGCTGCGAAATCCGGGGTGCCCGCGAAGACAACTCGCAGACGGGTTGTATCAGTCATCGTCGTACTCGTCCTCGTCTTCGCGCTCTTTGGTTGCTTTGAGCATTTTCTTACGAATTCGATTGCGCTTTAACGGCGATAAGTAGTCAACGAATAATTTACCGTCCAGATGATCAATCTCATGCTGGATGCACACTGCCAATAATCCGTCAGCTTCCAGCTCGAACGGGTTGCCCGCCCGATCAATGGCACTGACCTTCACATCCGACGGCCGCTTGATGGTTTCGTAAATACCCGGGATCGACAGGCACCCTTCCTGCATTTCTCCCAAACCATCACTGGCTGTGATTTCGGGGTTGATCAGCGTTAGCGGAGAATCGCCCTCCTCAGACACGTCAATAACCACAATTCTGTCATGGACATTGACTTGAGTCGCTGCCAAGCCAATGCCAGGGGCGTCGTACATGGTTTCCAACATGCTATCGACCAGCGCTGCCACCTGCCCATCCACATTGGCGACAGGTTGAGCGGTTTTACGCAGCTGCGGATCAGGAAAAAGCAGAATATCGAGCAGTGACACAGTGAAAATCCGGTGAAATTAGACAATTCATCATTCTAACAGGCAGAGAAGGCATCCACCTTGCATAGCATCCGTTATATGGGTCCGACACACGTGTTTGGGCCTGCCATACTGAAATTGGAGATTTTAAGAAAGATGGCCAATCTAACTGCTAATCCAGTCGCACGGGCCGCCCTGCTACTCAGCTTATCGGCTGTGGTTATGGGCTGTAATACTCTCGGTAATAACGGTCCCGAGCCGATTGCCGCGATCAGCGCCGAGTCCAAAACGACCGTAGCCGACCGATTCAGCGAAGAAGGTAGCTACACAACAGTGGTGCCTCGCAACGCGTTGCAAGCATCGCAGGTCAATCCACAAGCACCTAATCGCTATGAAGTGGTTCGCGGCGATACGCTGTGGGACATCTCAGATCGTTTTCTTAATGAACCATGGTTATGGCCACAGCTGTGGGATTACAACCCGCAAATCAAAAACCCACATTTAATCTACCCTGGCGATGAGATTGCGCTGGAGTATGTGAATGGTCGACCTCGCTTAGTTATTGAGCGTGATGGTAAACGCGTATCGGCGTCCGGCACCGTTGGCGCCAGCGCCAGCCTGGGTAACAACCCGAACAACCTGACTGCAGTACGTTTGTCGCCAACGATTCGCAGCGAATCGTTAGACGATGCGATTCCAATGATTCCAGGTGATGCGATTGAATCATTTTTGGTTCACCCTCGCGTTGTATCCAACGAAACCATTCGAAATGCGCCATACGTTGTTGGTAACTACGATGATCGTTTAACCAGTGCTATTGGTCACCAGATTTATGTACGCGGACCGGTTAAACGTGAGCAAACTCAGTATTCCGTGTTTCGCAAAATCAAAGCATTGAAAGATCCGATTACCGGCAAGAGTCTGGGCTTTGAAATCCAACATGTATCAGATGTAAAACTGCTGCACATGGGCGACCCTGCGACCTTGGTTATTACGTCTAATAAAATGGAAACCATTGCTGGCGACATTCTGCTGGATACCAATACTGATTCGTATACGCAAAACTACACGACTCGTATGCCAGCGCTACAAGGTGGCGATGCACGCGTTGTATCGTTAGTGAACTCTATTTCTCAAAGTGGTCGCGACCAAGTGGTTGTGTTGAACCTTGGTGAAAAGAACTCGATTCGCGTTGGCGATGTACTGGCCATTGAGTCACACGGTAAGTCATTTGTTGATAAGCGTGGTAAGCGCAACTACGAAACCGTTAGTTTACCGAACACACGTACCGGCGTTGTAATGGTATTTAAAACCTTTGATGATGTAAGCTATGCACTTGTCATGGAATCGACTCTCCCAGTGCGTATCAACGACATCGTTACTGGTATTTAAACACCTGCAACTGCTACACAAAAGTCTAGTGACATAAGTCATGAGTATAGTGGTCGCGGGTCAACCGCGGCCACATTCATGGATGAAGATACCGGCGCTACCGCGCTCACCAACACCTTTCTACGCTACGCCCTAACCCCTTCGGTTACACCCAAACTGCATCGCTTGTTACGCAAGCACTATCCTGATGCACTGGTGCTGGCTCAATTTCTGAGTACCCCAAACGCCGTTATCAATACCGACGATATCGGTTTTAATAACGCTGCCAATAACGCATTAGGCGCGCGCTTTAAACCCGAGGTTAATAAACGTGTTGAACAAGCCCTGGCTTGGCAATCACAATCACCTCGCCACCACATCATTGCGCTGCATGACAAACACTACCCCACTGCGTTGTTAGCAACGCAAAATGCACCGCCGGTTTTATATGCCATGGGCAACATCGGTATACTGAACACGCCATGCGTTGCCATTGTCGGGGCTCGCAAAGCCAGCCACGCAGCGCTT
The DNA here is from genome assembly GCA_964390335.1 of uncultured Granulosicoccaceae bacterium. Classification (GTDB taxonomy): domain Bacteria; phylum Pseudomonadota; class Gammaproteobacteria; order Granulosicoccales; family Granulosicoccaceae; genus Granulosicoccus. The sequence goes on along the minus strand of CAYMHU010000037.1, from coordinate 23,677 downwards.
GAACATGCGCACCAAATAGCGGCCGAGTTAACCACTGCCGGAATTACTGTTGTCAGCGGATTAGCACTGGGTGTTGATGCCGCGGCACATCGTGGCAGTTTATCGAGTACGGGATTTACCATTGCCGTGTCGGCAACGGAACCCACGGCGGTGTACCCAAAATCACACAAGGCACTGGCCGCTCAGATTCAGCACACCGGGGTGCTCGTGACAGAATTCGCGTTGGGCAGCCAATTGCAGCCCTACTGTTTTCCACGCCGCAACCGCATCATCAGCGGGCTCAGTATGGGTGTGCTGGTGGTCGAAGCTGCACTGCCCAGCGGCACGCTGACCACGGCGCAACATGCGCTGCGGCAGGGTCGCGAGGTTATGGCCATGCCGGGCTCCATCAACAATCCACTGACAAAAGGCTGTCACGACCTGATCAAATCCGGCGCGCAACTCGTAGAATCTGTAGAGGATGTGCTGCGCTGCCTCGGTCCGGAGCTCAGTCGGCATCTGGTTGACGAGTTGCCTGCAGATGCACCACAATCGCCTCCTCCGGGGCTACCGGATACCAAGTACAGTGATCCACACGCTCTAACCGTGCTTAATTGCATGGGCTTCGATGCCGCGAGCGTGGACACATTAATACAACGCTCGGGCCTCGACGCGGCCGTGGTTGCATCAACTTTGACCAGTCTGGAGCTCGCAGGTGTTATTGTGTGTGAGCACGGTGGCCGTTTTGTGCGCCACAATGCCGTAATGAACCGGGGTGATAAAGCCCGATTGTAACTTTAAATTTAGGGTGAATTACTCCCCCAAAACCCATACTAACGGGTTATCTGGCGGGTAATCTGCTACAACAGGGGTCGACGAGCTGGCGTTTTTCGACAAAAATACCGGCCAAACGAGCCCAACTAAGAACAATAAAGTCTGTCATACATGAGCAAAAATCTTGTAATTGTGGAATCACCCGCGAAGGGTAAGACCATCGAGAAATACCTTGGCAAGGACTACAAGGTACTCGCATCGTATGGTCATGTGCGCGACCTGCTGCCAAAAGAAGGTGCGGTCGATCCCGACAACGATTTCGCGATGAAATACCAAATGATCGAACGCAACGAAAAGCGTGTTGAGGCGATCATCAAAGCACTGAAAAAAGCTGACACATTAATGCTCGCGACTGACCCCGATCGCGAGGGGGAAGCCATCAGTTGGCACTTGGTTGAATTACTGCGCGACATGGGGCACCTGGAAGACAAACAAGTTAAGCGCGTTGTGTTTCATGAGATCACTAAAAACGCGGTGGTGTCTGCTGTGGAGAACCCACGCGAACTCGGCACCGACCTTATCAACGCGCAGCAAGCCCGTCGTGCATTGGATTACCTGGTTGGCTTTAATTTATCGCCACTGCTGTGGAAGAAAATCAGCCGCGGTTTATCGGCTGGTCGAGTGCAGTCCCCTGCACTGCGTATGCTGTGCGAACGTGAAGATGAAATAGAAGCGTTTGTGCCAAAAGAGTATTGGAGCATCGTTGCTGAACTTGAAAAAGACAAGCAACCGTTTATTGCACGCTTATCGTTACTGCAAAACGAGAAAGTAAAACAGTTCACCGTGACCAATGGCGAGCAAGCCAACAGCACAAAAGACATGCTGATGGGTCATGCCGACGGCAAACTGACTGCCGTAAAGGTGGATAAGAAACAACGCAAGCGCAACCCGACCGCGCCGTTTACAACGTCCACCTTGCAACAAGAAGCCTCGCGCAAACTAGGCTTTGGTGCGCAACGCGGCATGCGTATCGCGCAAGGGCTGTATGAAGGTATTGATATTGGCGATGAAAAGGTCGGTCTCATTACGTATATGCGTACTGACTCCATCACCCTGTCACAAGAGTGTCTTGATGAGTTGCGCGAAGTTATTCCTGAACGTTACGGCAAGGATTACTTACCGGATGAAATAAACGTCTATAAAAACAAATCTAAAAACGCTCAGGAAGCGCACGAGGCCATACGCCCTACTTCTATTAAGCGCACACCCGAAGAGATGAAGCCGTTCCTGGATGAAGATCAATACAAACTGTACAACTTGATTTGGCGCCGAACCATTGCCAGCCAAATGGTGCACGCAACCATCGATGGCGTCGGTGTTGACTTCGCGTGCGGTGACGGCAATCTGTTTCGCGCCAACGGTTCAACCGTGACCTTCCCCGGTTTTATGAAAGTGTACATTGAAGATCAGGACGATAAAAAGAACACGGACGATGATGACAAAATGCTGCCTGAACTCAAAGAAGGTGATCAGGTACCGCTGCAAGACATCAAGCTCACACAACATTTTACTGAACCACCACCACGCTACAGTGAAGCAAGTTTAGTTAAAACCTTAGAAGAATATGGCATAGGACGACCCTCTACCTATGCGTCTATTATTTCAACGCTGCAATCGCGCAAGTACGTTGAAATAGAGTCGCGACGATTCTTCCCAACCGATACCGGCCGGGTGGTTAACAAGTTTTTAACACAGCACTTTGAAAAGTACATCGACTACGATTTCACCGCAAATCTAGAGGATGATCTGGATGCGGTTTCGCGCGGTGAAAAAAACTGGGTGCCATTACTCGATGAGTTTTGGAAACCGTTCAAAAACACTGTCGATAGCAAAGAAAAAGACACCGGTCGTGATGATCTGTTCAGACAATTAGGTGTTGATAAAGAAACCGGCAAACCGATTTCAGTGCGTGTAGGCCAATACGGCGCGTTCGTGCAAATAGGCACCCGTGACGACGAGGAAAAACCGAAGTTTGCAGGCTTACGTCCTGGTCAGAAAATGAATCAAATTACGCTTGAAGAAGCAATTCAATTATTTGATTTACCGCGCAACCTGGGTGAAACGCCAGAAGGTGAAAAAGTGCGTGCCAATATTGGCCGCTTTGGTCCTTATATTCAATACGGTTCCAAATACGTATCGCTGAAGGAACACGACCCGTACGAAGTCACATTAGAAACCGCGTTAGAACTCATTAAACAAAAGAAAATTGACGATGCGAATAAGCTGGTTAAGCACTTTGAAGGCACCGATGTACAAATCCTGAATGGTCGTTGGGGTGCGTACATTACGGACGGCAACAAGAACGCTAAAATTCCGAAAGAGCTGAAAGAAAAGCCCGCTGAAATTCCGTTGGAAACTTGCTTGAAGCTACTCGAAGAAGCGCCTGAGCGTCGCGGTCGCGGCAAGAAAAAAGCCGCTGCTAAGAAAGACGATGAAGCTGCATCGAAGAAAAAAGCCGCAGCCAAAAAGAAGACCAAGAAAAAAGCAGCTTCAAAAAAGAAAAAGAAGAAGAAAGCCGCCGCTAAAAAGAAGGCAACAAAAAAGACCAGCGCAAAAAGTAAAGTCGTTGCTGCCAGCAAAGACTGATAGCGACTCGTCGATAAAGGTTGGAAGGCTCGGTGGGAAAACAGCTTAGTATCAATTCAGCTGTTGATGCAATTGCCAAGGGCGAGGTTATTGCCTACCCTACCGAGGCTATTTTTGGCTTGGGGTGCAATCCCGATAACCTTAAAGCGGTTCAAGCGGTGCTTGATCTAAAAGCGCGTGATGCTAACAAAGGGCTGATTTTAATTGCCAGCAAGTGGGAACAATTGGTCCCGTACGTAGCCGAGATTGAACCTGCCCTATTACAAAAAGCCTTAGACACTTGGCCAGGCCCTGTCACTTGGGTGATGCCGGCCAACCCATCACTGGATGCCTTACTCACCGGCGGTCGAACCACGGTTGCAGTGCGTGTGACTGATCACCCGGTGGTCATAGAGCTGTGCAACCAATGTAATCACCCCTTGGTTTCCACCAGTGCCAATATTAGCGGGCAACTGCCTGTAAACTATGGCCATGAGATCGCATCGATGTTTGGCGATGCAATAGCCGGTGTTGTGGAAGGCGAGCTAGGCGGTTTACAAAGTGCCACGTCCATCTATGATCTGCAAACCGGCGCTCAAATAAGATAAGCCTACGGCTTGTTAAAACTATTTAACGCTTTTACAAATTGCAGTCATTCAATATGAGTACCACAGAGCCTCAAAGCGAGCTTGTCTCGCAGTATCTTCAAGATTTGCAAACCCGCATTTGTGATGCCTTGGCCGAACAGGATGGCCACGCAGAATTTGCATCCGACCCTTGGACGCGCGAGGCTGGCGGCGGTGGTATTACGCGTACCTTAAGTCATGGCGCTGTGTTTGAAAAAGCAGGCGTGGGTTTCTCGCAAGTATCGGGTACCGAGCTACCACCATCTGCATCGCAGCAACGACCCGAGCTGGCGGGTCGCGCTTGGCATGCTATGGGTGTGTCGCTGGTTATACACGCATTAAATCCGCATGTGCCCACCAGCCACGCAAATGTGCGGTTTTTCCGGGCCGACAAAGAAGGTGAAGAACCCGTCTGGTGGTTTGGTGGCGGCTTCGATCTAACCCCAAGTTACGGTTACGCAGAAGACTGCAAACACTGGCATAGCGTTGCGCATGATGCGTGCGCACCCTTCGGAGATGAGCTGTATAGCGAGTTTAAAGCCTGGTGCGACCGGTATTTCTATTTAAAACACCGCAACGAAATGCGCGGTGTCGGCGGCCTGTTTTTCGATGATTTTAACGGTAATGGCTTTGATCATGCATTTGGTTTTATGCAAAGTATCGGGGACCACTTTTTACCGGCGTATCAGCCCATTGTTGATCGGCGCAAAGACACCCCGTACACGGAAGCACAAAAAGACTTCCAGCGGTATCGCCGTGGGCGGTATGTAGAGTTTAATCTGGTCTACGATCGAGGCACGTTATTCGGACTACAATCAGGTGGCAGAACCGAATCCATCTTGATGTCCATGCCTCCACAAGCAAACTGGATATATAACCTGGAAGTTGAACCGAATAGTCCTGAAGCAACGTTAAATCAGTTTCTTGAACCACAGGATTGGCTGAACGCTTAACCCTGCAGATTTGAAGCTCGGGTAATGAATCTTTGGGTAATGGAACTTAGGGTATTGGTATGTCAGAAACACAAACGCTCGCAACGTCAAACGTCAGTAGCCGAACCACGTCCAACAAAGCCTTACGCATAAACCTTGATGAGAAAAAGTACGGCACTATTGCTGAGATAGGCGCCGGGCAAGAAGTCGCGCGTCACTTTTTTCTAGCAGGCGCAGCAGCGGGCACCGTAGCCAAAACCATTTCAGCCTACGATATGCAATTCTCCGATGCGATTTACGGCGTTGAAGAAGGCCGCCGCTATGTATCGCATAATCGCGTTAAAGCCATGCTAAAAAAAGAATTCGACTTAGTGATTAATCGCGTATCAAGCACCCGGCCAAAAGCCTCGCGGTTTTTTGCGTATGCCGCAACCGTTGCGGCTAAAAGTTTTAATCGAGACAACGAATGCCATGCATGGTGTGGCGTGCGTGCACAGATGTACCCGGGCGCTGAACCGTCGGATATTATTATTCACGTTCGCATGCATGATAAAACAGCGGAGCAACAACAATACACATTAGGCATTGTGGGTGTGAATCTGATTTACGCTGCTTATTATTATTTCGAAGATTCGAAAAAAATCATTGATTCGCTTACCGATAACCTTGAACCCGATCGTATTGAAATAGATTCTATCGAATTTCGGGGCCCCTACTTTGAAGAGCAAGACAACCGCGCCATTAATTTGCATCTGATTCGCAGCTGGAAAACCCGCGCGGTCATGTTTAAGCCAGACGGTTCATCGGTTATACCAGCTGAAATGCTGTACAAGAAAAACATATTAACAATCCGCGGTTCGTTCAAGCCTGCCACAAAGCTCAATGTGGACATGATTGAACAAGGATTAAAATCGTTTAAAAACACGCATCAGATTACCGACGATAACACCATCGTCCTGGCCGAAATCTCATTAAACGACACTTCTGGCAACGATTTGGGTGTACCAGAGGATGATCTTATCGCGCGGGTAGATCTACTGAATTCGCAGGGCTACAGCGTTATGATATCGGACTATACCCGCTACTTTTCATTGCGCGCTTATTTCAGGCAATACACATCGCTGCAAATTGGCATTGTGCTAGGCATGATCAACGTACGCGACATTTTCGATGAGAAAAAATATGAAGGTGTTGAAGGCGGCATACTGGAAGGCTTTGGCAAACTATTCCCGGATAACACGCGCCTATTCGTATACCCCGAACTCGATGAAGACGGCAAAATTTCAGATTTTCAAGATATAAAAGTGCCTGATCACTTGCGCTATTTATACCGCCACTTATTAGAAAATAACTTTATATTCGGCATTGACTGCAGCGATAAAGACATTCTGAACATTTACTCACGCGACATACTAAAGCAATTGCCTAATGGCAGCGGCGACTGGGAAGACTACGTACCCAAGAATATTGCGCAAGCCATTATCGACAATCAGTATTTCGGTTTTAAAGCGTAAAACCGATGCTGCACGAGATACGCGAATCGGTTAAAGCCCTTTGCACTCAGTTTGACGAAGATTATTGGCGTACCCTCGATACCACTAAAGACTACCCCACCGAGTTTGTTCAAGCGCTCACCGATGCAGGCTTTCTTGGCTGCTTGATTCCGGAAGCCTATGGTGGTTCAGGTTTAGGTCTGATTGAAGCCTGCGCCATACTCGAAGAAATTTCACGCTCCGGTGGTCACCCCGGTGCAGCGCACGCCCAAATGTATGTCATGGGTTCAGTGCTAAAACACGGCAATGAACAACAGAAACAACACTACCTGCCGGATATTGCAGCGGGTCGATTAAGGTTGCAATCATTCGGGGTAACTGAGCCTTCAAGCGGTACCGATACCACATCATTGAAAACCGTTGCCAAACGCAACGGTGATCACTATGTGGTGAACGGTCAGAAAGTCTGGATTAGTCGCGTAGAACACTCCGACCTCATGCTTCTATTGGCACGGACCAAGTCCATGCAAGAGCGTACCAGTAAAACCGATGGCTTATCGTGTTTTATTGTGGATTTGAGAGACGCAAGCTCACGAGGCTTAACGATAAAACCCATTGATGCGATGATTAACCATCATGCGTGCGAGTTGTTTTTTGACGACTTTGAAATCCCCGCCAGCAACTTATTAGGCGAGGAACACAATGGCTTTCGCGTCATCATGGATGGCATGAATGCTGAGCGAATACTCATTGGTGCTGAGTGCATTGGCGATGCTCGGTATTTCATTGATAAAGCCACGAACTATGCAAAAGATCGCGTGGTGTTCGATCGCCCTATCGGTCAGAACCAAGGGGTTGCGTTTCCTATTGCACAAAACTATGCACGAACCGAAGCTGCCGCGCTGATGGTAGAAAAGGCTGCGAATTTATTCGATGCCAACGAGAAATGCGCGGCAGAAGCAAATATGGCAAAAATGCTGGCCGCTGATGCGTCATGGAAGGCCGGTGATACCTGTCTGCAAACCCACGGCGGTTACGGCATAAGTCGCGAATATCATATTGAACGCAAGCTTCGAGAAACCCGCCTATATCAAATTGCGCCTGTCTCCACTAACCTGATACTGTCTTATCTCAGCGAACACGTATTAGGTTTACCAAGGAGCTTCTAAATTGCAGCCATTAGATGGCCTGTTGGTTGTTGCAGTTGAACAAGCTGTAGCAGCGCCCCTGTGCACCGCTCGTCTTGCCGCAGCTGGCGCGCGCGTTATAAAAATTGAACGCGGCGACGGCGACTTTGCGCGTGGGTATGATACGGCCGCGAGTGGCGAAAGCTCGTACTTTACGTGGCTAAATCAAGGCAAAGAATCGGTTTGCCTGAATTTTAAAGAACCACACGGTGCCGAACTATTACGTGCCATGCTGCAGCAAGCAGACGTCCTCGTACAAAATCTGGCACCCGGTGCATTAGCACGCACAGGCTTTGGGTTCGATGAACTTCATAAGCTTAATCCGCGACTCATCACTTGCAATATTTCAGGCTACGGCGCAACAGGTGATGTTGCATCCAAAAAAGCCTACGACTTACTCGTGCAAGCCGAAAGTGGTCTTATTTCTGTATCGGGCGATGCTGATGCGCCAGGACGCATCGGTGTTTCTGTGTGTGATATCGGCGCCGGAATGTGTGCGCATAGCGCAGTACTGGAAGCGCTGATAAAACGTGGCATGACAGGGTTGGGAGAAGAAGTAGCCGTATCTTTGTTTGATGTTGCCGCCGAGTGGATGATGGTGCCATATATTCATGCACACTATGGCGCAGGTGCGCCGACACCGGTTGGCTTACGACACCCATCCATTGCGCCTTATGGTGCATTCGCGTGTAACGATCAACGACTGACTTTGCTGTCTATTCAAAACGAGCGTGAATGGCAACGGCTGTGCAACGACGTGCTTCGCTCTCCGGCCATGCTGCAACAAGCAATGTATAGCGATAACAATGCACGAGTTAAAAACCGGCCCGCACTGGAAGCTGATATAACAGCGATTACAATGACAATGAGTTCAGCCGAATTCCAACAACGCTTAAGCGATGCATCCATTGCGTACGGTTCCATTAATACCGCAAAAGATCTGCAACAACACCCTGCGTTGCGCATGCAGCAATATAGAACATCCGACAATAAAGCACTTGAGTTACCAGCATATCCGGCTTACAGCAGCTTATCCACGCATACCGCTCACACCGGAGCATCCGCTGCTGAAGGTTCGCATGTCCGAAGCCCAAAGATTGGTGAACACACCGACGCTATTGTTGCAGAGTTTCTGGGTTAGTTAACCAGCAACAAACAACCACAAAAAACCGGCGTTATACACGGCGTGCAAAATGATACTGGGGATAACACTGCCGTATCGATCTCTGGCCCAACCAAACACCAATGATGGGATAAAAACCAACGCCGCCCACAATGGTGGTTGGGAAATCAGATGCATTAATGCAAATATGATCGAGGTAACGATATTAGCCACGCTGATGCCAAACCAGCTTTTGTTGAACGCTCGCTTGCTAATCAGAAAAACCTGCAGCCCACCACGGAAGACAATTTCTTCCAGTATTGGGACTAACAACACTAACTTCAGTAACAGTAGCCACGCCGGCGGCCCGTTCAAAGGCACATCGGCAAGCACCAGTAACAACCAACAAACCGGTCCCGCAATCAGCGCAGCATAAAATGCGGAGTCGCGCCAAAAGACGCGTGGCTTTAGCTGACTATTGGACGATGTATTCAAGGACCTCAATTCGGTTATTTAACTCGCGCCCTTCTGCGGTAGCGTTATCGTATGCCGGTCTGGAGCCGCCAAACGATCGCAACTGTAATCGACTGGCCGATACGCCCTTTGATACCAGGTACAGGCCCACTGTTTTTAAGCGCGCTCGCGTCAATATGGATTGCGATTGCTTAGTACCGGTGTTGTCTGTGTGCGCCAATAACTGGATGCGCGCAGCAGGATACTGAGCCAATACATTCACAAGAAAATCAAGCTGCTCATTCGATGCCGGCATCAGATCTGCCGTGCCTGACACAAACTTAATGTTACTCATGATGCCATCTAATAACGCACATCCATCACCGCGCACCGGATAGTTCGGTGTGGAACTTGGACATCTATCGTCACCATTCAACACGCCATCGCCGTCGCTATCTGTGTTGCCTGTGACAACGGGTGCGGACTTAGGTGCTTCAGTTTGTGGTTGCGCAGCAGGTGCCTTTGGTGCTGCCGGCGCTTTAGGTGTTGCGGCTACCGCAGGTGCTTCGGGAGTTGCAGGCACTGGCGGCGCTTTAGGTGCAGCAGGCACTTCGGGCTCCGCAGGCTTTAGCGTTTTTTCTTGTGGCACTGACGGTCTGGCCGGTGGACGTACGATGGGTCGTTGTGTACCGCCAAAACGCGTTACCAACGACAACGAGAATGAACCAACATCGCTCTCGTGATACATACCTTCAGCGCGCAGTGCGATGTTGCGCGTGAGCAATGCTTCAACACCTGCGCCAAGACCAAAATACACATTGGTATCGTTCTTTAAAGGTATATCAGTATTGCGATCAACATGCCCAAGCGCGAAACGACCAAACATAGATACAGATGGCCCACCTCTTCGCAAACTAACATCTCTGGAATCAAACAGTCGATACAGTATCGATGCATCAAGCGCGTTGTAATCGACCGCGTCTGAGTTATCTAATGTAGCTTCGCCCAACGCGTATAACTGTAACTGGATACTGGAACGCTCATCAATGTCTTTGCCTACAAACAACGTACCTAAAGTTGACTGACCCTCATCTACTTCCACATTCGAATCAACAGGATTCGGTTCGAGTAAGGATGCGCCACCACCAATCCCGATGTACCATTGATCATTAACCGCTAATGCACTGGTTATTGGTAACACGCACAGCGATGCACCCACAACAAGATGGCCCAAGGATTTTGTAATAGGGGTTTTCTGCAAAAGGGACTTCATTAAGGAGGATTTCGTTAGTAGTTTGTTAGTGTGTATCAAGGGAATGACTCGTTTCCGGTACCCGTTGTTTAATATAGCTGGGTTTGCTCGAGTGTGTAGCGAATATCGTTGAATATGAGGTAACTATTGCCTCAATCCGATAACCACTTGGCAATGTTTTCCGCGTAGTAGGTCAACACACCGTCGCAACCCGCACGCCGAAACGACATCATGGATTCCATAACAATTTGGCGCTCGTCCAGCCACCCCGCTTGCGCCGCCGCTTTTATCATCGAGTATTCAGCACTCACGTGATAAGCGAACGTGGGTACCGCAAAGGTTTGCTTTGCACGCCGTACAATATCAAGGTAAGGCAACCCAGGCTTCACCATAATCATATCCGCACCTTCCTGCAGGTCAGCGGCAATTTCATGCATGGCTTCATCGCTGTTAGCCGGATCCATTTGATAGGTAAACTTATTGGCGCCACCTAACGTGGCTGTGGCACCCACCGCATCTCTAAACGGACCATAAAATGCCGACGCATACTTTGCTGCATAACTTAAAATGCGGGTGTGTTTATGATTGTTTGCTTCAAGCGCATCACGAATTGCACCTATTCGTCCATCCATCATATCTGACGGCCCAAGTACATCTGCTCCAGCTTCAGCATGTGATAAGGATTGCTTAACCAGCACTTCGTTTGTTTCATCGTTAACGATATACCCGTCGCTGTCCATTAAGCCGTCTTGCCCATGCGGTGAATAGGGGTCTAGCGCAACATCTGTCATCACACCCATTTCCGGTACCGCATCTTTAATGGCTCGAATGGCTCTTTGTACAAGTCCATCGGTGGAGTACGCTGCTGCGCAATCGTCTGTTTTAGCGGCATCATCGATGATGGGAAACAGGACGAGCATGGGTACACCAAGCTTATAAAGCTGTTCGGCTTTACGCACCAGTAAATCGATTGACACGCGATTAACATCGGGCATAGATGGCACGGCTACCTGCTTATTTTCACCCTCTATTACAAAGTAAGGTTGAATTAACATGCTGGTACTGATTTCATTCTCGCGCATTAAACGACGACTGAATGCGTCTTTGCGCATCCGACGTGGGCGGTTATTAGGAAAGGCCGCGCGGATACCAAATTGAGTGCTCTGTGTCACAGAATAATTCCAAAGGTTTACGTTTATAACTTTTTTACGTTGATCTCGTGCTGTACGTATACCCAGCGTAAAAAACTAGCGTTATGATCGTAGTTTACCTAATTCAAAGACTCCACGCGCCAGCGACACTCAAAAATAAGCAGCCAGATGTCAGAATCTATCAAAATTGGAATAATCGTGATTATCGGACTATCCGTTGTCCTTTTCGCCACCTGGGATTTACTGTTTGGCGCGCGCTACATCTCCCCAGAGCTTGTTTACTCTTCGGCGAACAACCAAGCCACCGAATTACTGGAACCAGGATCATTACCCGCGATAACTATCGTTAACGACGTCGCCGTGGTTGCGTCAAATCAATCTTCCACAGCGGAGCCGAATTCAACAGACGTAACTAACTCGACTACTCCTTACAACCAAGCTGGCGAGGTTAACGGCAATTTAGAGCCCTTGTCACCTTCGCAGCCTTCAGCACCGTCACAGCACTCTGCGCCTTCCGAACACTCAGCACCCTCGCAACACTCAGCGCCGTCAGAACACTCAGCACCCTCGCAGCATTCCGCCCCTTCCGAACACTCACCGCCTTCGCAAACAACAAAGCAATCAAGAACGGCAAGTGCATCTCAAACATCGATTCTGCCACGCCAAATTACTACTTCCGGTCCCATAGCACGCGGCCCATCTGGCCTTAATGCTAATGGAGAGCTAACAAACAACGGACACGAGCAAACCGATCCTGCCATTGCTATCGCGAGGAACGCCACATTGCGATTGGAGCGTTCCTTAAAACGCCAGCAACGTAATCCTGAGCAACAGCTTCAAATTGCGACGGTAGGAACGAATAATCGGAAAACCATGCAATCCGCGCAAACGTCTGGACCAAGCTTATCTGAGGTAGCCGAAACTACATCAGTAACACCTGATCCCAACACAGACAAAGCGATTAGCCTGACGTATCTACCGAATACTCAAGTTACCTGTTCGATACCATCTGACAGAGTCACTCAGATCGATGTGCAATATCGCCCGAAATCTTACTCAATTAAAGGCATGAGCCTCATTGAGATCGATCGTTTAGTGCAGTCTTACCGAGAGTGCGGTGGCAAGCTCGCAATATCGAAAAACGATCTGCCTGATTCTGGTTCTAATCCGGATGCGGAACTGTATACGCTGCGTCAAAATGAAGTAAAGTACTTACTCACCCAGTTGCGCGTTAAAAAAGGCGATATGGTATTTCCAGACAACGAACCCACAGACCAATAACATCGCCATGATTAACAGGTACACCGTTCTGGGTCAGCCCATTGCGCATAGTTTGTCGCCTGCCATTCATCACATGTTTGGCGAACTAACCCAACGGCGGATTAACTACACCCGCACAGAAGCGACGCCCGACACGTTCGCACAGATAGCCGGTGACTTCCTGCGTGGCGGTGGCCGTGGTTGCAATATAACAGCGCCGTTCAAGCAACAAGCTGCCGAGCTGTGCAACAAGCTGAATGAGAGCGCGCAGTTGGCGCAAGCGGTTAACACTATTCAAGTACAACGCGATGGGAACTGGATAGGCCATAACACCGACGGCACCGGACTCCTGTTTGATATTCAGCAAAACAAAGGCATCAAGCTAGCGTCAAAACGTATCCTGTTATTGGGCGCAGGCGGAGCAGCTCGTGGCGTCATTGCACCGCTGCTTAACGCTGATCCCGACTTAGTGCATATCGCTAATCGCACGGTTGAGCGAGCACAAAATCTCACGCATGATTTTCAGCACCTTGGAAACTTGCAATCAAGCACTTACGAAGAATTATCCGAATTTGATGGATTCGACATTGTCATCAACGCCACCAGCATGGGCTTTAACGAGGAAACACCTCCAACGCCGGTTTGTATATTTCGCGCCAACACGTTTGCATACGACATGATGTATCGCCGCGAACTCACACCGTTTTTACAGTGGTGCAAACAACAGGGTGTTGAACAGTACAGCGACGGATTTGGTATGCTAGTGGAGCAGGCAGCTGATGCTTACTTGATATGGGAAGGCGTACGGCCTAAAACACGCAAGGTGTACATTAATAGTGAAACTATTCTTAACAGCGTTTAAGCGCCAATCATTTCTGTTTAAACCGTTTTATGCACTAATGACAACGCTTGCGCTGGTATTCAGCATGCACGTGTATTCGCTTGGTCAAGCGCAACCTCGTTTGCCTACGGTGGAACTAAGCGTTGGCAATGCGCAGCTAACAACTGAAATAGCCAGCACTGGCAATCAACGCTATATGGGACTGAGTTTTCGGCAAACATTAAATGAAAACGAAGCTATGTTGTTTGTATACCCAACCGAGCAACAGCTCGTCTTTACTATGCGTAACACGCTCATACCACTATCAATTGCATTTATCTCCGATCAATTTGTTATAAACGAAATTCATGATATGCCGGTTGGCCCAAACCAAACCTTCCCATCCAAGCAACATGCTAAATACGCGCTAGAAGTGAATCAAGGCTGGTTTGAACGTAACAACGTGAAAGCTGGTGATGTCATCAGAATGAAATAGCTCCATTATGCAAACTAAACATTTAGGTAACACAGACTTACTCGTTAGCCAATTGTGTCTGGGCAGCATGACATGGGGTACGCAGAATAATGCCCAAGAAGCGTTTGATCAAATCGATTGCAGCATCCAAGCAGGTATCAATTTTATTGATACAGCAGAACTCTACCCCACTACACCGGTATCAGCGAAAACCCAAGGCCGAACCGAAGAGATCATAGGCGAATGGTTCGCGTATTCAGGTAAACGTGATCAGATTATTCTGGCAACCAAAGTTGCCGGCAACGGCCCAAAACATATTGATTCAGGTCGCGATATTGATGGTGCAAAAATCAGGCGCTCTTTGGAGGGCAGTTTAAAGCGATTACAAACCGACTATGTCGATCTCTATCAATTGCATTGGCCAAACCGCGGTTCATATCATTTCAGACAATCCTGGAAGTTTAATCCAACTAATCAAAATCGCGAGGCGTTTATTGCACACATTCACGATGTGTTGGAAACAGCTCAAGATTTAATAACTGAAGGTAAGATTCGGCATATCGGTTTATCGAATGAATCTTGCTGGGGCACATCGCAGTTTATTAACATAGCCGATCAATATAACTTGCCGCGAGTGGTGTCGGTACAAAACGAATACAGCTTGATGCATCGCATTTTCGATCTGGACTTTGCAGAGCTAGCGCACAATGAGCAAGTTGGCTTACTGGCTTTTTCGCCATTGGCTTGCGGGATGTTAACCGGTAAATACGATAACGATGCCATTCCAGAGGGGTCGCGACGCTCACTAGCAAAAGACCTAACCGGGCGCTTTACTGATCGCAGCAAACCGCCGCTTGCCAAATACATTGCGCTGGCGCGCGAACACAACTTACATCCGGCGCAAATGGCATTGGCATTTTGCATGACCAGACCATTCATGACATCGGTGATTTTAGGCGCAACCAGTGTAGAGCAGTTGCAAACCAATTTATCTGCAGCAAACACCACGCTGAGCCCAGAGCTT
>CAYMHU010000037.1:4689-8424 GCA_964390335.1 uncultured Granulosicoccaceae bacterium | reverse complement strand
AGTGACGAAAATGGCGTACGCCTGTAAAGACCATGGCCATACCGTGTTCGTCTGCAGCTTCAATTACTTCGTTATCGTTCCGCGAACCACCTGGCTGAATTACCGCAGCTATGCCCGCCTCTGCAGCGGAATCGATGCCGTCACGAAACGGAAAGAACGCATCTGAGGCCATAACGGCACCGCGTACCTCCAAGCCACCATCTGCCGCTTTGATACCTGCAATCCTTGCCGAATAGACGCGGCTCATTTGACCTGCACCTACACCGACTGTGGCTTTATCACGGCAGTACACGATGGCGTTTGACTTAACAAACTTTGCCACGTTCCATGCAAACATTAAGTCTGCAATTTCAGTATCGCTTGGCTTACGCTTACTGACCACTTTGATATCTGAAATTGCCAGCGTATGCGTATCATCATCTTGCACCAACATGCCACCGGAGACCGGCTTTAATTGCCATTCGTTTGGTAGCGCAGGTAGCGAGCCGCAATCCAGTAGTCTTACATTTGGATAAGCTTCTAAAACGTCCAGCACGCCAACTTGCATACCGGGCGCTATGATGACTTCAACAAACTGGCGCTCGGTTATCGCTTTGGCCGTTTCAACATCCAGTGCGCGGTTAAACGCAATTATGCCACCGAACGCAGATGTCTCATCGGTTTTGAACGCGCGATCGTAAGCTTTATATAAGGTATCGCTAACACTGACGCCGCACGGGTTCGCGTGCTTAACAATGACACAAGCAATGTCGTTGAATTGTCTTACACAAGCTAACGCAGCATCTGCATCCATCATGTTGTTATAAGACATCGGCTTGCCTTGAATTAACTTGGAAGCAGCCAAGGTGCCGGCCAATAGATTCTTTTGCTTATAAAACGCGGCGCTTTGATGCGGGTTTTCCCCGTAGCGCAATTCGTTTGTTAGCTCGTATTGCAAATTCAATGTGCGTGGAAAATTATTTTTATCCGCCAGATCACCGGCTTTTTTAACTGTGCCAAAAAAGTTTGCGATCATACTGTCGTATTGCGCGGTATGTTCAAAGGCGCTTACCGCTAAATCGAAACGCAACGCTTGTTGTTCTGCGTCGGATGCGCTTAGCGATTGAATAACGCGAGGATAATCTTCCGGATTGGTAACAACAGCAACCGATGCGTGGTTTTTTGCCGCTGAACGCACCATAGCCGGACCGCCAATGTCGATGTTTTCAATAGCATCGTCAAAGGACACATCGTCTTTAGCAATAGTTTCTGCGAAGGGATACAAGTTAACAACAACATAGTCGATTGGCGCTATGTTGCGCTGTTGCATGATGTCGTCGTCGATACCGCGACGACCAAGGATACCACCGTGTACAGTTGGATGAAGTGTTTTAACCCGACCAGCCATCATCTCGGCTGCGCCAGTATGCTCAGCGACATCCATCACAGGCAAATGCTGCTCACGCAGCAATGATGCAGTACCACCTGTAGATAATAAGGTGTAGCCAGCGCCTTGCAGCGCTTTTGCTAATTCGACTACACCTGTTTTGTCGGAAACACTGAGTAGCGCAAAACGCTGCTTAGTGTTCATGGAACTTAGTTAGGAGTTTTGTCGAACAACTTTCCGCGTAAAGTACCTCGACTGATGCCTAACCATTGGGCAGCCTTACTTTGGTTGCCACGGCACTCGCGGAGTACATAGTCGATTAACGCACTCTCTACTTGTCTCATAACCATACGATGTAAATCGCGTGGGGTTTCACCGTCAAGTAATTCGAAGTAACGCTCCAGTTCGCTATTAACGCATTGTTGCAATGCTGTTTCTTCTTTCACGTGGGTACCCTGTTCATTCATAGTGTTTATGCGGTCGTTAGTAAGAGATTTTGAATCCATAGACTTTAAGCCGCCGCCTCGAATTTCTCCGGGCAAGCAAAGAACTCCTCGATAATTGTCAATTGATCTACTGCTTTATCAAGCAAGTAGGCTTGTGTTCTAAACTCTGTTGCATTGCGCATGCCTTTGCAATACCAGGCAATGTGCTTACGTGCGACTCGTACGCCGGTGTATTCACCATAAAGATCATACAAGCCTTTCAGATGAGTCACTATTGTTTTGTATTTTTCATCTGATGATGGAGGCTCTGGTTCTGGTCTTCCCGCTAGCTGCTCGGTAATGGATTTAAAAACCCATGGATTACCTTGCGCTGCCCTACCTATCATAACGCCATCTGCGCGGGTCAATGCAAGTACTCTTTTTGCATCTGCCGCATTTAAAACATCTCCATTTGCTATAACCGGTATGTTAACCGAATTTTTGATCTCTGCGATGGTTTCGTATTCTACCTCACCTTTGAAGCGATCGGATCGGGTTCTTCCATGTATCGCAAGACAAACCACGCCTGATCGTTCTGCAAGCTTTGCTATTTCAACACCGTTGCGGTTAAGCGGGCTAGGGCCTGTGCGCATTTTAAGTGTTACCGGTACATCAACACTTGTGACAACTGACGTTAATATTTTTTCCACCAGTTCGGGGTAATCCAAGAGCGCTGACCCGGCCGCTTTGTTACACACTTTTTTTGCAGGGCATCCCATGTTGATATCAATAATATCTGCACCATGTTTCACATTCAGTTGCGCTACTTGCGACATTGCGTGCGGATCTGAACCTGCAATTTGAACAGTGTGCGGTAACTCATTGTTTGCTCGCTGTATGCGATGACTTGTTTTGTCTGAAGCAAACAATAACGCATCGCTGGAAATCATTTCCGACGCAGCATAAGCGGCTCCTTCGCGCGCGCATAAGTCTCTGAAAGGTGCGTCTGTAATACCAGCCATCGGAGCAAGAAGCACGTTATTTTTCAGTTTGTGTGTGCCGATTTCAAGCATTATACAATGAGCGGTAAACCACAGAGGGACGTATCGTAATACAGATTGAATCAGAAAAAAACAGCACTCACTAACACAAAAAAATTGCAACAATTTTTTTGTAAATTTCGACGCTACTTTAGGTCAAAAAAGATAAAAAAACACCGTTATCGTACTTGACGAAAAAAGAATTCAAATGATTGAGCGTCTTCACCTGGGTCGGTCACTTCTAAAACAACGTCTAATTGCTGCCCAGCTGCGATGGTGCCGTTAAATTCAGCGTTGCCGCCGCTTGAATTTGCTTTCGAACCCATATACTCGATTGGAAAGAAATTACGTTTTGCCACAGTGCGACCGACGCGATTCAATAAAACCATATGCAAAGCTGGTAGCTGCTGGTCAAAATCCGCATCATTGACAAACGACACGTTCACTACCAGTGCACCCGCTATATTCGGGTGCGAATACATGTTCTTCTTAACCATGCGGAGCTGATCGAGCGCCACGCGCGCTGGTATCTCACAGCGCAGTAACTGGCAACCGGCTTCTAGTACCGGTCGAAGAGTCGGGTTGTTATAAAGTTGTGGTCGGGTACGGTAGCCATACAGAGCCGCTACCAGTACGCCAATTAGCAGTAACATAAACAATCGGAACCACCATGGGCTAACCGTATCCTCCGGTGTGATCGGCGCTTCGGTGGCTAACTTTGCTGTTGCAGACTTGCTGACAACCGAGCTGTTTTTTTCCTTAACCGGCTCTGTTGCAACCTCGGTGTCAGCATTGACGATAATACTCGCAGACTCTGGTGCTGCAATTGCACCTCTCGCTACGAGTTGTGTCGATTCGGCCAGTGCAGGTTCAGATGTAGATGTAGATGTAGATGTAGATGTAG
>CAYMHU010000037.1:0-4589 GCA_964390335.1 uncultured Granulosicoccaceae bacterium | reverse complement strand
GTCGATTCGGCCAGTGCAGGTTCAGATGTAGATGTAGATGTAGATGTAGATGTAGGTTCAGGTTCAGGGTCGCGATAGTTAAAGATTAATGGCTCGGGCGGCGCGTCTTCAGATTCAGCATCAGAAACAAAATCAATATTGGCGTAGCCACCGTGCTGAGATGTGGTGCTACCTTTTGAGCCGCTCGCTGTTCCTGCCGCCGCATCGATCGTTGCATCATGAACAAACAAGGTGTCACTGAAGGTTTCATCATCATCCATCTCGATCGCATCGAAATCGATACTGGGCGTTTCGCGCGTTTGATCAAAATACGCAATCTCCGGTAAATCGGCATCTTCGGAAAACAGATCGAAATCGGAATACGTCACATCTAGAGCGGCGGCGTTGTTGCCAAGGCCAGCCAACACGGCCGCATCTGTGGATTTTTTTACGTGTGATTCCGGCCGCTCAGCTTCTCTGTCGAGTTCCGCCTGCGAGCGAAGCTCCGATTTAGCATCGAAGATGCTCAGGCATTCGCCACATCGCACGCGCGTATCACCCGATGCCAGCAACTCGTGCGACACCTCGAACACCGTTTGGCAATTCGAGCAGCGAGTCTGCGGGTTTTTATTTGCGTCCAATTGTGAATTGGGGTGGGCCATTAATTAATTTGGTCGACGAGTGGCAGTCATTAGCGCCCAGCCGT
The DNA here is from genome assembly GCA_964390335.1 of uncultured Granulosicoccaceae bacterium. Classification (GTDB taxonomy): domain Bacteria; phylum Pseudomonadota; class Gammaproteobacteria; order Granulosicoccales; family Granulosicoccaceae; genus Granulosicoccus. The sequence continues at coordinate 3,904 of CAYMHU010000037.1, read as the reverse complement.
TTTTGTCAGTTTCAGGCGCTATCTCGAACCACTTATTGTAGCTCATGCTTAACGGCGCTACTTGCTCCGACAGCATACCGGCCATCACCAATTGCCCTCCTGGGCGCACCAATCCAGCAAAGCGTTCCGCCAGATGAGTCAACGGTTCAAACAGAATATTGGCCAATATCAGATCAAATTGGGCTGACTGCGGGAGCAGCTCAGCATCGTCAGGATACCCAATTTGCAATTGCTGCAGCACGCCATTATCCGATGCATTTTGCTGCGTTGCATCCAGGGCCTGCTGGTCAATATCGACGGCGATGACGCTCGGCGCTCCTAACAGCGCTGCGGCGATAGCGAGCACACCGGAGCCACAACCGTAGTCGAGCACGTTCAAACCGCTTAACGGCGTGCTGCTTTGCTGTGTGTTGCGGCCCAGCCACTGCAAACATTGATCGGTGGTTTCGTGGGTGCCGGTGCCAAATGCCAGGCCGGGGTCAAGATGCACGATAACAGCATCTTGATCCGGGTTGGCGCAATGTGACGGACAGACCCATAACTTGGGCCCAAATTGCATGGACTGATAGTCTTGCATCCATGCACGTTCCCAAACAGCATCCTGCAGAATGCGCAATTCAAACGTGGGCGCAGCCAAGCCCATGGCTGCGGCGCTAAGCAACAGCGCAGCATGAATCGATTCGGTGTTTTCCCCTTGAGCAAACAAGCCAACCAGCTGAATATCATCCCACAGGCGCATCTCCCCAGGCGCAGGCTCCAGGATGGGTTGATCGTTTTTATCCTGATAAGTAACCGACACAGCGCCAGCGGCAAACAGCCATTGTTCATAACGTTCGGCTGTGTCGTTTGTGGCGGCAATGACTACCTCAGGCCAATCGCCTGTGGACATGATGATTTACTGCAAGCCGAGCTTACGCTCGAGATAATGTATATCGGTCCCGCCCGCCAAAAATCCTTCGTCGCTAAAGATATCTGCGTGCAGTGGGATATTGGTGTTTATGCCGTCAATAAACACTTCACTCAGCGCCCCTCGCATTCTGGACATTGCCGTTTCGCGCGTCATGCCTTTTACAATGAGTTTTGCAATCATTGAATCGTAATGCGGAGGCACTTTATAACCATTATAGATGTGCGTATCCATGCGTACACCTAATCCACCCGGCGCATGATACTGCTTGATCGCTCCCGGTGATGGCATAAAGGTTTCTGGGTGTTCTGCATTGATCCGGCACTCAAATGCATGACCGTTCACCACAATATCTTCTTGTTTGTATTGCAGCTCGCGGCCTTCGGCAACCAGAATTTGTTGCTTGATAATGTCCACGCCGGTGATCATTTCAGTAACCGGGTGTTCAACCTGAACGCGAGTGTTCATCTCGATAAAGAAAAACGAACCGTTCTCGTATAAAAATTCGAACGTACCGGCACCACGATAACCAATGCGTTTACACGCATCGGTGCAGCGCTTACCCATATCGGCACGAGTAGCCTCATCGATACCGGGCGCTGGCGCTTCTTCAACGACTTTCTGATGACGTCGTTGCATCGAGCAGTCTCGCTCAGCAAGGTGTATGGCGTTACCGTGCGTATCGGCTACCACCTGAAACTCGATATGCCGTGGCTTCTCCAAAAATTTTTCCATGTACACAACGGGATTATCAAAAGCAGTTTGTGCTTCGCTGCGCGTCATTTCGATGGACTGCGCCAGCGACTCGCTGTCGTGTACCACGCGCATACCACGCCCGCCGCCGCCGCCCGACGCTTTAATAATAATTGGGTAACCGATTGCTTCTGCGAGCCGGCGGTTTTCGTTATTGTCGTTGCCCAAAGGACCATCTGAACCAGGTACGGTTGGCACACCCGCGGCAATCATTTCGCGAATGGCGCTGACTTTATCGCCCATGATTCGAATCGTCTCAGCTTTGGGACCAATAAAGACGAATCCACTGGATTCAACACGCTCTGCGAAATCAGCGTTTTCGGACAGAAACCCGTATCCCGGATGAATGGCATCGGCGCCGGTTATTTCGGCAGCGCTGATGATGGCCGGAATATTCAGGTAGCTGTCTAGTGAGGAGGCTGGCCCAATGCACACGGCTTCATCGGCCAGACGCACGTGTTTAAGGTCACGATCGGCAGTAGAATAAACCGCAACGGTCTGAAACCCCATATCGCGACAACAACGCATGATACGCAACGCGATTTCACCGCGATTCGCAATCAGTATTTTTTTAAGTGGTTTTACCATCGTTATGCCAGTACTTGCGTTGATAGTTAATCGATCACCATAAGAGGCTCGCCGTATTCCACAGGCTGACCTTCGTCGACAACAATGGCCCGGATGGTACCGCTGGTTTCAGCAACAATTTGATTCATGATTTTCATTGCTTCGATAATGCACAAGGTATCGCCCTTCTGCACCGTTTGGCCTATTTCCACAAACGGCTTCGATCCCGGCGCTGGTGATGGATAAAAAGTGCCCACCATTGGGGATTCCACGATGGTGCCCGGAGGCAGTAGATCGTCGTCCGCCGCTGGCGCGGGTGCAGCAGCTGGCGCGGCTGGCGCTGAAAAGGCAGCTGGTGGAGGTGCTGAAACCGGTACACTCGCAGCAACGGGCACTGTAACTCCAGAGCCTCTGGCGATGCGAACGGATTCTTCGCCCTCTTTGATTTCAATCTCGGCTACATCTGAGTCTTCCAATAATTCGATCAACTTTTTTATCTTTCGTATATCCATCAGAGGCTCTTAGCTGTATAAAGGCAAACGGCACGTTAGAAGCAATACCTAGTATTACTATTTTTAATAGCGCGAAGATATCATCTTTTCAGTGTATTTTATAGATTTTTCGCGACAAAAAAAGCAACTTTAGAGCACAACTATCTCAAACTTAAATCCAACATTAGCGTTTCAACAACTGGATCCACATCAGATTCTGGATGCCATCGATCACTATGGGTGGCGCACCGATGGTCGTGTATCAGCATTGAACAGTTATGAAAACCGCGTGTACAACATCGGCCTCGAAGATGGCACTAATATCATCACCAAGTTCTATCGGCCGGAGCGCTGGAGTGACGAAGCTATTCTGGAGGAACACGCATTTTGCGATGCGTTGGTGGAGCATGATTTGCCCGTTATCGCGCCACTTAAAACGGAATCGGGGGAAAGCCTGTTAAAACATGGTGCTTTCCGCTTTTGCCTGTTTCCCATTGCCGGCGGCCGCCCTCCGGAGTTGGATAACGATGATCAATTGTTGGTCATAGGCAGAACATTGGGCCGAATCCATCTGGTTAGCGATACGCATGAATTTCACCATCGACCAACGATTGATGCGGCACGCCTCGGGGATGAATCGGTTGCGTTTCTAACCTCATCAGACATGGTGCCAATGGATGTGCGTACGGCGTACTTTTCGTTAGTCAACGAAATCATGCCAGTTGTACATGATCGCATAAACCAGCAGCCCGATATCCACAAGATGTGTATTCATGGCGACTTTCATCCCGGCAATATTCTGTGGGGGCGCGACGACACGCCGCACGTTTTAGATTTCGACGATACGGGTACAGGTCCGTCCATTCAGGACTTATGGATGTTTATTTCAGGTGATCGTCAATACGCGCAATCAAGGCTGGGCTACATACTTGATGGTTACAATGAGTTTCGCGAGTTTGATGAGCGCGAACTTGCGTTAATAGAACCACTACGCGCGTTACGCATCATTCATTACGCAGCATGGATTGCTAAACGTTGGGAAGATCCTGCATTCCAACGTGCGTTTCCATTTTTTGCCGGAAACCGCTTTTGGGATGAACACATTTTATCGTTGAAAGAACAACGGTCGGCATTAGACGAGCCGCCGTTGATTTACTAGAAGCCATCTCAAAATTGATCTTGCACG
>CAYMHU010000036.1:9009-35677 GCA_964390335.1 uncultured Granulosicoccaceae bacterium | reverse complement strand
GCACGATCGGAAAGCCCCCGGATTTTACGAGCAACCGGTTTCGGGGTTGCTTGTGCAGCGCGATCAATTGTCCCATTCGACACGGGCGAATTCTCTCGATACGTTGAGTTGAATACGGCACAAAGCCGCGGCGTTTCGTGATGTGGCGGGCCTTGAGTCAGGCCCGCCCGAACTTAACAGCTAAGCTTTAGTTTAAAGCTTACCTTCATCCTCGAAGACTTCTGTCCAGTCTTCCACTAGCTTATCCAGTGCTTCCTTCGCTGTACCTTGATCGGCAACTACGTAGTCATGAATGCGCTTTTGCATCGCTAGTAGCAGTTCAGCATAGGCAGGCTCTTGCCAGAAATCCTGCACAGCAGCCATGGCTTCAAGAAAGTCGCCCGCGAACGGCGCGCTGTCTTTGAAACCAGGATCGTTTAACACTGAATTGTGCGCTGAATAACCACCCAGACTCCACCACTTGGCTTGCACTGCAGGGTCAGAGAACCACTTGATGTATTCCAGTGCTGCGTCTTGCTTTTCAGAATACGCTACAACCGAAATACCTTGCCCACCCAGTGTAGAACCTTCCTGGTTTTGTTTTGGGTTAACAAAGAAGTCGATTTTATCGCCACCTGTATTTGGATCGGCATATAAGCCTGGGAAGAATGCAAACCAGTTCATCGCCATGGCAACCTGACCTGATTTGAATGCATCTAACGATTCACCCATATACGCATTGGTGTAACCCGGTGGTGTGGCGGTTTCATAAAGTTCTTTGTAGAACTCTAATGCTTCAACCGCTTCAGGAGAGTTAACGGCGCCTTCCATATCGTAAGTGCCCGGCTCGTTTTCATACTTGAAGCCCCATGGGTACAAAGCCGACGTAACGCCCATAGTGATACCTTCGGAGCCTCGTTCGGTGAAGATAGACGCGCCATAAACGGTTTGCCCATCAATCTCGCGACCTTGGAAGAACTGGGCAATTTCCAGTAATTCTTTTTGCGTTTGTGGTTCACCTAATTCTTTGCCGGTGGATTCTTTAAACGCGGCTTTAATGTCGTCACGCTCAAACCAGTCTTTACGATAAAACCAACCGTTGGCATCACCCATTGCAGGCAAGGCGTAATAGTTTGGTGTGCCCTTTGGCCACGTGGAATACGCATACACAGTGGCTGGGGCGAAATCATCCATAGTGATGCCTTCTTTATCAAAGAAGTCATTCAACCTAATGTAGTGACCGTTCTCCGCGCCGCCACCAATCCACTGACTGTCGCCAATGAGTAGGTCGCACAGTTTGCCGCCCGAATTTAGCTCGTTGAGCATGCGGTCGGCAAAGTTCGGCCATGGAATAAATTCAAAATTCATATTGTGGCCGGATTGGGCCTCAAATTCTTTCGACAGTTCTACCAGCGCATTGGCCGGATCCCAAGCAGCCCAACACAACGTGACATCATCTGCCTGTGCCATGGTTGGTAGTGTGAAAGATGCGCATAGCGCTGCTATTGCAGTGGATTTTCTCATTCTTATCTATCTCCTCCGGTTTATGTGTACAACAAAACTCCAATTCATCCTAAATGAGGTGCGTACATCAAGTCAATAGGATGATTATCCATTTATAACTACGCTACTCACTATTTTTAGTTGTGCGAGAGTTGTTAAGCCAGTGGCTTTCAGGCTTTAATTGAATCCCAACCTAGTCGAATGGTTTGATACCCTTCTTTGTACACAGCCTCTGGGCTTTCCGCGAAATCTCGCCATACTCTCGTTGCTGCCGCTAGCTCGGGAAGCCCTCTTCCGAATGCTTCAACCGTCAGCCAGTTATCGTAACCAGCAGTTTTTAACGCGGCGAATGTCTCTCTCCATGGAACATGCCCACGGCCCGGCACACCTCTGTCATTTTCAGATATATGAACATGCGTGACGTTTTTACTGAATTGGGTATACGCCGCAACGGGATCTGTTTCTTCGATATTTGCATGAAAAGTGTCATACATTGTTTTGATATTAGGGTGTCCAAGGGACTCTACGTAATTGTCGATTTGCTCCATGGTGGTTGCAAAATAACTTTCAAAACGATTCACAGCTTCTAGTGCGATAGTGATATCACTGCTTCGCGCATAATCACCCACTGTGGTATGAACTTCAGTTGCACGATCAAACTCTTCTTGCGTTGTGGCGGCACCGCTGAATTCGCCGAGCGTCTGATGTAAAGGACCAGCAACACAGGTTGCGCCCAGTGCCGCCGCACAATCCACAACCCAGTTTAAATATCGAACCGCCTCTTGACGTTCCTTTGGATTGGAAGACAAAGGATTTTTGTCCAAACTAGGAATGACTGAAATAGCTGTACGCTCTAGCTCCAACTCATCAAGGAGTTTTCCAATGGATGCGTAATCATCAGGACTGCCATCAAAGACAGGAATTTCAACGCCGTCATAGCCCGTTTTCTTTAAGTCGGCTAATAAAGCTCGATGCTCCTCTCCAACCGATGTGGTCCACAGCAGCATGCAAAAACCAATTTTCACCAAACTCTCCTGTTGTTATTTAGCAAACTAGTCAAATCACCTTAATTGAGGTACGTACATCATGTCAAGTTTTTATTCGAAATCCAGGAAAACTGTGCCCGCATCCGTGAATAGAAGATCCAGAACGAGACGCACTCGGCGGGCTCCAGCATTGCGCTTTATTTGACCATATGCCGAGCCGCTCTTCCCACTGGTTATTCCATTTTGATGACGCACTGGGTCCGGTTTTTGATTCCGAACTCGACAATAAAGGACGATTACAAATGCGCTCACCGTTAAAATCCACACCAGCCAGGAGCGCTGGTCAATCCGTTAATGAACAGATTGAAAATCAGCGATTCAATGCCGTCGAAGTATGTTTACCGGCGCTTATGCTTTTTGGGTTTGCGATATTTGAATGGACCAAGGTGTTACTGAACATACCGCCTGCGCCGTTGACCTTTACTGCCTTGGCCGTCATTGCAGCGATACTTGCTGCAATAAAATTTACAAGGATTCGGCGCGAGCTTGACGCATATAAACAAGGGCGTGATGGAGAAAAAACCGTAGGCCATGAGCTGGAAAAGTTGCGTGAGCATGGCGCGCATGTGCACCATGATCTACTCGCCGACGGATTCAACATTGATCACGTAGTGGTGTCTACAAGAGGTATCTTTGTAATCGAAACCAAGACTTGGTCAAAGTCGGAACCGCACAGCGAGACGCTGCGATTCGATGGTCAGCACGTGATCAGGCAAGGCCACAAACCAGACTCAAATCCGGTTAAGCAGGTACAAGCAAATGCGAGCTACGTGCGCTCCTTACTGGCTCAATCCACAGGAGAGCACTTTGCTATTCAACCAATTGTTGCGTTTCCCGGCTGGTTCGTTCAGATGCAACCCAAAACCAAACCAGTCGAAACATGGGTGCTGAACCCTAAAGCGATTGGCGCATTTATAAACCGCACTAAACCACGACTCACCACTGAGCAAGTGCACATGATTTCGCACCATTTGTCGTTACACATTGCAGCGACTCAACGCCGTTGAGGGTTTTATTGCATTTGACGCCTGATTCTGAGGTGCGCACCCAAGCGTTTTGCCTCTACAGTATTTACACCCAAATAAATTACACCTGCTTAGCCGAATTAAATCTGGCAGACACATGCAAGCTAAGCAAAGCGGACAGCACTCCATAGACTCTTTCTGCCAAGTACAGCCCCGTCTCTCCCATTCCAAACTGGGTAATGCCCGTGGCTAACTGAAACAACAGCATTAACACTGCCCACATACCAAGCGCTGCTAGCAGCCAACTACGATACTCAAGATTCTCTGGTAGCAATTTCATCTAATGACTCCCTAATTAGAATTAATTTATGTTGAACGAACTTCAGTAACATGATTAGATAAGATCAACCGTTCAACCGATTTATTGGCGACATGTTTCAACAATGCCGCCACGCTTTCAAAAAACGTATAGCACCCAGCAATACAATAAAAGTCGGTTTTGCCTGATCGATTGTCAGATATATTCTGCGTGTTTAATACAGCACCCGCGAACATTCACTATCGGGTACCTTGAGTAGCGTCTAAACGTCGATCGCGTACGTATATGAATAAAATACAGAATAATCCATTCGAAATTACTGAACGGTTCGCGTCCAGATATTGAAATTTCAACTTCAATCAATATCAACCACGGAACCTGATAGGCCAAATACGTGTTCTAATCTATTGAAACAGCCAACTTACGGAATATATTTACACCCATGCGTCATATTAACTACAACCATCTGTTCTATTTCTGGAACGTTGCGGACGCGGGGTCAATTGCTAACGCATCAAAAAGACTGTTTCTAACACCGCAAACTATCAGCACTCAAATAAAGTTACTAGAGGAAACAACCGGCACGCCGCTATTTCAAAAATCAGGAAGACGCTTAGTGCTCACGGAACAGGGTACTGTTGTCAAAGGCTTTGCCGATGAAATATTTGCACTCGGTACAGAGCTATCGCAATTCATGCGCGGAGAAGACAAACTCACCGCGAATGATCTGTCAGTTGGCATTGTGGAGACGCTGCCAAAAACAGCGGTTGAACAGTTGCTCGCACCTGCTTTTGAAGCTGGCGTGCTACTATCTTGTTTGGAAGGTGATTTGTTCAGTCTCATTGACGCAATGAATAAACATGAGCTGGACTTAATCCTGTCTGATCAGTCAGTACCGGTCGATGATTCGTCGAAAATTTATGTTCACGTGTTGGGGCAAAGCAAACTGGCGCTATTCGCACCGCGTCCACTCTGGGAAACGCATCATTCAAATGCTCTGACCGAGTTGAACAATGCACCAATGCTGTTTGCAACCGAAAACAGCCCACTACGGCGAGCCGGTGAAGATTGGTTTCTTCAACACGGGATTACGCCAAGAATCGTTGCTGAGTGTAGCGACAGCGGACTGGTTAAAACACTTGCTACAGCAGGTCACGGAATGTTCATAGCACCGTTGAATATACGCACACAAATTGAAGATGCCACAGGATGTAGGGTTCTATGTGAGCTAGATGGTTTTCATGAGCGCTACTACGCCATCACTTTAGACAAAAAAATTAAACACCCTTTAATAAATGAGATTACAGATGCAGCTCGCACCTCTCTGGCACTTAACTAACAATAAATATACGGATAATTAAAATTTATGAACCAAGAAACGCTCGGTAAACCTCAACGGGCTGCAAAAGCACTGGCGGAGTTCATGAAACTCGAATCGGCCGGCGGGCTTCTACTGCTGATCACAGCCATCGTGGCTTTGATCATTGCCAACAGCCCGTTAAATGAGCTGTACAAAGTTTTAATAGACACGCCCGTTTCGGTTCAAGTCGGTGCACTGACTATAGCCAAACCACTGTTGCTGTGGATTAACGATGGGTTGATGGCGATATTCTTCTTTTTGATTGGTTTAGAAATTAAACGAGAAGTCCTTGATGGACAGCTTTCCAATCCAAGAAACATCGTGCTACCGGGTCTGGGTGCCATTGGCGGAATGGTTGTTCCGGCTGCGTTATATCTTATGTTTAATCAAGGTGATCAGGTTGCCATAGACGGATGGGCTATCCCCGTTGCAACCGACATAGCGTTTGCTTTAGCACTGTTAGGTGTTTTTGGCAGTCGCGTACCCATTGGGTTAAAAGTGTTTTTACTGACGCTCGCGATACTGGATGATCTGGCGGCGATTGTGATAATCGCTATTTTTTATTCGGGCGACTTGTCGTTTACCGCACTCGGCACAGGTGCTGCTGCGCTTGCAGTTGCCGTTGCGATGAATCTTCTTGGTATTGTACGTACCTCCATGTACATACTGGTTGGGTTGGTCTTGTGGGTTGCTGTCTTAAAATCTGGAGTCCACGCTACACTTGCCGGTGTGCTACTTGCGTTTTGTATCCCAATGCGGGCAAAAGATGGCACCTCACCACTAAAGTTACTCGAGCATAATTTACACGGCGCAGTTGCTTTTCTTATTCTTCCTATATTTGCATTTGCTAATGCCGGACTTAACCTTGCAGGTGTGGGCTTAGCTGACATTACGCATCCGGTAACGCTTGGTATCATTTTTGGTCTTTTCTTTGGTAAACCAATTGGCATCATGTTGTTCGCGGGTTTGCCGGCAGCGTTGGGACTGGTAAAACTGCCTGATGGCGTGACTGTGAAACAAATACTCGGTGTTGGTTTTACTTGTGGTATAGGCTTCACCATGAGTCTGTTTATTGCAGGCCTCGCCTTCGAACACAGTGGTGGCGAATACTATACGGGCGACAAGCTCGGCATTCTCATCGCTTCGATATTGTCAGCATTGGCGGCGCTGCTTGTCCTGCACAAGGCACTGCCTTCATCGGCTGCTACGAATGCACAAACTGATGAAACCAGTGGTGCAAAATAAATAAAGCTTGAATGGGGCAACAGGTCATGTTTCTCTGTAGTCCCTATCTCCAAGGCTTAACTCGAATATTTCTTCTTAATCGTTCGTTTATATCGAATTGTATTGTCCATAGCAGACCCAACGTTCTATTACTAGAACACGACTATGGAGATATACAATGCATACCAATATAGCGAACGACATTACGGATTTACAGCAGATACTCAATTCCGTGGATGCCAAAAGATTAGAACTTGCCGATAGCTTGTCAAAACTATTGGCAAGCACCTATTCGCTGTATCTGAAAACACAAAACTATCATTGGAATGTAAGAGGTCCAATGTTTATGTCACTGCACCAGTTATATGAACAGCAGTACACCGAACTGTCTGCAGCCATCGATGTGATCGCGGAGCGTATTCGGGCTATGGGCTTTGTAGCGCCAGGTTCATTAAAGGCTTTCATCGATCTTTCAGACGTTAAAGATGAATCCGACTGCCCGACTGCTAATCAAATGCTTGAGCAGCTGGCTAAAGATCATGCGTTAGTGATATTAAACGCAAAGCTAGTCTTATCTTTGGCGAATGAATTAGATGATGATGTTACGTCAGATTTAATGACGCAAAGAATATTTGTGCATGAGAAAGCAATCTGGATGCTCAACTCAATAATTGATTATTAGTCGTTTTGATCATCGAGTTTGAGTATTAAATTCGTGATGACAAACAGAGCCAAAGTATCAAAACACTATTTTCGCGATTAGGAGCGATTGATAGCTTGTCTATGAATCGCTCTCATTCACCGTTGGTGTGTTAGCGTTTTTTGCAACCTCAGTGTCCAGTGTTTCGCGCAGCCGAGTTTCGTTAGCGGCGGCGTCAAGACTTCGGTCTGCTGGCACGTCATAATTTAACAATGCAAGCTCAATCATAATCGGAAAATGGTCCGATCCGATTGTAGGCATACGCTGCATTTGTATAACTTTGAATTGAGACGATACGAAAAAATGATCTAGCGGCCACCGTAGCATCCAATAGCCCGCATGAAACGTGTTAAAGAACCCTCGCCCTATCCGCGGATCCAACAGACCACTGATTTTTCGAAACAAGATGTTGGTCTCTGACCAGGCAACATCATTCAAATCACCCGCAACAATGGTGGGGTTAGTAACCTTACCCAATGTTTTTGCCAATATCAGAAGTTCCACATCACGCTCCGTGCTGCGCGAGTTTTCATTGGGTGCTGGCGGAGTTGGATGCACTATGTGAAGTCTGACTATACGATCGTTTTCCACAATAACATTGGTACTGAAAGACGGAACATCGTCTTCAACCAAGTATTCGATGTGACTATCTTGCAAAGGCAAACGAGAATACAAGTGCATGCCAATTAAGTTATCCAACGGGCAAGCCATCCGGTGCGGGTATTCAGCCAGCGTATCTAATTTATCTTGCCACCATTGATCGGATTCCAGCGTTGCTAAGATATCTGGCCGATGCATTTCTACAAGATCTACCAGTTTTTGTGATTGTCGATTCGATGTTAATACGTTGCTGGTCAACAACTTCAGCGTTGGGTTGTGGGTGATGTCTGCCTCAGTTGCATCGAGAACAGATTTTCGACACAGACTAGTATTCGGCCAAATCCACCGCCATTGGTATGTCATACACAACACGATGGCAATTACCCATAGAAGGCCTGCGGGTAAATTTCTTGATAAAAGGATCCACAATAGCAGCCAAATTCCGCAGGCAATCGCTATTTGCAGACGTGGAAATTCCATTGCACGAACCCACCAACGCGGCGAAGTTGATAACGGTAATAAAGTGGCGACTATTAATAGGACAGCAGAAACAGTAAATAAGGCGGATAGCACAGCGTAAATCGCTCGTTCAGATTATGCGTATTCATAGTGGACTTTATACGGTCCATTGGCAACAATGGGACACTAGAATCACGACATTTATGCAACAACACATACACAAGCAACCGTTGCAACGACAAAACCTTAGTCTTACTGTGCGGATATATCACATTTCGACTGACTGCATCCGAGAAGTTTATGAGCGAACTATCACCAACCATTAAACGGCTCAGCCGTTTCCCCATCAAGGGCATGACCGCCGAGCAACTCACCTCGGTGACGCTCAGCTCGGGTGAAGGAGTCCCGGGCGATCGCTTGTATGGATTTGCGCGCTACAACTCAGGTTTTGATCCAGCAAACCCGCAACCATTGCCTAAACAACGATTTGTCGTGTTGGTGAACGAGGCGAAACTTGCAGGTTTGGAATCCCACTTCAACCAAGATTCTTTACAGCTTGAGATCATCTTAAGCCAAGAAACGCATCACTTTGATATGAGTACCCCTGAAGGGTGCCAGCGTGCCGAGCTTTTTCTGTATGAAACTTTAAGCTTATCCGACAAGGAACCACCGGTATTCGTCTCTTCTTCACCTCACCGATTTACCGATGTCTCTGTCGATTCAGTTGAAATGATGAATGCAATTTCGGTTCTGAATCTCACTTCTGTCCACGAGCTAGAAAAAATGATTGATGCAGAGATTGACCCGGCTAGGTTTCGGGCAAATATTGAGATAGATGGACTACCACCTTTTTCTGAGCTGGAAGCAATTGGCAGCACGCTGGCGTTTTCTGGCGTGGAATTAAAAATTGTCGCTCGCACCAAGCGATGTGCGGCAACGGAGGTCAACCCAACATCCGCTGAGCGAGATATGAAAATTCCCTACTTAATTAAAAACAATTTGGGACACGCAGACATGGGTGTTTACGTTTCGGTAGCCTCTGGCGGCAAGTTAAGCATTGGGCAATCGGGCATGTTCATGCAATGAACCGGAAACTGAAACAGTGCGAATCGGCTGAACACTAAGTAATGCGTTACAGCCGTTTCGCTTCAACGTTTATTTCGCTGCTTGGACCTCAGGCAATTGACTGGGTAGTAGCATCACCGCACCAAGGATTGCTAGAGCTGATGCGGCCAGAATATAAAATAAAACATCGAACCCCCAGTTGTGGTGCACCCACGCGATTAACGGCACAACAATAGCCCATACCGCAAAACTGATAACGAAGCGCGTACCGTAGATTGAAGAACGCAATTCCGACTTTGCCAATTTGCCGATCATGTAGTCATTGATCGGGATTTGTCCGAAAGCCCCCAACATGAATCCGAGCGCTACCGCAAGCGCGAACCAATCTGTGAGCCCCGGCATAATCGAGAAGAAAATAATCTGAATAATGGCAACGGTAGCAAATACAGATCGAGGCCCATGTACATCGAGCGCCTTGCCCACAATGATTTGCGCAAACGATGCAACAGCGAAAACAACGAATGCCAACCAACCGACCATGGTTGCCGTTGGCGCGATACCGCCCAACCGCTCATCAAACACTTTTGGCAGCGTAAAGGTGGTTCCCTGAAAAATGATACTCGAGACGGCCGTTGTGAAGAAGATGATCATTGAAATTCGAATCAGCAGTACTTTTAAATCAGTACTACTGATGGCGTTGGCGGGTGCCGTAGAGACTTTGGCGACAGATTCAGTTGCTGCATTTTTCAAAGGAACCCGGTCGCTGAAGTTGTAGAGGTATGCCAAACCAATCAGCACTGAGCAAACACCGGGCAACCAGAATGCCGTTCGCCATCCCGTTTGATCTATCAGAAATCCTGTTAGCAGTGCGGCACAAGCAACCCCCATATTTCCCCATACACCGTTAACGGCGAGATCAAAACCCATCGATTCCCCACCACGCGCGATCATGGCGATCCCAACCGGATGATAAATAGCGGCAAATATACCAATGACGAATAAGCCCAGAGCGATTTGTGTTGGGTTTGCCGCAAATGAGGTGGCAATGGAAGCAAAGCCAATACCGATGAAAAAAACCACCATCATGCCTTCGCGACTCCAACGATCTGCCATCCAACCAGCAGGCAGCGAGAACAAGCCGAACGCGACTAAACCCGGTGTGGCATAAGGAATTAACTGCGCGTAAGTAAACCCCCATTCATCAGCCAGCACCAATGCGGCTACCGTTGCGAATATCAATAGAAACAGATGATCGAGAAAGTGCCCGACGTTCAGGAACATGAAGTGCTTGCGATCAACCATGGGTAGTGCCTTTTTAGGCGTTGTTGTATTAACTGCCAGCGTGGCACACTGAGCCCACTATCGGCAACCTTTTAGGCTAAAAACATGAAGTCCGAGCCGTTCAAACGCAATTGATTACAGGCTCACCGCCAGCAGTGACAACTTCAACCCGTTTTAGACATGCGTATCAGCAGCATACAGGGCAAGCAATTAGAGTTACTTCCCATCAGATACTGTTGAATCAGGCTTGCTAGCCGGCAGTGGAAAGTCGTCTTCCTCTAATATCCGATAGGCTGCGCCGTCAAGGTCATCGTACTGGTGCTTTTTTAGTGTCCACATAAAGGTGACCAATCCAATTAACCCGAGCCCAAGCGAAAGCGGTAGCAAATACAGGTAGCCACTCATGCTGTTACCTCCAACGCTTGCATTGATTGGCGAGTGTTTAAGACAGGTTTTGGCGACTGCACTCTCATGGCATTGGCGACCACCAATACCGACGATGTCGACATGGCTATAGCTGCAACTAAGGGCGTCACCAATCCAGCAAAGGCGATTGGCAATGCCACTGCATTGTAGAGAAGCGCAATCGAGAAATTTTGTTTTATCAAACTATGTGCTTGATTAGCAACCGATAACACATCTGGTACTGCCATCAGGCTGGGACGTAAAAACACAAAATCAGCCACTGTACGACTAACACCCGCAGCGTTCGCTGGTGCGACAGATGCCGTTGCTGCTGCCATTGCGCCTGCATCGTTCAAACCATCTCCAACCATCAACACACCTTTGCCCTGTTCTGCGTAGCTCAACACTTTTTGCAGTTTTTGCTCCGGCATACACTGCGCAAACCAATTTGCGATTGACAGCTGTGCTGCGGTTGAGCGCACAGTTGCATGCGTATCGCCGGACAACAGCACCAACTCAAAACCTTGGTCTTGGCACCGATCCACGGCTTGTTTTGCCTGCGCCCTGAAACGATGTTCAAACTTGAATTCAGCGACAATGTCAGCATTCATTGTCAGTACTGATTCAGATTGTTCGATATCTGTGTGTGGCAATGCGAATGTGTGTCCTAATGCCCAACTTCGCTTACCGAGTCGCACCACACCCTGGTCTGTTGTGGCTTCTATACCCATGCCAGGCACATCCTTGATGTGATTAACTGCCCGCAAGTTGTCTGCGGCAACTAAATCAGGATCGCTCACTTGAAGGGTCTGTATGGCTTTAGCATACGGGTGTTCCGAATGCTGAGTTAATTGCTGCGCCAGCATCAACATAGAATCACTGTATTCGGATGCAGCCGATACAACGGGTAACCCATCGGTTATCGTGCCCGTCTTATCAAATACTATTGTTTTAATAAGATTGGCCTTTTCCAAAGCAGCGCCGTTTTTCATAACTACACCGACAGCAAAAAGCCGTTGTGAAGCAATCGCTTGAACCATAGGCACGGCCAAAGCAAGCGCACAGGGACAGGTTATGATGAGCACCGATATCGCCACTGAAAGCGACCGGTGTAAATCTCCGCTAACAAAATACCAACCTAAAAATGCCAGCAAAGCTGCACCATGAACGAAAGGCGTATACAGAGAAGATACCTTATCGGCAATTTTTCGATAAGGTCCTTTGCTCCCTTCACCGTATCGAACAAGCTGTTGTATCGAGGCGAGAAATGAATCTGCAGCACTGGCAGTCACGGTTATTTCAAGTGGTGCGGATAGATTCAAAGTGCCAGATAACACTGACTGATTGGGCGACACGGTTTTCGGTACGCTCTCTCCATCAACCAATTCACTGTTGATATCAGACACACCTGATAACACAGTACCATCAGCCGGGATGCGCGATCCAACGTCCACCAGTATGACATCACCGGGTACTAAGGCGTTCACACGCACAAATGATTTACTACCATCCGGCTTTATACGATACGCACCAGCGGGTTCTAGCGCTTGCAACCCACTGATAGCCTTTGATGCTTTTTCACGCACCAGGTGGTCTACAGTACGGCCAATGAGCAGAAAAAATACCAACGTAATGGCGGCCTCAAAATAGACTCTGTCGGCATGCATCACCGTGTCATAGACACTCAGTGAGCAGGCCAGCACGATGCCCACGCTGATAGGTACATCCATGTTGGTCTTACCAGAGCGTACCGCATGAAACGCTGATCTAAAAAAGAAGCGTCCCGCATAGATAACAGCAGGAATGGTGATCAGCGCAGATAACCAATGGAACCATAGTTTTGTTGTCTGGTCTGCGCCAGCCCATACCGATACTGACAGCAACATCACATTACCGGCTGCAAATCCCGACACCGCCAAAGCGCGAATATAAGCATTAAGCTGCAAGTCACTATGTTGCTGTTGTTCTGCAGACAAAATCGGATGAAAGCCAAGCTCATGCAATCGCTGAACGAATTGCTGTGGGTCCATGTCGTTGGACCAATTGATCGATACACTTTTGTTAGTTAGATTAGCTCTGACCTTATGTACGCCATCAAGTTTGATCAGCGCATTTTCTATTCTGCCAATACAAGCGCCACAATGCATATCGGGCAAGGATAACTCAGTACTTTGCAGTGTTTCTGATAGCGTTTTAGACACCAGACGCAACTCTTCACCTGATGGTATGCTGTTGTTGGCAGCATTCATAAAACCTCCTGGTGTCCATCAATGGCTGGTCCAAAGATTGGCTCGCTTGGGTCTTGCCTGACATCTCGATAAACATGCCAGGTGGCATGGCCAAGCACGGGAAACACCACAATCAAACCAAGCAATCCGGTAAGCAAACTCAATGCGGTTAAACCCAAAACAACCGCCCCCCAACCAATCATGACTGGCAGATTGTTCCACGTTAGAGCGATACTTGCTCCCATCGCTGTAAAGGCATCCGTCTTCTCATTCAACAGCATTGGTACTGAAAAAATACTCACAGCAAAAGCGAAGGCTGCAAACAATGCCCCGGTTAACGTACCTGTGATTAACAGTAGATAACCCTTCGGCTCTGTTAACAGCAAACTAATAACCCCTGTGAAGCTTGGGAAGTCGTGCATGCCAAAAAACAGCGCGTACAACAACACGCCGAACCTGAGCCACAACAAAATCCACAGCGTTAACATTAAGCCAATAAACACTAATTGTTGTTTTGATTTTGGCTGCACAAACAGCATGGTACCAATCGACACGGTTTCGTTAGTTTGAATTCGACGACTTTTTTCGTACAGGCCAATGGCAAGGGTAGGCCCAATAACCAAAAATGCGGCAAGCGCAGGAAACAGGATGTAGTCCAGTTTAAAATTAAAAATCCCAACCACAATCACAATAGAAAGCGCGGTGATCACTACTCCGTACAACAGACTGGCTTCCATATTCACTAGCCGAAAATCGTCCCACCCCTGCTTCAACCATTGCGATGGCATCGTCATTGGTAAGTGCCGATTAAGTTCAATTTTATTTCGTACCGGTGGACTGGGTTTTTCCAACGCCATAAGTTTATCTCCCGAAGTGTCGAATCAACACTGTTAACACGACGACTTTGCTGCCCAATGATTATCAATTGCTTGATCTGCGCTCTTATAATGCTCTACACAATTAGGCTGAGATTGCATTGCCAGCTGGACCATACGCGTGCTCGCTGTGAGTAGTACAAGAATAAATATCATCAGAGCCAATATGAACATGTGCTTCGCATACCGCTTCCAATAACGCGCGATAGCCGGCTGTTGATCTGAATTTGAATGTACTTGCACACCCATATCATTGCTCCCCATCATTGCTCATAACGGTTGCGGACTTACTGGATAAGCCGGACACATACAGTGCAAGCAGTCGTAATTGTTTGTCGGATAAGCGCCCTGACCATGCGGGCATATACCCAGCTCGGCCCTTATTCAAGGTTAACTTTATGGATTGAGCATCATTGCCATAGATAGCGTAGTTATCCGACAAGTTTGGTGCTCCAAGTGCTGTGTTGCCACCGGCGTCTGCACCATGACAAGCGGCACAGTGCTGAGTGAATACAGCTTTTCCTGCTCTAAGCTTGCCAAGTTCTTCTGCACGCGCTCCTGTGCCAATTGAAGATTGGCTTAAGGATTGAATATAAAACGAAACCTGATTAATGCTTTCAGCATCGAGGAGCCCACTTGAACCAAATGCGGGCATTTGGGCAATTCGTGAACCTGGCAGACCAGTGTTTATACCCACCTGCAGCGTTTTTAGTATGTCGGCAGGTGTACCGCCCCACAACCATGCATGATCATTGAGCCTTGGAAAACTCTGTGCACCTTCACCTTGTAGGCCATGACACATTGCGCAGTTATCCCGAAATAGTGCAGGCCCACTTTGAGCCACTATGTCTGCCAGCTCCTTGTCCGACAGCACTTCATTGATGGGAAGTGACATAAGTCGCTCAGACCATTGTGTTTGAGTTGCAGTGGCTAGCTTTAGTTGCTGATCAATTTCATCACGCTGATCAATGCCTAATCGTCCTCGCGTATAGGTATCTATGCCGGGCCATGCAGGTAATAAAATCCAATAAACAATAGAAAACAACAGCGTGATAGCTAATGCGAAAAGCAACAATCGTGGAACTCGGGTATTGAGTTCGGTGATGCCATTCCATTCATGTCCGGTAATGCGATAACCGGTGTAAGGATCGCGGTCTTTTACTGACATGGTTTATCCTCTGCATCGAGAATGGCGTTTGCCGCCCGATCAAATTTTTTCTTATTCGATGGGCGATAAACGTAAAAAATGACAGCCACGGAAAACGCCATTAAATAAATCAGGCCGTGTGTTTTCGCAAAATAGACTAGTTCAATATGCTCGAATGGCATTAACGCTCTCCACTGGCATCAGTTGAGTTGGAATAGGCGACGTCGGTCAATCTACCCAGTATTTGCAGGTAACTGATCACCGCGTCCATTTCAGTTAACGCGTCGGAGTTACTATCGAACACGCGTATCGTGGTGGCCTCGCCGTATCGATCAACAAGCCCTTGTACACCGCTATTCTGTGGATTCGATTGAGCAAGCGCATCAGCGACTGCATTAGCAATCATGTCTTCTGTATAAGGCACACCAACTTGACGCAACGCTTTTAAATGCCCGTTCAAATTTCGGGTGTTTAATTCATTTCGATCAAGCCAGGCATACGAGGGCATAATCGACGCCGGCACGACATCGCGAGGATTAATCAGATGGCGTTGATGCCACAGATCAGAATACTTTTGACCAATACGCGCCAAGTCTGGCCCGGTACGTTTTGAGCCCCATAGCATTGGATGATCGTATTTGGACTCGGCAGCAAGCGAGTACGGTCCGTATCGATCGACATCATCACGAAGTGTGCGGATCATTTGCGAGTGGCATGCATAGCAGCCTTCGCGAATATAAATATTCCGCCCAGCCAATTCCAGTGGAGTATAAACCCGCATATCTGGCGCTGGCTCAACTGTGTCATCGATGGTGAATAGCGGTGCTATTTCCACAAACCCACCGATTCCAGACACAAACACAATAGCTAGTACAAGCGCTATGGAATGTTTTTCGATTTTATTGTGAATACCGAAGATCATGAATTGGCCCTTACTGGTTCTGACACATCATTCGCAACTGCTGTCCCGTCACCGACTCCCTTGTCTGGGTTAACAAACTCTGGGTCAGCAACGTTGCTTGTTTTAATGGTCATGAAAATGTTGTAGCACGCGATAAGTGCACCCGTTAAGTACATCATTCCCCCAATCCCTCTGGCGAAATAATATGGATACATAGCCACCATTGAATCGTGAAACGAATGCGTTAACGTTCCACTCTCGTTATAAGTTCGCCACATCAATCCCTGCGTGATACCAGCATTCCAAAGACTCACCAGATAAATGATGATGCCGGTTAACGCAAACCAGAAGTGCAACTCGACCAGAAACGATGAATACATTTTCTTCCGTTTCCACAACCATGGCACCAAGCTATACATTGCTCCGAAGGTGATAAACGCGACCCACCCTAATGCGCCTGAATGTACATGCCCGATGGTCCAATCGGTATAGTGCGATAGAGAATTAACCGGACGGATTGCCATGAATGACCCTTCAAAAGTCGACAAACCGTAGAAAATGGCCGCCACCATCATAAAGCGCAGTGTTGCGTCATCGCGCACCCTGTGCCACGCACCATTCAACGTGAGCAAGGCATTCGCAGCAGAACCCCACGATGGCACCAACAACATCACCGAAAACGTGACACCTAAGGTTTGTACCCAATGCGGTAGCGCGGTGTAATGCAAGTGGTGAGAACCCGCCCACATGTACATAAACGTGATGCCCCAAAAACTGATGATAGACATCCGATAGGAATAGATAGGTCGTTCGGCACGTTTGGGTAAGAAGTAATACAACATTCCCAAAAAACCGGATGTTAGAAAAAACGCAACCGCATTATGTCCATACCACCATTGAGTCATTGCATCCTGAACACCGGAAAATGCCGAATAGCTTTTTATACCCACGAATGAAACAGGCACCGCCAGGTTATTAACAATATGCAGCACCGCAACAACAAGGATAAATGCCAGGTAGTACCAGTTCGCAACGTATATATGCGGCTCACGGCGATTGGCCAGTGTTCTTAAATAGAGAACGAGATAGGTCACCCAAACGATAACCAACCAGATATCAGCGTACCACTCGGGTTCGGCGTATTCCTTGGATTGCGTGATGCCAAGTAAATAGCCCGACGCAGCCAAAATGCAAAATAGATTAAAACCCAGCAAAACAAACCACGGACTAACTTGATCGGCCAATCGTGCGCGGCTGGTTCTTTGTACAACATGAAAGGAAGTGGCGATCAGGGCATTGCCGCCAAACCCAAATATTACGCCGGATGTATGCACCGGGCGTAGACGTCCGTAACTTGCCCACGCCGCATCAAACGTAAATTCAGGATAGGCCATTAGCCAAGCTACCCAGTTGCCAACGGCCATTCCGATCACGCCCCAAATTATCGACAGAATAAGACCGACCTTGGTTGGGTCATCGTAGTATTGCAGTAGTCGATCGGAGCTTGGGTCCGCTGCCGAAAAAGACCGGGAGACTATCCAGCCTAGTGCTAGACAAAACAAGACAATAATTATTCCGTGAATCGCAATCGGATCATGCCGACCAGCAATCAGGAAAAACAGACCGACCAGACCTAAAACACTGAGCTGGTATAAACAAATGCGTCTTTCGCGCTGCGTTAATTGCTTAATCATTGTTTCGTATCCGAGTGCCTAAACGACTTAGTTTTTGCAGATGTTCCGTATTAGGTTTCCAACTCAAGTGCATTCCCCTGCTCACAGTTGTGATCGATGATTAACAAGCGCTCAGCAACAGAATAGCCACGCAGAACCAACGTGTTTTGACACAGATCAATGGAGGTTTGATTAATTGCGGAGATTCGAGTTTGTTACGATGACTTGTTTGGAACAGGGATAAAAAGAATGCAAGGCAGAGGAAACGGTTTGTGATGGAATGGCTATATCTGGTGTATTTGAGTAGTTCGTCTAGATTGCCAGATCTCTAGACTGAGTGATGTTTCTGAATTATTTAGTCAAGGGCTGGTAAGGGCACGTTCATGCTCTAACCTGATGTGGTTTTTTTAAAAAAAAGGATTAGATCGCACGATTGAAAAACTGAAATGTAATTGCTACTTCCCAATACAAAACGCCCCAAAGATTTCACCCAACAAATCTTCACTATCAAAGCGCCCGGTAACTGAGTCCAACGCCAATTGCGCTTGGCGTAGTTCCTCTGCCGCCAGTTCCGGCATATCACTATCGTGTAAGCGTGATAACGCCGCGCTGCTAAAATCCTTGGCTTGATGTAAGGCATCCAAATGTCGTCGCCGTGCAATGTACGCATTTTCAACTTGCGCATCATGACCCACTAACGACAACAAATGCGCACGCAGTTGTTCCATACCCTGCCCTGTTTTTACCGACACACACAGTACATTTTCAGGCGTTAAATCGCTAAATTGCACCGATGAGCTTTTCGCAGCTTCTATAACGGTTGCCATTTTGTGTTTAGACAAACCGTCACTGGACTCATCATCTAAATCCAGTTTGTTAACCACTAACGTTGCCGATAAGTTCTCCGGTAAATTCAACGTGGGTAAGACCAGCCGTTCTGCATCCGTTATAACCAATACATGATCCGCCGATTCAATCGCACGACGTGCACGGTTTATACCTTCCTGCTCCACCACATCCTGTGTATCGCGCAAGCCTGCCGTATCAATAATATGCAGCGGCACACCATCTAATGAAATATGTTCATGCAGCACATCGCGCGTTGTACCTTCAACATCTGTCACTATGGCAGAGTCTTCACCGCTTAATGCGTTTAACAAACTCGACTTCCCAACGTTCGTTACACCTGCAATCACAATGGTTAATCCATCGCGTAAGCGTTGCCCTTGTTGAGCTCTGTTTAACAAGGATTCAAACTGCTGCACTATGGCTTGTGCGCGCTCGGCTAACTGTGGGTCAGCCAGGAAATCAATTTCTTCTTCGCTAAAATCCAGCGCTGCTTCTAACCATGCGCGTAATGCGGTTAGTTCTGCTTGCACATTGTGAATACTGGTAGAAAACTCGCCGCTCATGGATCGCACAGCGGCTTGCGCCGCTGACACACTGCTGCTGTCGATTAAATCAGCAACCGCTTCTGCTTGCGCCAAGTCAAGTTTGTCATTTAAGAAAGCGCGTTCAGTGAACTCACCAGGGCGTGCGATGCGTGCGCCGCACTCTAATACACGAGCCAGCAGCATATCCAACACCACCGAGCCGCCGTGACCTTGCAGTTCTAAAACATCTTCACCGGTGTATGAATGAGGACCTTGGAACAATAACGCGATGCCCACGTCCAGCGTGTTGTTGTGAGCATCTATAAAAGGCAGGTAGTGAGCCGAGCGAGCCGTTAATGCTTGACCCGTTATAGCTTGCGCAATGTGAGGCGCATCCGGCCCACTAACACGAACAACACCGATGCCTGCTTTGCCGGCACCGGTTGCGATAGCCGCTATGGTGTCAGTGTGGTTTGCCAAATGGCTACGCCATACTCTTGCCGAAGTCGTCGCCGAGCACTTTCTTGGTTATGTAGTACTGCTGCAATATGGTGAGCGTGTTGTTCACCACCCAATACAACACCAAACCTGCGGGGAACATGGCAAAGAACACCCCGAAGATCAGCGGTAAGAACTGAAAAACTTTGGCTTGGATTGGATCAACCGGCGCCGGATTCAGTTTTTGTTGAATGTACATCGACACAGCCATGAGTACCGGCAAGATGAAATACGGATCTCTTAACGATAAATCTTTTATATGGAACATCCATGGGGCTTGGCGTAATTCCACACTTTCCAGTAGTGTCCAGTACAATGCAATAAATACCGGCATCTGGATAATCATGGGTAAACACCCACCCAAGGGATTCGTTTTTTCCTTCTTATACAACTCCATGGTGGCCTGACCCATCTTGGCCCTGTCGTCTCCATAACGCTCTTTCAACTCCAGCAATTTTGGCTGCAGCTTTTTCATCTTGGCCATGGATCGGTAGCTCGATTCAGACAACTTATAAAAAATGGCTTTAATGACACAGGTCGACAAGATAATCGCCCAACCCCAGTTACCCACGTAGCCATGGATAAACTTCAATAACCAGAACAATGGCTGTGCAATGATCGTTAGCCAACCGTAGTCGACCGTTAGTTCCAAATATTCAGCTGTGGCTTTCAGGTTTTCTTGAATTTTCGGGCCAATGTAGGCTTTGGTACTGAACGTTGCCTGCGTACCCGCTGGTACGGTTTGCGCAGCCGAAATCATACCGATGATGTAGCGATTCTCCGAAGGTAAGTATCGCGAATAGGCAGTATTCACTTCATCTGGTGTTGGCACCCACGCAGCCGCAAAATAGTGTTGGATCATGGCTACCCAACCGTTGGTCACGTTCATGTCCAAACGCTCGTCTTCCATGTCGCCAAAGCTCACTTTGTTGTAGCGATCTTCCGGGTTACTGACCACAGCACCAATGTAGGTATTCAGGAACTGCTGCTTTTCATCTGATGTACCGGGCTTACGCTTTAACTGTCGATACTGACTAACCGCCCAAGGTTGGTCGGACGCGTTATCAATCACGTAGTCCACCAGAATTTCATAACTGCCCTTAGTGAACGTGATGGTTTTTGTCACCGTTTTGCCATCATCGGATTGCCAGATAAACGGCACGCTTAAGGTGTTGTTGTCACCCATAACATACGAGTCTGCTTCAACACTCATGGGGGTGTCGTGGTTTGGCACGGGGCTGTTAGGATCGCTACTTAATAAGCCGGATTGACCCACTAAAAATCGTGCGGGGGTGTTGCTCATTAGCGTGAACGGGGTGTCTTTTTCTTCTATTGAGACTGGGTAATCGTTGAGCAGCACTTTTGTTATGGTTGCACCCAGCGTGCTGATTTCGATATCCATCACATCGGTTTTGACGCTAACCGTTGGGGTTGAAATGGTTTTGTCGATAATTGGCGTATTGGCTGCTGGTGCAGCTGCAGTGATGCTGGAAGCATCTGGCATATCAGCACTGTTTGAAACACCCGGGGCTTCAACAGTACCGGCGTTGCCCGCTGGGGCAGTGCTTTGCACCGGCACTGGCGCATGATAATCCTGCATCCAGGTTTGATACAGAATAAGACTGATAAAGCCAAAGGCCATGTACAGCAGCAGTCGTTGGGTTTCCATGATTAACTCTTTAGTTAGTTTCGGCTAGCGATTCGGTTTGCAACAGTCCGTTGCAGATTGATGCTGCGCCTGATCGATCTCAGCCTGCTGAGACGACGTGGGTTCTGGTACCGGATCATACCCGCCTGAAGCGAAAGGGTGGCATCGGCAAACCCGTTTTGTTGCCAAAAAGGTGCCTTTTACAGATCCGTGTAGTTTGATGGCATCCACCGCGTAGGCCGAGCAGCTGGGGTAATAGCGACAACGCGGTGGTAATAGCGGGCTAATCCAGCGCTGATAAAAGTAGATTAAACGCAACATACAAGTTCAAACGGCCCGGTTATCGTTTTTGTGCGGCGACAATCTCTGTCCATAAGCTATCGAGCGATTCGCGTAATTCAAGCCTGCTAGCGTTAACGGCGGCCTCTTTATTCATCACAACCACATCCAACCCAAGCAGGCGTTCTTGCTGGTGCCGGAATGATTCCCGAACGATGCGCTTTAGTCTGTTGCGATCAACGGCCCGTTTAGCGCGCTTTTTGGCAATGGCCATCCCAAGGCGTCCACCTGCATCGCGCGAGTGCGCACGCCGATGCCCCAGCACAGTCCAGTAACGACTGGCTACACGCTTGTTTCGCTTGAAAATTTGATCGTAACCAGCGGCATCTAGCACACGTGCTTCTCGAGGAAACGATGCGCCCATGTCCAACCATCCCGTGATCGATCGAGCCGACGAATGTGCCGGCAACTCAGAAGAGACAATGACGGCAGCAGACGAATTTGCTGCCAATGAAATCAAGCGCTTAGGCGTGCTCTGCCCTTCCGACGACGAGCAGCTAAAACTGCGCGACCACCTCTGGTTGCTTTTCTGGCTCTGAATCCGTGTGCTCGTGCGCGCTTAATGCGACTTGGTTGAAATGTTCTTTTCATGACTCTCTAATACCTGAATAACAACCGTTTGGCCGCTTTTGTCTGCAGGGAACCCACAATTTTAGGGTTTTACGTTCAATTGGTCAATCATAAATGCAATTCCAAAGAAACGCGGACAGTTATGATGTGCTCAAAAATGACGCAGCGTCAGTATATTCATAACCCAATGTCTCAGCCACCTCCTCATAGGTCACCTTACCGAGACACACATTCAACCCGGCTAACAAATGGGCATCATCGGCCAGTGCCTGCTGCCAGCCTTTGTTTGCTAGCGCCATCACGTGCGGCAAGGTGACGTTGTTTAATGCGTAAGTGGATGTGCGCGGCACACCGCCTGGCATATTCGCCACGCAGTAATGAACCACATCGTTCACGATGTAGGTGGGTTCTTCATGAGTTGTGGCACGCGAGGTTTCACAGCAACCGCCTTGGTCAATGGCCACATCGACAATGACCGCCCCCGGTTTCATGCGTTTCACCATATCTTTGGTGATCAGTTTAGGTGCTGAGGCTCCCGGTATAAGCACCGCCCCAATCACTAAGTCGGCGGTGAGCACGTGATGTTCCAATGCATCTGCGGTAGAAAATACGGTATTGGTGCCACGACCGTATTGCTCCCAGTGCTTTTCAATCACGTCCGGGTTGCGATCAAGCACCCACACATCCGCACCCATGCCGACAGCAATATGCGTAGCGTGAGAACCGACCATACCAGCACCAATCACAACCACTTTTGCAGGATCAACACCGGGCACACCACCAAGTAACATGCCCAGGCCGCCATGGGGCTTTTCCAGCGCATACGCACCAGCCTGAACCGCCATGCGCCCGGCCACTTTTGACATGGGTGCTAGCAGCGGCAATCCACCACCGGGACCCGTGACCGTTTCATACGCGATGCAGACAGCACCACTGTTAACAAGATCCCGTGTTTGCTCAGGATCCGGCGCTAGATGCAAGTAGGTAAATAAAATTTGTCCTTCTCGCAACATCGCGCGTTCCGACGCCTGTGGTTCCTTAACTTTTACGATCATCTCGCATTGTTCAAACAACACTTCTGGACCGTCTACGACTTCAGCGCCAGCACTGCGATAATCATCGTCAGATTTACCAATTCCATCCCCGCAACTGCTTTGCACGCTAACAGAATGGCCAGCCGCTACCAGCTCGCGAACGCTGGTGGGTGTCAAACCCACACGGTTTTCATGGTTTTTAATCTCTTTGGGAACGCCGATGTGCATGAGCAAGTGTCCTGTTGATTGAATCTATGCTGGTATTGAGACTGAATTTTGGTCCGTTTTGTTCTTGGGTGGTGAGACCAGAGCCCAGACAATCAATAGTTCCAGACTAAGTGGCAGGCTTGAGTGTTGATAGCAACTGAACGCTTGATGCAACTTTTTGTTTTTAATGGGTTAATTAGCAATATCAGACAACATCGTCTCCGCAGCGGAGTGGCAGTCCTTGCAAATTCGCGCAGCAGTTGACGTGCAGCACAATCCATCAACACTCAAGTCCGCCACTTAGGATGTAACACATTGTGTCACCGGCGATACGTGACTTTACCTGGTACATACCGTGCCGTTACCCGTATGTACTAGTTAGGGGCTCGAATGGGTAAGATCAACGGAAACGCCTTCAAGGCACTCAGCAAAAAGTGCTCGAAATGCTTTGCGAAGCTATTGCTGAGCCTGAGTCTGTTCGTTCTCGCGTCAACGATCGCAGCCGATGCAGCCTTGTATGCGGATGACTTTCAGCTCGATGGCTACGATCTCGTTTCGTATGTCAACGGTGCAGAACCGGTTCGCGGCACGTTGAAGCATGCTGTTCGCCACAACGGCAAAAAGTATGCGTTCGCCAGCGCCGAGCACGCAGCCATGTTTAGCGTGGACCCTGAACGGTACTTACCAGCCTACGGCGCCAATGGTGCTCTGGGTATGGTTTACGGTTTGCAATCGTCGGTTGATCCGCTGGTTTGGGAGATTGTCGATGATCGTTTGTATTTGTTTATTAACAGCAGTGCAAAAAGCCGATGGATAAATCGCGTGCCCAAGAATATTAAAAAAGGAAACAAAGCCTGGGACCGCATAAAGGATGTTTAGCCTAGACACATCAATATGAGATTGATGTTTTTATAACCTAAACCAACGAACATGGCTAACAATTTAAAAAGGCCGCCCATACAACTTAAGAGAAATTACATTTCTCGCATCTCGCTAAAAATAATTGGGCTGGTGAGTACCGCAGTGCTTTGTATTTTGACTGCAATGATTGTGTATGTAGAAAGCACCACGTATCACAGTGAGTTCCAGCAGCTCAGACAAACTCAAAGCTTAATAACGCAAGCCCAAGCTACCCTGCTATCTGATCAACACGCAGAAGGGTATGAAGAAAGCATCTTTCTAACCATCAGTGGCATGTTGGCCAATCCGTTTATCGTTGGGGCTAAACTCGAATATTATGATGGCTCTGAACCATATTCTATCGGAGTATTTAAAAGTCAGAATATCAGCGCGTACCCGGTTCAGTATTTCTCAGATTCGAACAATGAGCTGATATATGTGGGGCAACTATCTACCTATGCCAGCGACTCTCAGTTAAAAGAAGCACAGACGCTACGACTGATCTACGGCATCAGCACAGCCGTAGCCGTACTGCTTGCCAGTATCCTAGTGTTGTCCACAACAGTACATCGGTACGTTGGCTTACCTCTGTTTAAAGTAACCAAAGCCATCAGCGAATCCTCCAGCGACAGATATGTCCCCATTGAATGGAACAGCAATGATGAGATGGGTACAGTGATTGAGCGGCTTAACTTTTTGCATCTGCAGCAACATAAACAGCTCAGTGGTTTACAACAGGAGCTTGGTGCAAAAGAACGAATTGAAGCAGCACGCATCCGCCACCTAGCCTTACACGACGGACTAACCAATCTCCCCAACCGCTCTTACTTTATGGAGCGTTTGAAAGAAGCCATACTTCGATCCGATCAACCTGATAATACGATGGCCATTATGTACGTTGATCTTGATCATTTTAAAAAGATCAACGACACCCGCGGACACGCGGCTGGCGACCAACTGTTAATCGATATCGCCAAAGTGATTCAGCTCAATATTGCGCAAACCGATTTAGCTGCCCGACTCGGCGGTGATGAATTTGCTGTGATCTTTGAGCGGCGCAGCGACAAATTCAACGATGCCGAGCAGCTAGCTGAAAACTTGTTAAACGGCGTGTTGCGTATTCGAGATGTGCATAACCTACGCTCTGAGTTCGGCGCCAGTATCGGTATTGCGGTGCATCCGGGAGAATCTATTGATAGCCGGGACCTGCTCGCGCGGGCCGATTTAGCGCTTTATCATGCGAAAAACACCGGACGGCATTGCTATCAGGTATACACCGACTCCTTAGACAACGACGCTCGTCGTCACAATTGCATTGTGGAACAGTTGGGTCCTGCAATGAAGAACAATGGGTTGCAGTTGTGCTACCAACCACTCATCGATTCGTCGAGCGAAAGCGTTGTGGCTGTTGAGGCGTTCCTTCGCTGGCACAACGTAGAACTTGGTGCTCTGTCGTCGCGAGAAATCATCGCAGCGGCCGAAAAAGACGGCATGATTAACGAACTTGGGGTGTGGGTCCTGACAACAGCTTGCACTGAGGCCGCACAATGGGACCAACCATTGCGCGTTGCTGTCAATATATCTCCGAGCGAGCTTTCCAACGATGAACTGCCAAGCACAATCGAACGCATTCTTGCACAAACTGGCCTTGCGCCCGAGCGACTGGAACTGGAAATAACGGAACAAGCCATTGTGCAGGCGAACAACAAAATCGGCGATATCCTGCATAGCTTAAAAGCGTTAGGTATTAGTTTGGTTATGGATGACTTCGGTTCAGGTTATTCCAGCTTAAGTTTGCTAAAGATGTTTCCAATTGACCGCATCAAAATCGATCGCTCTTTTGTATCTGCTGATGAACCGGATGAAACCGACGATATGATTGCGTCTGCCGTTATCGACATTGGACACAGGCTGAATTTAACGGTCGTCGCCGAAGGTATCGAAACGGAAGCACAGTTAAAACGAATGCAGGATCAACATTGTACAGAGCTGCAAGGCTTCTTTATTGGCAAGCCCATGTTGCCGGAAGAATTGAAACAATATTTGAACAAACAAAAAAATCATATTCGTTACGCGGCGTAAATTAATTTTATTTTTTTGTTTTGTTAAAAAATTGTTGTTGCATAAAATTTGCGCTTGCAAATTTCTACAAAATCATAACTCGTTGAAGTTATCGATACTCTTGAATTCAAAAATTTGTCGGTTCTACAAAATCGTTTTTAGTCAATAGTAAAATCAAAATTATTTTACTGACAAGCACATAAAAAATTTTCTGACAAGCATTGAACTCTGCACCTGAGATAGCTTAAAGTGCATGCCCGGCAGCGAAAACGCCCCTGCCGCGTCGCATGTTTCAATATGCGAACAAC
>CAYMHU010000036.1:0-8909 GCA_964390335.1 uncultured Granulosicoccaceae bacterium | reverse complement strand
TCAGCATCACTATAACGTTTTTGTTTGGAGTACTACTTTGTCTGCGCCACTGTGGAATAGATGTCTGTCCTTGTTAGAAGCAGAGTTGTCAGAACAACAATTGAACACTTGGATTCGACCACTGCAGGCGCTTGAAGCCGATTCAAACTTGCGCATCATGGCACCCAACCGTTTCGTGCTAGACATGGTGCAAAGCAATTTTTTTCCACGTATCAAAGAGATTGCAACATCATTAAAGAATGACCCTCCTGTCAGTGTGCATCTTGTTATTGGAACGGGCGACATGCCAATCATGGAAGATGTGTCCTCTGTTGCGAGCCGTGACACCCTCAGTGCTAAGCCCGCACCTGCCCATTCTGAAATTGTAAGCTCACCAACTAACATCTCGTCTCATGACCCACGGTTAAATTCAGACTTTACGATTGAGTCGTTGATTGAAGGGAAGTCTAATCAGCTAGGACGAGCTGCGGCACTGCAAATTGGCAATGACCCTGGCAGCTTATACAACCCGTTTATGATTTACGGCGCGTCCGGGTTGGGGAAAACCCATATGATGCATGCCATCGGTCATTTAATGCTAAAGAAAAATCCCAATGCGCGGGTTTTATACATGCGCGCCGAACGCTACGTGGCTGAAATGGTAAAAGCCATTCGTCAGGGCACGATGAATCAGTTCAAAGATTATTATCGTGGTCTGGATGCCCTGCTGATCGATGATATTCAGTTCTTCGCCGGTAAAGAGCAATCGCAGGAAGAGTTTTTTCATAACTTCAACGCCCTACTCGATGGCGGCCAGCAGATTGTGCTTACGTGCGATCGTTATCCAAAAGAAGTCAATGGTCTGGCTGATCGTTTAAAGACCCGATTTGGCTGGGGTTTAACTGTGGCGCTTGAACCGCCTGAATTGGAGATGCGCGCCGCCATCCTGCAAAGCAAAGCGGAGCTAGCCGGTATCGAGCTGCCGTCGGAAGTCAGTTTCTTTATAGCCAAGCGGATTCGATCTAACGTGCGCGAACTTGAAGGTGCATTGAAGCGCTTGATTGCGTCTGCCCGGCTTGAAGGTAAACCCATCAGCATTGAATCGGCAAAAGATGTGTTGGCTGATTTATTGGCTGTGCAAGCCAAACTGGTCTCGGTTGAAAACATTCAGAAGACCGTAGCCGAGTACTACAAGATTCGATTATCTGATTTATCTGCTAAAAGCCGTTCACGTTCAATCGCGAGGCCCAGACAAGTTGCGATGAGCTTAGCCAAGGAACTGACCAGCAAGAGCTTGCCGGAGATTGGACAAGCGTTTGGTGGGCGCGACCACACAACCGTTATGCATGCGTGCAAGAAGGTGGTTGAGCTAAAAGATTCTGACTTGGGTATTCGCGAAGACTATGCGAATTTAATGGGTATCCTGACGACATAAACCATCATGATAGAAATGGTGATAGCCTGTGGGTAACTCTGGAGTAAAACTAGAGTAAAGTAACAAGCGTAAAGTTATCCACAATTGATACACAGGAATTGAGGCTGTTTACGAGCCATTAATACAATCATTGTTAACTCTGTAAGTGTCTGATTAATAAGAAATAAAATGACATACACACAGACTTGTTATTGACTAATAAAAACAGAAATAAACTTTATAAAAAAAAGACCTTTAACTACTAGCCTATGAAATTCAGTGCACAACGCGAAGCATTGCTCACCCCACTCCAACACGTGTTTGGTGCAGTAGAGCGAAAACAAACCTCTCCTGTTTTGGGCAACGTATTGCTTAACGCGAACGATGGAATGTTAACGATCACTGCTACCGATACTGAAATTGAATTGCAAGCCACAGCCGATTTACATATCGATGCAGACGGCGAAACCACGGTTCCCGCACGCAAGCTGTTGGATATATGTAAGTACCTACCCGACTCTGCGCGGGTGGATTTCGATTCAACCGGTGACAAGGTTAAATTCAGTTCTGGTCGCAGCCGGTTTACCCTGGCCACCCTGCCCGCTGCTGAGTTTCCAAAAGTCGATGCATTGGAAGAAGCGCAGGAAGTCACACTGACCGCAGGTCAATTACACCAGTGTATTCGCAACACGGCATTTTCCATGGCGCAGCAAGATGTGCGTTTTTATCTCAATGGCATGCTGATGGAAATTGGTGCGTTGCGATTATCGTGTGTTGCAACGGATGGTCACCGATTAGCCTATGCCCAATGCGAAACAAACGCCGAGCCCGAAACCCCGGTCCGAGCCATTATTCCGCGTAAAAGCGTTACCGAATTACTGCGACTATTGGGAACGGCAGATGCTGAAGATGCCGTGAAGCTCAGCGTGACCCCGCAGCATTTGCAAGTGAACATGGGTGACGTTCGACTAACCACGAAATTAATCGATGGCCGGTTTCCGGATTACAACCGCGTGATACCACTCGATGGAAATAAAGAACTGCTGATTGATTGCGCCACCCTCAAACAATCATTAACCCGTGCATCAGTGCTATCAAACGAGAAATACCGTGGAGTCAGACTGGCCCTGGAATCAGGCGTACTAACAATCTCCAGTAACAACCCAGATCAAGAAGAAGCCATCGATGAGCTAGAAGTTGAATACACGGGAGATTCAGCCGAGATCGGTTTCAATGTGACTTACCTGTTGGATGTGCTGAACAGCTTGGAATCTGATAACGCACGCATCACACTAAAAGACGGTAATAGCAGTGTTTTAGTCACACCGGAGCAAAATAGCGACAGCAAGTATGTTGTTATGCCTATGCGTCTGTGATTCTTACACAGATTGATATCAGCGGATTTAGAAATATCCGCAACGCCTCCCTGCTCCCTGCCCCTGGTTTTAATTTAATAACCGGTTCCAATGGTGCTGGCAAAAGCACCATCCTTGAAGCGATTCATTGCTTGTCTGTTGGTCATTCGTTTAGAACCCGAAAAGTGCGCGAGTTGATCACGCGTGGCGGTGATGAATTCACCCTCGCCTGCCAGATGTACGATACGCAGGCGGAGCAAGAACATCGCAGCGGATTACGACGACATCGAGACGGCACCACAGAGCTACGACTGGATTATGAAGAAATTCGTAGCATGGCCACCGTCACGCAATTACTGCCGGTGAAAGCGCTAACCCCCGATAGTCACAAGCTCATACAAGACGGCCCCAGCGAACGTCGGCAATTTATAGATTGGGGATCGTTTCATATGGAACTAGGTTTTTTAGACGCCTGGCGGATCTATAAGCGCTGCCTGGCGCAACGCAATCAGAGCCTCAAGGACAATGTGCCTGATTCGGAAATTACCACTTGGGATGAACAATTAATTGAATCCGGCGAGGCTCTGGATGGCTTTCGACGACGCTATGTAGAATCATTGGAAGCTTTGTTGGCTAAGTTGTTGGTATCTATGGAGTCTTCGTTCCACGTGGAACTGAGCTATCGCAGCGGCTGGACGGACGGTCTGAGTCTGGCTGACGCATTGGCTAAAAGCCTTGCGAATTGCCGTCGATTTCGAACCACCACCGTTGGTCCGCACCGTGGTGAATTGAATATTTCGACCGACGGTGTGCTGGCCAGGCAGATACTGTCGCGCGGTCAACAAAAGCTGCTGGTGTATGCCATGCACCTCGCTCAGCTGACTGCGCTGCAACAGAAAACCAACCGTCCGGCAATCATCCTGTGCGACGACTTGCCATCCGAATTGGATTCTGAACAATGCGCCAAGATTCTGTCGCAAATTAGCTTGTTAAACAGTCAGGTTTTCCTGACCTGTACTGACCGTCCAAACTTGCCTGAAACCCCTGTAGAAAGCTTTATTGTGACCAACGGAGACGTGCAAAAACAGGTATAATTATTGGGTTAAATTACGCGAAAAATACTATGTCTGATACGCCCAGTTACGACTCCTCGAATATCAAAGTTCTGAAAGGTCTCGATGCGGTACGCAAGCGTCCAGGCATGTATATCGGCGACACCGATGATGGCACCGGATTGCACCATATGGTGTTTGAGGTGGTGGACAATTCCATCGACGAAGCGCTCGCCGGACACTGCAGCGAAATCAATGTCACTATCCACGCAGACGAATCGGTTAGCGTCTCGGATGATGGTCGCGGCATCCCAACCGATATCCACGAAGAAGAGGGCAAGTCCGCAGCAGAAGTCATCATGACGGTGCTACACGCGGGTGGTAAATTCGACGATAACTCGTACAAAGTGTCTGGTGGTTTGCACGGGGTGGGTGTGTCTGTTGTGAATGCACTCAGCGAATGGTTGAAGCTGACCATTTACCGTGAAGGAAAAGTCCACGAGCAGGAGTATCGCGAAAGCGAACCGGTCACGGAGCTCAAGGTAGTAGGGGATACAGACAAAACCGGCTCTACTATTCATTTTAAGCCCAGCGCTGAAACCTTCTCTAACATATTGTTTGAATTCGATATTTTGGCAAAACGCCTGCGCGAATTATCGTTTTTAAACAGTGGCGTGAAGATCAACCTTGAAGATAAGCGCAACGATGCTAAGGAAACCTATTTTGCCGAAGGTGGTATCCGCGCATTCGTAGAACACCTGAACCGCAAGAAAACCGGTGTGCATAAAACGGTGATTCATACGCTGGGTGACAAGGACGATGTTGCTGTTGAAGTGGCGTTGCAATGGACCGACAGCTACCAGGAAAATATTTACTGCTTTACCAACAACATTCCGCAGCGCGATGGCGGTACACACCTCGCTGGTTTTCGTGGTGCGTTAACGCGAACGCTGAACCAGTACATTGAATCGAGCGGTATGGCTGCCAAAGCCAAAGTCTCTGCAACCGGTGATGATTCGCGTGAAGGTTTAACCGCGGTATTGTCGGTGAAAGTGCCAGACCCAAAATTCTCCTCGCAAACCAAAGACAAGCTGGTGTCCAGTGAAGTGAAGGGCTGTGTGGAATCGGTGTTGGGCGAATTCATGTCCGACTTCCTGCAAGAGAACCCAACCGAAGCACGCGAGATTGTTGGCAAAATAATCGAAGCGGCACGCGCGCGTGAAGCCGCTCGTAAAGCCCGCGAAATGACGCGACGCAAAGGCGCACTGGATATCGCAGGCTTGCCCGGCAAACTGGCTGATTGTCAGGAACGCGACCCGGCTAAATCTGAAATCTATCTGGTGGAGGGTGATTCTGCGGGTGGTTCAGCAAAGCAGGGGCGTGACAGACGTCGCCAAGCCATATTGCCGCTCAAAGGCAAAATCCTGAACGTGGAAAAAGCCCGTTTCGACAAGATGCTGCAATCTGCAGAGGTTGGAACGCTTATTACGGCATTAGGTTGCGGCATAGGGCGCGATGAATTCGACCCCGACAAGCTGCGTTATCACTACATCGTCATCATGACCGATGCGGATGTGGATGGCTCACATATCCGTACTTTGCTACTCACGTTTTTCTACCGACAAATGCCAGAATTGATTCGCCGCGGGCATGTGTATATCGCTCAACCGCCTTTATACAAGGTAAAAAAGGGCAAGCAAGAGCGATACGTGAAAGACGATGCTGAACTGAATGCGTATTTGTTACAGCTGGCCATGGAAGGGGCGCAATTGCATGTTAACGATGGTGCGCCAGCGTTAAAAGACACAGGCTTGGAAGAACTCGCCAAAGAATACATGCGCGTTAATATGCAGTTTGATCGTATGGAGCGGCGGATTAATCGCGAGATTCTGGAATCGTTTTTAAACATCTCGGTGTTGTCTGCAGATGACTTAAACAACCAGGACAAAGTGCAGCAGTTTGGACAAACCTTAATTGACGAGCTGAATAAGACCTTGCCGGAAACGTCGCAATACACAGCCGAGCCATTAGAAGAAGACGGCATGTATGGCATTAAATTATTACGCCGTGTGCATGGCAACGACTACGAAGTGAAACTCGAGGCATCCTTTTTCAACTCGCCCGATTACAAAACCATTGCATCCTTAACTGAGAAGCTAGATGGCTTGTTGGGTGATGGTGCGTTTATCAAACGCGGTGAGCGCGAATTGAAAGTCACATACTTCAAGGAAGTCATGGATTGGTTGTTAACGGAATCCAAACGTGGGTTAAACATTCAGCGCTATAAAGGTTTGGGTGAGATGAACCCCGATCAACTTTGGGAAACCACCATGGACCCGGCAGCACGGCGCATGCTGCAAGTTAGCATCGAAGATGCGATGGCTGCCGATGAAGTGTTTGATACTTTGATGGGCGATCAGGTTGAGCCACGGCGCGACTTTATCGAGCGTAATGCATTGTCTGTATCGAACTTGGATGTCTAACTTAGTCTAGCCGTAAAAAAGCATCTAAGTCATTGATAAGTAAGTGGTTATTTTTCCGGCTCGGTTGTCTAAACGGTTGCGCTAATCGACGTTAGTTGCCCGCATTTAGGCTTGGTTTCTGCTTCGTTTGATTGCAGTAGCGGCCGATAATCAGGTACTCAAAATCAGCTCGAAAAACGTCATTGCAGAACTACCTATTGTTCGTATAGCTGTTTTTGGTTGTGTGTTTCACGCGCACATTTTTAACTTAAGCAATAGCAAATTCATTCTCGGAATTCATCATGAACAAAGCCATTAAAATTAACCGCCCAAACTTTAGCGCTGTTGATGTTAATAAAATTGAAGCCCAACTTGATGAGCTGATTGCGGCATGTCGAAAAGTGAATGAAGAAGTTGCGGCAATCGAAAACCCTACCTGGGAAAATTTTATTGCGCCACAAGAAGAGGCGCATAACGAGCTTGATTTATTTTGGTCGCCCGTCAGTCATTTAAATTCTGTGATGAACAGTGACGAACTGCGCGAAGCTTATAACAATTGTATTCCCAAGCTTAGCGAGTTCCACACAGAGATAGGCCAAAACTCTGAGTTGTATAACGCAACGGTTAAGCTGCGCGAATCTGCGGCATATGATGCTTTAAGTGCCCAGCAACAAAAAGCACTGAACAATGAAATTCGGGATTTTGAATTAAGTGGTGTGTCGTTAGGTGAGAAAGACAAAGCACAATACGCTGAAATAGCGCAGGCTTTATCTAAGCTTAAAACCGAATACTCGGACAACGTTATGGATGCCACCAATGCGTGGGAAAAGCTTCTTACCGAAGAAGCTGAATTAGCAGGTTTACCAGAGTCTGCGGTAGCTGCTGCCAAGCAACGTGCCAGCCAGAAAGATCAAACCGGATACCTGTTAAACCTTGAATTTCCCGTGTATTACGCGGTTTTAACGTTTGCTGACAACGAAGCGCTGCGTAAAGAAATGTACGAAGCCTACAACACCCGCGCATCAGATAAAGGCCCTCATGCCGGCAAATACGACAACACAGACAAGATTGCTGAAATTCTAAAACTACGCGCCGAGAAAGCGCAGTTGCTGGGTTACAACAATTACGCCGAATTATCGGTGGTGCCCAAAATGGTGGAATCCTCGCAGCAGGTTATGGATTTTTTAAATGACTTGGCAAGCAAAGCGGTTCCGGAAGCCAAGCGAGAGTTTGCTGAATTAGAAGCCTTTGCCAAAGATGAACTGGGTATGGCATCGCTTGCGTGTTGGGATGTGGCTTATGTGAGCGATAAGCTAAAACAGAAACAATATGCGTTATCAGAAGAAGATTTAAAACCGTATTTCCCGGCCAGTAAAGCCGTGCCTGGCATGTTTGAAGTAGTGGGTAAGTTGTTTGGCCTGAAGATAGAGCAGGTTAACGATGTGGATGTGTATCACAAGGATGTGCAGTGCTATGCAATTACAGATAACAACGGCGATTTGCGCGGTGAGTTTTACTTAGATAACTATGCCCGCAGTCATAAACGCGGTGGTGCATGGATGGATTCCAGCGCTACACGGCAAGAGCTTGCCAGTGGTGAAATCCAGCTACCCATAGCGTATTTAACTTGCAACCTCACACCGCCTGTGGGTGATGAACCTGCGCTACTGACACACATGGAAGTCACCACCTTGTTCCATGAGTTTGGTCATGGCTTGCATCATATGCTCACGCGCATGGATACTTCGGGTGTGTCTGGTATTAGCGGTGTGGAATGGGATGCCGTTGAGCTGCCCAGCCAGTTTATGGAGAACTGGTGTTGGGAACGCGAATCATTGGACATGATTAGCGGCCATTACAAAACTGGCGAACCTTTACCTGATGACTTACTGAATAAATTGCGCGATGCGCGAAACTTTCAGTCCGCCATGCAATTGGTTCGACAACTGGAATTTGCGATGTTTGATATGCAAGTGCATATGCAGGCAACACCAACAAAAGAGCTGGATATTAACCATATTCTGCACGACATTCGTCAGCAAGTTGCTGTACTGCCATACCCGAACTTTTTACGTTTACCACATGCATTCGCGCATATTTTTGCAGGCGGTTACAGTGCAGGGTACTTCAGTTATAAATGGGCAGAGGTGTTATCAGCCGATGCGTTCTCACGCTTTGAAGAAGAAGGAATTTTCAACGAACAAGCTGGCAAGGATTTTTTGGAGCAGGTGTTAGAGAAGGGTGGGTCTCGGGATGCGATGGAATCGTTTGTTGCGTTCCGAGGGCGTGAGCCTAAGGTTGATGCGTTACTGAGGCATAGTGGGTTGGCGGCCTAGGGAGTTCGAGGTATAAGGCTCGAAGGAAAGCCAAGATCCAAGCTGGAACTAGCGTAAAAGAATAGTGCGCCTCAAGAGTAAACTAACTACCGAGCTATCGAAATAACCTGATAGCTTGGCAGTCGAGTTTGCCAGAACAGGGTCAAAACTAAATTCGAACTCTGGTTTGTTAATCGGTGCTACTCTCAATTCAAGCTTACATCCAGATACACTTTTGGGGTTTCCAAAATCATCAGCATGGCTGGTATCTTGATTGGGGATTGTTGCGTTAAGTTGTTCTGAGCTTGAATTGAGCATAACTAATTGATACT
>CAYMHU010000035.1:34795-37502 GCA_964390335.1 uncultured Granulosicoccaceae bacterium | reverse complement strand
GAGACTCAGTGAAATTGAATTCGCGGTTAAGATGCCGTGTACCCGCGGCTAGACGGAAAGACCCCGTGAACCTTTACTACAGCTTTGCACTGAACTTTGAGCCTATTTGTGTAGGATAGGTGGGAGGCTTTGAAGCGTGATCGCTAGATTGCGTGGAGCCAACCTTGAAATACCACCCTGGTATGTTTGGAGTTCTAACCTAGGTCCATTATCCGGATCGGGGACAGTGTATGGTGGGTAGTTTGACTGGGGCGGTCTCCTCCCAAAGAGTAACGGAGGAGCGCGAAGGTACCCTAAGTACGGTCGGAAATCGTGCGGTTTGTGCAAAGGCATAAGGGTGCTTGACTGCGAGACAGACACGTCGAGCAGGTGCGAAAGCAGGTCTTAGTGATCCGGTGGTTCTGTATGGAAGGGCCATCGCTCAACGGATAAAAGGTACTCCGGGGATAACAGGCTGATTCCTCCCAAGAGTCCATATCGACGGGGGAGTTTGGCACCTCGATGTCGGCTCATCACATCCTGGGGCTGTAGCAGGTCCCAAGGGTATGGCTGTTCGCCATTTAAAGTGGTACGCGAGCTGGGTTTAGAACGTCGTGAGACAGTTCGGTCCCTATCTGCCGTGGGCGTTTGAGAATTGAAGGAAGCTGCTCCTAGTACGAGAGGACCGGAGTGGACGTTCCCCTGGTGTTCCGGTTGTCACGCCAGTGGCATTGCCGGGTAGCTACGAACGGACAGGATAAACGCTGAAAGCATCTAAGCGTGAAGCCCCTCCTAAGATGAATTCTCACTAGAGCTTTAAGCTCTCTGTAGGGCCCTTGAAGACTACAAGGTTGATAGGCAAGGTGTGGAAGCGCAGTAATGTGTGAAGCTAACTTGTACTAATTGCCCGTGAGGCTTGACCATATAACACCCAAGCAGTTGTTTGCCTGTAATAGGTAAATCGCTTGTGGCGGTTGTATGTAGATCGACATATTGAAACGATTGAAGTATTCAGAGCGGTTTCTTAGTGATAAGATTCGCGTTCGTTTTGACACTCCAGATTCGGACGTAGCGCATAGCATCGACTCTACACGTGTAGAGTGAAATGCAACGCCTCAGCTGTAAGGTTGAGAATCGTGTGCGGTATATCCACCCAGTTTCCGGCGATCATAGCGTCTCGGTACCACCCGATCCCATCTCGAACTCGGAAGTGAAACGAGTCCGCGCCGATGATAGTGTGGGGCCTCCCCATGTGAAAGTAGGTCATCGCCGGGTTTAATTTGTAAGCATAAAGGGCTGTCCAATCGGGCAGCCCTTTTTGTTTTGTGGATTCAAATTAATACAGGCTGCTTCTTTGAGGTGGCCTTTTTTGTTTGTGGTGCATAAAAGCGTGTAATTTGAATAACAAAAAAATGGAGCCGTAAGTTGAAATTGGAACGGGTTGTTAAGCTTTGCGCTTTATTCATTGGAATATTGTTCGCATTGGTTGAACTAGTTGATCTAACGCCAATAACATTGCCAGATAAATGGGGTTTACCCCTACTGTGTATTGTCGCGGTTTTGTTATGTTTGTTTGTGGACTACTTGGTTCCGTTAGTTGATGGCCGCAGAAACTTCAGGGCAGGGGAAAAGGATCCTGTGGTGCGCTTGGATAGTTTCGAAGAGACTTACAAAATCGACTACCCTGTTTCCGAAAACGCGTTTAGATCGATGCTGGCGTTGGATAAAGACATCTTCGACACCGACACTACGCCTCACGATGTGATGCGCGAAGTTCGCAACAAGAATAAAACGGTCTTTCATGTACTAACAGCATCAGGATCTGATCGTTGTATTGGCTATGCCGATATTTATCCGCTGAAGCCTGAACCCATGCAAAGATTTACGGCTGGGTTGATTGGCGATTTCGATTTCACTGCAGACATGATTGTTGATCAGGCTGATTTGCCGGAGCAGATTGACTGTGTGTTATCCGGGTTTGTTGTAGTTGGCCAGTCCGAATTCAGAAAGGGCCGCAGAGCATCAACTTTACTATGGGCAATTACTAAGGCACTTCAGAATAATTACGCAAAAAATACTTCAATATTTGCCGTCGGATGGTCCGAAAGCGGAGAAAAGTTGCTTAAGGCGAGAGGTTTTGCACTTGTGCAATCAGCAAAAGATAGAACGGATGATGCGAATCTGTATTGTCGTGATTTCAATCGCGATGAAATTGCCGCCATGGGCCGTGTTCATGAAGCATCAGCTATTTGCGACTATAACGAGCTTTGATGCCTTCTGAAATTTCACTCAGCACGTACGAAAGATGCAAGACGGCATCGTCGCGATATTCTGACTGAATGAGCATCAGTGAAGAACGTAGCCCCTATATCACGCTTGGAGAAGAGCCTGGCGTACGTCGATTGGTAAATCGGTTTTACGATTTGATGGAAGAGCGGGAAGATGCGGCGACTATCCGTGCTATGCACCCTGAAAACCTAGATGAATCCAGGCAGAAATTGATTGAATTCTTATCTGGTTTTCTTGGTGGCCCACCGCTTTATATGGAGCGAAGGGGGCATCCTAGACTGTGTCAGAGGCACCAAAGTTTCACCATTGATGAGTCAGCCAGAGATGCGTGGATTGCTTGTATGCATCAGGCTCTGGAAGAGCAGGTACAGGATAAACTCATGCTCCTTCAATTGAAGAGCAGCTTTTACAGAACCGCTCATCATATGATTAATACTGA
>CAYMHU010000035.1:16126-34695 GCA_964390335.1 uncultured Granulosicoccaceae bacterium | reverse complement strand
GTAAAAGATGATGGAACCGGAAATACTAGAGGGTGGCAGACAATGCTCCGTAGATGGAGTATCGGAAAGTGTCACCGGCCTAAATACGTGGATTCGGAGATTTTCGATTCTATTGCTCAGACGTATAAACTATCGTACCTTTATCCTTATGAAACGCTACGATATCGCATAAAACAATCGGACGAGCAGTGGATGAGCGGTACCAATCAGCGCTCAGATTGGGACAATTTTTTATGGGAAATTTTTTACGAAGATTTGTACGGTCCGCCTAGTCTGTTTTTTTTGCCAGCCATTGAAAACATTCTAGTTAGGCGCTGGTGGAGATCGATTAAGGATAGCTTAACTGCAGACGATATCGAAAATCTTCAGTATGAACGGGTTGAAAATATTCAGAGTCATGGCGATGTCGAATCTGAATTTGAATTCACCGATTTCTTCGGGCCTATTGATGAGTCATTTTCAATAAGTGATATTCCAGAGCTGGATGCGCTTGAGTAGCCAGTTCTGCGTCTCGAAACAAGTTCATTATTAGTCGACTTGGATTGCGAATAGACTCTCATGAAGGAATCAATAATAAATGCGTTTAGTCATCGAACGTTACCAGAATCTCTGATAGGAACGCAGCCACGCGATACTACAGACAGATCTGTGCTCGAAAGCCTACAAAAATTAAATGATTGGATGATACCAATCTCGTTTCTGGAACAAGAGTACGATTTTTTCACCTTGATTGACGGTGCAGCATTTTGTTATTTTCTGCCTAGAACTATGTTAACCAGCTTCAACGAGAACAGGCCAGACTTATTAGTAGTTGATTCACTGATCAGTGATCTAGATCGTTCACCAAGAAAAGACTATTGGGATAAATATTTCATAGATCGATGGCCTAGACTAACAAAGCCCGAAGTGGCGGTTGTATCTGACTTGATAAGCTGGTTGTCGCACACTAAAGATTGGGCTCATAATGAATTGAGTTTGATTCGAGCAATGGAAACTCTGGATTTGTTAGCTGCCTATAAAGCTTCAGACGACGAGACTCCCACTTCAACCGGCTAAACATATATCCAAAGCATGACATTCTTGCGATTATTCAATTGCGAGTCCAGCGACGCCTTTGATGATATTCCTATTCTAGATGGGCTAAGTTAGCCGTTTATGTCTATCGAAATCGGCCTATTGGCAGGATTCTTAACACCGATTTGCCCTAACTAGATATGATTTTGGCGTTGGTATCTCGACAAGCAATTTCTCTCAATATACCTTTCTCCGCCTTACCAGTTGGCGTGCGCGGCATATCATCTAGAACGCTGATGTCGCTCGGCACCATGAATCGCGCAAGGTGCGCTATCGATACGTATTTAGATGCCTTCGGAAAGGCTGATCTGAAACCGTGGGCAAGGCGATTTACCTTGGAGTCGAATTTCTGCGTACGATAAGCACTCACCCGTTTGGTGTGGCTCAATCCAGGGCAAGTAAACCGTTAAATTAACGTGTTTGCAGAAAGCTGTCCGCATCTGGAAGCTTGGACAACTAGCTTGAAATTTATTGGCAATGCGATAAGCTTATCGTCCACTCACAGCTCTCGATAAAATTCGGATAAATCCTCAAGCATATCAAACTGCCACGACGTTACAAAAATTCCTGATGTCTACGGAATTTAAATGACAGGAGGCTTATGCTGGTAGCGAAAGGCGGAATTGTTATCTGAAAAGCCGTGGCCAAATAAAAGGACTGTCAAGATGGCGAAGAATCGAAGACGAAAGAAGTCTAGAAATCCCGTTCATACGTCTGATGATGCCGCAACCGGGCAGAAAGCTGTGCCATCTATGGAAGAGGGCGAGACAGAAAAAACCAAAGCTGAAGCATCAAATGTGGATGTTGAGTTGTCAGACGAGGTTCGGCTAATCCCGATTGCGGCAATCGGTGCCTCCGCAGGGGGTTTGGAACCCATTGAAACGTTTTTCGATGCCATGCCAGTTGATTCTGGTTGCGCCTTTGTCATC
Organism: uncultured Granulosicoccaceae bacterium; assembly: GCA_964390335.1. GTDB lineage: Bacteria > Pseudomonadota > Gammaproteobacteria > Granulosicoccales > Granulosicoccaceae > Granulosicoccus. Next base: position 32,692 of record CAYMHU010000035.1, on the reverse strand, counting down.
ATTCAGCACCTGTCGCCAGACTTTCGTAGCCTTATGGACGAGCTGTTGGCTCGTCATTCAAGTATGAATATTCATCGAGTCTCTAACGGAATGGTTATTGAGCCTAATTCGATCTATCTCAATCCACCGCGTACCATCATGACAATAGATGGAAACACCATCCGTCTGGAAGAGATAGATGATCTGAATTCGGTATATTTGCCCATCGATCTTTTCTTTCAATCGCTTGCTGAAACTCGCAAAGCTGCGTCAATAGGTCTGGTGTTATCTGGAACCGGTTCTGATGGAACACGAGGTTGTGAGGCTATTAACAACGTTGGCGGATCGGTGCTTGTCCAGGATCCGGAAACCACACGCTTTGATGGGATGCCAAAGTCGGTTATTGCGAAAGACAACTATACCGTCATAGCTTCTCCCGCTGAGCTTGCAGGTTGTGTCACTAAGTTACTTGAGAACGAACCGCTGAGCACTCGTGTTGTTCCAAAACGAGAACCACTCAAAGAACCACTTCAAGACTTGCTTTCAATGCTGAAGCACCAATACGGAACAGCATTTGAAGAGTATAAGGAAGCAACAGTAAAACGCCGAATTGAACGTCGTGCGCAAATGCGCAGAATCACAGATATTAATGACTACCGTGATTTGCTGAATACCGATGCTACTGAGCTACAGGAATTATATGCAGACTTACTCATAGAAGTTACCGAGTTCTTTCGCGATAAAGCTGCATTTGATGTTTTACAGCAGACTGTGTTTCCGGAACTAATTAATGGTTTAAATGATGGTGACCCTCTGCGCGTTTGGGTTCCGGGCTGTGCCAGTGGTGAAGAAGCTTATTCAATTGCCATACTGTTGCTGGAGCAAGCCAGGTTAAGCAATAAGAAGCTGCACTATAAAATACTAGCGACAGATATACATATGCGCTCCATGAACAAAGCAAGCAGTGGCATCTATGCTGAGGATGTTATGAAGGGCGTACCTGCAGAACTTGTTGAGCGATATTTTGATCGTGCTGAAGGGCAGGTTCAAGTAAAACCCAAAGTGCGGAACGCGGTATTTTTCAGCACTCATGATGTCATGCAAGATCCTCCGTTTACTCGTATAGATTTAATCAGCTGTCGTAACTTGCTCATCTATCTAAAGGACGCAGCGCAGGAGAAAGTCATGCATCTTCTGCATTTCGCATTGCGTAAAGATGGTTTTCTCTTTCTTGGTCCGAGTGAGCACATTGGAGCGATTTCTCACGAATTTGAAAGTGTTGATGAAAAGTGGCGTATTTTCAAGAAGCGTCGAGATATTAAGCTACTGACAGCAGAGTCCATATTTCAACGTACAGACATCAATAGTGACATTGCCAACAATCATCGCCAGGCAAGATTGTCATCAATTGGATATAAAGCCAACTTGGTTGTCAAAGACGAAGATTCCGTACCCTACAAGCGGGCGCAGCGCGCTGCGCTGGAACAAATAGTTGAGACCTACGCTCCTCCTGGATTTTTGTTAACCGCCAGCGGTAATGTTGCACATATTTTTGGGAAAGCTGGTGAGCTACTACCCATGCATTCTGGTTCCTTCAGTAAGAAAATTGTGGATTTGATCAAACCCAGTCTGAAAGTCATCGTAACGGCAGCACTGGATCACGCACGAAGTACTGAGTTCAATGGGTTTAAGCGAACTGCTTACGTGAAAGACGACAACGGAGTGGCGCAAACCTACGAGGTGTCATTGCAAGAGCTGGAACTACCCGGTGAAATTCAACGATTCATGTTGTTATCAATTGCTGAGAAAGCGCAACAGGTCTTGAAGCAACAATCCGGGGAGCCAACAGCCAAAGAATTTGCCTCACACGAGTCAACAAAAGCCATGCAGCAACAAATCCTGATGCTGGAGCATAGCCTGCAATCGTCTGAGGAGAGTTTGCAATCAACTATCGAGGAACTCGAAACCAGTAATGAAGAGCTACAGAGCACCAACGAAGAGCTTATGTCAACCAACGAGGAATTGCAAAGTACCAATGAAGAACTGCATTCCGTTAATGAAGAGTTGTATACGGTTAGTGCGGAGCATCAAAGAAATAATGAGGAACTAACCGAGCGTGACCAGGATCTGGAATTACTCCTGCAACTGTCCAAAATAGGGACCGTACATCTAGATGAGGAACTTCGACTTGTCAGGTTTACCAAAACCGCCAGTAATATATTCAATATCATGCCCCAGGATGTTGGTCGTCCATTTAGTCATATTACGGCACGCGTGATCGATCATGATATCAGCGCTATGGTGAACGCAGTCAGTGAAAACGGCCAAACACTCGAAACCGAATTAATTGTAAATGACGAAACATACTTGTTGAGAATACTGTCTGATCAGCAGGAAAATAAAAAACTACGTGGGGTGTTGATAACCGTAATTGATATTTCGGATTTGCAGCATGTCAAGTCTGAGCTGCAGGAACGTGACATCCAATACAAAGACATTGTTGATAATATATTTAGTTTCATCGTGCGCTGGGATGCCACTACCAATGTAATTCAATATTGCAATCAGAGGTATGCCAGCCGCTGGAACTCAACCGTCGAGGAGTTAATCGGCAAGAATATCGTCAACCTCAGACCTCTCGACGAACGGCCGGCGTTTGTAAATTCACTGCTAGACCTTCGTCCTGGAAATAGCCAAGTGGGTATTTTTACAGTTAAGGATAACGACGGCAGAAAACATTCAGCCCGAATTTCAACAACCGCAATCAGCACTGACGGCAAAACTATTAGTGCCTATCAGTCCAGGGGAGTTGATGTAACGGAAGAGCTTCAGTACCGCGAAACTATCGAGAAATTGTCTTCGAATTTTTCCGATGTAGCTTTGAATCCGGCCGATAAACTAGAAAGTCTTTTAAGAATCGGATTGGACTTCTACGGTCTCGATACAGCATTCATTGCCATGATTGAAGGCGATGAATACACTATCACGACGGCAGTTAGTAACGTAGAAATACCCTATTCGGAAGGAGCCCTGCTTGATCTTGACGACACAATCTGCGGACAGTTCATTGAAAAGCAATCATCGATACTGATCGATGATTTGTCGAACAGCGAAATCAACCAGCTTCCTTGTCATCGAAAAACTGGTATCGAGAGTTTTGTCGGTGCTTCCGTGCAAACCCCGTCAGGTCTTTACGGGAGTGTCAGCTTCTCATCAACCAAACCGCGCAATCGACCTTTTAGCGCGGGTGAAGAAAATTTCGCTCTGATGATCTCAGGATGGATAGGCTACCTGATTGGTACCAGGGAGCAGCTGAACTTCATGGAGAATAAAAACGACTACTACAAATCGTTGCTGGCTAATGTTCCTACGATGCTGCTATTGACGGATTCGCAAGGATTGATATTATCCGCCAGCGATCAATTCTCTACAAAAGTGGGGAAAGCACCGCATACCATACCTGGCTTGAATAGCATGAATTTTTTTGATGAACAAGACCGCGAAGTGATTGAAGAGCTGATTAGAAAGGGGGTCGTGAATACCCAAGCTGCCAATATGTGTGGCGATAACGGCGAGACGTTTGAGGTGGAGCTCAACATTGAGTCGAAGTTCATTGGCACTTTGCAAGGTACACGCATCATCACCATTACCGATGTCACGCAACGCAATCAAGCGTCTCGAGAAGCTAAAGAGAAGAACGATCGGCTCCAAGCGGCCAATGAAAATTTAAACCAGTTCGCGTTTATTGCATCACACGATTTACAGGAACCACTACGTAAAATTCAGCAATTCAGCAGCTTTCTGGAGGAAGACTTAAGTGAGGTTTTGAACGACGATGCACGATACCACCTGGATGTGATTGTTGATGCCTCCGAGCGCATGAGCACATTAATACATGATCTTCTTCGATACTCAGTAACTTCAAAGGTTGACCCTCAGATGGAAACTGTGAATCTGGAAGTGTTACTGGCGGATGTGTTGCAGGAGCTACAGATGGCAGTCGACGAGTCTGAGGCGCACTTAAAGATCGAATCAATGCCAACTGTGCGAGGTAATCCGTCGCTTCTTAGGTTATTATTTACAAATTTAATCAGTAATAGCCTCAAGTACAAAGCTCAAAATCGTAGAGCGGAAATTACGGTTAAAGGTGTTGGTAAGGATTATAAAGAAGGCATTATTGTTGCCGATAACGGCATAGGTTTCGAGATGAGCTATGCTAAAAAGATTTTTGAACCTTTTACTAGGTTGCACAATAACAAGGAATATAAGGGAACTGGCATTGGCTTGGCTATATGTAGCACAGTTTGCGAAAAACACGGCTGGAAACTGGAAGCTGAAAGTGTACCTGATAAAGGTAGTAAGTTTGTCATTGCGATAGCTACAGATGACCGATAGATTTGAAAAAACCTCCCCGTTGGTACTGATGGTCGATGATGATCTGGAAGATGTATACCTGACCAAACGAGCATTCATCAGTCAGCTTTGCAACATAGATTTTCGTAGCGTGCAGAATGGCCAACAGTTTTTCAACTACCTGAATCGCGAAGGGGAATTCGCGGGATTGACGGCCAAAGATATGCCTGATGTTATTTTGTTGGATATTAATATCCCGCTAGAAAATGGTTTTGCAATACTCGAAAAATTAAGAAATGACCTAAATCATGGTCACCTTCCAGTGATCATGCTTACCACCTCAACATCCGAAAAAGACATTCGTACTGCCTACCAGCTCGGCGCGAGCTCTTTTATCTGTAAATCAGTGAATTCGAGTGAGATGAAGGAAACCGTAAATAACATCTGTCAATACTGGTTCGGGTTCGCCCAACTGCCTTCTTCGTGACGCGAGTAACCTGTTACATAATTCCAATTTTCTACAACTCGTGTATACTCTTAACAGTGTGTTGTAAGTTGTTGTGTTTTTTACATGATGTAGCCCTGAAAAAGTATGTTTTATTTGCTCTTACATGGGTCTATTCAACCTTAACGATAGGCAAAGTAAATGAACATGAGTAGCTCCACTGTCTCAAAGATTAATCTGGATTCCACTTCCGCAAACAACAACACTGAACAGGTAGATTTGAAGCTTCCAAACGTTGCTCCCGATCAACTGTTCGAAGCGCTTGAAGAGCGTGTCTGCAACGACAGGCGTAAAGAGAGCCGACATCTTCGCGAAAGCGTAATTGATCGCCGCAAGGGCGAACGCCGACAATTAAAATAAATCTTTAATAAAATTAATCTTTAATAACGCTTAACCGGATGTTGGCTCTGCACTAGGCAGGACGCGAATGTGTATTTCGGATATATCTACTCGCGTTTTCCCTTGCTTATTCCGTCGAGTTCTTTGGCGGTGGCCCAACTAAAAGTTCGCAGTTTTATCGAGCGGGTGCTTCACTGTGCAAGGTTAGTCAGCAATCAATTCAAATAGAGATACTTGTACTATTCACCATGTTATATCTAAAGCAGTTTATTAAAAAAATATAATAAGTACTTGAACAATTTGTTTTTGGTTACCTATACTTTGGCGTAAAGTTTGAGTTTAAGTACTGCATTCTTATGGTTCAGCCCGAGCACAACCGTCGTAAAGATCTTGAAGCCAGACAAGCGCTGGAGAGAGTTCAATCCCACTACCTCCAGCGAACTGGCGAAGTGAGTGTAGAGGTTTGTACACAACCAAGAAAACTCTATGAAAGCTTGTTGCGTGAGGTCTTGCATTTAGCAGGAGCGGAGTATGGCTGCGTATTGCGCTTAACCGGTGTGGAGCTAGCGGAAACACCATTTCTTGAATTAGTGTCTGTCGTTGGGTTGGATGGAAAAACTGGCCTGGCACGACAGTACGATACTTTGCTCAATCGCAGTCCAGACGCTCTAATGCAAGCGGTTATGAACAGTGGTGTATCCACTTGGGCTAACAATAAACGCACGTTGGTGCCAAACTGCTTACCGGATTGCAGACCATCAATTCATAACTTCGCTATATTCCCGTTGGTCACTCGGCGTAAATCGCCCTCCTTGATGTTTATTGCGAACGCGGATAAATCTTTCTCGGAAGAAAACATCGCGCGTATCGAATCTATTTTGAGTGTGTTTGTACGGTTACATAAAAATTCCAGTGCAACGAAACAAGCGCAAGCTGCCGTGCAAAAATATCGGCAAGATAACCGGCATTACTCCCGTCTATTGAACGCTAATTTTAATGGCGTGATGACCATTGATGCTAATGGTGAAGTGAATGCCATAAACCCAGCCTGCGAACGGTATTTTGAGGTTGTTTCCAGTATGGCCTGCGGTTCCCATGCGACAAAATTTATTTCAGGGCAGGTGATTGAACCATTGCTGTTACAAGCTAGCACGTTTCACTCCGGGGCAACGTCGCTCGATACGAGCATGGCGGAAACACGAGAATCAGTGGGTTATCGTTCAGACGGCAGTGAATTTCCAATACTGGTTGCGGCCTTCTGCTCGACGATTGAAGGTCATGTGTGCGTGACATTAATCATCGATGATATTAGCGACCGATTTGAATCTGCCAGAGAGTCAGAGCAAGCGTTTGTGGAAATGAAAACTTTAACTAACTTAGCACCGGTTGGTATTTTGCAATTGGCTGTAGATTGGACCTGCCAATATGCAAATGATATGTGGTATGAGCTAAGTGACCTGACAACTGAAGAGTCATTGGGCGAGGGATGGATAGACGCTATTCATGCAGAGGACGTACACAGTACGTTAAATCAGCTTCGAGATTCTGTTTGCAAGAATACGCCGTTTAAAAAAGAATTGCGCTTGCAACAACCTTTAGGAGGTATTACCTGGGTCAGCATGAGTGCGACCTCCACAACGGACGAACAACACAAGTTGACCGGTTTTCTGGTGGTGTTTACAGATATTACAGAAAAGCATCACGCGGCGGAACGGCTCAAGCAAATTGCGCATCACGATACGCTAACTGGTTTACTCAACCGTTTATATTTTCGAGATAAGCTTTCCGAGGTATTAAACTCTGATAAATATTATAAAAAAGTTGCGTTGTTAGTTATCGATCTTGATGGCTTTAAAGCTGTTAACGATGGCCTTGGCCACGATGCGGGAGATTGTGTGTTGCGAGAAGCAGCTAATCGCTTGCAAAGTGCGGTGAGAGACACAGATATTGTTGCCAGGCTCGGTGGTGATGAATTCACTGTGACTCTATCGCGGCTTGCGAGTGATGCTTGTCCGGAGCTTGTCGCAGACAAAATCATAGAGAGCCTTCAAAAACCCATCCCTGTCGCCGATGTTGAAGTTGAGATATCAGCCAGTATTGGTATTGCCGTTGCACCAGACGGAGACATTGAGATTGATGACTTCATTAAACAGGCGGACATTGCACTGTATGCCGCAAAAGAGAGCGGTAAATCCAAGTATGTATTGTATTCAGACGCGCTAAGTCACGAACAGCAGAAACAAGCCGAGATGAATAAGGTGATCCGCGAAGCTGTGGAAAAATCACTTTTTCGCATGGTTTATCAGCCTCAAATGGATCTGGCTGGCCAACGAATACTGGGTTTTGAAGCGTTACTCAGGCTGCCAGATGAATTTGGTATGGAGTATATGCCCGAGCATGTGGTTAAAACACTAGAGAGTAGTGGCTTGATAGCGACGGTCGGTGCTTGGTTGATTAAGACCGCGTGTGATGATTTTATGGACTGGCGTCAAGCAGGTCTGCTTGACGGGAATTGCAAAATTTCCGTGAATGTTTCTGCACGTCAACTGGCTAATCCAGGCCTACTGGATTGTATCGATTCGGCTGTACACACTAGTGGCATAGATTACTCCGATCTCATTGTTGAGCTGACAGAATCAGCGTTTATCGACAAAACTGAAGCAACGCTAGAAACCATTCAAGCGATAAAGGCCAGAGGCATAGAAATATCCCTCGACGATTTTGGGACAGGTTATTCCTCTTTGTCTTACATGAGCCGACTGCCTATTGATCATCTGAAGATAGACCGTTCATTCGTGAAGGACTTGTGTAGTTCGAAGCAGCGCTTGGCAATCGTAAGAGCAATATTAGGCATGGCTAGGGCGATGGGCTTGTCAGTGATCGCAGAAGGTGTTGAGAATAACGATACCGTAAATCTACTGGCAGCTGAGGGTTGCGATGCTTATCAGGGATTTCATTTTTCAAAGCCCAAAACCGCTGCAGATATAAAAACTTTTCTTGTAGAATCGCATCCAATTAAGTTGATACAGTACTCTAAGTTCTATGATTTAGGAGCCATCACCCCGGTTGGAAGCGCAAAAAACAACGCTTTGGTATCATTTGAGCCGGAACAAGCCAAAATTGAGGCGCTTGCTTAACATCTATCAAGTATCGGATTGCCGTAACGTGTAACGTGAACAATAGAGTGATTTATTGTCACTGCCCATCATTTCCTGTATGGTCGATATGAAATCCGTTCTATTGGCTGACTAAAGGTTGCTATGAGCAATGTGGATGACCGGCCAGTTCTCACAGCAGAGCACGAGCGCCCAGTAAATAAGTCTGATAACCAATCAGATCATAAATCTAATAATCAAGCTGATCGTACCGAATTGGGACGAAGCGAAGATTTACCCAGCAATCCTTTCCCCGACACTGAGACCACCGAGTCGACCACCGAGTCGACCACCGAGTCGAGTTCAACCATCGATCGCGAACCAGATGAAATAAACCAGACCACTCAGAACGTTGATATTTCGCTTAGGTCGAATGAAAGTGCGGAGATGGCATTGTTAGCCGACACAAGTGCGCCCCATTTGTACGTTGGTATCGGAGCGTCTGCCGGTGGCCTTGAGGCGCTGTGCGATTTGTTTGACGAGCTTCCCTCAGACACGGGCGCTACATTTATTGTTGTTCAGCACCTATCGCCTGACTTCAAAAGCCACATGGATGAGCTGCTGGGTAAGCATACCTCAATGCCTGTGGAAAACGTTGCAGAAGGTATTCAAGCGTTGCCAAATTCGGTGTATTTGCTGCCTGCCAGGAAAAACCTGATGCTGGCCGAAGGAAAACTGTATTTATCCGATCAAGCGACAAACCAAGGCGTCAACTTGCCTATCGACGTATTCTTCAGATCTCTGGCGCAGAGCGCGCGCGAACGTGCTGTGGCGATAATATTGTCAGGTACGGGTAGTGATGGAAGCCATGCGCTCAAAGCCATCAAAGAATCTGGTGGATTGGTGCTAGTGCAGGATCCAGAAAGGGCGAGGTTTGATGGCATGCCAATGAGTGCCGTGCAAACAGGTTTGACTGATTTTTCCTTATCGGCCGGTGGAATTGCGAGACAATTGGCAAGCTACGCTCAACATCCGCGCGTGCTGAGCACATCGGCGCCGCTCAAAACCCAGCTAGAGCAAGATGTTGACATAATGCAGCGGATATTCGAGTTGTTGCGTCAAGAGGGATACATTGACTTCTCTCATTACAAAGCGACAACGATAGCACGCCGCATAGAGCAGCGCATCGGCATTAATCAGCTGCATTCCTTGTCTGATTATTTACTGTTATTAGAAGACTCCACCAAAGAAATCCAAACCTTGGGTCGCGAGTTACTAATAAACGTCACCAGGTTCTTTCGTGATATCGAGGCGTTCGAATTTGTTGAACAGCGCATCGTCTCTCGAATAGTGGAGAAGGCCGCAGAAGGGCAGGAGATTCGAGTATGGGTTGCAGGCTGTTCAACCGGCGAGGAGCCCTATTCCATTGCAATGCTGTTTAATGAAGCGATTAAAAAGTCCGATAAAAACCTAAGGCTCAAGGTTTTCGCCACTGACGTAGATGCGGACGCCATTGCTGAAGCCTCCAACGGTCAATACTCAAGGGAAATTATTAGCGAAATATCACCGGAGCGGCTGGAGCGCTACTTTACTGAGATACACGGTGGATTTGAAGTACGAACTGAGCTACGCAAGTTGGTAGTGTTCGCTCACCACAATATGATAACAGACCCGCCGTTTTCTAACATTGATTTCATTTCGTGTCGTAATGTACTGATTTACTTCCAACATGCAGCCCAAAAAAAGGTGCTTGCGGGATTTCACTTTTCACTCAAGCGTGACGCGCCCATATTTTTTGGTAGTTCTGAATCCATTGGTGAATTAAAGGACTATTTTCAACAGCTAGATGAGCGTTCACGCGTATACAAAAAGATCAGTAATGTTAAGTTGCCAATTGGTAGCATGTTTCGACAGCCGATCGATAAATCTATGCCGCGATTGGGAGTTCCACCGGTGGCTAGCTTGTTGCGAAACTACAGAGGGCAACAAGGTCGGGATTCTGGTTTTGATCATGTTAAGGATAGCTTGCTCAACGAGTCTGTTGGTTCGTGCATCATTTTAAATTCCGATTGTCAGGCTGTCCATGTATACGGAGACGGAGGGAAATACTTGAGTGCCGTCGTGGCGGGCCGCGTTTCCACAAAAGTTCAAGACATGATACTACCTGAACTTTCTATGGCCTTGGACACCGCTTTATCCAAAGCTAAGAACACTCATGACGTGGTGTTGTACGAGAACATGCAGGTCTCGATAGCTGACGAGCCACACGTTGTTGAAATGCGGACTGAATATTTTCAGCCAAACAAGAATTACGCAGCATTCTTCGCTGTTACGATCAGGGATAGTTCAGTAAAAAGTGATTCACGACGAAATGTAGAAAGCTTAAATATAAGCGATCAGGCTTCTCAACGTATTCGTGATCTGGAAAACGATATTTTGCATAAGCAGGAACATTTGCAAGCGACTAACGAAGAGCTAGAAACGACTAACGAAGAGCTTCAGTCAGCTAACGAAGAGTTAATGTCCTCAAACGAAGAGTTGCAGAGCACAAACGAGGAACTCCAATCGGTCAATGAAGAGCTTTTTACAGTTAATAGCGAATTCCAACAAAAAATATCTGAGCTGACGGTTGCCAATGATGATTTGGACAACGTTCTATCCAGCACCGCAATAGGTATTGTGTTTCTAGATGAAAATTGCCGAATACGGCGGCTAACCGAGGTCGCTCGACGCTTTTTCAATACCTTGCCATCCGATATAGGCAGACCTTTAGACCACATTTCTCACGATCTCAAATACCCACAATTGTTCGAAGATATCCGGCGCGTGATGTCGAACTCAAGATCAATAAGACGAGAAGTGTTCTCGTTAGCGGGAGAATTTGTTCAAGTCAAACTCATTCCTTATAAATCGTCTGAATCCGGTAGTGAAAAAGGCTGTATCATCAGTGTCACTGACCTCTCTCACAGAACCCTTAGTGAGGAAGAGCTAGTAAAGAAAGAACGTCGCAAGCGAATGGCAAGTGAGGGGAGAGGCAGTTTAGTACAACCAGCATCGTTGCTAAACGTACTTATCATCGACGATAATAAAGATGATCGTTACGCGATTCGAAGCTACTTGGAAAATATAACTTCTGTGTCTGTATCGATAGATGAAGCAGAAACAGTAAAGAATGCCCTGATTTACCTCGATGAGAAGGATATTGATGTCTGTTTGCTTGATTTTAAGCTAGTCAATGAAGATGCAAACGATTTTATTAGTCAATGCAAATCTCGCCAATACAGCGTTCCAGTTATCCTCATATCTGGTTTGGAAAGAGAAGCAGTTTTGAATGAAATGCCGACAGCTGAAAGCGCATTGTTTATTAATAAGGACGAGTTGAGCCCGCTGGTATTGGAGTTGAGCATCAAAAATGCGCTAGGGTCCTCAATGGCTTTGGCGAAGATCTAATCTGCCAGCTTGGCATCCGCAAAGAGCGCTAAGTCTCTCAGACCAACGAATTGCGTTGAACTTGTGCCATGGCGTTTAACCTAAACCTCCGTTGTATAAGTATGTCCCCTAACAGACGCCCCTGCGTTGATGTTCCGCCAGAATCGGCCAAATCTTCACGCAATCTTTCTTCGATTAAATTTGCTGAGTATGCAGCATCGCGCTCTTCAGATCGATGTGAAGTGCTGAGTAATCGGGTTCAATAAATTGTTTGTGCGCAAGTGCTTGGTCACTCTCAGGAAAGAGCGCAAGCTCTAACGCACGTTCGTCCAACTCGGGAGGCAGCGGCCATGACAACCCGGCGTTGCTCGCACGAGTCAGGTAGTTCGCCACCGTGCTACGCGCGATTTCTTGTGATCGGGCGATCGCCCGTTGTGTCAGTCCAGCCTCGTGAAAGAGCCGCAGGACGGTCTGTATTTTTCGCATTGATAACCTCGTTCGTGACACGCCAGTCTCCCGCCAAAATAAAAAACGGGAAGCGTATCAATTAAGGGTTTAAAAACAATGCGTTGAGAGCGATTCCGGAATTAACCGGCCAGTGATTCTGGAAAGTGGCCGGCCATTCTGGCCAATGTGCCTTTACTGGCCATTTAATTCCAGAATCGGTGGCCGAATAGTTTCGGAATCAGTGGCCACTTAGTGTCAGAATGAGTGGCCAGATTGGGCCGGAATACGCACTAGCGTTATTTTTTGCCTAGGGCCAGGTGTTAGTACAAATCCTGCTCGGATATCACATGAACCAATAAAGTTTCATCGTTGAAAACAACGAGATTTCCGAACTTGTCAAACCACGCATGGCTTGCGCCGGGCACAATCGCATCGCGAAGTTTTTCATAGGTCACTGAATCGTACAGGCCATTGTTAGCATAGAATCGTTTGCGCTCTGAATCCACGGCCAATATACCGCTCTGGCTGTTAGGTAAGCGATGCAGTTCACTTGGTAAGTTGTCTAGATGCATAACGAAATCAGCAAGAAACACTTGTCGAGACTCTTCATCCACCATTAGGTGTGCATTGAGCTGTTTGCGCTGAACTGCGTAGTTCGGCTCTGGCATATGCCGTTCAATGTCGACAAACCCATCGTTTGTTTCTTGCATCAGTTTAAGTACTTTGGTTGGTTTGCCGATCTCGGTCAACTCCCTCACGAGTAAGTTACCGTTGGCCAATTTAATCAGATCGCCGAGCGCTGCCGTATTCGATAACCTATCGACGTGATGAGGTGGAGATAAAGACACCCTGTTTTTTCCCGCATCAATGGTATTCATATCGCCATGTGATACGTATATAAATTCACCCATACAATCAATGTTTGGCGTAGAGAAGAAAGCACGGTCCTCTCGCTGTAAATCGCTGAGATGTGATTCTGCCCAGTCAAATTCGCTGAGCTGAGTCATAGTAGACATGTCGTAAACACGTACCGTGGTACTCCAGAGGAACGTCATTGCTAGGTGTCCGCTATGAGTGATGCATGCATCAACAGGATCTGTTGGTAATCCACGCCAGGATAATTCCATATGTTCACCAAGTGCGACCCTAAACAATAATTGACGATACGGTGTGAACGTGAGAAGCGCATGTGATGCCTCATCGTAATACAGATTCGTCATCTTGGACGGTAATTTCAAGCTTGCGGGATTAGGCTTGGTCTTATAGGCAAGTGGCTCAGCTGAGTCGCGCACACTATTCCCGTATTCATCGGTTATATCGAGTGTGCGAATGAGAAGCTCATAATTTTCATCATAATTTAACGGCTCCTCGGCTGTGACGGTTATCGTGCTCCCGTCAACTACAATTCGGGTTGGTATCCAACGCAGATCACTACCGAAGTTCCCGGACTTCTCCAGCAAGACGTTATTCGAGATAAAATCATGTTCAATACCCAGCACCGGTTCGCTCATGGTCACAACAAAGCTTGGATTTAAGTTGAGACGAACATTGGCAAAAGCATGGTAGCCGCCAGCGGGATCAGCGCTGATGATTGTTGGCCCTTGCTGATCCCGTTCTGTGAAAAATTTATAACTGCTGGTGCGTACTAGTGATTTACCGTTTTTTGCGGGTAAGCCGATGAGTGAGCTAACGGTGATCGTTGCATTTTTTCGGTAATACGTCATTGGTAGCAAATCGATAATCGTACCGCTGCCATCAATCATCATTTCAAATGGAATCGATTCATGGATTTGATCACCGTGCCGGTTTACCCAAACCTGATCGAGCGTGAAGTGGGTCGAGCTTACGTTTTCTACGTCGAGTTCCAGATTGAAAACCAGTCGAACAACTCGATCGAGAGGTTGTCCACGGGCGAGCGTCCGCGGGAAATGCTCTACTGTGTATAGTGGTGGTAAAGCGGTGCTGGCTTCTGGCAAGATATCGGAATAGTTGTGCATCCCATCAGCTCGCGCTCCATCTTTGACTGATCCGTTGCCGCAAGCAACCGTTAGCGCACCAAGCAGCAATAGAAATAATAAATTCCAACCCCGTGATTTGATCTTTCGCACGCTGACCGTCCTTGAAAATATTGACCCTATTCACAGAAATCGGCATATTGGCGGAATCCTTAACCCTCGCGAGTGCAGAGTATATTGAGAGATAGGCACTTTTCTGGAAGGAAGTGCACTGGGAGCACTTCAGCGGCGAATGAGCGCGAATTGGCAGAACACCAAGCCTTGCAATGCCAGTTGTATGCGACTGCATCCAAAAACCGACCGTATTGATACTACCAATACTGGTTAGTTCTTTTATGTACATTGGATAGTAAACTAGGACTTCAATTTTTACCACACCTCATGGAGTTTTAGATGTTGTTTTCTAGGAATGCTGCGATAGCGCAAAAAGTGGGTTGGTTGCTGTTAATAGCCTGCACCGGAGTTTCGGCTCAAGAATTTGCCGATGATTTTTCCACCAACAGTTTTGATAGAAATTATCGACTTTATACCGACGCCATAGCCAACGTAGATTCTGCGGCTACAGTTGATGACAATGGTCTTCTGCTCAATATCATTCATGAAGAACCATCCGGTGATAAGAGAGCCGTTTACGAGTTTAATAACAATTCAACTACAGACTCGATTTCCATGACAGCACAATACCTTGATGCAAGGCCCGCTGTGGGTAATCTGCGAATAGAAGCCTCCGCGAGTTTTTTTAATAGCATTGCTGATGGTGGCGTAAATCCGGGAGAGCGCGAAGGAGATGTAGAAGTTGAAATTGTTTTGCGTTTGGGAACAACGCAAGAGGAGGACAGAGCGGAAGTCTGCTTCAAACTCAGAGATGCCGAAGGAAACAGTCAACCCCTTGAACCAACCCGCAATAAATGTGAATCGTTTCAGCAAGCTGGATTGAATACAGATACAGCTTATCCAATCAGTATTGGCGTTAATCGAGAAACTATGGAGCTTTACGGCAGTTTA
The DNA here is from genome assembly GCA_964390335.1 of uncultured Granulosicoccaceae bacterium. Lineage (GTDB taxonomy): Bacteria > Pseudomonadota > Gammaproteobacteria > Granulosicoccales > Granulosicoccaceae > Granulosicoccus. The sequence continues at coordinate 17,525 of CAYMHU010000035.1, read as the reverse complement.
GGGGACGAAACAATTACTGCAGCTTTTCCCTTCCAGATATTTGATGTAGCCGATCCATTTGCCTTTGCAAGAGTGCGAGTACGTGATGGCGCGGAATCTGGCAGTTTTAGAATTTCAGCTTTGTCTTTCGATGCAGAACCAGTGGATCTTGCTGCAGTCGACACTACTGGCCGTTACCGCTCAGACGATTTTGACGACTTCACAGGTGATAACACACGTTCCAAAGAAATTGTAGATGAGCGCTTGAGGCTCAGCGCTACCGTCAATAATGCCGAAGATGAGCAAGTGTCCTTTTTAAGATTGGCAAGGCATAGTGGTTATCTTGAGGCGGATATGCAGTACTCCAGCGAATCAGACGTTCAAACTTCTGGCGGCGGATTTGCAGCAGTGCGTATTGCAGGAATTATTTATAACGACTTGTCGGCAGATGGTGACAACCTCAACGGTAGTGTTTGGACGTCTGTAATGCTTATTAAGAATGCCGACTCACAGTTGGTTGGAGAGTATTGCATCATCCGGTCGAATGATGAGAATTTCAGCACCTCGACTGACCTTGCTGATGGATTGGATGATGATCGATGCCCGACTTTTGATCTTGAGGTATCCGAAGACACCACCTACAACGCGAGCATTGCACTCGATGAAGCAGCGAAAACCCTGACTTTTAAACTGGGTGAAGAGGTAAAAGTCTATAACATCACCACCGACATTTATACGCGTGAAGATGACACAATGCGAGCGCAGGCTCGTATGGCGCGGGGAGCAACTGGTACGGTCGTAGGTTATTTCGATAACTTGCGCAACGATCCCAACGCGAGAACAGATGAAGAAATCGCAGCAGCTATGAATCAGGATAGCGAAGGTTCGTCTTCAGGCGGTGGCGGCTGCAGTGTTGCCAATGGTCAGCAAGAATATTCAATGCTACTTCTGATGCTTCTGGCGTTAGTAACGCAAGTTTTTAGAAAGGTGTCGAACCGACGACAACAGTAAGACCCCGATGGGCTGAGCGACGTGTTCGCTCAGCCCGCGGATTGCTTGCCCCGCATTTCTTAACCCGGTTTAAATTGTGGTTTGCACTTAATTTAAATCGGCAGCGACAATAATTAGTTCTCCCACCGAATAACGATCTGTGCTTTCTTGCTGTATCTGACTGTCTGATACTGAAAGATTAGACTTTTAGGCCATGATTGCACAAGCCCGCTTAACACTGCAAAATAACCACCGATCCATCCAACCCGCACTAGCTCATATATTCACATGATCACATTAACCAACGTCAGCCTAGCCTACAGTGCAGCCGGTCGCGTAGTGCCGGTATTAAACGGTGCGTCATTAAATGCAGCCCAAGGTGAGAGCGTGGCTATTATTGGCCCGTCTGGTTCTGGAAAAACATCATTGC
>CAYMHU010000035.1:0-16026 GCA_964390335.1 uncultured Granulosicoccaceae bacterium | reverse complement strand
CAAGGTGAGAGCGTGGCTATTATTGGCCCGTCTGGTTCTGGAAAAACATCATTGCTCCTGGTGCTCACGGGATTAGAAACACCCGATAGCGGCTCTGTCCAGTTAGACGGTGTTGAATTGCATACTCAGTCGAGTGATGCACGGGCTGATATTCGGCGCGATAAAATTGGTATCGTGTTTCAAAACTTCCATCTCATCCCCAGCCTTACAGCTCGCGAAAATGTGGCTTTGCCATTGGATATTGCCGGTAGCGATAATGCGCGAATCCGCGCCCGTGAGTTATTGGAGCGAGTTGGGCTTGGGCATCGTATGGAACACTACCCGAATGCCATGTCGGGTGGTGAACGTCAACGGGTGGCATTGGCGCGAGCTCTTATTCACAAGCCCGCGTTAATGGTGGCGGATGAACCCACTGGTAATCTGGATAATCAAACAGGCGATGCAGTGGCAGATTTGCTGTTTGAACTCAACAAAGAAAACGATGCGACGCTTATATTAGTTACTCACGATCCGGCACTAGCCGCTCGTTGCCAACGTCAGGTGCGACTGCATGAAGGTCAACTACATCCGGTGAACGTATGACCAGCATGTTTCGTTTCCTGTTTAGGGATTTGATCGGTCATCGAGGTTCGCGTCCGCTGCATCTGCTGGCAACCAGTTTATTCCTGGGTGTGTTGCTAATTTCTGCTTGTACTGGGCTATTGGCATTGGTGCGGGATGGCATCGCCAGTGAAGAACGGGAGTTGTTTGGAGGTGATGTAGAGTTCGATGTACGTGAACCGCTTGAAGCTGATGCACTTAACTGGATTCAAACGCGCGGTACTGTGTCACGACTCATTGAATTTCGTACAATGCTTGGCACCAATGACGATGAATTCACCGTTATTGAATTGCAAAGTGTAGACGACGAATACCCGTTGTACGGCAGTGTCAGTTTTGAACCGGCAATGAGTTTATCGGATGCCACCGATAACTTAGGTGCAGCCATTGACCCGGCGCTGAGTTTTGACTTGGGTCTTAAAGTTGGGGATGAAATTACAGTTGGTGATGCCAACTTAACGGTGCGTGCATTGATTCAAGGCCAACCAGACCGGTCCTTTGCCGCTGATGTTAGTGGTCCGCCGGTATTGGTATCTCAGCAAACACTTGATGCAACTGGGTTAATTACACCAACCAGTCGGGTTGAGTATGAATACCGAGTCCGATTAGAAGGTCCGGGTGTTAATCCTGATGCCGGTGTTTTCGGAAACACAACCAATTTTCTTAATGACTGGCGAGCAACATTCCCAGCCAACACCGCTGAATTAAACACCGTTGAAGATCGTAATGATCGCGTGTCGGAACGTCTTAATGAAGTGGCCGCCGTATTGTTGCTGATTGCAGTAGCAACGTTGTTGGTGGGCGGATTGGGTGTCGCTAATGGTGTTGCCGCATGGATGCATTCTCGGCGCGCCGACCTTGCCACCTTGTCAGCGATTGGCGCTCGTGATCGTTGGCGTGCCAATATTATGGTGATCGAAATTCTTATTGTGGCTGCGATAAGTAGTGGGGTAGCGGCAATAATCGGTGCAACAGTGGCATTCGTTGTATCGCGTAGTTTGTCAGGTGGTTTACCAATCGCAACAACACCTGCCTTGTTGTTTTGGCCAACGCTTGTATCGATGGCGTTTGGCACTTTGGCGGCCCTTGCGTTTGCGGCGCCGAACCTTGCTCGTAGCCTCTCGACAGAACCTGCAAAACTATTACGTGGTGACACTGAAGCCGACATTAGATCACCCTTATCTTTCACTGCAAAAATTCTCTGTGCTGCACTTGCATTGGCTGCAGCACTTGCCTTGATAGCGTTGGTTCCCGATAAGTTAATCGGCTTTGGATTCGTCGTTGCAATGATATTTTTATACGCTGCGTTATCCGGACTTGTGTGGATGATTCGTCGCGTTGCGCGGAGTGTCGTGCATTCCGGGAAGCTCGATAAACGTTTCGCAACGCGACGCGCGTTGGCTGGTATGGACCAGCCTGGCTCGCCGTTGCGACCACTGTTGTTGTCGTTGGGCATTGCAACCACTCTATTGGTAGCGGCAACCATTGTGATTGTGGCCATGCTTCGAATGCTCGATAGCACTGTACCATCACGAGCTCCAAGTCTTGCGTTTTACGATATTCAAAAGCCGGACGTAGCTGCATTTGAAAAAACGGTTGCCAGCGCCCCGGGTGTAACAGATGTGCACACTGTGCCACTCGTGCTCGGGCGGTTAACGCAAGTGAACGGTGAAGCCCTGTCTTCGCGGGAGGATGCAAGCGAGGCCTTAGAGGCAAATGATGAGCACAAGCTCAGTTACCGAGCCGAACGTGTTGATAATATCCGCGCAACTTCCGGTGCATTGTGGGGCAGTGATTATCAAGGCCCGCCTTTGGTGGCAATGGAAGATCGAGAGGCTGGGCAAATTGGAGTAAAAGTAGGCGATACACTCACGTTTTCCATTCTGGGCCAGACTCTAGAAGCGGAATTGGTGGCTATTTACGCGCAGGGAAATTTTGAAACTCGATTTTGGTTTGAAGCATTGTTCACGCCGGGAGCATTGGATGATTTCATAACGCGCTATGTTGGCATTGCTTTTCAGGAGGCTGCGGCATTTGATCTTAATGCTGACAATGCTAATGATAATATTGCAATTGATATTCTGGCAGCTAATGCGATTTCAACTGAGTATCCAGCGGTTGTGACTATTCGTACATCGCGTGGGTTGCAGGCGGCCAAACGAATCTTGAACGCAGCGGCATTGGCAGTTTCCCTCGTTGCTTTAACCAGTTTGCTGGCAAGTTTGTTAGTGTTAGCTAGTGTGGTGGCCGCAAACCGTCAACGGCAATTACAAGAAGCCGCCATTTTGCATGCCATTGGTAGTCGGCATCGTAGCTTGATGCAGGCGCTCAGTATTGAATATTTACTGCTAGGGACGGTGGTTGCGGTGTTTGCAACTGTTGTTGGTGGAGTGCTTGGTAGTTTGGTTGCGACTCGATGGCTTGAACTGCCTGTTGGTACTGCAACTTGGGTTTCGGGTGCTGTGGTGGCCGTAACCATTGCTGGTTTGTGCTTAACCGCGGGTGCTATTTGGGTTGCGCGTTCGTTGTCTGTGTCGCCAGCAACACTTCTGCGCGAAGTGGCTTAGTTGAAGTGAATCTCCCGTCATTAGTACTGTCGCGGATTTGCGCTACGTCAGTGTTCATGACGTATGCCGCGTGTCTTTCCACGCTCCTAACAGAGTGGGGTATGACTGCAACGCAAGCTGGTACTGTGCAAGGCGTTTATACAGTCGCATTTGCGATATCGTTATTGTTAACATCAATTGCTAGCGATCGCTTTGGTGCGAAGCGTGTGTTTAATGTGTCCATGGTGGCGCTGGCAGTCTCCGCGTTGTCGTTTGGTTTTTTCGCACGCTCGTATGACTCAGCACTTGTCTTTATTACGTGTCTTGGCATTACTCAAGGCGGTACCTATACGCCTGCGTTAATGATGGTGTCATCCAATGTCCCTAGAGCCAAGAAAGCTTCTGCTATGGGCTGGGTGCTGGCGGGTATGTCGGCTGGGTATGCTGCGTCTATTCTTATATCAAATGCTATGTTGCATTGGTTTGACTACAAAGCTGCATTTATTGCAACATCGATTACTTGCGCAATGGGTGTGTTTTTCGGTTGTTACGCCACGCGTAAAGTCAGCAATACACCGGCTACTGAGGTAGTGCAAAAAACACCGTTTTCAAAAAGTGCAAAACGACGCGCCATTTTACTAACCGTTGGATATTCGGGACATTCCTTCGAATTGTTTGGTGCATGGTCTTGGGTTCCCGCGTTCTTTGTCGCCGCATCTGTTAGCGCGGGAGAAATCACTTTCCTGGAAATAGGGTTGTGGACTGCGTTGGCGTTGCACGTAACTGGATGCTTTTCGTCATTGCTTGCAGGTTATGCAGCGGATCGTTTTGGATCCAAGCGCGTGCTGATGACATTTGCACTGACCGGTATGTTGTGCTCGTTTAGCATTGGTTGGTTATCCAGCTCCAGTTTAGTCTTGCTGGTCATTGCCACGGCAATTTATGGTTTCGTTATTATTGGCGACTCTTCCGTTTGGTCATCGGCAATGACAGATGCTGTGCCTGCACACAAATTAGGTTCGGTGTTGGGGTTGCGTTCTGTTGCCGGTATAGGTAGTGGTGCCATGGCACCAATTGGTTTTGGCATTGTGCTCGATATCATGCCGGCAGCTATACAATGGGGGCTGGGGTTTTCTTTGCTTGGTATTGGTGGCTTGATGGCCTTAGTGTTCGCAATGCGCTCGCAATAGAAAGTTTGGCGCTGCTAGCTGTCACTATCAAAACTGATTTCGGTCACTGGGTGATTCCAATGCTCCAACACGCGCAATAAATCACTGGTACGAATGCGAGTGCTATGCGTGTTGCGGCACGGGTGCATGTAAATCCATTCGTGTTGTAACAATGTGTTTTGCATATACAGTTGTACTAGCCCATCGTGATCGTTAATCAGACCAAAAGGCGATACGGAACCCGGTACAACTCCTAAGAATTTGCCTAAGCGTTCAGTGCTGGCAAAAGCAAACTGACCTCCCGGTAGTGTTAGTTTGTCACGTAAACCGCGTAAATCAACCATGTGGTCCGGTTCTACTACCAGCAGAAACATCCGCCCTTTTTTGTTTCTTAAAAATAGATTTTTTGTGTGTGCACCTGGTAGATCGAACTTGACTTGCTTTGCTTGTTCAACCGTGAATAGCGCATCGTGTGTGATGGTGTGATGCTCAATATTCAATTCGTTGAGTGCATTTAATACATGTTCAACGGTGGCTGCGGGTTGCCCATTACTAAGTTTTATGGTGTCGGGGTCTGGTCTGTCTGCATGGCTCATGGTTAAATTTTATCATTATCTAGTTCACGCGGCAGTGCGCATACCAACTTGTGGTAGCAGGCCAATCGGAAAACACGGCTTTTACGCCAACGTCCTGTGCCAACACGTCCAGCACCCGATACATATCCGACTCATCATCGATAACGTCGCTGATACTTTGATAATAGAAGCCGCCACCGTCCTGTAGTGGTCCAGAACGTTCAAGCGTCCACGTCACAAGTTGCAAACCGGCATTGCGAGCCGCCAATGCATACGGTGATGGAACAATCTCGCCGTTATCGCTCAACGTTAATAACATCCATATAGGGGGGGCCAGGGTTTGGATGCCCGAATCTATGAGTGATTGCATTGATGGTTGCCACGTGGATCCATCAAGTGTATCAAAGTTAGGTTCGGTATACCGGCCATCCAGCCATATTAAGTTAGGTGCATAAGCTGGTGCTGCGCCGGCTAGGTAGAGTAAATCTTGCTGGTCGAATGATTGAATGGATACGTTTAGCGGATTAATCCCAACTGTTTCATACTCAGCAATCAGTTTATCCGCAAGTGTTGCTCGGCTTGGAAAAGTGTCGGCGCCATTTGCACTCAACGTGGCTTTGAGTTCCGGTACCATTGCAACCCCAAGTTCATCGAACAAGGTGATGCTTTGGGCATGTGTCATTAAAGAACCATGCTCCGGTCCACCGGCGACGGTGCGATTCATCGCTGGTGCATAGTATTGATCAAGCGTGGAGGCATTGCGATTTACAGAATCATGCCTGCCCTCAAGCGAAGTGAATTCCGCCAGCGTTATATCAGAGGTACAGCATTTTACAGCGGCGAAAGGTTGCTCGCTGTTATAGTCTGGCGGTATCGAACAACGTTGAACTAACGCTGTGTCGAGAATGTTGGTCGTTGAATGTAAATCGCATTGTGAGTGTCGGCAAACTAAAGACTCATCTTTGGTGAACGTGACATCACATTCAATTGCGCCGGCGCCTTGAACGGCGGCCGCAAGGTACGATTCAAGGGTGTGCTCCGGGTAACCCAGTGGTGCGCCGCGGTGCCCAATCGAGAATGGTTGTGCCTTCATTGTGGTGGCATCACATTGCAGCAACGCGTTCTTTAGATCACTGTCTGGTAATGATGAGGCAATGCGGACAGGTCGATCACCTGGGTCAATCGACACCGGCCTGTTGTCATTCATCGCGTCGGTAGTTATCGAGGTGGTGTCTGTTGAGCCACCGCAGGCACTAAGGGAAAACAGGGTTAAACAGACAGCCAGGGGTATTGCTGAGAGCGCGTTTTCAGGTATTGCTTGCATTGGGCTGGGCTCGAACCTTGGTTATGGTCACATAATGAGTCTAGTGGAATAATGCTACTAATCTGGATAAACCACATATTCGTAATTAAGGGATACAAACAAAATGGGAAATACAGTCAGCGTGTTCCAACCTGAGTCAACAAAAACAACATTATTTAGCCGCTTATCGCGTCGTACACTATGTCTATGCGCCATGCTAAGCGTGCTGTGGCTGCACACACCACTTGTGTTATCTGTCGAACTTTCCGCGCTTCAGCATGTCGAGAATGCGCAACTGGTTGGCAAGGCGCGTTTAAAGGTAATGTTGTGGAAAGTATTTGATGCCGAATTGTATGCACCCAATGGTCAATACGATAAACAACAACCGTTCGCGCTGTCGTTAACTTACCTGCGCAAGCTTAAAGGTGAAAAAATTGTGGAATCCACGTTGTCTGAACTGCGTGGGCAAGGGATGCAAGATGAGACCACTTTGGCTGATTGGGGGAAACAGCTGCAGAACATTTTTCCCGATGTAGGTAAAGGCAGCAATATTACTGGCGTACGAGACTCAAACGACCACACGCTTTTTTATTGCGACAATGTAGCGTGTGGCAGTGTGCCCGATCCCAATTTCACCAATCGATTTTTTGATATCTGGTTGGGAGAGGCCACCAGTAAGCCGGCATTCCGAGCAAATCTACTTAACACACAATAACGAGCATTGACTCCATAATATGAAAATTACAAACTATAAATCGCTATTTACCTGTATTTGCTCATTGTGTTTCTTAAGTAGTTGCGCAACTATCGACCCAGAACAATACATCAATCAATCACCGCCTTTTGTTTTAGAAGAGTTTTTTGATGGCGATGTTGACGTATGGGGAATTGTGCAAAACCGCAGTGGTAACGTGGTTCAACGTTTTACTGTCGATATCTCGGGATCAGTTGTTGGCAATACGCTGACCTTGGACGAAACGTTTAACTATGGACTTGGAAGTGGAGTAGATAAGCGCGTCTGGGTTATTGAGAGGCATGCCGATGGGAGCTACACAGGCGAGGCTGATGATATTTTACCCGGTGCAACAGGGCGCTCTCACGGCAATGCATTTAGGTGGACCTATGAAATGGAACTCCCAGTGGATAACAATACATACCGGGTTCGTTTCGACGATTGGATTTGGGCATTCGACGATAACACGATTATGAATAGAGCTTATATTCGTAAGTTTGGGGTCACGTTTGCGGAAGTTACTTTGTTTATGCAGCGTCAACAGTAGTAGCACTTGTTTATTGGGTATTAGTACCCGAATAAAGCCAGTAAAAACGCACGGGGTTTGTCCAAGACTCCGTATAATAGAGTTCATGAAGCAAAATCGATGTGTGAATTTGAGCACACTAAGCCAATCGGTGCACTCAAAGGACTTTTCAGTTCAAAGCCGAACAACACTCTTTAAAGCTGGGATGCTAGTAGTCACCTTGTTGATGGCGGCTTGTTCAGGTTCCAGTGTCGTAAACGATTCGACTAATGCGGACGATCCAATAGCAGATAACGCATTTAATGATGACGGTAACGAACAGAATACGCAAACAGTCACTGTTAATTTCGAGATAACAGTGCCGGCGTATTCGTCCAACGCGCTTCAAGTCTTTGTGGTTTCGAATAATCAGAATATCGCTGCCAGTTGGGTCGGTGATGAAATGTGGTCAGCTACCGGAGTGTTTCCACAAAACACTGAGCAACAGTTAGTTCTGACTTTTTACGATGACAATGGTGCAGTTCCCTTAGCTAGCGCGGAGCAGCTTTACAAAACAGGCACCAACGACTTCGAATCTGTCACCATAACAGCGGACCAATTCAACGCCGATAAGTGGGACAGCGATAATGATGGTGTGAGTAACCTTGAAGAACTGTTGGCAGGCTCAAATATCATCGGTTCACCGAGAGTATTGTTGTTCAGTGAAACTCGCGGTTATCGGCACGATTCAATTGAAGATGCGTTACAAGCCTTAGAGCAATTAGCTGCAGCGAACAATATTCAAACCACTCGAGCAGGCGACTCCGCTGGAACATTTAACGATGCTAGTCTTGCCAATTATGATGCCGTGGTATGGGTGCTAACTTCAGGAGACGTTCTGGATAACAACGAGCAAGCGGCCTTCGAACGTTTCGTCCAGGCAGGTGGTGGGTATGCAGGCATTCATGCCGCAAGCGATACCGAATACGATTGGCCGTGGTACGGTGGTTTGGTGGGTGCGTATTTTAGTCGTCATCCGGAAATTCAGTCAGCCACTCAAATTGTTGAATCATCATCTCATCCGTCCACAGCGCATTTAAGCGTAACTTGGACGCGCACCGATGAATGGTATGACTTTCGAACCAATCCACGATCTAATGTTAATGTGTTGATGCGGCTCGATGAACAATCGTATTCAGGTGGCGTTATGGGTGAAGATCATCCCAGTGCCTGGTTTCATGAATATGATGGTGGTCGTTCGTGGTATACCGCAGGCGGTCATACGTCAGAAAGCTATGCTGAAGCAGATTTCAGAACGCATTTACTGGGTGGTCTGCAATACGTGATTGGTCGCTAGAATGGCGAGAAGGTTGAACTTTATCACTATTTTTATTCTTGCCTCATTGATGTTACGTATTGGCGGTCATTAATACAAACGGTTTGCCGATCTTTTGGATCTGTTAAATCGCAACCGAACGTATTCTAACTATGACTTCACTGACTCTGTACCACCTGCCTTACAGTCACTTTAGTGCGAAAGCCAAAGTCGTCTTACTTGAAAAGGGTGTTGAATTCCACGCCCAGAATATTCACGAACTTGGCGACACTCCGTATTCAGATATTAACCCGAGTAAACAAGTCCCGTTCTTAGTAACGGGTGATATGCAGCTTGGCGAAAGTGAAGTTATCGTTGAGTGGCTCAATGATTCCTATCCGGAACCTGCGATGTTGCCTTCCAGCAGTGACGGTAAAGCGCGCTCAAGGTTGGCTACGCGTATTCATGATTTATACGTAGCCCCCGATTTAAGTGTGTTGTTTGGTCAGCTAAACGCCGAGGCGCGCGACGCTGATCTTATCCATGCTACAACGGACAACATTGCTATGCGATTGCAAGCCGTGGAAGGATTGCTATCAGACGGGCCCTACTTTAGTGGCGAGCAATTTGGTATTGCTGATGCCAGTTTTGCAATGAGTATTTGGTATTCCTATTGGTTGTTCGATCAACTCGGTGTCAGCCAAAAGCTTGCGCCGCTAACAAAAATTCAAAGTTGGTTTGCTGCACTTGAACAGCGCCCATCCGTTCAAAGTGTTTTTGAAGAATGTAAAGTTGCTTTGGGCATGAGTGAAGCGGCGTAACTCTGCCGTAATATTTCTCTGCTGTAACCAGTACACGGTCAACGCAATAAGGTTGACCGTGTAACTCCGCATTCGCGGAATAAACTTACGATCGCAAAATTGGTTGGCTGCAATTACTGAGCGCTTGAATACTACTCAAGATGCCAGTAAAGTTGACGCCAATGGAAACACCCACAATCTTACTCATCCCCGGGCTTTTGGGCGACCAAACCGTATGGCAGCCCTTACAAGCTGCGCTTAGCTATGAAAGCCATGTGCCGGATGTCTATTCAAAAGACGACATCAGACAAATCGCTGCCGATTGTCTCAGTGCCTACGATGGCGACTTGCATATAGCGGGTCATTCTCTGGGCGGCCGAATCGCGTTCGAAATCGCACATCAAGCTCCCGATCGAGTTAAGCGTATGGCGTTACTGGATTCAGGCATGAACCCGCTGGCAGAAGGCGAACGTGACATGCGCGACATGGTAGTTCAAATGGCGTACGACAAAGGCATGGAAGTGCTAGCAGATGTTTGGTTGCCTGGCATGGTGTACCGGGACACACCCGAGCTCATGCAGAAACTACGCGACATGATTACCAACAAAACGCCAGAGCAGCATGAGCAACAAATAAAATCCCTGCTAAGCCGTCCCGATGCTGCGAGTTACATCGCCGATATCGCTTGCCCGGTTTTGCTCATGACAGGAGAATTCGACAAATGGAGTCCGGTTCACCAGCAGGAAGCCATGTTAAGCCTACTACAAAACGGTAGGTTATCGGTGGTGCCGGATGTGGGGCATTTTTCCCTGCTGGAGGATGCCGATACTGTTTCTGCTCAGTTGGTTAATTTTCTCCAGAACTAACAACAAGCTGCTAGCTCCGACGGCACTGCTTTATTGTGCGATTAGCACAGCCCTTGACCTGGGTTCGGCGTATAATATTGCCTGAACGCTACTACTGTATTTAAGGGGCCCTTGAATGTCTAATCCAACCAGCCACGCTGAATTGATTGAGGCGCGGTTAGCCGATACCGACCCAGAATTAATGGCGTCTATTACCGAAGAGCTACATCGTCAGCAAAACGAGATAGAGCTTATTGCGTCCGAGAACATGGTGTCTCGAGCGGTTATGGAGGCACAGGGCTCGGTAATGACGAATAAGTATGCTGAAGGCTATCCCGGCAAGCGTTATTATGGGGGATGTCAGGCTGTCGATAAGGCGGAAGAGCTGGCGCGTAATCGTGCGAAGGAATTGTTTAATTGCTCCTACGTCAATGTGCAGCCGCATTCCGGAGCCAACGCAAATCAGGCTGTTTTTTTCGCACTGATGCAGCCGGGTGATACTTTTATTGGCTTAAATTTAAGTGCAGGTGGTCACCTGACACACGGTTCTCCGGTTAATCAGTCGGGTAAATGGTTTAACGTAGTACCTTATGGCGTAGACGATAACACGCATCTCATTAGCTTTGATGAAATTGCAGCGCTGGCTAAAGAACACAAGCCAAAAATTATTATTGCAGGCGGCTCTGCTTATCCGCGCGCCATTGACTTCAAACGTTTTCGCGAAATAGCAGACAGCGTTGGCGCTTACCTAATGGTCGATATGGCGCACTTTGCAGGTTTAGTTGCAGGTGGTGTACACGAGAACCCGTTAGATCATGCACATGTAGTTACCACCACCACTCATAAAACATTGCGCGGTCCCCGCGGTGGCATGGTGTTGTCCAACGATGATGAAATCGGTAAGAAAATAAATTCAGCAGTCTTTCCTGGTTTACAAGGCGGGCCGTTAATGCATGTAATCGCTGCAAAAGCCGTTGCGTTTGGCGAAGCTTTACGGCCCGAGTTTAAGCAGTATGCTCAAAACATAGTTGATAACGCTAATGCGCTGGCAACGGCAGTATCTTCAGGTGGTTACGATCTCGTTTCCGGCGGCACTGATACGCATCTCATTTTGGTTGATTTACGCGCGCGTAAGCTTACAGGGAAGGCGGCAGAGGCAGCATTGCATCGGGTTGGGATTACGTGTAACAAAAACGGAGTGCCTAACGATCCTGAATCACCGTTCGTCACTTCCGGAATTCGACTTGGTACGCCAGCGGGTACCACTCGCGGATTCGGTACCGCAGAGTTTACGCAAATCGGCGAAATCATCACTGACGTACTTGACGGTATGGTTGCCAATGGCGATGCCGGTGATGCGGAAGTTGAAGCCAAAGCGGCTGAGAGAGTTAAGAAAATCACAGCTGCTTTTCCGATTTACGCTTAACAATAAGCGTTGTCAGCGTTATTGCTTGAATGTAGTTTGCAGTTAAAGCGCATCTCTTAGGTGCGCAATAAATTCAGCGGTTAACGCATTATTAGGTGGGAGATTATTTCGCTTTTTATAAGTGCGAACAGCGCGCATGGTTTTGCTGCCTGGCAAACCGTCGATTTCACCTGCATATAAACCCAATACCTGCATGGTTTCCTGCACCAGCATTATGTCGCTGGTACTCGCGCTAGTTGGCGAGCCTTTCTCATTGACGGTTGGTTCGATTGCCACGAAGCTAGCACCTGTACTGACATTTGATAAGCCATGTTGCAACAACATGGCGAAAAACGCAGTGTAAACCAGAATACGCTGCAGTTGGCAGCTCCTCAGTTCGTAACCAATCAACACTCAAGATAGCAAGTATTATCGCGATTGCATGGATGCCCGCAACTGGAGGCCTATCGGTACTACGGGCATTGCGCGAGGAAATTGCAGAGCTAAAATCTGCACCTGTAGCTAAGCCGTAAGCGATGGTTTTGCGCATACCGGGACAGTTTTAGCATTACTTATTCGCGCAGTTAGGGGTAAAATGGTGGGCTAGAATCTGGTTCATCGCGTTCGATAACCGTAAATCGATACCCGTAATATGATCAACTACATCCACGAACTGCAATGGCGCGGCATGATCCACGACGTGATGCCGGGCACCGAAGCGCATTTGCAGGAATCCATGCGCAGTGCCTATGTCGGTTTTGACCCAACCGCCGATTCCCTGCATATCGGTAATTTGGTCACCATCATGCTGCTCGCGCATTTTCAGCGAAGCGGACACAAGCCCTTTGCCTTGGTTGGTGGCGCTACCGGCATGATCGGCGATCCGTCCGGAAAATCAGCAGAGCGTAATCTGCTTGACGAACCCACCTTACGCCACAACCAGGAAGCGATTAAAAAACAGCTTGCACAGTTTCTCGACTTTGATGCGTCAAAGGAAAACGCAGCTGAGCTAGTGAATAACTACGATTGGATGAGAGACTTCACCTTCCTCGACTTTATTCGCGACGTAGGTAAGCACATCACTGTGAATTACATGATGGCCAAAGATTCGGTAAAAAACAGAATCAGCGTAGACCCTGACGATGCATCCCGGGGTGGCTCCGAAGGTATGAGCTTTACTGAATTTACCTACCAGTTAGTACAAGGGTACGATTTTCTCAACTTATATAAAGAAAATGGCGTAACGCTACAAATGGGCGGCAGTGATCAGTGGGGCAACATCACAACCGGTACAGAGCTGGTACGTCGGATAGCTGAAGGTAAGGCTTACGCGATAACGTGCCCATTGATTACCAAGGCTGATGGCTCAAAATTCGGTAAAAGTGAAGGTGGGAATATTTGGTTAGATGCGCGCCTTACGTCGCCGTACAAATTCTACCAATACTGGCTAAACTCCAGCGATGAAGACAGTGAAAAATACATCCGGATATTCACGTTCTTGAATGAACAAGAAGTCAATGCCGTTATTGCAGAACATAACGAAGCCAAACACCTGCGCGTGCTGCAAAACCGATTGGCCGATGAAATAACGACTATGGTACATTCCGCTGAAGAGCTCGACAAAGCGAAAAAGGCCAGTGCCATATTATTTGGTAAAGCAACTGCAGACGATCTAAAGGCGTTAGATGAGCAAACTTTCCTGGACGTGTTTGATGGTGTACCACAAGCGAGCATTCCAGCTGCAAGTATTGATGCCGGCTTGGATGTTGTTGCTGCATTGGCAACCGATACGGGATTTCTTAAATCTAACAGTGAAGCGCGACGTGCACTCAAAGAAAATTCTATTGCTGTGAATAAAAATAAAGTTGCAGAGGAATACAGCATTACCAACGATGATCTAATAAACGGTCAGTTTGTATTGTTGCAACGAGGCAAGAAAAACTACTTCGTGCTGAGGGTAACATAACTTCTATGTCTAACGCTGACAACGATTTTCTGGACCTATGGCCCACCAGAATGTTGCAGCGAACCATTCCCAATGCTGAACAAGCCAACGGTGCATTGCTGGCATTAATCCTTGAGCAAGAGGCGCAACATAAATCACGAGGTACCGCCGAGGATTTAACCAGTGACTACCTTTCGCAAGATTTACTGAGCATTAATAATCCTGTTGTAGACTGGCTTAAAGCCTGTATCAATAAAACAGTAGCAGATTATTTAAAACAGCAAGGCCATAGCTTTGAAGTGAAATGGGGGCTGCAGGCCTGGGCGAACATTAATCGTCACGGAGACTACCATAATCTTCACAACCATCCGCACAGCTATCTTAGTGGAACCTACTACGTTGGAGTGCCTAAGTCGCAAACGCTCAGCGATAATCAAAGACAAGACTTAAATCCCGGCGCCATTTCATTTTACGACCCGCGGCCACAAGCAAATATGCTGGCTATACGCGACGATGCGCAAATAGATGCAGAACATCGCGTGCAGCCACATACCGGGCTTATGTTGTTATGGCCATCATTTCTGCATCACCTTGTGCACCCGAACTTATCTGATGAATTACGCGTTTCTGTATCGTTTAATGTGGTGCTAAGGTGGGAAAATCATTATTTACCCTAATAATCGATTCAACCTTCGTTCTTGCTTGCAATAGTATATTCAGGGCATACTTTTTCCGGCATGGCTTGTTAAGCTAGTGAGGAGTGTTTTGTATTGCACCAATTACAAGTTAAAATAATACGTAAATTTAGCAGGAGTAAATAATGCAACTAAGACTTTCATTGATTTTAGTCGCCGGTATGCTTACGGCATGCGGTGGGGGTTCCTCAGATGGAGATTCTAACTCCGGTACCACAGCGGGTACCACTGCTGGTGGCACAACAGCCGGGGGCGTAACAGCTGGGGATACAACAGCCGGTGGAACAGACGCTGGTAATGCTGGTGGCGGTTCAGTAAGTCAGTTGGGCTTTGTCGATGTTGATCAATTTGATTTTGGAGGAGCTACTCCAGATATAGAATTATCAGCCGAATTCATCAGTAGTTCCAGCGCAATCAGTTTCGATGCGATCACTAACGAGATCAATCCAAGTTCTGATATCTGCGAAGTGCGGGAAAATGTATCGTTTCTTGACGATGAGGAAGACATCGATTTTACGAACATCAACCCTGGCAACATCATTTCGATTTCAGCTGGCGAAACCGTCGCGTTTACCAGTCCCGCTGGTACCTTTTCAACGCTGAACCGTGAATCTGGGTTTGGCTTTATTGGTTATAACCTCGAGTTAGACAGCGGTACTACATTGCCAGCCGACTTAACCGTTGATATTCCCGGCGATCAATTTCCGGCATTTTCAAATGTAGCTGTGCCACCGGTACAACTGTTAACAGGTGTATCCGTTAGCTCGGGTAATGTGGTTAACGCCAATTCAACGTTTACTTGGGACGCCGGTACAGATCCGAATTCGAGAATTTCAATTTCGGCGTATACCGATTTCGATTTTGCGAATTTACTGACCTCCACTCGTACAGAAGTAGATTGCTATGTACAGGACGATGGTGCGTTTAACTTTCCAGCGTCAATCCAAGCGCAGATGGGATCGTTTTCGGCAACTGAGGTGTATGTTTCTCGTAGCAATGTCACTTTTTTGAGAAACGGTAACGCGCTGTTGGTAGTCTCTTCATACAGCGAATAACAAACCGATAACTATGCCTTTAGTACAACCCAACCGAATGCACACTGATTCGGTTGGGTTGAATTTATAGTGATTGATCTACAAAGCCTTGTTGAACGCTCCGGTGACGCTGCTGACAGCGACTGGTTATGGCAAACCTACAAAACACTGTTACATGATGCAATAGACCAACAATGGGGTTGGCACGAATTCACCCAGCGCGCTGGTTTTAAAACCCATTTACCCGCTCATAAATTCAATATCTTATCCTGTCCAGAATCTACAGTTGCAGCCTATTGTGTAAAGCCGGGTAAGCAACATGTGCGCGTTGAAATGATTCTTGTGCCCGAGGAATATCAGGGTAAAGGAATTGGTTTTAAGATTATGCATAGCATCATTGGTGCGGCTTTTTCTCACGGCAAATCAATTACGCTCGATGTGATTAAGGCCAATCCAGTGACCGGGTTTTACGAAAAGCTAGGGTTTCAGCGTGTGGGCAACGCAAACGGCGTCTATTCGTACAAACTGGAACCACATCGGTAAGCCTATTCTCGTT
>CAYMHU010000034.1:0-39499 GCA_964390335.1 uncultured Granulosicoccaceae bacterium | reverse complement strand
TCGCCACAATTGAGACATGTGGCGCAGCCATCGCGAATGACGACGGCTTTATGATTGCATTTGGAGCACATCGTTGCATTAGCTTGCCATGCATCCTCAGAAGTTGCATTTGTATTAGATTCAAGCGCTTGCTCGGTGTTTGTGTCGCTTTCCTTCAGCAATTCGGCTTTTTTATCGTCAATGATTTTTTGCTGCGCAGGATCAATCTCTGGTCCTTTGAGCATGCCAATTTCAATTAGGTGATGTTCGATCACATTGCCAATCTCTGCAATGATTGATGGCATGTACTTGCCTTTATTCCAATAGCCACCGCGTGGGTCGAATACAGACTGCAATTCTTCAACTAGAAAGGTGATATCGCCACCTTTACGAAACACAGCCGACATAATTAACGTGAGCGCAACAATCCACTGATAGTGCTCAAGATTCTTGGAGTTAATGAATACTTCGAATGGTCGGCGCAGCTCGTGTTCTGTGCCTTCATTCAAAATGATATCGTTAATGGTGATATACATTGCGTGACCAGACACATGCTCAGGCACCTTTAATTTATAGGTGGAGCCGATCAGTTTCTCTGGTCGTTGCAGCGTTTCGTGCATTTGGATCACATCGGCTTTAACCGATTGAGCTTTAGCAGGCGGCGCCTCGGTTTTAGCAGTATCGCCGTTGTTTACGTTAAAGCCAACAATTTTCTTTGTAATTTTCATGTATTTAGTCTCTGGGGCGCGCTTAGAACTTGCCGTAATAGCCTTCTTTTAGTGCGTCATACAAATTAGCCGCAGTGTGGGTTTCACCGTCGTATTCGATTTCTTCATTGCCTTTAACACTGACCACAGAACCATCGTCCAATGTGAACTGGTACTCAGTGTTTTCAAGGTCGGTTTCCTTAACCAACACGCCCTGGAAATTCTCTGGGTTAAATCGAAAGGTTGTGCATCCTTTCAGGCCTTGATCGTATGCTTGCATGTAGATGTCTTTGAACTTATCGAATGCAAAGTTAGTCGGTACGTTGGCTGTTTTTGAAATAGACGAATCAATCCATTTTTGTGCTGCTGCCTGCACAGCAACATGCTGTTCCGGCTGTATGTCATCTGCTGCAATAAAGTACTCAGGCAACTTTGCGTTATCATCTTCTGCGAATGGCATCGCATTTGGATTAACGAGCTCACGGTAAGCCAGTAATTCAAACGAATGCACATCGACTTTTTCTTTTGTTTTGCGCCCTTCGCGAATAACGTTGCGAGAATAATGGTGCGCAAAGCTTGGTTCTATACCATTACTGGCATTATTAGCTAGTGACAACGCAATAGTGCCTGTTGGTGCAATAGAACTGTGATGCGTAAAGCGTGCACCGTGTTCTGCTAATTGATCTACCAGTTCGTTGTCAACATCGGCAATGCGTTGCATATAACGACTGTAGCGTGCGTGTAAAACACGGCCCGGTATTTCATCACCGACACTGTAACCATCAGCTTTCATTTCCGGGCGCTTGCGCAGCATTTCGCCAGTGACCGTAAACATTTCGTTCATAATGGGAGCGGGGCCTTTTTCTTTAGATAATTCCAATGCCGCACGCCATCCCTGCACAGCCATCTCACGTGTGACCTTTTCAGTAAATTCTAGTGAGGCTGCACTGCCGTATTTCATACCCAAGAGAGTCATGGCTGAACCTAAACCTAAGTAACCCATACCATGACGGCGTTTACGCATAATTTCAGCGCGTTGTTTTTCCAGTGGTAAACCGTTCACTTCCACTACGTTGTCGAGCATGCGGGTAAAGATGTTGACGGTGTCTTTGAAACGATCCCAATCAAAGCGAGCATTGTCGGTAAATGGGTCTACGACAAATCGGGTTAAGTTGATGGAACCCAACAGGCACGCGCCATACGGTGGCAACGGTTGCTCGCCACAAGGGTTGGTTGCGCGAATGGTTTCATCAAACCAGTTGTTATTCATTTCATTGACCTTGTCGATCAGAATAAAACCGGGCTCGGCGAAGTCATAAGTGGAGCTCATGATTAAATCCCACAAGCGACGCGCAGGCAGAGTTTTATAAATGCGGCATGCCACTAGACCTTCTGCATTGACCACGGCGTCTTGGTGGTTTGGCCAGTCACGCCATACAACGCGATCGGGATCGTCAAGCTTGATGTTGTCTTCAGCCAGTTCTTTTTGGCGCAATGGAAAAGCCAGTTGCCATTGCTCATCGGCTTTAACCGCTTGAATAAAATCTTCGGTGATCAACAACGATAAATTGAATTGGCGTAAGCGGCCATCTTCGCGCTTGGCTTTGATGAACTCGAGTACATCCGGGTGACGCACGTCGAATGTGCCCATTTGGGCGCCCCGGCGACCACCGGCGGAGGATACGGTAAAACACATTTTGTCAAAAATATCCATGAACGACAGGGGGCCAGATGTGTAGGCGCCCGCACCTGATACATAAGCACCGCGTGGTCGAAGCGTTGAGAAGTCGTAGCCGATGCCACAGCCGGCTTTTAGCGTCAGGCCAGCCTCATGTACCTTGTGCAGAATATCGTCCATAGAGTCCGTGATGCTGCCTGACACGGTGCAGTTGATGGTGCTGGTTGCCGGTTTGTGCTTCAGGGCTCCTGCATTCGAGGTAATCCGGCCCGCAGGTATTGCACCTTGCTCTAGCGCCCAAACAAACTGGCTGTACCAGTATTGGCGATCCTTGTCGGTTTTTTCTACGTCTGCCAACGCCTGAGCCACTCGGTGCACGGTATCCGTGATGGTCTGATCGACGTTGTCGCCTTCCTTGGTCTTCAGGCGGTATTTTTTATCCCAGATATCTAACGAGGTATCCTGCAGCGGTATTTCGTTTAAAGCATTGGACTTGGTGGTCTTTTTCAGGGGCTGCACGTCAACAGTACTCATTGAATCCTCTTTCTCCATTTTTTAAGCGCACGAAGCCAGAGCATCGCGCTAGTGTGTAAGTGTATGTTTTTTAACCAATCCATTGATCAGGCACTACAGGTAGTGTCTAACTGGCAATTCCTATACCACATGTAGTGTAGACGGCAATTTCAAACGCTGCACAGCTGATACGAACTATTTGCCTACTTTGTATGACGAGCACAGCGATTGTGGACGAGATACGGTGCGCCGCATGACAAGTGATTAACATTTAGCGCGGGCGAGGAGTTTAAAACTGTGAAGCAGTTCGGTCAACCGTTAAAACACATCATCTAGTGGTTAACTGTAAAAAAAGCGCAGCATAAGTCTATATGTTGTGCTTTAACTGTACAAATTCAAGCATAAACTGTGGATAACTTGGTGAAAACCCGCATAAAGCGGTGCATAAGGTGTGGATTAAATAATTTATCCAATTGCGTCACTTTTTTTTGAACCGCCACAAGCTCCATCTGTAGCCATCGCTAGTTGTATCTGATAGCTGTGTCGCAACTTTTAACAGCTTTAGTATCGTAAACGGAAATGCCCCACAAAACGCGCTGGAAAGGCTGGTGGAGACAATTTCGCTTGGGTAAAGTGCTTCCCATACACCGCAACGGCGGTTTGTTTCTTAAATCAAGAATAAAAACAAGATCGGCACGTAGCCGACAACCGGAGAGCCACATGTTATACAAGACAAACAACCCAAACCGACACTACGACACACCATCACGAGTGGTAAAGAACACCCGTTGGATTCACCGTAACGAACTTAAATTGGGCATGTACATTCGTGAGCTGGATATCCCCTGGGAAGAAACTCGCTTCATGTTTCAAGGTTTTGAAGTTGATAACTACACATTGCTGCGCGAAGTGCAGGCTGTAGCGGAATACGTTTGTGTTGAGTCCCAGAAAGTGGCCCGAATCTCAGTTACTGGCAGCAACCGTATGTGTGCTTCAGGTACGCTTCGCTAAAACAGCATCACTGCTAACAAAAATAGAACAGTAAATCGACGCTGGGATAAAACTAGCGTCATTTTTGATGGGTCCGATTACTCGCTAATCGGGCCTACAAAAGCCATGTAGCCAAACCCAGAAAAGCCAATAGACCGATCACGTCCGTGACGGTTGTTAAAACCACACCACCAGCCAGCGCCGGATCGATGCCTAGTTTGCGCATGGTGACCGGAATTATCAGACCTGCAATCGCTGCAAATAACATGTTGATGAGCAGCGCGACTCCCAGAATTAAGCCAATATCCATACTGCCAAACCACCAATAGGTGAACGCGCAGACCACAACTGCCCAGGCCATACCGTTGATAAAACCCACACTAAGTTCGCGAATGAGCAGTAAACGCGTGTTGCTCTGATTGATGTGCCCCAGTGCTTGAGCACGAATGACCAGCGTTAGAGTTTGACTGCCAGCAATGCCACCCATGCTGGGTACCACTGTCATTAACACCGCGAGGGTAATGACTCTGTCGAGTGTTGCTTCAAACTGACCGATCACCCAAGCGGCTAAAAAAGCGGTCAGCAGGTTCACACCTAGCCATATGGCTCGGCGGCGGGCGCTGCGTAATACAGGTGCAAACGTGTCTTCATCGGTACTGAGTCCGGCCATGCTCATCACTGAACGATCAGCCTCTTCACGAATCTGGTCAACAACATCATCGACGGTTATGCGTCCAATTAATCGTTGGTTGTCGTCCAATACAGGTGCCGAGATCAGGTCGTAATCCTCGAATTGCCGCGCTACGTCGTGCGCTGAATCCAATACGGCAAAGGGTTCGATTTCATTTTGAGTAATCTCGGAAACGAGCGTGTCGCTGTTGGAGGTAAGCAAACGGCGGATGGATAATTCACCGCGATACCGACCTTGCAAATCGACTACCCAGAGTCGGTTAGTGTGGCGCGGCAGATCATCGCGGCGCCTTAGATACCGTAGCACCACATCTACAGTGACATCGCCGCGCACGGTAATAAAATCGAGGTTCATAAGACCGCCTGCGCTGTCTTCGGGGTAAGCCAGCACCTGTTCAAGGCGCTCTCGATCATTGCGGCCCATACCAGCCAATAAATCGGCGGTCAGCTTCTCAGGTAACGATTGAAAGAAATCGGCCAGATCATCCGGGTCAAGTTGCTCGGTCGCAATTTTGAGTTCCGCCAGATCCATTTGTTTAACCAAGTCGGTTCGCACATCTTCACCAACCTCTAGTAACACTTCACCTTCTATATTGATATCCACCAGTGCCCACAGTAAGCGTCGTCGCTGCGTGGGTAACGATTCCAGTGCGTCGGCTATTTCAGCTGGGTGCATGGCTTGCAGAATCGCGCGCACCGTATCCAGCGAGCCAGCTTTAAGTTGGTCTGCTAATGCTTCTAGTTGGTTATGGTGGTCTTTATCGCTCATACCTGCTAGGTGTTGGTAGTCGCTACTGGCTAATCGCGGTTAATTCGCTCGAGTAAAACCAGTCGATCTTCAATGCTGTGTGTTTTTAGCATCGCATTGGCCGACTTTTTAATCTTGGATTTGCGCGAGTTAATCAGCGCGTGTTTGGCTTCAAGGATGGAATTGGGCGGCATGCTGAAATCGGTTAACCCGAGGCCCAGCAATAGACGCACGTAACGTGAATCACTGGCCATATCACCGCACAATGCTACCGGAATACCCGCCTGCTTGCCGGCATCCAGTACATGTTTGATCAGTTGTAAAACGGCCGGGTTTAGTGGGTCGTATAAATAGTTAACCTGATCATCAATGCGATCAATGGCAAGCGTATATTGAATGAGATCGTTTGTACCGATGGATAGAAAATCGAGGTGTTCAGCAAATTGGTCTGCGACGATGGCAGACGCCGGGACTTCGATCATGCCACCAATGGGAATATCGTTGTCAAATTCAATACCTTCGTCGGTTAATGCTGCTTTAACCGAGTCGATGATTGCCAGAGTTTGCATTATTTCGGTGGTGTTGGTAATCATGGGCAACAAAATGCGAATAGGCCCGCGTACCGATGCCCGGTAAATTGCACGCAGTTGCGTGATGAACAGCGCTGTATCGTTTAAGCACAAGCGAATGCCTCGTAGCCCCATAGCCGGGTTGTGTGCAAGTGGCCCGGTTGATTCCGTGGTAGCAGGCGGGTTAATGACTTTATCGGAACCTAAGTCGGCTGTGCGAATAGTTAACGGCGCGCCTTTCAACGCTCGCAATACTTTGCTATAGACTTTTATATGTTCCTGCTCGGTTGGCAGAGTTTCCCGGTTCAAATATAAAAATTCAGTTCGGTATAAACCAACACCCGATGCGTTAACGCGTTTTAAGGCTTTTAAATCTTCTTCTATTTCTATATTGGCGCTTAGCGTAACTTTGATGCCATCCTGGGTAACAGAAGGTGTGTCGATAAGTTTTTCTAAGGCTTTTTGTTGTTGCTTGTACGCTTTTTGCTGCTTGCGCAAGTTGCCCAACATGTCGTCGCTTGGTTCTGCGAGCAACATGCCGTTTTCACCATCAATGGATAGGGTTTCACCGGCAACCACGTAGTGGCGGATGTTGTGTACGCCGACAATGGCCGGAATGCCTAAGCTACGCGCGAGAATGGCGGTATGTGATAGTTGGCCGCCAGTTTCTGTAACAAAGCCTGCAACGCCCTGGCTTTTCATCATGACGGTATCGGCTGGTGTTAAGTCGTCGGCAATAACAATTTGTCCTTTCCACTGCACGTCATCAACCGGCTCTTCACCAGAATTGAGCGTGCGCAGCACAGCATCGATTACATGGTTGACATCATCGATGCGAGTGGCAAGGTACTGATCGTCCATGGCGCCGAACACCTTTGCCATTGCTTCGCGTTGTTGTTGCAATGCTGCTTCAGCGTTACATTGTTGCTCTTTAATGATGTCGATCGGGGTGTCGCTTAACAATGTGTCGTCAAGCATTAAAATATGCGTTTCAATAAACGCGCTAATGTCGTTAGGCGCATCTTTTGGAATGCTGTCGCGCGCTGTTAGCAATTCGGTTTTGGTCAGTTTTATAGCGCGGCGTAATCGCCTGCATTCTGCAGGTACTTGCTTTTTCGTTAATTTGCGGGCAGTAACATCAACCTGATTTCTATGCAACACATGCGCAGCACCAATGGCGAATCCTTTGGATACTCCAATGCCATTGAACATGAGTGTCATCTGTTATTTCTCACCTCTTAATATCTCATCTCTTAATAGTGTGAATTTATCAGTGCGGTTTTATATTGCCGATCTGCCTATTCGTCTTCGTCGAAGTATCGATTGATTAAGTCTGAAATCGCATCAATCGCTTCCTGCGCATCGTCGCCATCGGCATACAGCGTTACCATGCTGCCGCAGCTGGCGGCCAGCATCATGACACCCATAATACTTTTGCAGTTTACTTTTTGATCTTCTTTTTCAATTTCAATGGTGGATTCGAATGTCGCGCTTAGCTTAACCAGTTTTGCCGCTGCCCGCGCATGCAATCCAAGTTTGTTGATGATGACGATATCGTGTTTTATCACGGTTATTCCTTTCTGGCGACGTTAAATATAACGATACTCTATGATTCCTCTTGGCAACGAGCTTACGCTCGTTGTGTTAATTCCCGATGACGGTGAGCCACATTCTCGCGGTTAGCGCTGAAATGCTCAACCAGTTTTTCGCATAAATAGACTGAACGGTGTTTGCCACCGGTGCAGCCAATAGACACCGTTAAATACGCCCGGTTCTCTTTTTCGTAAACGGGTAACCAGCGCGTCACGAATTTGCGGATATCGTTGAACATGTCTGCTACATCCGGTTGGGCTTCAAGGTAGTCAATGATTGGTTGCTGCCTGCCGTCAAATTCGCGAAGCTGTGGTTCCCAGAACGGGTTTGGCAAACAACGCACATCAAACATGAAGTCGGTACTGGCAGGGGACCCGTGTTTGAAACCAAATGACTGGAACGTGAGTAGTAATCGCGTGGTTGTTTTTGCCATCACTTCTTCGCGGATTATATGGCGCAGCTGATGCAAGTTAAGCTCTGACGTATCGATAACTAAATCGGCGTCGTTCTTAATGCTCTCCAGTAACCTGATTTCTTTATCAATGGCACTAATGAGCGGTACATCTTTCGAGCTTAACGGATGCTTGCGCCGAGTTTCGCTGAAGCGAGTGCTAAGCACGCCGCGTGCCGTATCAAGAAACAATACATTGGTGTCTAAATCTTGTAGCGACTTTAATTGATGAATCAGCCTTAAGAATTCACCTGCCGTGTGTTGTTCACCGCGCATATCGATGCCGATCGCCACTTTCTCGGCCAATTTATTATTGCTTTTACGAAAGTTAGCCAGCAAATCCATAACCATTGAGCTTGGCAGGTTGTCGATGCAGTAAAAGCCTTCGTCTTCCAATGAGTGTAAGGCGACACTTTTGCCAGAGCCTGACAGGCCGGTAACGATGGTTAGATTTTTCATGGTTGCGTTAATGCTTCAGCTTGTTTTTGCACAAGGTCTTTTGTTGCGTTATATCCGCCTGAACGTAATATGTGTTCACGTACGGCTGCTTCAACCAGCACAGCCAGGTTACGCCCGGGTGCCACAGGAATAGTGCGCTGCGGTACTGGAACTCCAAGCACATCGCGATCCGTTTCTGGGTCTCCGAGGCGATCACCAACAATATCGTCAAGATTATTTTCAAAATCGCCGGTTTGCACGTTCTTCAGGTTTACGATGAAGCGCAGAATTTTGCGGCTACGCGTGCTCGCATCGCCATACATACGCGCAATATTGAGAACACCTAAACCACGCACCTCGAGAAAGTCTTGCAAGATGACAGGGCACCTGCCTTCCACGGTGCCCGGCGCTATTCGACGAAACACGGGCGCATCATCGGCAACGAGTATATGGCCGCGACTAATCAGTTCCAGCGCGAGTTCACTTTTACCCACACTGGCTTCACCGGCAATCAGTACGCCGGTTCCATGCACGTCCATGAGCACACCATGGATGATTTCGGATTCTGCCAGCAGTAGCGTGAGTCGATAGCGCAGGGTGCGCGTCAATTCACTGTACGTTAACGATGTGGCGAACAATGGAATTTGTGCTTCCTGGGCGAGCGCAACAATCGGTAGAGGCGGTGTTGCGTTATCGGTCACCACGAACATCTCACAGCTATCGTGTAATGAGTATTCGAATCGCTGCGGTTGTAAGTCGTTAGGGCTGGCAAATAAACGCGTTTCTGCTTTGCCGATTATTTGGATGCGGTTGGGACTGTTGAAGTTAAGCGGTCCTAGTAACCGTGGCCGTTTTGCCGCGCCATGTTCACTCGTTAGTTCGCGTTCGCCACCTTCATTGCCAGCCACCCAAACCAGTTTCAAATCGTCTTTAAATTCGGCATAGGCATCGCCAACCGTTAATCCGCTTCTGTTGCTCATGCTACAGGCGGTGCTTGTAGATACTCATACAGAGCTTGAGATTGGTCTGAGCTGAATTGGCGTACAGTGTCTCTGAAATTTTCGTCGCTGAAGCGTTTTGCCAGTCCAGACAGAATTTGCAAATGCTCATCACTGCAATCCTGGGGCACCAATAATCCGAACAGCATATCCACTGGCTCGTCATCAACGGCTTCGTAGTCCACGCCATTCTCTAGAGTGATCAGCGCTGCAATCGGTTCATCGATATCGGCCAGTCGGCTGTGGGGCAACGCAACACCGTGGCCCAATGATGTGCTGCCAAGGCGTTCACGCGCCAACAGGGCGTCAAATATGCTCATATCGGAGTGGGGGTCTTGCGTATCTTCGTCTTCTGTAGGTTCCTCATCATCCAACGTGAGGCTGTCAGACAGTAATTCTGCAAGGGTTTGTAGGGCTTTTTTCTTGCTGCGGACGTCGCAATGACATCCGATTCTGGATGGGTCTAGCAGCTGTGATAGCTCAATCATTAATAAAAACCGGGTTTTAATGTGTCTCGATAGTCCGCCTCTGTTCAGTTTTTGACCAAACAAAGGCGGATTGTCTGCATTGCTACCCGTTATTGTGCGCTCTTGCGAAGCGCAAGGAAAGCGTCTGTCGTCACACCCCTAGTGATTCGGCAGGCTCTAATTGCACAGGGCGCATGCGGCGGTGATTTTTTTGTTTTTCTTTGTGTCGGATGAGTTGCCGGTCAAGTTTGTCCATTAACAGGTCAATGGCGGCGTACATATCGGGTTGAGTGGTGTCGGCGTATAACCGGTTGCCTGCAACTTGTATGGTTGCTTCAGCTTTTTGGCGTACTTTTTCTACAGAGAGTATGACCTGAACCTCAAATAGATTCTCCGAATGTCTTTGCAGTCGTCGTAACTTGTTGGCGACATAGTTACGCATAGAGCTCGTGACTTCTACATGATGTCCAGTGACTGTTAAATTCATACGTTTCTCCTGTTGCTAAAAATAGGATAAAGAACGGGCCCAAACTGCGAGGCCTTTGGTGACATGAATAATGCCGTGGATAGTAGGGTGGAAGATTGCACTTCCTGGTGAGGTGTTGATGTGTTCATGAATCCACTGGTTTGATACGCGGTTGGTATCAAAGCCGGGAGACGCTGTTGTAGAACACATGGGTCTTGCATAGATCAAGTTTTCCTTATTTATTGCGGTATCGATTACCTTGTTTAGTTTGAGTGGTTAATTTCGCCTTTTGTTTAGTTAATCTTTTGTCTAGCTAGTTGTCGTACTTTTCAAGACCGGTTTGCTGGTTAAGTTGTTAGCAACTTACTTCTTTTTAGTCTGTATTTAACTTGCCATCATGTTCAGAAAATTTCAATCATTGATTTAAGGAAAACGCAGAAAATATTTTTGTAAAGTTCTACATGGCGCGTAAACAGTGACCTCTATCTGATTTTTAACAGGTTATAACTTAGTGAACATCAGAAATAATTGATCTAAATCAGTGCTTCATAAATGCAATAAATTTCTAATTGGTCAGAAATCCATCGCTGTTGGCGCATAACCCATTGCGCATAATGCATGGGTTACAGCGCTTTTCCATCACCCAAGTCCATCACCCGATGCAATTAATTTAAACGTTTGCGCTCGTTCGACGGCGGTATAGCCATTGACTCGCGATATTTCGCCACCGTTCTTCTTGCTACCTGTATACCTTCAGCGACCAACGTACTGGCAATTTTACTGTCACTGAGGGGTTTCGTGGCATCCTCCGCAGCAATGTACTTTCGAATCATGGCGCGGATCGCAGTTGCGGAACATTCTCCGCCATTTGCAGTGGAAACGTGACTTGAGAAGAAATATTTAAATTCAAAGATGCCGCGTGGTGTATGAATGTATTTGTGCGTTGTCACGCGTGAAATAGTCGATTCGTGCAAACTTAGTTGTTCTGCAATATCGCGCAACACCAGTGGCTTCATGGCTTCATCACCGTATTCCAAAAAGTTGCGTTGTCGTTCAACAATAGCCGTAGCTACACGAAGCAAGGTTTCATTGCGGCTTTGCAAGCTCTTAATAAACCAACGTGCTTCTTGTAAATGATTACGCAAGAAGTTGTTGTCATCACTTTTATCAGCGCGTTTAACCATGCCTGCATACAGTGCATTGATGCCCAGCTTTGGCGCAATATCAGGGTTTAATTCAACTCGCCATACACCTTTAACTTTTTGTACAAATACATCGGGCACAATGTATTGATCATGATCATTGACTAACTGTCGACCTGGACGCGGGTTCAGGCTGCGAATTAATGCGATGGAATCTTGTAAACGCTCATCGTCTATTTTCAATAAGCGGCGCAGTCTTGAAAAATCATGTGCGGCAAGTAAGTCCAAGTGATTAGTGACGATACGGGACGCGATCTCTGTTAACTCTGTTTGAGGCATTTGAGCGAGCTGAATGTTCATGCATTCGCTAGCATCACGTGCACCACAACCGGCTGGCTCTAAATTTTGCACCATGTGCAATATGGCATCGAGCTCAGCCATTTCATACTGGCTTTCGGGGTCAGTGATGTCTCGGTTCAAGCCGCTCAACAGCGTTGCCAAATCATCGATCAGATAACCGTTGTCATCAATCGCATCGATAACGGTTTCGGCGATGGTCTGATCTCGTTCTGATAACGGTGCAAACTGGATTTGCTCGTTTAAATGATCCTGAATACTGGAAATGCCGGAGTTATGGAACTCGGTGAAGTCACGTGATTCACCATCGTTGGTGGTAGATGAGCTAATAGGCGTGGCGGTTTCGAATACGTCATCCCACGCGCTGTCCACGGCAAGTTCATCCGGCATGGATTCCTCATGCTGACCTAACGAGGCTTCAAAGTGTTCTTCCACTATGGTGTCATCAGCGGAGGCGGCATTCACCTCTTCGCGAATCGCCTCTTTTTGCAGTTTTTCTTCGTTGCGCTTGCGTTCAGCTTTTTCGGCCTGACTTTCGGCCGCCGAGTCGTTTTCACGCGGCTCGCTACCTTCATCTTCTTGCATTTCGAGCATTGGATTATTTTCCAATGCATCCTGAATTTCGCTCTGTAGTTCCAGCGTGGACAGCTGCAGTAGTTTGATGGCTTGCTGCAATTGTGGCGTCATCGCTAATTGCTGACCCATCTTCATTTGCAGTGATTGTTTCATTGATCTTTCCGCGTAGTTGTAGACCGCGCGCGAACCGGGGCTTAACGGTCAGTAAGACGCCACTTTAGGCGCAAATATGCTGCTAAGAGTATGGCCTAAGTAGACCGGATTACAAATGCTTTCTAAGGCGATGCGGCAGTTTTAGATTTCGAAATTTTCGCCCAAATACACGGATTTAACTTCTTCGTTTGCCAGAACAGCTTCAGGATGTCCTTCAGCAATAACATGACCTTGGCTCAAAATGTAGGCTCGATCACAAATACCGAGTGTTTCGCGCACGTTGTGGTCGGTGATAAGCACACCGATATTGCGTGCTTTTAAATGCTCGATGATGCGTTGTATGTCTAATATGGAAATAGGATCCACGCCGGCAAACGGTTCATCCAGCAATATAAACTTGGGATCAGCCGACAGGGCTCTGGCAATTTCTACGCGGCGCCGTTCACCACCGGACAAACTAATGCCCAGACTATCGCGGATATGCGTAATCTGCAGTTCTTCTAATAGCGCCTCCAGTTTGTCGTGTTGCTCAGCCTTCGACAAACCCTTTCGGGTTTCCAGAATAGCCGTGATATTTTGTGTAACCGTTAGCTGGCGGAAAACCGATGCTTCTTGCGGCAAGTAGCCAACGCCGAGTCGCGCACGCGCATGCATGGGGTGATGCGTGATATCGGTGCCGTCAAACAGTATTTGTCCTTGATCGGGTTTGACCAATCCAACCACCATATAAAAGCACGTGGTTTTACCTGCGCCATTGGGGCCCAACAAGCCAACAATATCGCCACTATTAACTTCAAGAGACACGCCTTCGAGAATGCGGCGTTTCTTATAAGCTTTATGCAAATTACTTGCAGTTAAAGTGTGCATAGACGCGTAAGATTATTTAGATGCCGGTGGCTGTATGCGGATACTTACGCGGCCTTTGTCGCCACCATCTGCACTGACTTTTTGCTGTGAAGAATTAAATTCAATGCGTTCGCTTTGCAATCGTTGTCTGGGTTGTGTCAGCGTTGCGCTGCCACTTAATACAAGGCTGCCATTTTGCGCGTTGTAGCTAATGTTGTTTGCTTCACCAGTGACCAATTCACCTTCTTCATTCTCCTGCTCAAATCGAATGGGTGAACCGCTGCCTTCTATTTGTGCCAGCTGATTATTTTTTAATGTAATGGCAATACGGTCAGCTTTAATGAGCATGGTGCCTTGGCGGATTTCTACCCGGCCAATTAATACCTGCACACCGGATTTTTCATCGAACTCAGAGCGATCGGCGCTCACATCTATGGGCTTTGAAAAATCACTTTTACGCGCCCAGGATGGTGCGCTGAACATTGCTGCAAACACGATTACAGTGAGCAATGCGCACAGTGGTCGGCGCAATAGCCGGTGCGGTTGGTAGTCGTTATTCAGGTTTTGCAACTTCGTAGTGTCCTGTAACGGTGGATAGCAGGTTTAGCTTGCCCTCGTTCAGCGATGACTGCAAGCCGACGGAACGTAATTGCCAACTGTCGGAAATAATCTCAATTGGCTTGTCGGTCCGGATTTCATTAGCTTCCGTTAATATCGATAATTCATCGGTGCGCATTGTCACGGGTTTGCTGTCGTTGGTTTCGCGCTTAATCACTACTTCGCCAACCAGAGTGAATATAGCTGGATTCTTGGTTAATTGCCCCGAGTTTGATTCGATGGTCCATTGAATTTGGTCGCGGTTAAAAATGACGGCGGGTTGCATGATTTCCGAGCGATCATCGATGGGGTAGTGCGCGAGTGTGTCTCCGGTGACTTCGTATTCCACTTCGCCCAAACGATTAAATTTGCGTGTATGAAATTGTTCTAAATAATAATCAGATTGCGTTGCACTCATATCGAGTGTTGGCTCAACGGTGGTTTGGTCTGGTGTTGTTTCCACCCAGTCTCGCGCCACAATGGCCAGCAGCAGCAATGGCACAATAAGCCAGTATCGTGAAATTAAACGCATCATGGCAAATACGGTTCCATGGCTGTTTGCAAAGTGCCTTGCGCATGCATAATGAGTTCGCACACTTCCCGAATTGCACCGCAGCCACCAGCCTTTTGCGTCACCCAGTCTGCATTAGCCAGTACCAATGGATGCGCATCGGCAACCGCTATGGATAACCCTGCTAACGCGAACGCGGGTAAATCGATGATATCGTCGCCTACAAAAATGCACTCTGCGGCACTGATGCCAACTGTTTTGCATATCTGTTCCAGTGCAGTAGCTTTGGTATGACAACCTTGCTCTAGTGCAACAACACCTATTTCTTTTGCTCGATTCTCTACAACAACAGATGTTCTGCCTGTTACCATAGCCAACTGCACGCCGGAAGACTTCAACAGTTTTAAGCCCAGTCCGTCGCGCGCATGAAAGCGCTTGTATTCCAGACCATCATCGCCCTGGATAAGGCCGCCATCGGTCATGACGCCATCCACATCCATCATGAGCAGCTTAATGTTTTTAGCGCGCGCGAGTAGCTCGGTTGAGTAATCAGTTGGAATTGGAACATGCATGCTGCTAGTTTAGACCACACCAGCTGCCAGCAGACCATGCATCGTAACAATGCCAACGACTTTCTCGTTATCAACCACTGGCAAGGAGCTGATCTGATGTTCCTGCATTTTACTTACCGCAGCCATGGCCAGCTCGTCGGCTGTAATCGTGTGGCCGCCATGCGTCATAACGTCCGCAATAGTTAAAGTATGAAAATCGGCAGTGAGTTCGATGGTTCGGCGCAGATCGCCGTCGGTAAAGATGCCTTTGAGTTTGTTATGTTCATCCACCACAGCCACCATGCCCAGGCCTTTGTCGGTAATTTCCAGCAATGCCGCTGCCAGTGTCACATCAGCCTGTACCAATGGCGTGTCGGCACCACCGGCCATCACATCGCTCACGTGAATGAGTAGTTGGCGGCCTAAACGCCCACCAGGATGAGAGCGTGCAAAGTCATCTGCACTAAAGCCGCGCGCATGCAACAAGCTGACTGCCAAGGCATCGCCCAGCACCAAAGTGGCGGTTGTACTTGCCGTGGGTGCGAGACCTAGTGGGCACGCCTCGCGTGCCACACTGATACTCAGTGCTACGTCTGCTGATTTGACCAGCGCGGATGATGCATCTCCGGAAATGGCAATCAGCGGTAAATTCAGGCGCTTTATTCCGGGGATTAATTTTAATATTTCATCAGAAGAGCCGGAGTAACTGATTGCGATAACGACATCCCCACTTTGCAGCATGCCCATATCGCCATGGCTGGCTTCAGCTGCGTGAACAAAGTGTGCAGGGCTACCAGTACTGGCAAACGTCGCGGCAATTTTGTTGCCGATGTGCCCAGATTTGCCGATCCCCGTAACAATAATGCGGCCGGTGCAATTCAGTAATAATTGAATAGCTTGTAAAAAATCAGCATCGATACGTTGTGTCAGCGATTGAATCGCTTCGAGTTCCGTTTCGATGACCGCTTTGGCCAGCGTTTCGATAGCCTCGTTATCACAAACGGGATCATTCATCGCTTATTGCACTGTGTTGTGTTTGATTAGTGGTCAACCGAATTATTGCGTTTCGGTACTGGTTTTATTGAGTTCGTCTTGTCTATCAAGCTCGTCTAATCGGTCCAGCTCATCGAGTTCGTCAAGTTCATCCAGCTCATCGAGTTCGTCGCCACTATCTGACTTATTGGCGGAGTTTAAAATAATGCGCTCGCTGGTATCCAGCGTTGCTTGCCTATGCTGTTGCACCCAGTAATCTCGCAGTAATAAATACGGGTCGAGCGCACCATCGAGTACGCTTGACGCACCTAATAAACGTGCACGAGTGCTAATTAACTCAAGTGTCTGAGTGCCAAGCAGCACACCTCTATCGTCTGTTAAATAAGGAGGTACATAGGTCGTTGCGCTTTCGGTGACAAATCCAACGCTTGAGCGCATATTATTCGGGCCGAGAAGGGGCAGTACTATATACGGGCCTTCACCAATGCCCCAAACGCCCAGAGTCTGGCCAAAATTCTCCACGTGTTTTGGAAGGCCCACCCGGGTACCCACATCGAAAATACCAAACACCCCCAACGTTGAATTGACAAGGAAGCGTCCAATATCGCTGCCTGCCTGTTTGACCTTGCCTTGTAAAATGTCATTAACGATGACATTGATGTCGTTCAAATTACTGAAGAAATTGCCAACACCGTTTTCGACAGGGTCGGGCAGCACGGCCTTATAACCTCTGGCTACTGGCGCTAAGATAGCTTTATCCACCTTGTCATTGAACTTAAAGACTTTGCGATTAACATTTTCCCAAGGATCGTAAACTGGGCCGTTTGGGAGGTTAGTAGCGCAGGCGGATATAGCCAAAACGGCAAGCAGCAGCAGCGTATTTCGAATCTGGGTTAATTTCATGTGTTTTCGACCAATTTCCTGCCACAGTGTAATCGATGAATACCGTCGCGTTTATTGCTTGTTACCAATAGGTACAACCCAATACAAAGCTTAGCAATCAAACTGTTACACTTGAAACGAATAAGTTTAGCGTGGGTATTGTGAACATATCGGTTGCAAATAGTTCGCCGTTGGTCCAAATCAAGGATTTGCACTTCAAGCGTGGCCGCAAAGACATCTTTCGCGGTGTGAATATTGACTTCCCCCGCGGTCAAATAACCACCATTCTGGGTCCCAGCGGCACAGGTAAAACAACCTTGTTAAAGCTCATCGGCGGGCAGTTGCAGCCATCTTCCGGGTCAGTCATTGTTGATGGCCAGCATGTGGCCGCGTTGTCGCGATCGAAACTGTACGAATTACGTAAGCGCATGGGTATGTTGTTTCAATCTGGCGCATTGCTAACGGATATGAGCGTATTCGATAATGTGGCGTTTCCTATCCGTGAACACACCGATCTACCCGAAAGCCTGGTGCGTCAACTGGTGCTAATGCGTTTGCATGCTGTGGGTTTACGGGGCGCTCGCGATTTGTATCCGGCAGAACTGTCAGGCGGTATGGCCAGGCGAGTCGCGTTGGCACGTGCATTAGTGTTAGACCCCACAATGATCATGTACGACGAACCGTTCACCGGACAAGATCCAATTTCAATGGGTGTGTTGTTAGATCTCATTAAAACCGTTAATTCAGCACTCGGTATTACGTCCATTATCGTGTCACACGATTTGAACGAAGCGATGTCCATTTCCGATTATGTTGTCATTTTGTCGGCGGGTGTGGTTGTGGAGGCTGGCAGTCCGGACGCATTGAGAAACTCATCGTCTGAATGGGTACAACAATTTTTAAATGGTTTACCCGATGGTCCTGTACCGTTCCAGCTGGATGCGTCGGATTATCGCGCCGACTTAATGCAAACAGAACAACCATAATATGCTCAATTGGTTTCAACAGTTCGGACGTGGTTGGCTCGATATCTTTGAGCGTCTGGGTCGTGCCAGTTTGTTTTTAATTCAAACCTTAATTGCAATACCCGGTGCACTAAAGCGCTTTCCGCTGGTCATAAAACAGCTGTACGCAACGGGAGTTTTAACACTATCCATCATTTTAGTGGCAGCGCTGTTTGTCGGTATGGTTTTAGCTTTGCTGGGTTACAACATCCTGGTTGGCTTTGGTGCTGAAGAAAAATTGGGTGTACTTGTTGCACTGGCGTTAGTGCGAGAGCTAGGCCCGGTGTTAACAGCGTTGTTGTTCGCTGGTCGTGCGGGTTCGGCCATGACCTCAGAAATTGGATTGATGAAAGCAACGGAGCAATTATCCGGTTTGGAGATGATGGCTGTCGATCCATTTCAACGCGTGTTTGCACCGCGCTTGCTGGCAGGCTTTATCGCGGTACCGGCGTTGGCCGTTATGTTTAGCGCAGTGGCTATATTCGGCGGCCACTTGGTTGGGGTCGAGTTGTTAGGTGTTGACAGCGGTGCATTCTGGTCGCAAATGCAAGCCGCTACCAGTTTTGAGCACGATGTATTAAACGGTATTTATAAATCGATCGTATTCGGTTTTGTTATTTGTTGGATAGCCATTTTCGAAGGGGCTGACTGCGTACCAACGTCCGAAGGCGTGAGCAGTGCAACCACCCGTACGGTTGTGTATTCATCGCTTATCGTACTGGGATTAGATTTTCTGCTAACCGCGCTGATGTTCTAACGGCATGGTCGATTCGTAGGATTTGATGGCAGGTCAACGAGGTATTTAGGGGTTTTTACATGAGTTCTCGCAAAGTAGAAATATTAGTTGGTGTGTTTATGGCCCTGTTCCTGCTGGCACTGGCTACGCTGATTCTAAAAGCTAGCAATTTGGCTAGTTTGGGTGGCAAGGACGGATACGCGCTGCACGCCAATTTTGAGAATATCGGTGGTTTGCGGGTCCGGGCGCCAGTAACGGCTGGTGGTGTGCGGGTGGGGGTTGTGTCGCAGATTGAGTACGATGCTGAAACCTTTGAAGCGAAAGTGACTCTTAACATAGAGGATCAATACAATGCGTTCCCTGAGGACACCACAGCCAGCATCTACACCGCAGGCCTGTTGGGAGAGCAATACATTGGTCTTGAGCCAGGCGCAGAAGAAGAGATACTGTTGGAAGCGGGTGACGAAATTACATTGACGCAATCTGCACTTGTGTTAGAAAGATTAATCGGTCAGGTTCTACTTAATCGATAACCTTTAGTTGTCATTGCTTGATTATTGTACGCAGAACCACAATGTTTGGTTGGCGCAGAGGCACAAACAATGAATAGAAATGTTAGTACACGGGTACACACACAGGTAAACATGATCAGTAAATTCAGACAGTTCGTTATGGCTGTTTCCCTTATGGTAATGGCGCCATTTGCGATCGCATCTGATGACCATCCTGCGCAAAAGCTGGTAGTGGATTCCACCACCACGCTTGTCGATATCATGCAGAACGAAGGCGAGCGCATCAAGTCAGACGAGGCTTATTTGTCAGAGCTAATCGATACGCATGTTGTGCCAAACCTTGATTTCGAAAGCATGACAAAACTGGCCGTTGCAAAAGCCTGGCGCAGCGCCGACGACGCTCAACGAACGCAGCTGGTATCCGAATTCAAGCAGCTATTGCTTAACACCTACACCGATGCCATGACGCAATACAGTGGCGAATCAATTGAGTTCCAACCTTTTCGACCAGAGAAAAAAGACGACCGTGCGGTTGTACGCTCCGTGTTCAAACAAGCAGGTGGTGGCTCGATTCCAGTGCTGTACAAGTTACGCAACAGAGAAGGCTGGCTGATTTACGATATTGAAGTCGATCAAATCAGCTTAGTCACCAGCTATCGAACCGCATTTGCAAATGAAATTGAGAAAGGCGGCATTGATGGTCTGCTGGACACGCTGAAGGAAAAAAATGCCGGTTCCTGATGCTGCGTAAGCCCCAACCAGAGTACTGAAGTGAGCACAGAGATCACAGCCTTAAAAACCACTATCGGCAGCCAGCTCAGTATCAGTGGCAATCTGGATTTCTCAACCGCGAGGCAAACTCTAGCCGCGCTATCCGATCACATCCATCAAAATGAGCATCTCACGGTAGACCTCTCGGGCGTTCGTCACAGCAATAGCGCTGGCCTGGCCGTGGTTATTGAGAGCCTCGCAATAGCTGAACGGCAAGGCCACAAACTCGAATTCCAGAACATTCCCGAGCCATTGATTCAACTCTCGAAGGTTTGTCAGGTTAACAGCCTGATATAATTCCCCCCGCAGCATCTGCATGGCGGTGAAACAACCGTCAAAGGTGCGTACTGAACAGCTTGTTGTCCGTAGAATTTGATGACGCTGTGCTGGCCGTACGTAGGCCAATTTTTTTCAACGCCGGCTCATTTTGAGAAAGGCTTAGGGTCTCAATGGACAAACTACTGATCGAACGCAGCCCGCCACTAGCAGGGGATGTGCGCATTTCGGGTGCCAAAAATGCGGTTTTACCAATCATTGCAGCGACTTTGCTGGGCAGCAGCACCTCCCGGATAAGCAATGTACCGCATTTGAACGACGTGACTACTACCATGTCTTTATTGGCTCGCATGGGTTGCCAGATCACCATGGGTGACAACATGCAGGTGCATGTTGATCCCAGCACCATCAATGATTACACCGCCGCTTATGAATTGGTGCGCACCATGCGCGCGTCAATTTTGGTATTGGGTCCATTGGTTGCACGCTACGGTCAGGCCGAAGTGTCGCTACCCGGTGGGTGCGCCA
Source organism: uncultured Granulosicoccaceae bacterium (assembly GCA_964390335.1). Taxonomy (GTDB): domain Bacteria; phylum Pseudomonadota; class Gammaproteobacteria; order Granulosicoccales; family Granulosicoccaceae; genus Granulosicoccus. The sequence goes on along the minus strand of CAYMHU010000034.1, from coordinate 18,777 downwards.
TAGGTGCACGCCCGGTAAATTTACACATTGAAGGATTGCGCGCCTTGGGTGCGGAAATCTCTATTGATGGTGGCTACATCAGAGCCAAAGCCGGACGGCTGCAAGGTGCGCGCATCGCGTTTGAAACTGTTACGGTAACCGGTACCGAAAACCTGTTAATGGCGGCCACACTCGCTAAAGGTGAAACCGTACTGGAAAACGCTGCGCGAGAACCAGAGGTCGTTGACCTTGCTAACTACCTAATAGCGATGGGCGCAAAAATAGAAGGTGCCGGCACCAGCACCATCACGATTGAAGGTGTTGAACAACTGATTGGTTGTGATTACAGCGTGGTGCCAGATCGAATTGAAACCGGAACGTTTCTGGTGGGAGCGTGCGTCACCCGCGGCAAAATCAAAGTACGCGATACCGTACCGGAAATTTTAACGTCGGTACTCGACAAATTGCGCGAAGCGGGTGCGGATATTACAACGGGCGATAACTGGATTGAATTGGACATGCACGGACAACGTCCAAAGTCAGTCAGTATTACCACCGCGCCATACCCGGATTTTCCAACCGACATGCAAGCACAGTTTTGTGTGTTAAATGCACTGGCCGAAGGCACTGCAAAAGTCACGGAAACCGTATTTGAAAACCGCTTCATGCATATCAACGAATTGCAACGCATGGGCGCTGATATGACCATCGACGGTAATTCTGTAACCATACGTGGCGTTGAAAGCCTCACCGGCGCGCCGGTCATGGCTACTGATTTACGCGCATCGGCTAGCTTGATTCTCGCAGCGCTGATGGCCGATGGCGAAACCACCGTACGCCGCGTTTACCATATTGATCGTGGTTATGAGCGCATCGAAGAAAAGTTTCACCTGCTTGGTGCAGAAATCAGGCGTGTACCGGACTGATCAGCATGAGCATGATCAACATTGCGTTGCCAAAGGGACGCATATTTAAAGAAACCATGCCGTTGTTCGAAGCAGCGGGAGTGCTGCCAACCGAAGACCCTGAAACATCACGAAAGCTCATCCTGCCGAGTAACCGTGACGATGTGCAATTTTTGATTGTGCGCGCATCCGATGTACCCACCTATGTACAGCATGGTGGCGCGCATATCGGTGTGGTGGGTAAAGATACGTTAATGGAGCATGGCGGCGAGGGCATGGTTGAGCCTTTGGATTTAGGTATTGCCAGTTGCAAGCTCATGGTTGCAGGTTACCCCGGCACTCAATTAGATACCCAGAAACGCCTTAGGGTTGCCAGCAAATACGCCAATTGCGCGCGCGAACATTTTGCCAAACACGCACGGCAAGTAGAAATTATCAAGCTTTATGGCTCAATGGAACTTGCGCCTCTGGTGGGCTTATGCGATCTGATTGTCGATGTGGTTGATTCCGGTGCTACCCTTGCGGCAAATGGCTTAGAACCGCTTGAACACATTGCCGATATCACATCACGAGTCGTGGTAAACCGGGCTGCCTTGAAAACCAACAACGAGAAAATCACCCAACTGCTAACGTTACTTAAAGAAGCAGTTGACGCAAAATAATTAAACAGTGAATACGATGAACACAACGACCGACGATCTACGCATTACCGAAACCAAAGAGCTGCTAGCTCCGGCACAACTCATTGATGATGTGCCTGTAACTGCCACTGCAGAAAGCACGGTTACATCGGCGCGGCAATCTATCAGTTCCATTCTTGCCGGTACAGATGATCGTCTGGTGGTCGTTGTCGGCCCGTGTTCTATTCATGACCCAGACGCCGCAAGGGATTATGCGCAGAAGTTAGTTGAATATAAAAACAAGCATGAAAAAGATCTATGTATTGTGATGCGTGTGTACTTTGAAAAGCCTCGCACCACCATCGGTTGGAAAGGACTCATCAACGATCCCGACATGGATAACAGCTTTAACATTAATAAAGGTGTGAAAACCGCACGCACCTTACTGGCTGACATTAACGAAATGGGCTTACCAGCCGGTGTTGAGTATCTTGATTTAATCAGTCCGCAGTTTATTGCCGATCTGGTTGGTTGGGGTGCTATTGGCGCGCGCACCACCGAGAGTCAGGGGCATCGTGAACTGGCCTCAGGGTTATCGTGTCCGGTCGGTTTTAAAAATGGTACCGCCGGCAGTATTCAAATTGCAGTTGATGCCATTGGTGCAGCTTTGCACCCACATAATTTTTTGTCGGTGTCTAAAGAAGGTCAGTCGGCCATCTTTAAAACCGCCGGCAATAAAGACTGCCACTTAATTCTGCGTGGTGGTAAAGCCAGTACTAATTATGATGCGGCCAGCGTTGATGATGCATGTGCCATGCTGAAAAAAGCCGGTTTGCCTGAAATGGTCATGATCGATTGCAGTCACGCTAATTCTCGCAAATTGCATTTGCGGCAAAAATACGTGTGCCGCGACATCTGCGCTCAATTGCAAGATGGTGATAAGCGCATCATGGGCGTTATGATCGAAAGCAATTTAGTTGAAGGTGCGCAAAGCCCGACAGCTGAACCTTTGACTCGCGGCCAGAGCGTCACCGATGCGTGTTTATCATGGGATGACACAGCTCCACTGTTGGATAATCTGGCGGCAGCTGTTCAGGCGCGTCGGGCTGGATAACGTTGTTGCGCACTATTTGTTGTACACAAAAATGATAAGTACATCACAACTTGATTGCTAATTGCAGCTGCAGGGCCGTACTGGCTCTGCGCCAAATCAAGTTACTAGTGAGTAAGCCGATTTTTTGAATACTACCCGTGATGGGTGTTTTTAAAAAAGGTTCACTCATGGCTCGCTCCTCTGATGCGATTTTCCCGCTGTCCCTGGTAAAAGATAAAACTTTCCAGATGCGCCAAATCAGGCGTGTGCTATTACTGACCTTGTTTTTTATTGTGCAATCCACGCTGATACTGGGCGTTTTCTATCATTACATTCTGGGTGAATTGGTTGCTGGCACCGCGCCGCTGATGTTTGCATCAGAAGATTTACACTTAATCAACGAAGCCGTACCCAGCACTCAAGAAGTGATGTCTCGTTGGCTCATTATCATGTTAATGATTAATGCGGCCATCACGTGCATGATTGGCGTGTACATCATGCGCAAATTGGGCAATCCTCTGCTTGCCATCAGACGTGCACTACAAGAATTAGGCGAAGGTAATCTGGATGTGCGCTTGCGCTCAGGTGATTCAAGCGAGTTTGCTGAATTAACAACCGCGTTGAATAAAGCACTAGAGCAGATACAAAGCAAAGTTGATCAAGCCCGTAATGAAACTCGCATCCTGGATGATCTTGATCAGCAGCCGCAATTGTCGGCACAGGAAGTAGAGCAGGCCTTAGCCAATTGTCGTGATGCATTGAGTTTCTTTAATCAGGGCAAAGTCGCTGACGATGAAAAGCCAGCAGCCAACGGCTAACCTTGGATTAAAGAACGTATAATCATGCACCAGATTTATGCTCAGAGGCTGCTTACACCTGCGCGACTGGCCGTTGGTTTTGTGTTGCTGTTATCTATCGCCTTGTTTGTCGGTAGTTCTGTTGCCTCGACGAACACAACAGATGCAAATTCATTCCGTGCTACACCTGTCAGCGAACACTATGAACATGCTTTATCGCTAATTGAAGCACGTGACTACACTCAGGCACTTCGATTGCTGCGGCAAATTCAAGCCTACTATCCTGGTTTTAAAAAGCTTTCGGCGGTACAAACCCGAATAGCTGTGTTGCAAGAAGCGCAAGATGCAGGTAATGCCTTAAGTCACTACTTAAGCGCCTTAGACAGTCGCGATGCCGGTGATATCGATAGCGCATTAGCAACACTGGATTTCATGGCGGTACAGTACAAAGACAACACCCTTGCAGATGACACGCTGTACTTAAAAGCGTATCTGCAAATCATGGATCGATACGATTTTGAAGCGGCCCAGGAAACACTCGCTGAACTTGAGCGCTTACACCCTGAATCGTCTTACCAAGATTCAGCGGCCTACCTTGAAGCTATTACATTAGAACAATTAGGTGAAACCGAGCTTGCGAAGTCTGCATTGGAAAATTTACGCGACAGACATACAGCGCTTGCTTTACCGTTTGGATTTAACTGGCCTGAAGGCAATATTTTGTCCCGATACTGGTTTGAGCGTGCCGATAAACGTTTGCACATTCTGGAAAAACGAACCGCTGAATCCAGTCAGTTGCAATCGGTGCAATCGTCTAAAGACCAGCTGCTCGTTGATGTGAGCATTGATGGTATCGACTTTAAATTGAACTTATCGCCCAGCCCTTTGGTTCGTAAAACGGATTGGCGCGACGGTGTGCTGCAAGATACCTCGCCACCTGCTGCTGGCGTTTATGTGGGTAAGGTCATTGGCGATGACGACTCTTGGGTGCGTGCGGTGATTATTAACGACACAATTTCCGGTGCCGTGTACGCATACGATCAAAAGTACTACATGCAACCCGGCACCTTAATGGGCACGCTGGACTATTACCAACCTCGCAGTGCTAAAACGCGATCCGCAAGTCAACCAGATTCGGTTTCAACCGAAGCAATAATGACTTACGACTCTATCCGTGCACCAGCGTTAGGTGGTGCCGTATTGGGCATGCGCTCCGCATCTAAACCCAGCGACTTACGCGTTGTGCCAGTGTCTATTGTTATCGATTCAGAGTTTGATCGATATTACGGCGGCACTGGTTTGGTCACGGCCTTAAATCAATTGAATATTGCCGATGGCGTGTATCGTCAATTCGGCATTGCATTGGCTGTTGATGAAGTACAGGTGTTTGGGGATGACGAAGTGAATCCTATGCTCAGCGCACCTGCTACCTTGGAACAATATCTTTATAGTTTTAGAACCTACCGACTCGACAACCGTACATTGTTTTCCGATAGCGCTTTAACGTATTTATTTACCGGCAAGCAGCGCACTGATCGCACGTTAGGGTTGGCTTGGATTGATACGTTGTGCCGGGTTGACGGTTACGATGTGGGTATAACAACACCCAGCTCCATTGGTGGGGTGTTGCTGGCGCATGAGATGGGCCATTCGCTAGGTGCGCAGCACGATACTGATACATCGTGTAAAGACGACAGTACTAAATTAATGTGGCCACATATATCTGCTCGCACAAACACTGAGTTCAGTTCTTGTAGTAATGCCAGTGTGTCTAATGCGCGCACGAAATCGTGTTTAATTGATGCTGTTGACTTAGCCTTGCAGATGAATGGTGGAGTGGATGCTGTCAATTTTGAGCTAAGTAATCTTGATTCTGCGGTGGCTATGAACGCCAAGTTATCGATTGATACAACCGTAGCGAGCTTGTTTAATTGGCCTGCTGGTTGTCAGCGCATCACTCCAACCAGTGGCGAATGCATTATCAATCAGCTGGGTCCGGGTGAGCAGCGTTCTATCTCAATTGATGTTATGAATGCTGATGCTGCGAGCGATGCAGTGGTGTCAGCGCAGTTATCACCGATAGGGACGCAAGACTTTTCGCCGTTTAACAACCAGGTATCGTTTGTTGTTGGTACCGGTACGTCAGTATCGCCTGTTGCCGATGTGCAAACGTACATACCTCAGAACAGAACACCGGCTGCGGCAAAAGGTAGCGCTTCAATATATTGGGTGTTGTTGTTAGGCGTGTACGCGTTTAGAGTGAAACGCGCTTAAGCTCTTGGTGATGCTGCCACGGATGTGTGATTGTCCATAGCGTCAGTTGCTTCTGCGTTGCCAGTACCGTCTATCAATGCACGGTAGTTAACATCAATTAGCGTATCGTAGTTTGTGTAGCCATCACCCATTTCACTGCACCCCTGATAAGCCGGGATGTGGACTGCCGATTTTATCCACGGGCACTGCCGAGCAGTTAGCAATATCTTGTTACCGGGCAAGTCATCAAACTGTTGCATCAGGTCGTAGGTGCAGAGATCGCGATCAGTGAACGCGAAAATTAGCTTCTCGCGATTGATACGTTGCTTACGCTTATTCCATTTTTCCAGCGCATCGTCTTCGCTGTCGTAATGCATGAAGTGAATTTCGATATCGTCCAGCACGCCAATAGGGTAGCGCCCAAATTCTTCATGAGTAGCCCGACCCTCTACGTAGCCCGACTCGGACTTGAACCGAAGCTCCTGCCGTAGGTAATGATCAAGACGACTCGCAAATTTAAGATAGCAGGGCGCGTAGAAAAACAGATTCACCGTAGGTGACAGATACGGCATTTTCAAAAAACGGTAGGGCAGCGTGCCGGTGCAATTACTCGCAATGATGGAAAAGTCGCGACTGTTGATACCCCGAATATGGTGTACCATCCGCGCTTTTCGAACCAGTTGTGTGAGTTTTTTAATCATCCACTAAAATGCAATGACCGACGCGAAAACGCTAACAGCGTCAGTATAGTGGCCCTGAACCGGTCTAGCAAAGTCGAAATGAGGCTGTTTGGGTTATCAGCAGGTGCTGTAAAAGGGTTTTTTGGTCTTCCTTGCGCCGATTTGCACTTAGTTCTGAGCGTTTCATGGGTTCAGAATGGGCCTTTCGTCTAGTTTCACCGAAATGCTCAAAGATTCACCATTTCGCAGAAGCTGCAGCGGAATTTCAGTTGCGGGAGGCAATCCGGAAATAAGCAACAGCAACTGCGTCGCATTATTGATGGTTTGGCCATCTACCCCGATCACCACATCGTACGGTTTTAAGCCACTCTGGGCCGCCGGGCTGTCGCGCAGCACACCGGTAATAACGGCGCCTTTTTGCACAACTCGATTGATGTCCGGAAACATTGGGAGATCGTCAGCACCAATGCCTAACCAACCGCGCTCAACATGACCTTTTTCTATTATCTGCGGTACCACTTGCGCTAGCAGTTCTGCAGGAATTGCAAAGCCGATGCCTTCAGCACCGTTGTCGCGTAGAAACACTGCTGTGTTGATGCCCACCAGCTCGCCGTCCGGGTTAATTAATGCGCCACCTGAATTGCCAGGATTAATGGCTGCATCAATTTGCACGAAGTTTTGCCAAGCACTGGCGCCAGCCACTTGCCGGCGGGTTGCGCTAACAATCCCTTGCGTGACAGTTTGCCCAACGCCAAACGGATTGCCGATGGCCAGCACAAAGTCGCCGACCCGCAGGCCGGTTTCTTTATTAATACTGACGGCCGGTAGGTCGCTAGCTTCAATTTTCACCACCGCAAGATCGGTTTCTTTATCGTGCCCAACGATTTGCGCCGAGTGCAGCGAGCCATTACTGAGCACCACGTTGATTTCGTCGGCATCTTCAATTAGGTGCCAGTTGGTCAGCACGATGCCATCACTGTCAATGATGACGCCTGAACCCTGACTGGTGCTGCGTCGTTCGCGAGGTGCAATAACCGGATTGATGGCATCAGCTGCCGGGCTGCGATCTGGTGCCCGGTAAATTGTTTCGCTGGAATAGAGACTCACCACAGAAGGTGCTACCTTCATAATACCGTCGTGGTACGAGTGCTTGGAATAACGCACTTTCTGTGTGCCGGCGGCGGAACCGTTAGCCAGAGCTGGCGCAAAATTTGGCGCCAGGCGATAAACACCTACGCCTATTAATGCACCAGCAATCATGCATATGCCAAGAAACAGAAATTTTTTCGCCGTGCTCAATTGCTTACCGGTTACAGGATAACGATGGAAAATAGAGATTCAGTGGTTAGCTATATTAACCGAACCTTGGATATCACGGCAGTCGAGGATTATTGTCCTAACGGATTGCAGGTGGCAGGTAAGGAAGAAATCCGTCATATTGTATCTGGCGTAACGGCCAGTCAGCGATTTTTGGATGCAGCGATTGATGCCGGTGCGGATGCAGTGTTGGTCCATCATGGTTACTTCTGGCGCGGCGAATCACCCGTACTCACAGGCATGAAACTGGCACGAATAAAACGGTTACTCGATGCGGATCTTTCGCTAATGGCCTATCACTTGCCCCTAGATGTGCATCCTGAGCTAGGCAATAACGCACAACTGGCCAAAGTACTGAATTTAATCGTTGATCAGCGTATCAGCGCAGGGGGGACTCCAGGCTTGTTTTTTGTTGGGCATCTGGCTGAACCAGTTAGCTGCGAGCAATTTAGTGCCAATATATCTAATGCCCTGGATCGACCTGCCACAGTGGTCGGACGCCATGAACGGCTCGTAAAAAGGGTAGGTTGGTGCACTGGTGGTGCACAGAGACTGATAGGACAAGCAATAGATCTGGGGTTAGACGCGTATATCAGTGGTGAAATAAGTGAACAAACCGCTCACGCAGCACGTGAATCCGGGGTCCTGTATGTGGCTGCTGGTCATCATGCAACAGAGCGCTATGGGGTACAGGCGTTGGGCGCGCAAATTAGCTCAAATCTGCAGGTAACACATCAATTCATTGACGTGGACAATCCGGCCTGAATCGGGCCTGCATTATCCATTCAAGATTCAGTGAAAGTGCCTGTTTTAACTGTCCCTGTGGTAGTCTAGCGGGTTAATTCGACGAGCTTTTGGACTACTATTTGTAGGGTCTGGTCTCTCGGCGTCAGCATAGTGGCTGGCGAAAACAGTTTTGACATTTAGTGGAGTTGTCGCATGAGTGCGAAGAATAAAGCACCTGACGAGCGTCAGGTCGCGGTAGATAGTTCCATATCATCAGATGGAGTCGATCCCAAGCGACGCCGATTGTTGGTTGGTGGCATGACAGCTGTTGGTGGTGTCGGTGCTGCAGCGTTAGGTGTATCAATGCTTGCATCCATGTCGCCCAGTGCACGGGCAAAAGCTGCTGGTGCACCGGTTGAAGCCGACATCAGTAAACTGGCACCGGGCCAAATGCTCACCGTTGAATGGCGCGGTAAGCCAGTGTGGATTGTGCGTCGTACACCCGAAGCACTTGCCTCGTTGGAATCTGTACTGGGCGAACTCAGCGACCCCGATTCTTTAGTCGAGCAACAGCCTCCGTATGCACAGAATGCCACTCGCGCCATCAAAGAGGAATACTTGGTGGTTGTTGGTATTTGTACTCACCTGGGATGCTCACCAACGTATCGCCCAGAGGTTGCAGCCCCTGATTTAGGCGCTGACTGGGAAGGCGGATTCTTCTGTCCGTGTCACGGCTCTAAATTTGATTTTGCCGGACGCGTTTATGCCGGTGTTCCAGCACCAACTAATTTAGAAGTTCCACCATATATGTATCTTGACGATAACCGCATCCTAGTCGGTGAAGATGAGGGCGTTGCTGCATGAGTAAAGAAAACACAAGCGGTTTAATGGGGTGGATCGACGCGCGATTCCCATTAACCAAAATGATGGAAGAGCACGTTACGAAGTACTACGCGCCAAAGAACTTTAATTTTTGGTACTACTTCGGCGCGTTGTCATTGATGGTGCTGATCATTCAGTTGGTCACCGGTATCTTCCTGACCATGAACTACAAGCCTGACGGCGATCTTGCGTTCAAATCGGTTGAATACATCATGCGTGATGTGAACTACGGTTGGCTAATTCGCTACATGCACTCCACAGGCGCATCGTTGTTCTTCGTGGTTGTTTATCTGCATATGTTCCGCGCTTTGTTATACGGCTCGTATAAAAAGCCACGCGAACTGTTGTGGATTTTCGGTATGTTGATTTATGTGTGCCTGATGGCTGAAGCGTTCATGGGCTATTTATTGCCTTGGGGACAAATGAGCTACTGGGGTGCGCAAGTAATTATCTCCTTGTTCGGTGCTATACCGTTTGGGGTTGGTGATGCCTTAACGATATGGCTGAAAGGTGATTACATTGTTTCTGATGCAACGCTTAACCGATTCTTTGCTTTGCATGTTATTGCCTTACCTTTAGTGTTAATTGGTTTGGTTGTGGCGCACATTTTAGCGCTGCACGAAGTGGGTTCGAACAACCCCGATGGCATCGAAATCAAAGCCAACAAAAATGCCGAGGGTATCCCGAAAGATGGAATTCCATTCCACCCTTATTACACTGTAAAAGACCTATTCGGTGCTTGCGTATTCTTCCTGTTTTTCTTCGCTATTGTATTTTTTGCACCCGAAATGGGTGGCTACTTTCTAGAACACGCGAACTTTGTGCCGGCTGACCCGTTAAAAACGCCCGAGCATATTGCACCGGTTTGGTACTTCACACCGTTCTATGCCATCTTGCGTGCGGTGCCCGATAAGCTCATGGGTGTTATAGCCATGGGTGCGGCTATATTAGTCTTGTTCTTCTTGCCATGGATCGATCGTAACCCGGTTCGATCCATTCGATACCGTGGCGGCATTTATAAAGTATTGCTGTTCACCTTTGCTATTGCTTTTATTATTCTGGGTTACCTTGGCATGCAACAGCCAACGCCGATGGGTACTCTTATGTCGCGAATTTGTTCGATCATTTATTTCGGATTCTTCGTTGCTCTGTTCTTTGTCAGTAAGGCAGAGAAAAACAAACCGCTACCCGAACGCGTGACTTCATGAGGCCCGCCATGACGATATCTAAACAAACAATGGTACGAGCAGCTGGCTGTGCGTTAACGCTTGGTGCGTTGTTATTATCGGCTCCAGCGTTCAGTGCAGGTCCGTCGGTGGCGCTGGACTCGCCCATCATCGATACCAGCAACAAGAAGTCGTTGCAGCGCGGTGCGCAAGCCTTTGTGAACTACTGCATGGGTTGTCATTCGGCGGACTATCAGCGATACAGCCGTATGGCCCAAGATCTGGGTCTCGATGAAGATGCAGTGGCGGAGAACTTTATATTCACCACAGACGAAGCCGGTGAAAGAACTAAAGTGGGTTCTTTGATGTTCAACAACATGACAACCGACTATGGTCGTAAGGCCTTTGGTGTTGTGCCGCCTAATCTTGCGCTAACCGCCCGGTCGCGCGGTGAAGATTGGATTTACTCCTACATGAGAAGTTTTTATAAGGATGAAAGCCGTGTGGGCGTTGGAGTTAACAACACCGTTTATCCCGGCGCTGCCATGCCTCACGTATTATGGGAGCTACAAGGTTGGCAGGAACCGGTTTATGAAGACGATGGCGAAGGTAACCAAGTATTCAAGGGTTTTGAACAGGTAACCGAGGGTACATTAACACCAGCGGAGTATGATCAGTACATTGCTGACCTAACCAATTTCATGTCGTACATGGCCGACCCCATCAAACAAACCCGGCATCGTATCGGTACCTGGGTGATGTTGTTTCTACTCCTGTTAACGGGTATTGCCTACTTACTGAAAAAGGAATACTGGAAAGACGTCGTTTAGATTTCCACATTAAACGACAAAAACCAGCAGAACCAAGCTGCCGAACTTATCCGCAAATGTAAGTTCGGCCGTTTAGGTATTAGCCAGCGACAAATAAGCACCAAGGAACTCCATTGACGGCACTCTCGAATCCCAGAGCGGTAATGACGATGTTTTCCGACCCAGGCTGCATCCGAAGCCATATCGTACGCTTGGTGCTGGCGGAAAAAGGCGTTCAGGTGGATATTGAGTCCGTGGAAGAGGGCAACGAGCCCGTGGATTTCGAGCAACTGAACCCGTCCCGCTCCCTACCCACCTTGGTCGATCGCGATTTAGTGCTCTACGACGCCCGCGTTATCTGTGATTATCTTGACGAGCGTTATCCGCACCCACCGTTTATGCCGATTGACCCGGTCTCGCGGGCGCGCACCCGTTTGGCCTTGTTTAGAATCGAATCAGAATGGTATTCTTTAGTACCAGCGTTGGAAAGCGGCGGGAGTGCCGGTAAGTCAGTTGCGGCTGAATTGGCGGATTCGCTTACAGCATCGGCGGACCTATTTGCCGCGATGCCATTTTTTCTAAGTGAAGAGTTTTCTATGCTCGATGCAACCATAGCTCCATTATTGTGGAGATTAAAACACTACGGTGTTGAGCTGTCTGCGTCTGCCAAACCGGTAACGGACTATGCCAGTAAAATGATGGCACGGTCCGGATTTCAAGCCAGCTTATCTGCCGTAGAACGAGAATACGGTTAATGATTTCTAATCGACCATACCTTGTGCGTGCACTGTATGAATGGATTGTGGATAACAATCTGACACCGCACATGTTGGTTGATACCGCAGACGAATCCGTCGAGGTGCCACGCGACTTTGTCGAGAACGGTCGCATCATTTTGAATGTAAGTCCGGAAGCCACCCACAGTTTAGTATTAGGCAACGATGCCATTACCTTTAATGCACGCTTTAGCGGAACCGCTATGGACGTGTATGTGCCGGTTGCCAGCGTCCAGGCTATCTATGCAAAAGAAAATGGTCAGGGCATGATTTTCGGGGAACAGGATGAAACACCTCCCGATCCCGAACCAAAGAAAGTCAAAGAAAAAGCCGAAGATACCAACCCCATCAAACGACCTAATCTGAAGATTGTTAAGTAGTCCCGACGCGGCGGTTGCTGTGTTAACTCCCCATTCTTGTGCATTCGCTACCAAATAGTTAATTCCAAGTTCTGTTGTGTGAACCGAGATCGATTTAGCCGTATCTGACGTACAGAAACCCCGTGTTCGCCCGTTAAGTGGATAGGCAAACAGGGAATTCCGGTTTACTAGACGGGCCGGGCAAGTCATATGCAGTTACACGTTTTACACGCGCACAGCGCGTTGTGCCAATGGATTGGTCTTTTACTGCTGTTAAGCTTTGGTTTTTCACCGGTTGCCGGGCTAGCCGCATTGAACAATGCGCAAGCGAACAGCGAACAAGCTCCCATTCCAGCGCTATCCAATACGGTTGATTTTTCCGAAAACTACGAACGTATCTTCCAGATTCGCGTGGTCTCAAAAGATGCCGGTGGTAAGTCGTCGATTGGTTCTGGTTTTCAGTTAAGCGCGGATGGCTTAATTGTGACTAACTACCATGTTGTATCTGACTACGTTAATTCTCCCGATAACGCAGAAATAATATACGCAACCCACGATGGTCAAACTGGTCTCTTAACGCTGCTGGATTTTGACATCATCAACGATCTTGCAGTGCTGCGACACCCAAATCCAAGCGATGACTATTTTAAGTTGGCTTCCCGAAACCCGGTTAAAGGAGAGTATGCGTATGCGTTAGGCAACCCTGGCGATTGGGGTATTGTTATGGTGCCAGGACCCACCAACGGTTTAGTGGAACACAGCATTGAAGAGCGCATCCTGTTTTCCGGCAGTTTGAATCCGGGTATGAGTGGTGGTCCGTCGCTCAATGAAGCAGGGGATGTCATTGGTGTTAACGTGGCAACAGCAGGTAGTCAACTCAGTTTTCTTGTATCCATTAATAATGTTGAACGCTTGCTCAATAAGCAACGGCATCTTGATACCAGTTCTTATCAGGCTGAAATGGCACAGCAGATGAGGCAGTGGCAACAGCCGCGCATACAGGCTTTAATTGATACCCCTTGGTCGGTTGAAGATTTTAATGGTCGACAGTTGTTTGGTGAAATTCGTAAAGACATCCAATGTTGGGGCAGTACGAATGAGTCGAATACAGAGCGCACTATTGCTCGAGTGGACAAGTCGTGCCGAGCAGGGGATGAAGTGTTTATTGCTGGTCATTTGAATGCTGGACAAATCATGTTTTCGTTTACAGAAAAAGAGTCGGTTAAGTTAAACCGGTTTCAGTTTGCGAAGGTGCAGTCAGACTATATGGTCGAAGACAACGATTCTGACTACGAAAGTTCCACCAACTTTATTTGCGAAACCGATTTTATACACGATACGGATGACATCGATGGTTATAGTCGTGTAGTCAGCTGTGTGCGAGCCTTTAAAAAGTGGCCTGGTTTGTACGATTCCATGTTAATGGTTCAAACCAATAAACACGGAAAGCTGTTTGAAACTTATTTGGGCGTGTCTGCTGTAGAGCGCGATCAAATCCTGGCTTTAAACAAACGTTTCATTGAGGAAACACGATGAGCCATGTATTAGTTGTACAGTACGATGGACAAAAACACGTTCATAAACTGCAATTAAGCAGTGAGTCGCCCATTTCAATTGGCCGAGCTTGGGATAACGACGTTATCATCGAAGATGAATACATCGATGCAAAGCATCTTCAATTGTTTCTTGATAACAACGGACAACCGTGCATTCGGGACTTGGAGTCTAAGAATGGTTCGGTTGTTGTACTCAGCAAGAAAACGAAGAAACGGAAGCAAAAACTGCGTGGCCAAACTGAATTCACATTGGGGTCCTCGGTATGGCTTGGCGATTCCAGCGCGACATTGTTCGATGCAGCAACGGCAGTGAGGCCGGCGCTGTCGCCCAATATAACCGCAAGACTGACTGACTTTTTCAATTTTAAAGGCGGTGCGGTGCTGGTCGGCGTATTGATTGTGCTGGGGTTTTTGTTTGAATTAGTTTTTCAAGGTAGTTCAGAAGTCACATCCGAGCTTATAGCAACTTCGGTAATTGCCGGTCTGGCAGTTATTTTTGGTTGGAGTTTGCTGGCAGGGGTTGTAGGTAAGTTGTTGCGTCATCGGGCGGCCATAAGAGCTCATTGGGTTTTTGCCGGTTTGTTTAGTGTTGCTGCAGTATTGGCCACGTTCGCATTGCAGGTATTTCATTTCAATGCCAACTCCAATAGTTTGTCTGCACTTGCTGTACATGCGTTGAGCGCGTTAGGTTTGCTGGTATTTGCATATGGCACCTTATCCTTGGCCACTCGATTTAATACATCTAGCAAGCTGAGCATGGCACTGTGTATGAGTGTGGCGCTGATCATTGCGAATGTCGTGGTTCCACAATTAAAAGAAGACCATAAGAAATGGTCCTACTATGCTGATGTTGCCGGCGGTGGTATGCCGCCGGAATTCTATTTCGGTAAACCTATAACGGTGGAAGATCATATTCAACGAACCAGCGAGTTATTTGCTGTGTTGGATGCGCAAGTGGGACAGGCAGAGCCTGTAGAAATCATTGATGACGGTATAAAGCAGCCAGCTGATACTGAATTCCAGCTATCGAATGCCGAGCCGGATTGATATCTGGATTTGGTGTAGACGTTAGTACTTTAGTATTGAGCAAGTGGAAATAGATCAACTTGCTTCAATAGCGTTAATTGTCCAAATTAAATAGTGATTGTTGTACTGGTGCAGTAACACACCAAAGCCGCTCGTGCTGTCGGGAGGTTTTATAGCCGAAACACCAATAACATCCAACCGTGCAACTGTGTTGGTATTACCATGTTTTTGCAAGTAATGCAGTACAACACGGCGTAGCTTACGCTGTTTTTTCCAGTCAACACTGGCTGTTGCTCCTCCGTGATGCCAGTTAGACCGGTATCGGACTTCTACAAAAACGATCGTACCGTCAGATTCGTCCTGCAGCACAAGATCAATCTCACCAAGCCGACACGCATAGTTTTTGTGTACAAGGCGCAGCCCCTGACCTTGCAGAAACTCGGCAACTAAGGATTCTACCGATAAACCAAATTCGATTGTGTGCACGTGACCTCCATGTCGTGTGCTAATAAATGAATTGAAAAGCGCTAGAAGCCATCTCTAATTTTGAGATGGCTTCTAGGCGATATTAGTTGGCCACGCCAGATTGGATGGCCGGCAGCTCGCTGGCTTCAACGCGTTTAACGCCTACCGACACACCTTCTTGATATTGTGCCCAATCCAGATGCCGCACAATGCGCCCATTACTTAATTCAAGATCACCAGTGAACCCTTCCAGACGTTTGCCTTGACTTAATGGTCCCAGATTATTCACGACTCGATAAGCATCTGCACCGAGTGCATAGAGCTTTGCGTACACGCCTTCGGCATTCGGAAAAGTTGCCAGAATTTGTTTACGCAGGGGATCGTTACGCATGGATTTTCGCAGAACCCAAGGCGCGTCCGGATAAAAAATGGAATTAAGATCGCGATTGTTTTTGATGTTGTCGTCAGGGGCAGCAATGCGAGAGGTGCCTAAGCGTGGAATATTGGTGGCATGAAAAAAGTCGAGCTGCGGTCTGACCGAACGTGCTTGTTCTGTGCCAATGGCAAGGAATACAACATCAACATCGTTACGAATGCTGGGTTCAAAAAACAGTTTTTGTCCTATGACGGACGATAACGTTTTAAAACGCTCATCACTTTGTGTGATTTGCAATGCGTCTTTTAATTCGGTGGAGTAATCGTATTGATCTTCGGGTAATACCGCTACATGCACCACATTGCCACCGTAGGCAAACATCTCATCCTGAAACGCACGGGCTTCGCGATCACCGCGTGCATCATCGGCTTGTAGAATTACCGCGTTTTTCAGCGATAAACCAATAGCTCGGGATGCAGCTGATCGCGCTTCATCTTCCGGTGCTAAACCAAACTGAATAATTTGCGACTGCCCACCGCCGTAAGTTAGTGACGCGTCTACTGTATTCAGTGTGATGGTAGGTACCGGCGTGTTGCGCAGGGTTACGATGGCAGATACGGCTTGCTTACGCAGCGGGCCAATAACGGCATCAGCACCATCGGCAATCGCATTTTCATACGCGGTTCTAACGTAGGCTGGGTCGTCGCCGATGTCGTAGAAGCGCAGAATAGGTCTATTGAATTGATCCGATGCAAATTGATGCGCCGCGACAATGCCATCGCGCAAGGCATTAACAACATTGGTTGTACGATCGTAAGAGAACGGTAACAACACGGCGATGGTATTAATACTGCCATCGGCCGGTGCTTGAAATTCGATGGATTCATCGGTGCTGTAAATCAGTGGTACAAAGCGCGCATTAGCCGGGTGCTCTGCGTATAAGCCTCGCCACTGCGATAACTGACTGGTGCGCAAACGTTCATTGTTGCCAGCATCGGCATTAAGCATGGCCAACGCAACCCAGCCCTGGTATACATCGCCCCGTACGTTGGTGGTTAATGAGCGCAGGTTCGACATAGATTGTGTTGTTAACATGGCCCAGATTTGTTGATGGTTTTTATCAACAATCTCTTCGTTAACGATTTGCTGCTCCAGGCCAATGCGGGCAATCAATTCGTTGTCGGGATCTTGGAGGCGATTAAACGATTGGGCGCGGGTTTCATAAACACGGGCGCGATCAAGTGCGGTGAGCACATCTTCTGGCGCGGGTAGGGCCTCAAGCGCTTCGGCTGGCTGGCCACTAAACATGAAGCTTTTTGCAACTAGAATTTCACGGCGGTGTTGCAGCTCCAGTGTGCTCATGGTTTGAGGCAACACACCTAATTTTTGCATCCCCGGTTCCAACATGCCTCTATCGAACAAGATTTCCGCTGCCAGCAGCAGGTAGTCTTGTTGCTGTTCAGCATTGGAGCTGCGCTGGGCGCGCGAGGAATAATAATCCGCCGCTTCCTGTGGTTTGCCCTGATTCAGCAGGCGCAAGGGTCGGCTGTCTGTTACCCTGACGTTAAACGGGTTATCGGGCTTGGTTGGAGCGGATTTGCAGCCGCTGAGAATGCCAATGCACAGCAAGGCAACCGTTAGAATTGAGAGTTTATTCTTCATTGTGTTTATGAGCGCAAATTGGGCAACGAAAATTCATTGATATCAGATGCTAAGCATACTCTTTACGTGGTGGCCACGCCAATTGGCAACCGTGACGATTTGTCATTAAGGGCTATCTCCACGCTTCAGGACTGCCATTGTATCTATGCGGAGGACACACGGCATAGTCGTCCACTTTTGCACCACCATGGCATAAATACGCAGGTTTATGCGTTACATGAGCATAATGAGTCCGCGCGCGCGGAGGCCATAGTCGCACAGCTGCAAAATACCGGTTCAGTGGCACTGATTAGTGATGCTGGCACCCCGCTTATCAGTGACCCCGGTTACCGTATTGTTCGGGCGGCTCAGGATGCCGGTATTCCGGTATCCCCCGTTCCCGGCGCCAGTGCCATGGTGGCAGCGCTCAGCGTTGCCGGGCTGCCCACCGATCGATTCTTGTTTGCAGGGTTTCCGCCCAACAAGTCCGCAGCGCGAATAAACTGGCTCAGTGAGTTAGCGGATGCAAATTATACCGTGGTGCTGTATGAATCGCCGCACCGCATCTTGGCCACGCTGCACGATATCAGCACGGTGTTTTCAGCGCAGCGCGAAATCACGCTTGCCCGTGAATTGACTAAACGATTTGAAACCGTACTGCGTGGCAGAGTGGCGACGCTGCTTGAAACGTTGGAAGCCGATCCGCAACAACAGCGCGGAGAATTTGTGCTGTTGATTTCTGGTGTGAAAGACTCTGGGGCAAAGCAAAACCTTGGCGACACAAAAACCATCTTAACGACGTTGCTAAAACACATGCCGCTAAAAACTGCTGCGAAAGCGGCGGCTGAATTAACCGGGATTCCGCGTAAACAGATTTATGAGTTGGGTGTGTCGATGTCCGGAGGTGGCGATTCTGATAGAACGTAGTCACTTTCAAATTACTTATTGTGTGGGCGCTATCAACTTAAAGTTGCATGAACGGTGTACCATAGCGGCGGAGTTGGCCAGGCCATCGCTGCAACCTTGAGTTGTGGAGGAAAGTCCGGGCTCCATAGGACAAAGTGCCAGGTAATGCCTGGGGGGCGCGAGCCTACGGAAAGTGCAGCAGAGAGCAGACCGCCTACGTGAATTTTCGGATTCACCGGTAAGGGTGAAAGGGTGCGGTAAGAGCGCACCGCGCTGGTGGCAACATTCAGCGGCATGGTAAACCCCACTTGGAGCAAGACCAAATAGAGGAACAATAGGTGTGGTCCGCACTGTTCCCGGGTAGGTCGCTTGAGCAATACGGTGACGTGTTGCCTAGATGAATGATGGTCCACGACAGAACCCGGCTTATGGCCAACTCCTTTTT
>CAYMHU010000033.1:13133-40962 GCA_964390335.1 uncultured Granulosicoccaceae bacterium | reverse complement strand
CTATGTGCGGCGTGGCGATGCGTTTCCCACCGTTGAGCGCAGAGGTTATCTGGCCTATAAGCGGAACGGATATTGAATCCTTTCGTTGTACTGTTGCTGTTGAATGTGGCACGAATTCCACGTCATTTCGAACGCCAAAATTAGCAATTAGCCGTCATTTCTTCCGCTTGGTCAATATTCGGCCAATTTAAGCTGCGATTTAATGCTTTCAACGATAAAATGGGGGGTTGGCGGTTCGTTGTCGGCCGTAAATCAACCTCAGACAACTACTTAGTGACGAAACTCGGGATTTAATTAAACAATGTCAGATAAAAAGCAGAAAATCATATACACCCTAACTGATGAAGCACCGTTACTCGCAACCTCATCATTGCTGCCGATTATCCGCACATTTACAGCTGCGGCCGATATAGATGTAGAACTCAAAGACATTTCTGTCGCCGCCCGAGTGTTGGCGCAATTCCCAGAATCTCTGAATGAAGACCAGCGTGTGCCCGACAATTTGGCAGAATTGGGTCGCCTAACTCAAGACCCAAATACCAACATAATAAAGCTGCCTAACATCAGCGCCTCAGTACAACAGTTAACAGCCTGTATTAAAGAGCTGCAGGAAAAAGGGTATGCCATACCGGATTTTCCTGACGATCCGCAAACTGATGAAGAAAAAGATATTCGCGCACGTTATGGCACGGTTATCGGTAGTGCTGTAAACCCGGTACTGCGCGAAGGAAACTCTGACCGCCGCGCGCCGAAGGCCGTTAAAAACTACGCAAAGAAACACCCTCACTCAATGGGTGAATGGAAGCAATGGTCGCGCACTCATGTTTCGCACATGCAGAAAGGCGATTTCTACGACGGTGAGCAATCTATGACTTCTGATAGAGCGCGCACTGTGAAGATGGAGCTGGTGACAGACTCAGGCGAAACGAAAACGCTCAAACCAGAAATTCCGGTACAAGATAAAGAAGTTATCGACTTTATGTTTATGAGCAAGAAGCAACTTTGCGATTTTTACGAAAAGGAAATGGAAGATTGTCGGGAAGCCGGAATATTGTTCTCGTTGCATGTCAAGGCAACCATGATGAAAGTGTCGCACCCCATTGTGTTTGGGCATGCTGTCAAAACTTACTATAAGGATGCCTTTGAGAAGCACGCTAAAGTGTTTGAGGCTCTTGGTATTAACGCTAACAATGGTATGGCAATGCTTTATGAAAAAATTGCCGAACTGCCTGCATCTGAGCGAGAAGAAATTGAGCATGATTTGAAGGCTTGCGAATCTAAACGACCGCCGCTGGCTATGGTGGATTCAGATAAAGGCATTACCAACTTTCACTCACCAAGCGATGTCATTGTTGATGCGTCTATGCCTGCGATGATTCGCATTGGCGGACAGATGTGGGGTAGCGACGGCAATCTGTATGAATGTAAAGCGGTACTACCTGAATCAACCTTTGCGCGTATCTATCAAGAGGTCATCAACTTTTGCAAGTGGCACGGTAACTTCGACCCAACCAAAATGGGCACGGTACCGAATATCGGTTTAATGGCGCAAAAAGCGGAAGAATATGGTTCGCACGACAAAACGTTCGAAGTTCCCGAATCGGGCACGGCTCGAATCGCTGATGTAGACAGCGGTGAAGTGCTAATGGAACAACGAGTCGAAGAAGGCGACATACTGCGCTTGTGTCAAGTTAAAGATGCGCCAATTCAAGACTGGGTGAAGTTAGCTGTGCGCCGAGCGCGCGAATCAAATACGCCGGTTGTATTCTGGCTAGACCCGTATCGTCCGCACGAGAATGAACTCATAAAGAAGGTAGAATTGTACCTTCAAGATCACGATACTGAAGGTCTTGATATTCAGGTCATGTCGCAAGTACGTGCCATGAGATACACGCTAGAGCGAGTTGCTCGTGGGCTCGATACCATTTCTGCTACCGGTAACATTTTGCGTGACTATCTCACCGATTTATTCCCCATACTTGAACTTGGAACTAGCGCAAAAATGCTGTCAATCGTACCGCTTATGGCTGGCGGTGGTTTGTTTGAAACCGGTGCGGGTGGTTCTGCTCCCAAGCATGTGCAACAACTGCAACAAGAAAATCATCTTCGTTGGGATTCACTCGGTGAATTTTTGGCGCTGGCCGTTTCAATTGAAGAGACAGGGACCAAGCATGGTAACGCGAAAGCCAAAGTGTTGGCTGATGCCTTGGATGCTGCGACTGAAAAATTGTTAGAAACCGGTAAATCACCGCAGCGAAAAGTGGGGCAGCTTGATAATCGAGGTAGTCATTTCTATCTATGTCTTTATTGGGCGGAAGCTTTGGCGAATCAGAACAACGATGCTGAATTGGCCACCCAGTTTAAACCTCTGTTTGAGCAACTGAGCACTAACGAACAGAAGATCGTAGACGAGTTGGCAGAGGTACAAGGTTCTCCAGCAGATACCGGTGGCTATTATTATCCCGATACTGCAAAAAGCGAAGCGGTGATGCGACCAAGCCAAACATTCAATAGTATATTGGCGACTGCGAACTAGAAAATCCGATGGGCCTTTTACAAGATGGTCAGTGGGTAGATCAGTGGTATGACACAAAGTCCACTGGCGGTCGGTTCATGCGCACAACCCCGCAGTTTCGAAACTGGGTCACCGCTGATGGTTCGGCTGGTCCAAGTGGTGACGCTGGCTTTAAAGCCGAAGCCGATCGATATCACTTGTACGTTTCACTAGCGTGCCCGTGGGCACATCGCACGCTAATTTTCAGGGCTTTGAAAGGTCTTGAAGCAATGATATCCGTATCGGTTGTGCATTGGTATATGGCTGATAAGGGTTGGACGTTTCAGGCCGGCGACGGTGTTGTTGCAGATCCTGTTAATAATGCCGAGTACATGTATCAGATTTATACCGCTGCGAAGTCAGATTATTCTGGGCGCGTTACTGTGCCGGTGCTATGGGATAAACACAGTAACACAATTGTATCGAATGAATCACCTGAAATTATTCGCATGTTTAATTCTGCGTTCGACGACATTGGTGCGCAGGCTGGCGACTACTACCCGGTTGCTTTGCGAAGTGAAATCGATAGTTTGAATGAACGTATTTACAATACCGTTAATAATGGTGTTTATAAGTGCGGCTTTGCAACAACGCAGGAAGCTTATGAAGAAGCCTTGGTTCCGTTGTTTGAAACGCTGGACTGGCTTGATGAACGATTATCATCGCAACGATATTTAACCGGCAATACTATTACAGAAGCAGATTGGCGATTGTTCACAACCTTAGTACGCTTCGACCCAGTCTACGTTGGTCACTTTAAATGTAATGTAAAGCGTATAGCTGATTACAACAACTTATCTGAGTATGTGCGTGATTTGTACCAGCAACCTGGTATTGCCGCTACCGTGAATATGCAGCATATAAAACATCATTACTACGGTAGCCACGAAACCATTAACCCATCGCGTGTTGTGCCAATGGGGCCCGAGTTGGATTTCAATGAAGTGCACAGTCGATCGCGTTTCGATTGAGCTTTGTGTCCGGTTTGTTTATAAATATTCGCATTCGTCTTAGCGTACGCTAATTACAGCCCAGTTAATTCTAAGGCTGAGAATGTTGTAAATTCACAATCGCTGTATTTACGAATACTATAGTTGGGTGAGGATTTGGGCCGTAGATTCGGCTGTTAGACCAATAATCAATGCTGGTTTGCCCATCTCTCAACTCAGTGGTGGAGAACTATGCCACGAACCTTAAGTGCCGTGTGTGCTGGTATGACTACTATAAAATTCTCGTAGAGACTGGGTTTTCATCCCTACAATAAAATGATATGAAAAGTGAACAAGCGCTTGACGAGAACGCGATTGCGGGAATAACCAGCCACATGAATGATGATCATTCTGAGGCGTTGGTATTGTATCTGCACGCCTACGCTAAAATCGATGCCGATGGAATTGCAGATGTGCAAATGATGGGTATTGACCAAACCGGTATTGATATTTCTTACTCAGTAGCTGGCACTAGTCGCATTGTAAGAATTGATTTTGCAGATTGCGGTTTCAACAAAAAAGTGGATAGCCGAGCTGCGGCGCGCGCTATGTTGGTTGATATGGTCAATGCAGCCAGCGTTTGAGTATGCTCCACTGATATATTGGCAATAAATTAGTGAGTTTATTTTTTACCAGTAGAATCTCTTACTATGATTTTGCCGGTAAGCCGTTGGTGCGTTAGCTCAGCACCATCATCCAAATGCACTACCAACGCATTAGCGCTTGCTAGTCCCATTTCAGCTGCGGGTAGTGCAATGGTAGTCAGACGTGGCTCGCAGCTATCTGCCCAGTCCAGATCCTCAAAGCCCATGACGGACACATCATCAGGTATAGAGATGCCATCGCGCATAGCTTGAAAAATCACGCCCATAGCATACACATCTGCGCAGCAAAGAATCGCATCTGGTAGCGGCATTTGCGTGAATAGCCATTGCGCTTTATCCGCGCCACCTGCTACACCCAATGCAGTTTCGTGTAAGCTAATGTGAATATCATCAAATAATTTGTTCGATAACATAACGCCCTCTAGGCGTTGTGCCATACGATCGTTGTAGTTTGTGTCGCTGTGAAGTACGTGAATGTTTTTATGACCTAGCTTACGCAAATACGCAATTGCCTGTTGCGCAAGATCACGGTTGTCATAACCGCAACAGGGTGCTACTTGTTCGGGCGCATACACACTCGTCAGTAAGCACGCAACGCCTTGTTGTTTTAGCATCTTCATCAATTCTGGCTTCTGATTTGACCCTGATAACACAACTGCTTCAGCACCCAGTCGAACAACATCTTCGCAACGTTTTAGTTCTTCAGCAGGATCAAACCCATGCGTTGCAATTACCAGGTTATAACCAAGTTGCGCAAGCCGGTCTTCAAGTGCATTCATAAAAACCGCGAATATTGAATGCTCAAGCGTTGGTATTACTGCTGCAATAGTATGAGTGCGGTTAGTAGCGAGCGCTTTCGCGGCGGAATTTGGTCGATAGTTGGTTTCTGCAACCGCTGTCATGACTTTGTTGCGTGTGTCCGACTTTACCGAAGCAGTGCCATTGAGCACCCTCGACACGGTGGCCGTCGATACGCCGGCCTTCTTGGCTATTAGCCGAATTCCGGTTTGATTGTCCACAGAACTTGACTCACCAGCTAGTTTGCAAGAGAATAACTGCAATGTAACCGTTTACATTTAATGTGGCAAGGTGTACTGCTAAAAGCTCAGCTTTTTTCATCGCGCTCAAAACCAACAGGGTTGATCATTGCGGTCTTAGTTGTCAAGCTTGATCAATAAATGTATTGAACAGAAGCAAAACACACAAGCAAGCTGGCACAAGTGCATATAGTCGTTTGTCGATAGATGAGCTTTTGCCGCCTGCTATGCAGTGGTTGCACAGGCCAGAAAACTCGGGCCTGGATTCTTTTGCCCGGCGTTATGCTGGCCATCAAGCCGATCAGCAAACTAAGTTACTTCGCCCATCTGCGCCGCTGAAAATCACCTTGCATCAGGGTGATCTTGTGAGTCTTCATGCGCTTGACGGTGCAACCCCTGTTTTACTCGTACCATTCAATCAACGCGGACAGATCGATTTTACGGATATTGGCCTTGGCGATAATGCACTGCAGTCATGCCAGCCAGAAGACAAAGGCTTTGAAGCAATATTATCCTGGTTCAATAGTTTGGGTGGTCGTTTCGACTCGTCGCAAACTCAGCTTCAGTCAGTGCGCATATTTGATGAGCATACACTCGCTCATGCCGAATTTATTCTCAAGGCTGAAGCTAATGTAACCCTATGGTTACTGATTGACCCAGCGCATGTGTATTCCTATGAACGTTTGGTCAACGGTGGTATGGGTGGATCAATCAGTGTGACACACAGCCGTCAAGGGTCAAATGCAAACCTGCTTCCAGAACCGCTAAGTGACGTGCGAGACGAATTTACTGTACCAGCAGGTGCTGCGCTGGCTTATCAAGTCAACGAAGGTGAGGTAGTACAAGTGATCGATGTTGAAGGTCAGCAATGTTCTGACTTCATGGCTTTTAATGCTCGTGCGCTGGACAAGGGGTTAGAGCGTTATATTGATTCTACGAGCACACGTTCAATGGTTCGCGCGGCGTACCCGGCACCAGGGCTGTTCGATAAATTTTATGACCAAGATTTAAATCCGTTACTTAAGCTTAAACAAGATACCGTTGGCCGGCACGATACTTTCGCCTATGCGTGCACTGCAAGAGGCTATGAAGAGCGCGGTTTTTTCGGACATTTGAATTGTTCGGACAACATCAGTCAAGCATACGAACCCTACGGAATAACCCAACGCACAGCTTGGCCTGCAATTAACTTCTTTTTTAATTCATGGATAGACCATGCTGATAATCAAATTCAAAGCGATGAAGCGTGGTCACGCCCAGGCGACTATGTTGCGATGGAAGCGATGACGGATTTGGTTGCCGTGTCCACGGCATGCCCGGATGACGTTGACCCAATTAACGGTTGGAATCCTACAGATGTACACGTCAGGATTTATAAAAAGAACTCGCCCATAAAGCATGCCGTTGCGTATCGCAGCGAACCAGAGTCGGAGGCAATATTGACTGAACATTCTGCATTTCATCCGCGCACCAGCGCATTAACAAGACAATATACGGTTGCTCGCGATCTGTGGTTGCCGCAATCGTATGAAAGTACACGCAGCGCCGCGGAATATCAGGCTTGTCGCGAGAAGGTAACCGTACAAGATCTGTCTTCGTTGCGTAAGTTCGATATCTTGGGGCCGGATGCTGAAAAGCTGTTGCAAAAAGTGCTTACCAGAGACACCACCAAGCTCAGTGTTAACCGTGGTGTGTACGCACTCATTTGCGATGACACAGGCTCGCTCATAGACGATGGCACACTGTTTAGACTCAGCGCTGATACGTTTAGATGGTGTTGTGGATCAGACGACAGTGGTATGCATTTGAAAGCCATTGCCGAATCAGAAGGTTTGAATGTTTGGATAAAATCGCTGTATTCAGCGATGCCAAATTTGGCCATCCAGGGGCCGAATAGCCGGGAACTCATGCAACGTCTGGCTTTTACGCAGCCGATTCACACGGCAGTTGAAAATTTAAAATGGTTTGGTTCAACGATTGCGCGACTGTATGATCGTGATGGGGAGCCATTTCACCTTACCCGCACCGGATACACAGGTGAGCTAGGCTACGAAATTTTTTGTCACACAGACTCGGCATTGAACATTTGGGATGCGGTTATTAATGAAGGCAAAGATCTTGGTATAACGCCGATGGGCTTGGATGCGCTTGATATAATAAGAATAGAAGCCGGACTGATGGCAGCGGGTCACGAATTCGCACCCGATGTTGACGCATTTGAGGCGGGTTTGGGTTTCGCCGTCGATTTGAACAAACCGGATTTCATAGGAAAATCAGCGTTAATGCGTAATCAACAGCAACAGCGACGAGTGTTAACTGGGTTGCGCTTCGCAGGGCATGAAGCGCCGGTGCATGGCGATCCCATTTACGTTGGTAGAAGACAAGTCGGATTAATTACCAGCGCAACAGTTTCCCCGTCTCTTGATTGTGCAATCGCCATGGCGCGTGTTGCGATTGAACATGCCGATAACGACACCGAGCTTGAAGTAGGCAAGCTTGATGGTCATAGCAAAAGACTTCGCGCGGTTACGTGTAGTATCCCATTTGTGGACCCAACCCGAAGCCGCGCCAGAGCATAATGAAAATAGCATAATATGGCAACAACTGAATATAACAGCACGCCGCAAGAGCCTGTGGTGCAGATAAAAAATGTCTGGAAGATTTTTGGCGACAGAGCCGACGAGGCACTTGCTGCAATAAAGAAAGATAATTTGAGCAAAGCTGAAGTACTGGAACAGTACGAAGCTGTTGTTGGTGTGCGCGATGTGTCTTTTGATGTACATGAAAGCGAGATTTTTTGCATCATGGGTTTGTCCGGCTCCGGAAAATCCACGCTGGTTCGGCATATAAACCGTTTAATTGAACCAACAGCCGGGCAGATTTTAATTGGTGGAACAGAAGTGGGTTCACTCAGTTCTAAACAACTGCGTATTCTGCGGGCCGATCGTATTGTGAAGATTTGAATCTGGATTCAGAGGATTGGCTGGAGACTTCCACTTATAACTGCGAAAATAAAGACGCAAACATCTACGTGGCTTATTCAAAATCACTTGAAGATCGTAACCCTGCTGCGGCAAAGTTTTTATCGCAAGTACAACTTGACCCAGCCGTTATCAATGGTTGGATTCTCAAGATTGGTCGCGACGGTGAAGATCCAGCAGACGTAGCAGAAGAGTGGGTTGAAGCTAATATGGATACAGTTAAAGGCTGGTTAGAGTAGCACTGTAAAAACCGTACTGGTTTACCCTTCTAAAGATGGTTCTACTGATCAGGCTTGGTCAGTAGAACTTATCTCCCGTAACAATGACTACACACGTACTTATTTAAATAAGTAGCTAATCGGCTCTTATTTCTTCACCTCGAAATTAATGTGATTGCATCTACCAAATAGTCGATGCGTTTTTCTTAATTTTCTACTCTCGCAAATTACTAATAAATATGAGGGATTCATTTCAATTCGTGATCTGGCTCCTAATATATTGAGCTATCCTTACACCTAGAGTAATTTTTCCAAATAGAATCGAAAAAAAGTAGCAATGGGCTCATATCTATTAAAACGATTGCTGAATTATTTAATTCTATTGTTTGTAGCAATCAATCTGAGTTGGTTATTGGCTGCGACCCAGCTCAATCCTCGCTCCTTATATGAAGTGGCTAACCCACCGATCGACCCAATTTCGATAGAAAACAATTTGCGCTCGCGTAATTTAAGTGACCAAGTTCCCTTGGGCGAACGTTGGCTGATCTGGTCACGTTCAATCATTATGAATTGGAATTGGGGGCAATCTCCGCGCGGTGGTAATGTGGGTGAAGAGATCGAGCGTCGTATCTGGGTCAGTGTTCGATTGATTGCCCTGGGTTCGCTGTTAGGCGCAGCCTTGGGTGTGCTAATTGGGACATGGACCGCCAGATATCAGTACTCTTTTGGTGATCGCACATTTACGTTTATTGCTTTACTCGGTTTATCTATACCGTCCTTTGTTATCGCTAACGTGTTGCAAGTATTGGCAACCGAGTTCAATACGCTAACCGGCACGCGCTTTTTTGAGTTCGTTGGCGAAACAGGCGTACACGGTAGTTGGTTTGGTGCAGCGTTTGTTGATCGATTACAACATTTATTACTTCCTACACTTGCGTTAACGATTCTCGGTGCTGCTTTTTTTAGCAGAATTCAACGCAACGTTATGCTGGACTCAATAAATTCAGGGTTCGTTCGCACGGCTCGAGCAAAGGGTTTAACGCACTCACAAGCCATACGAAAACATGCATTGCGAGTATCGCTGATTCCCACGTGCACCTATTTTGCGTTTAGCATTGCTACCTTGTTTGTTGGTGCAGCGTTTATGGAAATCATATTTTCATTTCATGGCATGGGTGAGTACGCCGTGAAAACAATTCAGGGTCATGACGTTCACGGTGCAGTTGCGACTGCAGCGTTTGGTGGCGTATGTGTGCTGTTTGGCGCACTACTGGCAGACCTTATGGTGGTGTGGCTTGACCCTCGTGTTCGTTATGGACAAGCATCCCATAATGACTGAAACCTTGCCCGTACAAGTTCAGCGCAGCCATTTGCTGCGCAAGCGCTTCATGCGGAACAAGACCGCAGTTGCCGGTTTGATTGTAATCATGCTGTTAGTCATTGTTGCCGTTATCGGGCCTTGGCTGTCGCCATGGAGTTATGACGAGGTAGATCGAGCTTCGTATTTAAAACCGCCAAGTTGGCAACACCCGTTGGGTACAACGCAATCGGGTCGGGATATGTGGGCGCTAACCCTGCATGGATTGCGCAAATCACTCATTATCGGGTTGGTCGTTGCGGTGTTAACAACCAGTATTGCCGCTTTCGTCGGCGCTTTTGCTGCGTACTACGGTGGCTGGTTGGAACGATGTTCACTTTGGATTATCGATTTGTTGTTAGTCATACCATCGTTCCTGCTTATCGCGTTGCTTGCCGGAAATTCAGCAGGAGGTACGCAATCTTGGCTCTTATTAGTTTTGTTACTAACGTTGTTCGGGTGGATGTTATCGGCACGGGTGGTGCGTAGTCTGACTCAATCAATCAAACAACGGGAGTACATTGTCGCTGCGCGCTACATGGGGTTGTCCGGCCCCAAGATTATTGTTCGTCATATTTTGCCAAATATCGCATCTTTACTAATAATTGATGCCACCTTGAACGTCAGTGGCGCCATACTTGCCGAGACAAGCCTTGCTTATTTTGGTTTTGGCGTACAACCCCCAGATACATCGCTCGGCACCTTGTTAGGTGATGGTGCCAGACAATTGAGTAGTTTTCCGTGGTTGTTTGCAGGTCCCGCTGTCACGATTGCTTTATTGATATTGTCCGTGAATGCCGTTGGAGATGGACTTCGAGATGCATTCGATCCCGGCGCAAAGTTTTCTAGCGGCTCAGCGAACGGTCGATCAGCTCAGCGTCGGTCCGTTAACACTGGTCCAAGCACACGTGGTTAATGGGCTATGAGTGCTGAACCCATATTGGAAGTGAACGATCTTCACGTTCATTACGCAACCGAGGCAGGCAGTTTAGCCGCTGTACGTGGTGTGGATTTTTCCTTACACGCTGGTGAAGCACTGGCTATTGTGGGTGAGTCCGGCTCCGGAAAATCCGCAACCGCAATGGCCATCATGGGGCTTCAACCTGAAAATGCTCAAGTGGAAGGGTCAATACGGTTGCATGGAGAGCCCTTGCTAGGTGCTGACGATGATCGATTGTCATCGTTACGAGGCAACTCAATTGCGATGGTGTTTCAAGATCCACTGTCATCCATGACGCCGGTCTATACCGTGGGTGAACAGCTTATTGAATCGATACTAGTTCATCAAACCTGTTTGTATAAAGCGGCACATGCGAGGGCGTTGGAGCTACTAGACTTGGTTGGTATTCCGGAACCGCAATTACGAATGACGTCGTACCCGCACGAATTTTCAGGTGGAATGCGACAGCGTGTGCTTATTGCTATGGCCATCGCCAATAACCCGGATGTCATCATTGCGGATGAACCAACAACCGCACTGGATGTGACCATTCAAGCACAGGTGCTTGATGTGTTGCAGAAAGCCTGTTGGGAAGCGCAAGCAGCTCTACTCATAATTACACATGATCTTGGGGTTGTTGCCAGAGTTGCTGATAGCGCAATGGTGATGTATGCAGGGAAAGTTGTTGAAAAAGGCAGTGTTCGTGATTTGTTTTACCACTCGTGTATGCCTTACACCATTGGCCTACTGGGATCGCTGCCAACCGCCCGCAACGCCTCGGCATATAGTGCCAACACAAGCCATGCCAGTTCGGGTAGGTTAAGCGCAATAAACGGGCATCCGCCAACGATGCTCAGCCTACCCAATGGTTGTTCTTTTGCGCCTCGTTGTCCTTTGGCAGATCAAGCTTGTTTAGACATGGAGCCGGCCTTACAGAAAGTTGCAGAACCTCATCACCATGCTGCTTGTGTGCATCATCAAACCATCAAACAACAAGCTTTGACCCACGTTCAACTGTTTCAATCAATGTCTGAATCACAGAAAAATCGAGACAGCGATTTGGTTTTGAAGGATCCGTTTGTTAGTGATAAAGCTGTTGATGCTAAGTCTGCTAGTGATTCGATTGTTTACGATGCAACTTCAACGGAACCAAAAGGCAGCGTCTTACAAATGAGCGCTGTTGAAAAACACTACCCCTTATACAAAGGCGCTGTGTTTCGCAGACGAGTGGGAACCGTTTATGCAGTCGATGGTATCGATTTGGCAATAGATGAAGGTGAAACGCTTGGACTAGTAGGGGAGTCAGGCTGTGGTAAAAGCTCAACGGCATTGTCCATACTCGATCTGAAACCTCCAACACACGGCACTATCAAATTATTTGGTGAGAATGTTGCTGATTTGAATTCACATCAAAAGCGCTTGGCCCTACGCAAATCCATTCAAATCGTTTTTCAGGATCCAATGTCATCGCTGGATCCGCGCATGCCGGTATTTGATCTTATCGCCGAACCACTGCGCGCGTTTGCATATAGCGAACAGGCAATATCACAAAGAGTCAACGAGTTGATGTTGCTGGTCGGTTTGGATACCGGTTTTATGGATCGTTTCGCACAGCAATTATCCGGTGGGCAGTGTCAGCGCGTTTGCATTGCCAGAGCGTTGGCGCTTGAACCCCGTCTCGTGATTCTTGATGAACCGGTATCTGCACTTGATGTCTCTGTGCGGGCAGGTATTGTTAATTTATTGCAGGATTTGAAAGCCATGTTAGGGCTGTCCTATTTGTTTGTGGCACACGACTTGGCGTTGGTCAGGCACATTGCTGATCGAGTAGCAGTGATGTATCTTGGCAGAATCGTTGAAACGGGCAGTGTCGAGTCTGTGTATGAAAATCCGCGTCATCCATACACTCGTTGCTTATTATCAGCTATGCCAGTACCCAACCCGGACGAGGAGGCTAAGCGCATTCGTCAAGTACCGCTTGGTGAATTACCCAATCCTGCAAATCCACCCACGGGTTGTCACTTTCATACCCGCTGTCCAAAGAAACAGACATTACCCACTGAGCAACAACGGCAATGCGTTCAGGAGTCTCCAGGTTTGAGTGCCGTAATGTTGTACGATAAGCGTGTGAGCAAAGGCCATCTTGCGGCATGTCATTTTATTGAGGCTGAGCAGTAATCAACAGGAGATCAAATTGAAACTTTCTTACCTTCCGCTACTTGTTTTAGCCTGTGTGTTGATGCTTGCTTCCTGCGGCAAAGATGACAATACAGCTTCCACAGCAAATAAGACTGCTGCGGAGACTGATAATCAAAACGGTTCTGATTCCCAGCAATCGTCATCAGGTACTCAGCAAGTTGCGATCACCGCGCAGGATATTAACCCGCAAGATCGCGATGCACTAAAACCGGGAGATCTAACACTCACGCTGCCAAGCTTTGCAGAAAATTGGAATCCAATGCACGTCGATGGTAACCAGGCTGGCTTCGCCGATATACGAGCATCGTTGTTGCCGGCATTCTTTCACTTTGACAAAGCCGGTGTTCCCACACCTAATCCAGATTACGTGCTCTCGGTAGACGTTATTAGTAATGACCCCACACAAGTGCGCTATACACTGAATCCAGATGCGGTTTGGGGTGATGGCAGTCCAGTCGATGGCGATGACATGGTTGCCAAATGGAAAGCCTGCAACGGAGAAAACACGGCATTTAGCTGTACGTCTACAGAGTCCTTTGATCCCATCGCAAGCATTACCTTCGGTGATAATAAATTTGATGTGACTGTTTCGTACAAAAATTCGTTTCCTGATTGGAGCCAGGGATTCAGTTCGCCCGGGGTTATCAAAGCGGAAAGCATTATGGACCCAGAGGTGTTTAATACGGGTTGGTCTGAGTTAAACAACGACTGGTTATCCGGTCCATTTAAAGTGGGCAGTTTTGATGAAACGCAACAAGTCATGACTTTGATACCCAATGAAAAATGGTGGGGCAAGCCGCCTATTTTAAACAGTATTATTTGGCGTGCGATTGCGCCGGATGCGGTGGCGCAGGCGTTTGCCAATCAGGAAATTGATTCGTTCGATATTGGTTCCGATCCGGATGCGTTTCAACGTGCGGGTCGAGTTGAAAACGCGCAGGTGCGTAAAGCAGGTGGTCCTAATTTCAGGCACTTTACGTTTAATTCCAAGGCGGGCTTACTGCAAGATGTCACCATAAGACAAGCCGTGGTCTACGGCTTGGACAGACAAGCCATAGCTGCCAGTGATCTTGCAGGCATTGATTGGCCGGTACAGCCGTTAAACAACCATATCTTTTTGCAAGGCCAAGCTGGTTTCGTTGATACGGCAAGCCTCACAGGTCTGGACTACAACCCTGAAAAAGCCCGGTCAGTATTGACCGACGCGGGTTGGGTGGTTGGGGATGATGGAATACGCGAAAAAGACAATCAGAAGCTGATCTTGAAATTCACGCAAATAGCAACGGTTAAGGCCTCAGAAAACGAAGCTCTGCAAGCGCAAAGTATGCTTAAAGAGATTGGCATTCAATTGGATATTGTGACGGTGCCCATTCCGCGTTTCGGACCAACACTGACTGGTCATGAATTTGAAATCATTGCTTTCTCTTGGATTGGTACACCGTACCCATTTAGTGGTATTAAACAAATCTACGGCACAGGCTCTGGCAGTAACTTCGCGCAATTATCATTGCCTGAAGTTGATGAGCTTGCGGAGCGGATAGCCACAGAAACAGATCCAGCTAATCGCGTAGCATTAGCGAACAAGGTTGATAAAATTCTATGGGAGAACGTGCACACCTTGCCGTTGTATCAACGTCCTGAACTGATTGCAGTTCGGCGTGATCTTGCAAACTATGGTGCTTTTGGTCTTAGTAGCGTGCAATGGGAGAATATTGGGTTTATCGAGTAAACCTCTTAATTAGTCCAGGAGGGGCGTGAGCCCCCAACCAGAATATTTGAGTCAGTTCAAGAATGCCTCATTAACGCTCCTTCTGGGTCGTATGCGGGCGTATTTGAAATTGTTGCGTCGTAAACTTCTCCAAGAATTTCAACTTGCACAATCGCACCATCGTGTGCGTGTTCAGCTGCAACATAGCCCATCGCAAACGATTTCCCAACCCGATGGCCATATCCACCCGAGCTGACGTAGCCAATAGCCTGACCGTCTTTCAATATCGCTTCATCGTTTGAGACATCGATGCCTTGTACGTCGATAACCATCGTAACCAATTTTTGAGTAGGTTCAGATTGTTTGTGGATCAGTGACGCTTCTTTTCCTACAAAGTCCTTATCCCAATTGATAAACGTATCCATACCAGATTCAATGGCATTAAAGTCTGGGCGGTATTCTAGTGTCCATACGCCCCAGGCTTTTTCCAACCTCATCGACAGTAGTGCGCGAGCGCCATACCAGCGAAAACCTAGATCCTTGCCGGCAGATTCAATTTCTTCTGACAAGCGCAGCAGGTATTCTGGTCGGCAATACAATTCATACCCTAGCTCTCCAGAAAAGCTGATTCGGTTAAGGATGACCGGAATACCGGCTACCACTGTTTGGCGAACATCTCTAAACTTTAATGCATCCCCACTGACGTCGTCTCGGGTTAGTTGTGCAAGTAATTCGCGTGATTTTGGTCCAGATAACGCAAGACCGTGCCAATGATCAGAGACATTGGCATAGTGAACATCATCGGGAAGATTTTGTTCGAACCACCGTCTATGTGCTTCCTGCATTGCACCTGATCCAAAAAGCATAAAATGTTCTTCAGCTAAACAAGCCACTGTTAAATCGCCATACAATTTTCCTTTAGGGGTAAGCATGGGCGATAGAGTCAGGCGACCGGGCTGTGGTATAAAGCCCGCCAACAGGTTATTCAAATAGGCGCGTGCACCTTTACCTTTGAATTCATGCTTGGCAAAATTAGCGATCTCAATACCCGCTACTGCCGTTTTGACTGCCATAACTTCGCGAGCAACATAGTCATGACTGCGGTTGCGCTCAAACGTGGGTTCTTCAAACGCATCGTCGGGACCATCGGCAAACCACAATGCATGCTCTAGACCAAAGGCTTGGTCCATAACAGCACCTTTAGATAACAGTCGATCGTACAGTGCCGTGGTTTTTTGCTTGCGTCCTTTGGGTAAGGTTTCGTTTGGAAATGTCATGACAAATCGGCGTTCATAGTTTTCAGTCGACTTAATGGTTCCCCATTCAGCCGTCGCAAAGTCACCAAAGCGGGCAACATCCATTGCCCAGACATCGATAGAAGGTTCGCCGTCGATCATCCATTCAGCCATCGTGAGACCAACACCACCACCTTGGCAAAAGCCAGCCATCACCCCAACCGCAACCCAATAATTTTTCATACCCGGTACTGGCCCGATCAATGGGTTGCCATCGGGTCCGAAGGTAAAGGGCCCGTTGATGATGTCTTTTATACCGGCCTCTCCAATTGCCGGTATACGTTCGAAAGACATCTCTAGGCGTTCAGCAATGCGATCGATATCCGGTGCCAATAATTCATGGCCAAAATCCATGGGCGTTCCGTCAACCTTCCAGGCAGTTGCGGATGGCTCGTAAGTGCCGAGTAGCATGCCGTGCCGTTCTTGCCGAAAATAAATATTGGCTTCATAGTCAATACCTGCTGGCAGGCGGCCTTGTTCGCCTTGTTTCATGCGCTCTACAATGTGCGGAATTGATTCCGTGATTAAGTAGTGATGCTCCATTGGTTGTATAGGCAATTGATTGCCCACCATGTGTCCCACCTCTCGACCCCATAAGCCGCCACAGTTCACGATGTATTCAGCATTAATAGAACCTTTAGGCGTTTGCACATCCCAGCTATTATCTGCACGCTGCGTAACGGAAACAGCAGGTGTATGCGTGAAGTACTTCGCGCCGTGAACACGTGCTGACTTGGCAAACGCATAAGTTGCACCTGAAGGGTCAAGATCGCCATCCTGATCATCCCAAAGCGCCGCATAGTAGTGTTTGGGATCAATCAATGGGTGACGTTCGGCCAGTTCTTTTGGGCTGATAAATTCCTGATTGAGCCCCATGTATCTGGCTTTGGATCGTTCTCGTTTTAGGTAGTCATACCATTCCTTGGTTGAAGCTGCGTAAAAGCCACCGGTAATATGCAGACCAACGCTGTGACCACTGGTTTCTTCTATTTCTTTATACAAATCTATGGTGTAGCTTTGTAATCGGCTGATGTTTGGATCGGAGCTGATGGTATGAATTTGTCCTGCCGCATGCCACGACGAACCTGACGTTAGTTCATCTCGCTCGAGTAATACAACGTCTTTCCAACCGAACTTGGCAAGATGAAACAGAATAGAGCACCCGACCACGCCTCCGCCAATAACAACCACTTTGGCATGGGAGGGTAAGCTTTTGGCGTTGCTGTCATTTTCAGATTGAATTTCAGGCATGGGTTGTTCGCTTTGTTAATTTGTTCGTTCTATTCGTTCGCGTCACTTAGTAGAGTGCTGTTATTAGATCCATCCACTTAAGATCGTTTGTTTTATTCAATACCAAGCGTCAGGTAATTCATGCTTTCGTTTATTGACGTAGGCAAGCAATTCTTCACGCATGGCGATATCCATTGGCGGTTCTTCATAATTTTGCAACAGGGTGTTCCAACGTTTGTACGCATTTTGTCGCATATCCATCGAGCCAGATTCTTCCCAGCTCTCTACATTTTCACTATCGCTTAGCGCCGGTTCGTAGAAGGCAGTTTGGTAATTGCGCATGGTATGCGAGCATCCTAGAAAATGACCACCGGGTTCAACTTCATTATAGGCATCTTTAGCGAAGGCATCCTCTGATGTGTCTAACCCCTGACTCAGAATTTTTTGGTAGCTGCCCAGGCGATCTGCATCCATAACCAGTTTTTCGAAACCGGTGCACAGACCACCTTCAAGCCAGCCTGCCGAATGCAGCACGAAATTAGCACCAGCCAACATCGTTGAATGCATTGAATCAGCGCTTTCATACGCTGCTTGTGCATCTTCTATTTTGGATGCCGTTAAAGACCCGCCACACCGCAGCGGCAAACCTGCGCGTCGGGCCAGTTGGGCAATCGCATAATTGGATACAACGGGTTCTGGCATGCCAAAAGTGGGTGCTCCGGATTTTAAGGACATCGACGATAAAAAGTTGCCGAGTACGAAGGGTGCGCCGGGGCGAATCAATTGCACATAAGCACACACCATCATGGCTTCTGCCATAGCTTGCGTAACTGACGCTGTTGTCGAAACCGGGCCCATGGCACCAGACAATATAAAGGGCACCACCACCATACCTTGTCCGCGGCTTGAATAAACGCGTACGGACTCTGTTACAACTTTATCTACGAGTAACGGTGAGTTGGTGTTTACGTTACCCATAATCACGCAATTGTTATCCATAACGTCTTTACCAAAAACAATCTCTGCCATGTTCACACTGTCTTGTGCTCGGCTCATCTCGGTTATGGCACCCAAATGTGGTTTATCGGAGAGTGTCATGTGCGCGAACAACATATCAAGATGGCGTTTACTCACTGGGATGTCACACGGTTCGCACGTAACGAAACCGCCATGATGCAAATTGGGATGCATATAGGTGAGACGAACCAATTTCTGAAAGGCATCCAGATCGCCATACCGACGACCGTTCTTAAGATCGCGAACGAAGGGCGCACCATAAATGGGAGCAAAGACCTGATGATTGCCGCCAATATGCACAGAGCGGTCTGGGTTTCGGGCTAGTTGCGTAAACTGCGACGGCGCTTTTGCACAAAGGTTGCGAATGAAATCCGCTGGGGCTTTAACAATATCACCGTCTACTGTGGCGTTACTTTTTTTCCATAAGGCAATTGCTTCGGGGTCGTCTCGAAAAGCGATGCCAACATCTTCCAAAATCCAATCTACCTGAGCTTCTAACTGAACAATTTTCTCTTCATCCAGAAAGTTATAGAACGGAATAGATCGTTCGATATGCGTGGATTGTGGTGCGCCTTTTAGAACGTCGAGTGTTCGTTTGGATCTTTTAGGACGTCGTGCCATTGGCGCATCTCAGACTATCTCTGATAGATGATGCTACAAAATGCATTATTTAGTGTAAATATTAAATTGCGACACTAAACTGGTAAGTCGGGTTAATGACATCGGTCGTTTTCAGGTTTGAGGTCCATACTCTATGCATTTTGAAACTCCTGCATATGATTGTTCACATGCATTACATGTGCTAGCGCGTATTGAGACTTGCTCAGTTCGCCATACGCAAAATGAGGTTGAAAATTTTGCTCAAAGGCATCGAAGGATTTGAGCGAATCGATTAGCCTTTGCCGCGCAAGTAATACATCGCTGTTATCATTAACCACTATTTCACCCGGTATGGCCTCATCCAGGCCATGAGTCATACTGCCGTTTGCATGAAAAACAGAAAACGCGAGTTTTCCGATCGTGTTTTGAAACAACTTTGGTTTCATGGCAGGGTAGCCATCCATGGAGAATTCCACGCTTTGCGCTAAATGGTGAAATGTTCGGGTTGCATCCCAGCTGCCTGAAGTGGACAGGTAGTTCAGATCAAGTGTATCCAATCGGTTCAGCACGGTTTCGATTGTTAGATGAGGATGTTCACGTTCCTTCGTCAACCATAAGTAGCTACCACCAATGCTTGTGATTACACCGCCAGCGACTAAATATTTAAGCGTGCTTCGTCTGTTCATAGTGCATGACTCAATTTAGTATGATAATTCTTTAGTATGGAAGTTGGATAATTCAGTACTGATGTTTTAGGTGTCTCTGGTAATTTTGAGTTTATTTATCAGCGCTTGTCAATTACCGGTTAGGAGGCAGGCTCGGGCTAATAAACTCCGCCGCTGCTAGTACGACTTCGTCAGACGCAATAATTCATCGATGACCTAGCCCCGGCATTGGCTTTAAGATTGATGTGGGGTTTGTGTCTTTAATTTGTTGAGCTTCTGAAAACGGTACCTCTTTATCATCAGGTGCATGCAAAACTAACAGGCTCGATTGCGTTGTCTGTAATTGATCTGCAACGTTAAAATCATCCGTTCGCTTTCCAGACAGTTTTACAACAATGTCTTCCATGTAGTACCGCGCTTTATCTGACAACCCCACCATAGCCGCAAAATCATCAAATATTTTTTTAACGGAGTTTGGTGGGCTAATCAATACGATTTTTGATGTGTGAAGTTTGGTATGTTCGGTGATTGTGCCTGCCAGGGCAGTAGCGACAACAGCGCCGCCGAGAGAATGCGACAAAATCACATCGAATTCACCGAATGTGTCTTTTATCGCATGCAGTGCAGAGACTGCCATTGGGATATGGAACGTACGTCCAGACGATTCGCCGTGGCCCGGTAGATCCAGTGCGATAACTCTGTATCCCTTGTGCTGAAGCGGCTGTATAAGTTTGTGCAGATGTCGGGCATGGCTTTGCCATCCATGCACGAGTAATGCTGTGTTCAATTCTGAATTGTCATTACCGATGTTTCTTGAGGCTTTTTCAGAGTCAAATTCATACGCAGCAATGTAACCATTGCCATATGAAATCTGGTGTCGGGTTGCGCCAATAAACGTGCTTTCTGAAGCACTTAACATTGCTTGATATTTTTTCGACTTGGTGTTGGGTTTTATCGTAGTGCAAAACAGTTTGAAGGCTAACCGGGACGATAGTTTTGGCGAGATGAGTGAGGTAGTGCGAAAGAATGCGTTAATAAGCCCTAGTGATATTATATTCATAATGTTTATTAGCGAATTTAATTGCGCATTAGCATGTGTTCAAATACTAGCGGATTTTATGCAAACAAATCATTAGCCAATCGTTGCACCCAATAACCTTAGCCATGTTTGGTGCAATAGCGGGTCTATTTGTTCTGGCAAGTCCTCTTCCCAAGCCAGATAATCTCGCGAGTCTTGCTGGTTTCCATGATGGCGACCAGCAAACAGTGCCGTTCGATCTATTGCAGATTTAATGTCGGATTGCTGAAGATCGGTAGAGTCAATCTCATTGTGGTTCCAACTGTAGACACCACTGACTGTAGCCCCGTATTCATCGAGTAGGGTTGCACATTCAGTCGCATGAGATAAGTCGCTACCAATCACAATAATGGCATCAGTGAATTGAATGCCGTCAGCGATCACTTCGCTAATGTTTCGCCATTGGCTCCCCGACAAATGACCTTGTGCATAGGACTGTGATGTGCGGAAATCGAAGATTGTGCCTGTAGCTTCTCGATGAGATAGCAGCTGTTCTATCGATAAAACAGGGTAGGGTGTGGTTGGCGTTTCATGATGCTGCGATTGGCTGCTTAGGGAAATTGCCTTATCCACATAAACAACGGAAACACGAAAACCCATGTTCTGGAGCCAAAAAGCAGCGAAAGCGGCGCGGCTTCCCGAACCATGGTCAAACAGAGTGACTGGAATGTGATAGCAAGCAATGGACCGATCGGTTTGCTGAATAAGATTAGTACCGGAAATTTTTATAATGTTGTGCTCGGCCAACTGACCTGTGGCCGCATCATCTGATACGTCAATTAGGTACTGTTGCCCGTTTGCAGATATGAATGAGTCTAAATTGTCGTTATCCACATGTGAGAAATTGATGTTCCATTGCTGTAAGAACGCCTTCACCGGTGTTGCGTTATCAGATTCGATTGCGAACACCCGGTTTGCATCAAATTCGCGCTCCAACCCATCCAGCTGCCATGCTTGGGTGCCACCTTTGAATATAGCGTACGGTCCAGAGTAACCAGCGGCTTTCAAGGTACATGCACCAATGATAGAGCGGGTACGTCCAGCACAATGCAATAGCGCGAACTTGCTTGAACTTTTTAGTGCTTCCATATTGGCCAGTAGCAAACTGTTGGGCAAGCTTTGCGATTCGGGGATGGTGAATTGTGCGTATTCAGCGGTAGGCCTGACATCGAAAAACTGCGCGTGTTTATAGTCAGTCAGGTATTCAGCTGGAGTGACTTCTTGCAAACCACATACATGTGCAAGCACTTCACCAAATGCTTTTGACCACACAAACTCACCTTTGACAAATCCCTGTCCAAACTCCTTTGCTAGTTCGCTTTTGTGGCGAACGATGTTTGAATAACCTAACTTGCTTAGTTGGTTTGCCGCGGCATCACTGGGTGCATCTTGCCAGTCGAGTAAGTGAATCGGAAGTGCTTTATCCGGTATCAGCTTTTTGATTTGTGGTGTTAGGGTTGACAGCGCAATATTGGTGCTGCCAAACCAATGCCCGTTAACGTAGTCACGACGCTCACGGGTGTCAATTAGCGCAAACGGTTTTTCAGTACTGTAAAGTCTTTCAAATAAACCCTGACTCACAAAGCAATTTTCCCTTGTTGAACTGATTAATGTGGATCACTGTGTATCATGTTCATATCAAAACGGTTAGGAGCAATCAATGGAACTGCAACTCGATGGTAAGCATGCGCTGGTAACCGGTGCCAGTCAAGGCATCGGGCGAGCAACCGCCAAGTCGCTGGCAGCAGAGGGTGTGCAAACCGTTATTGCCGCGCGGCGCGAGGAGTTATTGAATGAGGTTGCCGAAGAAATTGTGGCCTCGGGTCACCGTCGACCCATTGTTATAGCGCATGACATCATGGCTAAAGATGGTCCGGAGAGTCTCGCTGATAAAGCACTGGCAGCGCTGGGCTCTATCGATATTCTAATCAATTCCGCCGGTGGGAGTCGCAAGGTTGAATTATATGCAGATGCTGAAACGTGGGACGAGGGCATGAATATGAATTTCAATACTCAACGCCGACTAAGCCATGCACTATTGCCACAGATGATCGAGCGCAGCTGGGGTCGCATTATCACCATCAGTGGTAAGAATGAGCCTGAAAAACATCCGGGTAAAATTAATGTTGCCATGTCGGCCAAGGCAGCGTTACATGCTTGGTCTAAAGGGCTGTCCAATGAAGTTGCGCAGCATGGCATTACTGTCAATTGTTTAGGGCCTGGCAAAATCATGAGCGAGCAAATTCGCAAAAATTACGATGAGGAACGTCGACGGCGGTATGCCGAAGAGGAAATTCCGATTGGCTACATTGGTGAACCTGAGGATATGGCGGTTGTGGCAACCTTTCTAAGTTCACCGCTGGCGCGCTATGTCTCGGGTGTTTTGATTCCGGTTGACGGCAGTTTTCGAAAGTATGCGTTTTAAAGTCGCTTTGCTAACGCGGAAGTGAAATGTTTCATACAAATAAAATTGACAGAGGATGCAAGTTTAGTCACCAACATAAAATACAAGATCACCATTGTCATGATTGATCATAATCAACCGCATTTGGAATGGTTTTTCTACACTTGTTAACGCTAAGCTTACAATACAGTGTGATTTAGCGTTACCCAAGGTTTGCATACGCTTCGCACCGATATACTGAAACTTTCAACTACAGGTTCTGGATGATGAGAACAGCTTACCTGCTCGGAGCAATCGGATTAATCACTGGTACCGCATTGGGGTATGGTGTCGCACTGAAAACCATGAGTTCCACTGAACCCTCTTTAGTGAATTCGTCGCCCTCATTCGATGCAAAAAATACAACGATAACACCGCGTGCGCCAGCGACTCTGGATGTAACCCCAAACGAAAGCGCACCGCTTACAACCGCCGACACTGTTGTTATGAGTACCGATAATACAGTTAATTCACCAGTCGATCTAAACAACCCGGCATTGTTCCAGGTTCGGGACGCATCATTCAGTGACATTTATACGCTAATACAATATGTGGCCGACAGAGATTTTTCAGAGCTTGAGCAATTGGCTGCGCAGATTACTGGAGTCAGCGATCAAACAGTCTGGGAACACGAAGAAGCGTTGCATCTTATTATGTCGCGCATGGTCGAGCTCGATCAAGATCAAACGCTGGCGTTCATAGCACAACGGTACACACAAGATAGAAGTGGCCGTAACAACCATTGGTTTGCTAGTGCGATAGTAACTTTAGCTCAGTCGCGTGTCGATGAAATG
Organism: uncultured Granulosicoccaceae bacterium; assembly: GCA_964390335.1. Taxonomy (GTDB): domain Bacteria; phylum Pseudomonadota; class Gammaproteobacteria; order Granulosicoccales; family Granulosicoccaceae; genus Granulosicoccus. The sequence continues at coordinate 17,252 of CAYMHU010000033.1, read as the reverse complement.
ATGGCATGGGCTGATAGTTTGCCATCCAAACAGCAGCGCAGGGAGCTACTGTCTGTCATTTTAAGAGGCTATGCGCAAGTCGAGCCCAGACAAGCCCTAGAGTTGTATCAACAACAAAACTTTGGTTTCGGACAAGAGTACCCATACGACATTTTGCACACATGGGCGCAAAACGACCCCGAGGAAGCAGTTGATTGGGTGATGTCGCAGTCCGATTTCAATATCAATAGCGGGGCGTTACAAAGTGTCTTTTCATCCTGGGTTTATACAGATCCAGCATCAGCAAGTGCTTACTTGAATACCATTGGTGATGTACAGGTAAGATCCGAACTGGAAGTCATGGTGCTTGACGGGCTAGCGCAACAAAATCCGCAAGCCGCGTTAGAGCAGGCGCTTGTACTGACCGAACAGCACAGGCGTTTTGCAGGTATGCAGTCTGCGCTTATGAGTTGGGGAGCTTCTGCACCACTAGAGGCAATCGAATATGCGCGCGATTATCTTAGTGGGCAGGAACAAGAAATGGCGTATCAAATTCTGGCTTCAACGGTTCATATGAATGACTATGGGCTGTCCGGTTCAGGTCCACTTGAAACGCTACAACAGTCGGAGAATTTCCCTGCACCGATTAGGCAAGCCGTTCGTCAAAGTACGATAGGTCTGTTTTTCGATGAAGATCCTACCGCTGCACTCGCTTGGATTGACGCAGTTGCCGATGAGAACGAACGCTCGCAGTTGCTGGCGTCGGTGGCCTGGTTGCTGCCGGCTTATGATTTGCAGCTCGCGCAAACCATGTACGAACAAGCCTCAGGTGAAGTGCGTTCGGCACTGGCTGGTGGTATAGCGCAGCAACTAGTCGAAACCGATCTCGAACAGGCAATGCAATGGTATGAGCAACAACCCAACGGTGAAATGCGCGAACAAATGCGTTATATGATGGCTAATCGCCTAGCGCACACAGACCCAATGCAGGCTTTGTCTATGTTTGATGCGACAGATGAATCGAACGAGTCGGGTATGCTGATGTCTGTGTTTGTTCAGGTTTTAATGTCGAACAGAGTTGCAGCAGAGCAGTGGTTACAACAGGCCAACGTTAGCGAGTCGGTGCGCACTGAACTGAACCAGATCATGATAGATATGTCGACACAGCAATATTATATGTACGGTGTCGAAGGGGCAGCTAGCGAGTTTGATCCACTGCTCGAGTACTAGTGTTGTTTAAGAGTACAAGTAGTGTCCGTAGCCCAGTCGGGTTGCTATTGCTTAATTGTCGGGAATGAAAATGACAAATACAATGAGCTTGGATGCCGAGTTACGGGTACTGGTTACTGCAGGCGCCAGTGGAATAGGGAGGATCATTGCGGAAACATTTGCTTTAGCAGGGGCGCGCATACACATCTGCGATAATTCTGAGCAAATGTTAGATGAGTGTTCGGTTGCACATCCAGATTGGGGATACACGTTTTGCGATGTATCCAATGAAGCGGACGTGAGCCAGTTGTTTGCAGATGCTCAGCGTGATCTCGGTGGCTTGGATGTGCTGATCAATAACGCGGGTATTGCCGGGCCGACAGGTGGTATTGATACAATGTCGAGTGCAGAGTGGCAACAAACCGTTAACGTCAATTTAAACGGCCAGTTTTATTGTGCAAAGTTAGCGGTGCCGCTACTAAAACAATCTCAGAACGCATCCATTATTTGCATGTCTTCGGTGGCAGGGCGGTTTGACTATGCTTATCGTACACCCTATGCAGCAACTAAATGGGCCATCATCGGGTTAGTAAAAAGTCTTGCGATAGAACTAGGGCCTGTAGGTATAAGAGTGAATGCCTTGTTACCTGGTATTGTTGAAGGGCCGCAAATTGATAAAGTGATTGCCGCGCGCGACGACGATGGAGGTAGCTTATAAGGAAATGGAAAAAGAATACATCAAAAAAATATCACTGCGCAAAATGACAACGGCACAAGATGTGGCCAATCACGCCTTGTATTTATGTTCGCCAATGGATGCGGCGTTTTCACTGCCGTTTGTTGTGTCACCAGTACCGGGGCCATACTCACCTTTCGCGATTTCTTCCGCTTCAATGCTCTCAAACAGTGCTTTGAAATTACCTTCGCCAAATCCATCATCGCCTTTGCGCTGAATAAACTCAAAGAAGATCGGCCCGATCACTGTCTTGGAGAATATTTGCAGCAAAATTTTTGTCTCGCCGCCATCAAGCACGCCTTCGCCGTCAATAAGAATGCCGTGTTTTTTCATATGGTCAACCGGTTCTTCATGACCGACTACGCGATCGTGGGACATGTCATAGTAGGTATCAGGTGGACCAGGCATGAACTTGACACCGCGTTCGGCAATGGCATCAACGGATTTATAAATGTCATGCGCACCAACAGCAATGTGTTGAATACCTTCGCCATTGTATTTCTTTAAGTAGTTGACGATCTGCCCGGTTTCGCCACGGTCTTCATTAATGGGTATTCGAATACGACCGCACGGAGACGTGAGCGCGCGGCTAAAGAGTCCAGTGAATTTTCCTTGTATGTCAAAGAAGCGGATCTCTTTAAAGTTAAACAACTCACCGTAAAACTTAAACCAGACGTCCATATTGCCTTTAAATACATTGTGCGTCAGGTGATCAAGGTAATAGAAACCTTCACCCTGAGGATGAGCCTCGGAGATCCAGTCAAACTCGTTGTTATAAACGCTTTGATTAACATACTGGTCGAAAAAGTAAATTAATGATCCGCCAATGCCAATGATCGCTGGTGCATCCATTACCTTGCCATCACCCACATAGGGCTTCGCTCCCTGACTCACCGCGTGGTCAAACGCGTGTTGTGCATCGACTACGCGCCACCCCATGGACGGTGCGCAAGGACCATGCTCTTCGATGAACTTTGCGGCATGGGAGTTGGGCTCAGCATTGATGAGGTAGGAAATATCTCCCTGCTGCCACAGCTCCACAGCTTTAGTTTTGTGGTTGGCAACGTGGGTATAACCCATCTGGGAGAACGACTGTCGCAGTGACTGTGGATCCGAGTTGGCGAACTCGACAAATTCAAAACCGTCAGTACCTGCCGGATTATTACCGCTGATCGCGGCGCGTGGTGCATGGTGTGGAAATGGGCCCATAGCATTCTCCAAGCAATATATATTTATTTATATTGGCACTTATTTTAGTGTATGCAATGCCGTATTTATGTGCATATTTAATGTTGAGCGGGTACTATACGCACGAAAAATGTAATAAATGGTCTTAAAATGCAAAATAATTTCGATAAATACGATCTCAGCATATTGCTGAACCTGGAAAGCGATGGTGCGCAAACCAATGCTGTGTTGGCAGACATTGTCGGTCTCTCAACCTCGCAGTGTTCCAGACGCCGCGCCAACCTGGAAAAAAGCGGGGTGATTGTCGGCTACCACGCTCGGCTGAATCCTGAACTCATGGGCCGAAGCCTGCGCGCGGTGGTGCGCGTTAACCTCAACTCGCATAATAAAGACAGGGCCAGTGAATTTGCATCCATGGTCGAAAACGCAGTGGAGATAAAAGAAGCGTTTGCAGTGTCCGGTGATGCCGATTACGTCTTACTGATTCAGTGCGAAGATCTCACTACGTTTGCAAACTTTATCCATGAAACACTGTTGCCGTTCCCCAATGTGGGGCAAGTTAAGTCAGAAATTGTTTTACGTGGCTTGAAATGAAATAGCGAGTTACAAAGCATGGCCGCTAGCGACCATGCTCTTGCTTTGGATTGGTGATGACCGGTGCAAGCACGCCCCGCTTACACGGGCTTAATGCCCTACAACTGAATATCCACGACTGTCGATCTATGCCGAAGATCAATCTCGCGCTCGATCAATCGCCCTAACAGAATAGCGAACACTATTGCGCTATAGAGTACGCATAAGTACATGGGATAAGCTAGCAAGGTCGGGTTCAAAGATCCAACAGAAAATAAAGCACAAACAGACGCCATTAAAAATATAACCCAGGTAGATAATGTTTCTCCATCCGGATTCTTGAACGCTCTGACTACGATAATACTGCCGCCCAGTAGGCTAATGGTGATGGTTATCGTCAATGAATAAGTTGCGGTTTCAGCAAAAAACCACAA